>CAKTNW010000034.1 GCA_934589145.1 uncultured Oscillospiraceae bacterium | reverse complement strand
TCGTAAAACGATATTCAAGGAAAGGAGCGGAGCACCATGCCGAAACGGTCATTGGAGACCCTGTCGGAGCCCATGTTCTATGTGCTGATGGCCCTGCGCCGCCGGACGCTGTGCGGCGTGGAGATCGTCCAGTGGATCAGCGAGACCACCGGCGGGCGCATGAGCCTGGGGCCGGGGACACTGTACACCATTCTCTCCAAGCTGACGGAGGAGAAGATGATCCGGGAGGTCAGCGTGGAGGGCCGCAAGCGCACCTATGAGCTGACCGACGCGGGAAAAAAGCTGTATGACGCCGAATGTGCCCGTCTGCGCCGCTGCATCCGCGACGCGGACAGAGAGGAGGAAAACGCATGATCAGGATCCTTCCCTACTATGTGTATCAGGTGGACGCCATTGAGAGCTGGCTGGACGAACAGGCAAAGAAGGGCCTGTTCCTGACAGACGTCCGCTCCCGTATGACCATGAACTTTGAAAAGGGTGACCCCCGTCCGGTGCGCTACCGCATCGATGTGAAGCAGAATCCCGGCACCTACGGCCAGAAGGAGCGCATTGCCGATTACAAAGAATTCGGCTGGGAATATGTCTGTGAGCTGGCCGGTGATCTGGACATCTACCGCTGTGACGATCCCGCCGCGCCGGAGCTGAATACCGATGAGGATATGCTCCACGAGGTGCTGGACAAAAAGCTGAAAAGCCAAATCATATGGAGCATTGTGCTCCTGTGCGTGATTCCCGTATGGCTCTACTATATGCTTTTCCGCTATTTGGAGGGCTATACCGGCATATATGAGCAGTTGGTCAGCGGAGTCGCCTGGATATTCGCTCCCGCGGGAGCACTTGTACTGTTCTGGACGATCACCGCCGTCACCTGCATCGTCAGCGCCGTGACCACCAGACGGCGGATGCTTTTGAAGCGTGTACAGCGCGCCCCCGCCGAGCTGCGGCGGGGAAAGCTCCTGCAACTGCTGTCCATCTTCCTGCCGCTGGCCGCTTTGGTACTGTGTCTCATTTTGCGCGCAGTAATCGCAGACCCCGGCAATGGCATCCCTGTGGATGAATTTCCGATACCGACGGCAGCACAGGTGTTCTCCGATACCGACGAGCCCGATCACTCCTGGGCGGTGGAATTCTCCGAATTGCTGTGCGGCCACAGCTACCTGCGGCAAAAGGGGCCTTATATCATCGATCCCGAAACGGGCTCTTCCTACAGCAGTTGGTACTATGACGCGGACGTGTATCACATCGCGTGGCAATGGGTGGCCGACGGCTATGTGAAGGAGCATGCGCGGGTCTACGCGCTGCGGGAGATCACCGTTCCCGGCTGGCCGCACGCCTGGTACAGCGCGGACAATGCCATGTGGGACGGCCAGACGCTGCTGCTGCAAAACGGCAAGGAGATCTGGGAGATCGACTGTGACCGGGAGGAAAGCCTGCTGGACGCGTTGGACGTATTCGCACGATGAGTGAGGAAAGGAGAACGCTTATGCTGAAGAAAACGCTTCCCTACTATGTATACCAGATCGACGCCATTGAGAGCTGGCTGGACGAACAGGCACGCAACGGACTTTTCCTACAGAAGTTCAGCATGGGCAGAATGTGCTTCCAACAGGGCACACCAAAGCCCATGCGTTACCGCATTGACGTAAAGCGTAATCTGGGCTACGCCGGAGAGAAGGAGCGCATTGCCGCCTACGCCGAGATGGGCTGGGAATACGTCTGCGACCTGACGCCCCGACTGGATATCTACCGCTGCGCCGATCCCGACGCGCCGGAGCTAAACACCGACGAGGAAACGCTCCACGAGGTGTTGGACAAAAGGCTGACTACCGAGCAGCGTTTGGGGATCATTTGCCTCATCTGGATTCCGATATGGCTGTATCAGATCATGTTCCAGGATCTTCTCCAAGGCCGCGGCGCCGCAAGCCTTTATGATTTTCTCACCAGTCCCTATCTGCTGCTGTATCCCGGCATCTTTTTGCTGGCACTGTACTGGCTGACCGTCCTTTACCGTAGTATGCGGGATGCAACCGCCACCAAAAAGCGGCTGCTGCTGACGCGGGACTATCACTGCATTGGGCGGGAACGGCGGCGGATGCATACCCATTATGTAATGCTTGCCATGCTGGCCGTGTGCCTGCTGATCTGCGTGCTCCTCTGGGTCGATCTCAAACGGGGCGAGAAGAACTATCCCGTTGCGGATGCTCCCCTGCCCACTGTGACGCAGGTCTTTCCCGGCCACGAGGAGGCCCAGCTTCTGGCAAAAGACCCGGTGCGGCGGGCCGAATGGCTGTCCTACAGTTATGCGCCGCTGATGCGCAGCACGATGGTGCGTCAATGGGGCGGCGAGGATATGCTGGATCCCTCCGAAGGGTTTCATGAAAGCACCTGGTATTACAACGCCGACCAGTTGGACATTGCGTGGGAATGGGTGGCCAACGGCTATGTAAAGGAGAAAACGGCTGACATGACGCCCATCACCGTTTCTGGCTGGGAGCACGCATGGTTCCGGAGCTGGACAAACGACAGCGGGACACCCAGCCAGTTGCTGATCCTGCAAAACGGCAAAACCGTGTGGAAAATCGGCTACGGTGACGACACGGTGTATGACCTTGCCGACGCACTGGACAAATTCGCCCGCTGAGGTCAGAAAGGAGCGACTGATATGAGCAACAGAAGGTATGGCACCGCCAAGGAGCTGCCCTATATCTGGTACGAGATCGACGCGGTGGAGTCCTGGCTGGATGAGCAGGCCCAGCAGGGCCTGCGGCTGACGGACATTCAGGGAAAGCTCTGCGTCTTTCAGCCCAGCGACGAGCCGCCTGCCCGCTGCCGGGTGCATGTGAAGCCACACAACGGCTACTACACCCAGCAGGAGGAGTACAAGGAGACCATGCGGGAACTGGGCTGGGAGTATGTGGGGCGGATCAACTACCGGGCCGACGTCTATCGGGCCACGCGGCCCGACGCGGTGGAGATCAACACCGACGAGGACGCCCTGCGCAGCCTGCTGCGCTCCAACATGTGGTTCGACGGCATTGCGGCGGCGGCGCTGATCGCCCTGACGGTTTACAGCCTTTGGAAGAAATTCGCCGTTACGAAAGCTTACAGCGGGTTTTACAGTCTGCTGCTGGATGATATCATCGTCACCTATCTCATTCCGGAGGTACTGCTGGCGCTGATCCTGGTGCTGCTGGCCGCTGCCTTTCTCGTCCGCCTGGCGCGGCAGCGAAAGCGCTGTCTCCTGGGCCGTGACTGCCGGTTTGACGGCGTGCTGCGGAAGCGGAAGCGGTTCCACTTCGTGCTGCTGGGGCTGCTGATCCTTATGTTCGCCTTTGCCATGCTGCCCACGATGTTCGGCGTCCCCGAGGCCACCGAGAGCACCTCCTTCGATACCTGTCCCGTGGTGCTGCTGCAGTCCCTCTCATCGGAGGAGGCGGAGCAGATCGTGGTGGAGGATTACGACATTCCTGTCCGCAGCAACCACTTCCTTCTGGCGGACGACACCTCCTACCGGCAGAGCGGCCCCACCGTGTGGCTGGAGGGCACAGGCTGGGGGTATACACCGCTCTACTATACCGTGAAGGTCACGGACGTCCACCGGGAGGATCTGGCGGAGAAATACTATGCGGAATTACGCGCCTCCCACGACGACTGGCAGGAGGTGCAGATCAACGGCTGGGATCAGGCGGTGTACCGGCGGCATACCAATACGCTCCGGGAGGAGTGGCACAACGACAGCGACAAGATCCCGGCGGATATCACCCTGCACCATCAGAACCTGATGATGCGGCTGGGCAATCGTGTGGTCGTGGTAAGCTATACCGGCGAGGCCGATATGTATTCCCGGCTGAACACCCTGTACGGACGGCGGATGCCCTCCCCCGCCGCTGAATAAACGGCATAAGAAAACAGGCGCATGGGATTTCCCATGTGCCTGTTTTTTGCCGGGCAACTGAAAAACCGCCCACGGGTGTGAGCGGTTTCTCTTTGGATCGAATGGCTTACAGCTTCTCGCGAACCTTGGCGGCCTTGCCGACGCGGTCACGCAGGTAGTACAGCTTGGCGCGGCGCACGAAACCGTGACGCACGGTCTCGATGGTCTGGATGGAGGGAGAATGTACGGGGAACACCTTCTCCACGCCCACACCGTAGGAGATACGGCGGACGGTGATGGTCTCCTCGATGCCGCCATGCTTCTTGGCAATAACGGTACCCTCGAAAACCTGGATACGCTCACGGGAGCCTTCCTTGACCTTCACATGCACGCGGACGGTATCGCCCACCTGCACCTGAGGCACTTCCTTCAGCTGCTTTTCGTTCAATGCTTTGATGAGATCCATGGATTTTTCCTCCTGTATTTATAGGTGTTCGTAACGCCATTTCAAGGGTGCATTTTCGCACCGGCGACAGAGGACCGCCCTTTTCACGCCATGATAGAATACCACACAAATCCAATAAATGCAAGCATTATTTTCCCTTTTGCGGGAAAATCATCGAAAATCCTGTCCGTTGGCATCCAGAAGGCGGCGACGGCGCACCCGGACGAAGTCCGGCGTCAGATCGGGGGCATAGGCCGCGATGGCCTTTTCGATGAGCTGGGGGTTCAGGCCGGGGTTCTGGGCCTGCACCGTGATGTCGATGAACACATTGTGTTCGTCCGCCGTCACGTCCGCCCTGCGGATCATGGGCGCGATGTCCACGTCCGCCAGCTCCTTGCGCTTGGTGCGCTTCTGGATCACCAGCGTGTCCCGCTCCAGCAACGCCCGCAGGCGCTCCGCCGCGCCCTCCGGCACACCGGCGTCGTATTCCAGCGTCACGTCCGCGCGCAGGCTGTCCAGCTCACGGATGGGGCGCTTGGCCTCATAGCAGGCCAGGGCACGGATGCCGGTGGGCATGCCGGTATTCAGCTTTTCGGCGATGCCGCTGCCGTCGCTGTCCTGGGTCACCTCGAAATCCAGCAGCTCACAGTCGCTGCTCTGTCCCACCGGCAGGGGCAGGACGATGGAGATGATGGGATGGGGATGGTACCCCTGGGTATGCTTGATGTCCAGCTCCGTGCGGGGAAAGCACCGCTGGAAGGTACGCATCAGGTCAAGGTGGGAAATATAGGACGCCTGGGCCTCCTTGATAAACAGCAGCCGCAGCTTAGACATCGCACTTGCCCCCTACCAGCTTATTGGCGCCGCAGCCGTTGCAGCGGGTGCGGCAGTCCGGCGTGGTAACGCCGGCCACGGCGTTTTCATGCTCACGCCACAGATATTCCTTGGTGACGCCGCTGGAGATCATGTCCCAGGGCATCAGTTCGTCCTTTTCCCGGCGGCGATAGGCGTAGAACGCCGGGTCAACGCCGCACTCGTCGAAGGCCTCCAGCCAGCGATCCAGGGAGAAATACTCCTCCCATGCGTCAAGGTGTCCGCCTTTACGCCATACGGTTTCCAGCACATTGCCCAGTCTCCGGTCACCCCGGGCCAGCACCGCCTCGATGAAGGAGGTCTGGCCGTCATGCCAGTTGTAGGTGACGGTCTTGGTGGTCATATTCTCCCGCAGAAGCTGCACCCGGCGCTCGTATTCCTCGCGGGTGATCTGGGGTTCCCACTGGAAGGCCGTGTGGGGCTTGGGCACAAAATAGGAGGTGGACACGGTGATGCGGACGCCCCGCTGCTTATTGGGGGCGCTCTCCCGCCAGGCGTGCATGACGCGGGCCGCCACGTCGGCGATGCCCAGCACGTCCTCGTCCGTCTCCGTGGGCAGACCCAGCATGAAGTAGAGCTTCACCGCGTTGTAGCCGCCGGCAAAGGCGGTATGGCATGAGTTCAGCAGCGCCTCCAGCGTTACGTTCTTGTTGATCACGTCCCGCAGCCGCTGGGTGCCCGCCTCCGGCGCGAAGGTCAGGCCGGTCTTACGTCCCTTGGCCAGCCGCTGCATCAGCGCCATGGAGAAGTTGTCCGCCCGCAGACTGGGCAGGGACAGGTTCACATGGCGGCTCTCACAGAAAGGCTCCAACTGGTCGCACAGCTCCGTCAGCGGCGGATAGTCGCTGGTGCTGAGGGAGGACAGCGTCACCTCCTGATAGCCGGAGTCATTGCAGGAATCCAGGCAGTACCGGGCACACAGGTCACGGCTGCGGTTGCGGACGGGGCGGTAGACGTAGCCCGCCTGGCAGAAGCGGCAGCCGCGGATGCAGCCCCGGAACAGCTCCAGCGTCACCCGATCCTGGACGATCTCTGTGCTGGGCACAATGGTATTCACCGGGAAATACGCCTTGTCCATATCGTGGACGATGCGCTTGGTCACCACAGCGGGCGCGCCGTCACGGGGCGTGATGGCGCTTACCGTGCCGTCGTCGTGGTAGGAGATATCGTACAGGCTGGGGACGTAGATGCCGTCCAGTTGGGCGGCGGCACGGAGGAATTCCGCCTTGCTCCAGCCCTCGCGCCGTGCCTTGCGGTGCAGCTCCACCAGCTCCACGGTGATGTCCTCGCCCTCGCCCAGGCTCACCAGGTCGATGAAATCGGCGATGGGCTCGGCGTTGTACATGGCGGTGCCGCCGGCGATCACCAGTGGGGTCAGGCTGTCACGCTGGGCGCTGCGCAGGGGGATCTTCGCCAGATCCAGCATGTTGAGGATGGCGGTGAAGGCCATCTCATAGCCCACGGAAAAGGCCACGATATCGAAATCGGTGATGGGGTCGCCGGATTCCAGCGCGAACAGCGGGATATCCGCACTGCGCATCTCCGCCTCCATGTCGCCCCAGGGGGCAAAGACCCGCTCGCACCACACGCCGTCCATGTTGTTCATGACGCCGTACAGGATCCGCATGCCCAGGTTGGACATGCCGATCTCATAGGTGTCCGGGAAGCAGAAGGCGATCCGGGTGTCCACCGCCGCCTTGTCCTTCACCACCGCGTTATATTCGCCGCCCACATAGCGGGCCGGCTTCTGCACCCGCGGCAGGATGCGTTCCAGCTTTTTATCCACAGTCATTCTCCTGTTGTATATCAGAATATCATCTTATTTTACCTGTTTTGCGGCGGTTTGGCAACCCCTATTTGGCGCAGCGCGTGCCAGAGAAGTGCCGCGGCGGCCAGCAGCAGGAAGGGACTGCCCCCCATCCACAACGCCGCTGCCGCACCCAGCGTCAGCACCGCCGCCATACCAAAGCCCACCACAGCCGCCACCCGGTCGGCGGTATAGGGCTCCGTCAGCCAGGCGGCCAGGTTCCACAGGATACTGCCGCCGTCCAGCGGCGGGATGGGCAGCAGGTTGAAGGCCCCCAGCACAAGTTGCGCGCCGGAGAAGAGATACAGCACCTCCCACAGCCGTCCGCCAAGGCCCAGCAGCAGCGCCAGCAGCAGATTCACCGCGGGGCCTGCCGCGGCGGCCAACACCTCTCCGCCGTAGGAGAGCCGTCCCGCCACCTGCATCTCCGCGCCCAGCGCCGTAATATGCAGGGCCGTCACCCGGGCGTGGAGCCGCCGCAGCATCCAGTAATGTCCCAGCTCGTGGAGCACCGCCGCCAGCAGCAATGCCGCCAGCAGCAGCGGCGAGGACGCCATCACGAACAGCGCCAGCAGCAGCGGCGCCGTAGGGGAAACGTGGATGACCGTCCGCTTACTGCGCGACATAGTAGATGGGGTTCAGGTAGATGTTATAACGGTGCAGCTCGAAGTGCAGGTGATACCCCGTGGCGTCGCCGGTGTCCCCCACCTCCGCGATGGGATCCCCCATCCGTACCGTCTGACCGGAGGAGGCATTGACCCGGCTGCAATGGGCGTACAGGGTGGTGTAGCCGTCCGGGTGGGTCAGCTCCACATACTTGCCCAGCTCCGTGCTCTCGGCCACCGCCGTCACCGTGCCGTCGGCAAAGGCGTGGATGACCTCCCCCTTCTCGCAGCCGATGTCCAGGCCGTAGTGGAACCGCTCCGTCCCCGCCACCGGGTGATCCCGGTAGCCGAAGGAGGAGGTGACCGTTCCCTCCACCGGCTTCTGATAGTCGAAGCCCAGCACCTGCTGGAGCATATTCACGATCTCCGGCGTGGTGCCGTCGCCGTACACCACGGCGTTGCGGTCGGTCTCCTGCTGGCTGACGGTCACCTTCTCGCCGCCGAACACCGCCACACAGGCGTCGTTGACCGCCTGGGCCAGATCGTCGCCGCCAATGGCCCGGCCCGCCGCTGAAAAGGCCGCCATGAAGTCGGTGTCCTCCCCCATCAGATGCAGCAGTTCGCCGCCATACTGACGGGCCACGTCCGGCATAGTGAATTTCACCGTCACGACCACCACCAGCACGGCTGCGCTGACCAGTAATTGCAGCATGCGGCGGGTGCTGCCCCGCCGCGGCTGCTGGCGCTTTCCCGGCGTTCTGCCGCCTGCCGTCATGGGCCGCGGCGGCGGCGGTGGCAGCTTGCTGCTGCGTACCCGTTTCCCTGTTGCCATATGGCGCACCTCCTGTCCTTTGCATCACTATATGCGCCGCGGGACACGCAATATGCGTGAAAGGGTTGCGGTGGGACGGGGGATACGGTAAAATGGGGATAAATATTCTAGGAAGAAAAGGGGCGCAAAATGGACTTTGGCGACTATATCATTATATTTGGTGGAATTGCACTTCTTTCCGGCCTGAGCTGCAAAAATATGGCAACAGGCATGATAGAACAGCTCAATATTGTTACGCGCTATTATCCCAAGCACTATACCGCGCCGAGCCGCTGGATGAGGAAGCTTTTCAAGCTATCACAGCGCGTGATCCCTCGTTACCTCTACTTTGAACTACTGCTGTCGCTTTTCTTTTTTCTGCTTGGGCCGGTCAATATCGTGATCAGCGTCGCAGGAGGCGGTAACGAGACCCTCACGGGCATATTGGTCATGTTTCATGTCGGCGCTATCATCCTCAACGCCATCTTCTTCTGCACCATGTCGCTGCTGTATCAACATGCCCATCCTAAAAAATAACCACAACACACGAAAAAAGTGAGCTGCCAGCGGCAGCTCACTTTTTATCAAGCTCTTTATGATGCCTGGAAATTACTCCTCGTCCTCGACCTCGTCGGCAGCGGGAGTCAGCAGAGCGCGGATGGACAGGGAGATCTTCTGCTTCTCTTCGTCGATGGCAGTGATCTTGGCGTCCACCATCTGGCCCTCGGACAGGACGTCACCGGGCTTCTCGATGCGGCGGTCAGCGATCTGGGAGATGTGGATCAGGCCATCCACGCCGGGCACGACCTCGGCAAAGGCACCAAAAGCCATCAGCTTCACGATGCGGACGTTGGCAACGTCGCCCACCTTATAGGTCTCCATGAACTTATCCCAGGGGTTGCAGGAGTGATCCTTCACGCCCAGAGAGATCTTGCGCTTCTCGGGATCGAAGGAGATGACATACACGTCCAGAGGATCGCCAACAGAGACGACCTCGGCGGGATTCTTGATGCGGCTCCAGCTCAGCTCGGAGATGTGGACCATGCCGTCCACGCCGCCGATGTCCACGAACACGCCATAGGAGGTCATGGACTTGACAACGCCGTTATAGTGCTTGCCCACTTCGATGTTGTTCCAGATCTCAGCCTGAGCGGCCTGACGGGCCTCGTACTGCACGGCACGGATGGAACCCACCACGCGGCGGCGGGCACGGTTGACCTCGGTGATGCGCAGGGAGACGGTCTTGCCGATCATCTCGCTCAGCTCGGCGCCGCGGGGCTGGCCGGACTGGGAAGCGGGAACGAACACGCGCACGCCCTTGACGTTGACGACGATGCCGCCCTTGTTCTCCTCGGTGACCTTGCCCTCCAGGGTGGTCTTGTTCTCGCAGGCCTCTGCGATGTCGTCCCACACCTTCACGGCGTCCAGACGCTTCTTGGACAGCATGGCATAGCCCTCCACGTCGTTGACGCGGATGATGTAAGTCTCGATCTCGTCGCCGACCTTCACCACGTCCTCGGGCTTGACGTTGGGATCAGCGGACAGCTCGTCGATGGCAATATAGCCAGCCTGCTTGCAGCCCAGATCCACCTGCACCTCGGTGGGGCCGATGGCCGTTACGATACCGGTTACCTTCTCTCCTGTATTTAAAGTCTTAAAAGATTTTTCCAGCAGCTCCTCAAAGCTTTCTTCCACGGCTTCAGTGTTCTTGATTTCTTCGCTCATCGTTTCGTTTACCTCCTTAATGATGCTCGCCGGTGTGGACGCGCCGGCTGTAAGCCCCGCCACGGAACATCCCTTAAGAAAGTTTGGCTCAAGTTCACCGGCCCCTTCGATCTGATAGACCCGTGGACATCTCTCGCTGCAAATCTCTGTCAAGTGTTGGGTGTTGGCACTCTTACGATCTCCGACCACGACCATAACGTCAACCCTGGCGGCCAGTTCCGCCGCTTCCGATTGCCGTCTTTGCGTAGCATTACATATTGTATCAAATAATTTCGCGTTTGTACACTCTTTTTTCAAAATTTTTGAAGAAGTTTCCCAAAGCGACCGGATGCAGGTGGTCTGGGCCACCACAGTCATGGGAAGCAGGCGGTTTTTTTCGTCTGAATCCAACCATTCCCGCAGCTTTTCCGGCGTCTGGAAGATCCGCGACCGCCCCGACCAACTGGCCGCGCCCAGCACCTCGGGATGGTGCTCCTCGCCGATGATCACGGGGATCCTGCCCTCCTCGTCCGCCTGAGCCACCAGATGCTGGATCCGCAGCACATTGGGGCATGTGGCGTTGACGCACACCGCGCCCGCCGCCTCCAGCTGCTCCAGCACCTGCTTGCGCTCACCGTGGGAGCGGATGATGACCGTTTCCCCCGGCTGCACCTGCGCCGGGCTCTCCACCGTGCGGCAGCCCAGCGCCTCCAGCTCATGCACCACATGGGCGTTGTGGATGATGCTGCCCAGCATCACGCAGCCGCCCTTTTCACGGGCCGTCTGCTCCGCCAGCTTCACCGCCCGCTCCACGCCGTAGCAGAAGCCGGCGCTCTCGGCCTGGATCACTCGCATCGGACACCGCCCAACTCGTAGACCTGGCGCATGACCTCGTCCACGTTCTGCTGATACTCCTCCGCCGTGCCCTTCCGCTCGGTATACACCGGTGCATAGGGCTTGCCGATGATGAGGGACAGCTTATGGAACAGCCGCCGGGTGCTGCTGATGAACACCGGCAGCATCTTCACGCCGGAGCGGATGGCGATCATGGTAGCGCCGCCCTTGGGCTGCACATGCTGGCCCTTCTTCACCCGCGTGCCCTCCGGGAAGATCAGCAGGCTGATGCCGTCCTTCAGGCTCTTGATGGCGGTCTTGATGGCGCCAATGTCGCTGTTGCCCCGATCCACGGGGAAGGCGCCCATATACCGGATGAAGCCGCCCACGATGGGGATGCGGAAGAGCTGCTGCTTGGCCATGATCCGCAGCGGCACGTCATCGTGCAGGGCGCAGACGATCAACACCGGATCCCACGCGCTGGAGTGGTTGGCGCACAGCACCACCGGCTCGTCGGGCAGGTTCTCCCGGCCCTGGATCTCCACTGGGAACAGCCACAGGATCAGCGGCCGCAGAATGGCCCATATGAACGCGTAGAAGGGATTTTTCTTCTTCATACGCCCACCTTCCTTCGGATGACGTCCAGCAGGGCTTCCTCGCTCTGACGGAAGTCCATCTGGCTGGTATCCACGATCACCGCGTCCTCCGCCGGACGCAGCGGCGCGGCGGCACGGTGGGTATCGTTATAGTCCCGCTCCTTCATCTCCGCCAGCACCTGGTCAAAGGGTCGGGGCGTTCCCCGCTCCAGCAGCTCCTTTTCCCGGCGGCGGGCACGGACCTCCACGTCCGCCTGCAGGAAGATCTTCACATCCGCGTCAGGTAGCACCACGGTGCCGATATCCCGGCCATCCATGATGACGCTGCTCCTCCGGGCAAAGTCCCGCTGCATCTCCAGCAGGAAGGCCCGCACCTCCGGAATGGCGGACACCGCCGAGGCGTAGAGAGAGATCTCAGGCAGGCGGATCTCCTCCGTCACGTCCTCGCCCTGCAGCAGCATGTGCTGCAGGCCCTGGTCGTCATAGCGCATGCCGATCTTCACCTGGGGCAGCAGGGCGATCACCGCCTGGGTATCGGCGGCGTCCACCCCCTGGCGACGGGCATAGCAGCCGATGGTGCGGTAAATGGCGCCGGTGTCCACATACAAAATGTGCAGCTTCGCCGCGATGGCCTTGGCCAGCGTGCTTTTTCCCGCGCCGCTGGGCCCGTCCACCGCCACAGAATAGATTTTTTCCATCCGATTCACTCCCGCTCCGCCGCGGACACACCGGCCAGATGGCCGGTGGCCCACGCGATCTGTAAATTAAAGCCGCCGGTATAGGCGTCCACGTCCAATACCTCTCCGGCGAAATACAGGCCCTCCACCAACTTGGACTCCATGGTGTTGGGCTTCACCTCGCTGACCTTCACGCCGCCGGCGGTGACGATGGCCTCCGCCACCGGACGCACGCCAGTCACATTGATCTCAAAATGCTTCAGCATCTGGATCAGCGCCCGCCGCTGCTCCCGGGTCAGAGAATTGGCCTTCAGCGTCGGCGGAAGGCCCAGCCTCCGGGAGAGTACCGGGGCCATGCTGTGAGGCACCAGACCGCACAGCAGCTTTTCCACATCCCGGTTGGGGCTCTCGCCGATGTCCCGCAGAATGCGCGCCTCCAGCTTCTGCTCGTCCAGGGCTGGCTTCAGGTCGATGCTGAGGCGGTACTGCTCCTTGTCCCAGCTCCGCAGATGGGCGCTGGCCGACAGCACCAGCGGGCCGGACACGCCGAAGTGGGTAAACAGCATCTCGCCGAATTCCCGGAACACCGCCTTATTCTTCTGATTATAGGCCGTCAGCTCCACGTTTTTCAGACTCAGCCCCTGCATATGACGGCAGCAACCGTCGTCGCTGACCAGCGGCACCAACGAGCCTCTCGGCTCCACGATGGTATGGCCCAGCGCGGCGGCCATTTTGTAGCCGTCGCCGGTGGAGCCGGTACCGGGATAGGACACGCCGCCGGTGGCGATGATCACCGCGTCGGCGGGATAGCTTCCCTTCTCCCCTGTCACCGCCGTCACATGGCCCTCTGCCGTCTCCACCGCCGCGGCACGGTCGTGGATCCAGCGGATGCGCAGCGCCTTCACCCTGCCCTTCAGGGCGTCAGTGATATCGAAGGCGCTGTCGGACACCGGGAACACCCGGTCGCCCCGCTCCACCTTCAGCGGTACGCCGCAGCTCTCGAAAAACGCCATGGTGTCCCGGCTGGTGAACCGGGACAGGGCGCTGTACAGGAACCGGCCGTTGCGGGGAATGTGGGCCATCAAACCCTCCAGATCCGTGTCGTTGGTGACGTTGCAGCGGCCCTTTCCCGTGATATTGACTTTTTTGCCCAACCGCTCGTTGGGTTCTATCAGGCTCACCTGCGCGCCGCGCTCCGCGGCGGCGATGGCAGCCATCAGACCGGCGGCACCGCCGCCGATCACCGTTATCTTATTCATCTTCCGCTTTCCCGAAAATACTGTATTTCGACCACACCTGCTCCATCTCGGCGAACACCTGAGACACCTCTTCCCGCTTCTGCTGGCCGACGGCCAGGATCAGCGCATTCATCAGGCTCAGCGGCGCGGCCAGGGAGTCTACATAGGACAATGCCTCGCACCGTACCAGCAGCGCCGCGGTGGCCAGCGGGTACAAGGGCGACATCTGACTGTCGGTGATGGCCACCACGTCCGCGCCCCGGTCATGGGCCAGCTGCATGGCGTGAATGCCCATATTGGAGTACCGGGGGAAGCTGATGCCCACCATCACATCGCCGGGGCCGATGTGGATCATCTGCTCGTAGATCTCACCTGCCGCCGTGTTCTGCACATAGATCACGTTCTTGAACAGCAGGTGGAAATAGAAATTCAGATAGCCCGCCAGGAACGAACTGGAGCGCACGCCCAGGATGTAGATATGCTGGGCGTTCAGCAGCAGCTCCACCACACGCTGGAACTCCTTCCGGTCGATCTGCTCGATGGCGGTGTGGATGCTGTCCATATCCCGCTGCATCACGGCGGCCAGAATGTCGTTGCCGGTCATCTGATCCTGGGACGCCTGGATCCGCTGCACCGAGGTCAGCTTGCCGCGGATGATCTCCTGCAATGCCTTCTGCATGGCGGGATAGCCGCTGTAGCCCAGCTCGGCGGCAAAGCGCACCACCGTGGATTCACTGACCTGGGCCGTCTGGCCCAGCTTGGCGGCGGTCATGAAGGCCGCTTTGTCATAGTTGTTCAGAATATAGTCGGCGATCCGCTTCTGTCCCTTGGAAAAGCCGTCCATACTGGCGCGTATCGTATGTAACACGCTCTGCTTCATATTCTCTCGCTTCCTTTTAGCGCGGAGATCTCCGCGTCTGTCAAATACCGCCACTGTCCGGTCTTCAGGTCGCCCAGCGTCAGCGCGTCCTCGGCGATCCGCCGCAGCCGCGCCACCTGCAGATCCACCTGGGCGCACATGCGCCGGATCTGGCGGTTCTTTCCCTGGTGGATGGTGACGCGCAGCAGGGCCTGTCCGCCCTGCTGCCAAACCGTTTCCACCTGGGCCGGGACCACAGGCGTACCGTCCTCCAGCTCCGTCACGGCAGCCAGACGTGCCGCCGCGCCCTCCAGCGCTCCGGTGACGGTCACCTCATAGATCTTGTCCACCTGATGCTTCGGGTGGGTCATGGCCTGCATCAGCGCCCCGTCGTTGGTGAACAGCAGCAGGCCCTCGCTGTCCCTGTCCAGCCGCCCCACGGGGAACACCCGTGTGCCGCAGTCCGCCACCAGCTCGGCGGCGGTGGCCCGCCCCAGCTCATCGCTGAGGGTGGTCACATAGCCCCGGGGCTTATTCAGCATCAGGTACACCATAGGCCCGGCAAACGTCAGCGGCTTCCCGTCCACGGCGATGGCGTCCGTCTCCGGATCGGCCTTATCGCCCAGTTGGGCCGCCATACCGTTGACCGTCACCCGCCCTTCCGACAGCAGCGTCTCCGCCGCCCGCCGGGAGCAGATACCGGCCCGTGAGATCAGTTTTTGCAGCCGCTCCGTCATGCCGTCTCCTCCGTGTTTTCTGCAAAGCCCATTTCATACAGGGCCTTGTGGTCGGCCCAGTCGTTGCCGTCGCACAGCGTCACCGCCACCAGACGGCGGCCCTGCCGCTCCGCGCAGGACACCAGCGTGCGGCCCGCCGCCCTGGTATAGCCGGTCTTCATGCCGATACAGCCCTCTACCTGGGTAAGGAGCTTGTTGTGGTTGGTCATCGTTCTGCCGCCCACCGTGGCCGTCCGGGTGGAGCAGATGCGCCGGAAGGTGGGATCCTCCGCCGCGTAGGCCGCCAGCACCGCCATATCCCGCGCGGTGGAGTAGTGGTTCTCGTCGTCCAGCCCGTTGGGATTGGCAAAGGAGGTGCCCGTCATGTCCAAGGCCGCCGCCTTGTCGTTCATGGCGGCCACAAAGACCTCCAGCCCGCCGCAGCAGTCCGCCAGCGCCAGAGCCGCGTCGTTGCCGCTGCACAGCATCAGGCCGTACAGCAGCTCCTCCACCGTCACCACCTCGCCTGGCTTGAGATACATGGAGGAGCCCTCCGCCATATGGGCGGCCGTCACGGTGACGGTATCCGTCAGCCGGGCATGCTCCAGCACCACCAAGGCCGTCATGATCTTGGTGGTGCTTGCGATCCGCATACGCCGTCCGGCGTCCTTTTCATACAGCACTTCCCCGCTGTCGGCGTCCATCAGGATGGCCGCCGCGGCGGAGAGCTGCGCCGCCTCCGCCCGGCAGGGCAGAAGCGCCAGCAACACGCCAAGGGCCAGCATCGCCCCGCACAGTCGTTTCCACATGATATCACCCCGGATATCATCCTATGCGGGCGCGGTTTGTCCCTAGCTTCCGAATATTTTCTTTCTTAGAATTCTTCCTTCTCCGCCTTCTTGCGGTCGATGAAGCTCTCCACCCGATCCAGCACCTGGGGCACCAGCTCGATGGCGCGATCCACCGTGGTGATGGCGGGCGCGGCCACCGGCAGCATGCGGGTCACGCCGTCCTTGACCACCAGAAACGCCATGGGCTCCACGCGGACGCCGGCGCCTGCGGCGGCGCCCATCTGGTCGGGCTGCTTGCCGTAGTCCCCGCCGCCGCAGCCAAAGCCAAAGCTCAGGCGGGACACGGGGATCAGTGTCACGCCGTCGGGCGTGGTGATGGGCTCACCTACGATGGTGTTGGAATCCACCATCTCGCGGATCTTCGCCATAGAGGCTTCCATCACAGCGGTGATGGAGTTCTTCTTCTCGTTCATTTCCATGGTCGTGTTCCTTTCTGTATATCAATTTTATTTTTTACCATCGATTCACAAGGGCAAATACGCCTGACAGCGTGTCTTTCCGCCGCTTTTTGCCCTTTTCGCCTTGGTGGGCGTCAGCCCACCTGCATCTCAAAAACCAAAAAATCACTCGAAAATCCATCGTTGGCAGGTGCATTGCAGTTTTGTCGGAGCAGAAATGTGTCCAGGCAAGAAAAGGCCCGCAGAGAATACTTGCCGTATTGTCAAGGGACTTGACGCAGTATGGGCGCATTTCTGCCCGTCAAAACCGTGTCTGCCCTTGTCAATCGATGGTTTTATTTCATGCCGCCTTGTCGGGCGCGCCGTTCTTCTGCTGTTCCGCCTGCTCCGCCGCCAGCTTCGCGGCCTCCGCCTTCTTGATGGCCTTCTGCTTTCGCAAGAAGGGGATGCCGAATTTCAGCACCGGCCCGATAGCGGCAAAGCCGATGGCCAGCAGGTCGCCGATCCGGTAGCTGGCGCCCACGGTGCCGGAGATCTTCGTCTCCGCGGCAGTGAAGTCCATCTCCATGTGGATGTGCGGGTCGGGAATGTGTATCATTTCCTCCAGCCGGGGCATCACCGTCCACATGGCGGTGTTGGCCCAGCCGTACCACTGGGCGGTGTTGACGGGATCCTCGTCCGCGAACACGAAGCTCAGGCGCATGGGGTCGATACGGATACGCTTTCCCGCCCGGCGCAGCGCACCCTGGATGGAGCGCCACAGGGCGCTCAATGCGCCCTTGATGTCCTCGAACGTCAGGTGGATGTCCGGTTTTTTCTTCTCCTTGGGCTTCTTCTCGCCCTTTGCCGTTTTTTCCGGCTTCGCCCTTTTCGGCTTCTTCTCCGGCGGCGGAATGATCTGCATCGTCACCGGGCCGATCCGTGCGGTCACACGCAGCTCCTCGCCGAAGCTGGCCGTCACGCCCACGCGCAGGCACAGGATCACCACGATCAATGCCGCGATCACGCCCAGTATGATCCATCCAATCAAGGGGAACGCCTCCTTTCGGAATGGGATATCAGTTCTCGTTCAGCTCCTCCGGCAGATCCAGCAGGTTGCCCTGCTCGTCCAGCCGAAGCTGGCCGTCGCCCTCCATGCCGGGCATCTCCGGCAGATCGTCCAGCGACCGCAGGTGGAAGGCCCGCAGGAACGCCTGGGTGGTGCGGTACAGCCGGGGCCGTCCCGGCACCTGAAGCCGTCCGCACTCCTCGATCAGATGGCGATCCAGCAGCAGGCCCACCGTATAGGAGCTGTCCACGCCGCGGATCTGATCCACATAGGCCCTTGTGGTGGGCTGATAGTAGGCGATGATGGTCAGCACCTCCAGCGCGGGCTGGCTCAGCTTGGCGGGCTTGCGCACCTCGAAGGCGCGGCGGATGATGTCGCCGTACTCCGGCGCCGAGCAAAGCTGATAGCTGTCGTCCATTTTCAGAAGCCGCATGCCCCGCCGCTCATAGGCGTAGTAGTCCGCCAGCTTCTGCAGCACCAGCTCCACCGTGGGACGGTCCATGTCCGTCGCCATGCAGATGCGGTCTATGGCCACCGGTTCGCCGGAGGCAAAGAGGATGCCCTCGATGGCGGCCTCTACTTCCTTCATTTCAAGCGTATCCATATCTTACCTCCCTCAAACCTCGCCCTGCCAATCGTCGGGCATATCGCCGTCACACTCCACGGTGCAGTCATTGACGCCGGAGGCCAGACGGATGATGCGGCTGCGGCACAGCTCCAGCACGGCCATGAACGTGGCCACGATCTCGCTGCGGCTGCGGCTGCCCCGGAACAGCAGCAAAAACCGGGTGATGCCGCCGGTCTTGAGTCGCTGGAAGATCTCCCGCGCCTTGGCCTCCACGGAGTACGGCTCACGCCGCACGATCTCGTCAAAGGGCTTCAGATCCGGCTGGGCGTCCAACTGGCCGCGGCGGTCCGCCACCTCCTGCATGGCGATGATCAGGTCGCCCGGCTGCTGGTCGTACTCGTAGATCTTGCCCCGCTCCATGGGCTCGGGGTTGCGGGTCATGATGTCCCGGCCAAACTCGCCCATGGGGCCCAGCTTCTCCGTCAGCACCTTGACCTTGGCATAGGTGTCGCCCCGCTGCCGCTCCTCCAGGGACTTGATCAGGGCGTCCATCTCGCTCTGGGCTTCCTCGTCCTCCAGGTTCAGCAGCATGCGGGTCTTGATGTACACCAGGTGGGCGGCCATGGCGATGAACTCGCTGGCCACCTCCAGATCCATCCGCTGCCGCTGCTCCAGATACGCCTGGTACTGATCCAGGATCAGGGCGATGGGGATGTCCTGTATCTCGATCTTATTCTTGCTCAGCAGGTACAGGATCAGATCCAGCGGCCCCTCGAAATCCTCCAGGGGTTCGCTGCCCTTGGCCTGCACCACCTTTTCCAGTTTGAAAATCGGATTATCCAACAGTGATCTCCTCAATAAAGGCCGACAATGCGGCAGAATAGCTGGAACACCCAGCCGATGGCGGTGTCCAGCACATTGGACAGCGCGCCGAAGCACACCAGCGCCATGATGATCAGCATACCGAAACGCTCATAGCGCATCAGCCAGTCGTACTGCCGGTCCGGCAGCAGCGCCGCCAGCACCTTGGAGCCGTCCAGCGGCGGAATGGGGATCAGGTTAAACACACCCAGACCGATGGACATCAGCGCCGTGTTCATAAAGAAGTAAAAGAGCGTCTCGTTGATCTGGCCGGTGGACAGGGCGTGGGTATACATCACCCGCGCGCCCAGCAGCAGCCACAGGGCCAGCAGCAGGTTGGACACCGGCCCGGCCAGTGCCGTGATGGCCATGCCACGCTTGGGATGCTTGAAGTAGTTGGGGTTCACCGGCACCGGCTTCGCCCAGCCCACGCCGGTCAGCACCATGGCGGCCAGACCGATCCAGTCGATGTGCCGCAGGGGGTTCAGGGACAGGCGGTGGTTCCGCTTGGCCGTGGGATCCCCCAGAAAGAACGCGGCGATGCCGTGGCAGGTCTCGTGGATGATCAGGCAGATCAGCACCGCCGCCACCCGCAGCATGGTGTCCCGCAGCGAGCCCAGATCCAGCGCGTTCCAAAGGTTCTGCAAATAGTTCAAAAAGGGGTCACTCCTATCGAAAAGGCTATTACGCCAAATTATCAGTAACAGGTTAATTATAGCAAATATCAAGGGCAAACACAAGAAAAAATTCCCCTGCCGATTGTAACCATTTTGTAGCCAAAGCTGTAACCAAAGCGCAATGGATCTGTAATGATGTTTACCGCCCTTTCGCATATAATAGAGACATAAAAGGTAGGAAAGAAACATCGTTCAGACTTGGAAAGGAGTTATCGCCATGAAAAACCTGCTGTTGATCGCCGCGGGCGTCGCGCTGTGCCTGCTCTGCACCGTTGTGGGCATCCTGATCCCCCAGCTCTCCGCACTGACCTATGTCACCGTCTCTCTGGCCTGCGTCACGGGGCTTCTGTGCATTGGCGGTATCTTCCGTCATATCACACGCGGCTCTGTTTAAGCGCCGCGATCATATAGAGAAGCCCCACCGTTTTCCGGTGGGGCTTCTCGGCTTGCCGCGGGGTGCCGTTCAAAAATTGTTTGATTTTGCTTCACAGAATCGTTACATCCTTTTCAGGATTTTTTAAGATTTCCGCGGTATCATGTACTCAGTTCAGAAAGAACAACAAAACTTTTTCATTCTCTCTCTCCTTTTTCTTCACTTCTCCCTCTCTCTTTTCATTTTTTGCAGGCGAAAGGCGCACCGGTCAGATGGCCGATGCGCCTTTTGCTGTTATTTTTTCCCCAGCCACTGCCGAAGCTGCTCCCACAGCTCCAGGGAGCGGAACTTCAGCACATACCCGGTGTCCTCCTCGGTGATGAGGCTCACGTCATCGCCGGACAGGCCCGCCCGGATAGCCGTCTCCGGCATGTCTGTGGCCGCGGCGGTGCACAGGGGCGGATACACCACGCACCACCAGTTCTGCCCTTCCCCTTCGCCGATCACCAGCCGCAGGGCCATGTACTCCCCGGCGGGCAGAGAAAAGCCGTCGTACTCCTTCAAGGGAAACTCCGTCCTGGTCAACTGGGCCGTCACCGGATAGTCATAGCCCTGGTTGACGATCTCCCGCTGGGCGATGTTCTCGATACGGTCAAGGGCGTCCTGAAGCTTCGTCTGGGCATCCTCCATATCGGCGGAGCGCTGTAATACGTTCGTTGTAAAGTTCAACACCTTGTCGCGCACCTCCAGCTTCAGCGCCTGATCCTCGGCGCTGTCGGAGTTGGCGATGACGTGGAGGCGGATCATCTTCCGGGCCAGGGCATCCTGCCGCTGGGCCGACCACGCCCCCCATACCAGAGCGGCGCACAGTCCCAGAAGCAGCGCCAGCTCCCATTTTTCCCATCGTTTCATGGTACAATAACCGTCCTTATTGCAGGATTTTTCCTACAATATGGACGGTTATGGCGTATTTTATACCTGCTCCACGCAGAAAGTGCGGGGATATGTCTCTTTCAGCGCCTCCGCCGCCGCTTCCGCGCCGGCCTGACAGGCGAAGATCCCGAACACGGCGCTGCCGCTGCCGGTCATCTGGGCGTTCAGCGCGCCCTGCTGCCGCAGAGCTTCCACGATGGCGGGCACAGCGCTGCTCTCCGGCAGCACCTGCTGGAAGTCGTTGTTCAGTCCCGCCGCGATTTTCGCCAAATCGCCGCTGTCCAGGCCCTCCAGCACGGCACGGCTGTCGCCGCTGACGCGCTGCGGCGCGCTGTCGATGGCGGCGTACATGGCGGCGGTGGAATGGCTCTCCTCCGGCTTGACGATCACCAGCCAGCAGGGCGGCATGTCCGGCAGAGCCGCCAGCTTTTCACCCCGGCCGGTGGCCAGCGCCGTACCGCCCCGGATGAAGAAGGGCACATCGCTGCCCAACTGCGCGGCCATCTCCTCCAACTGTTCATCGGTCATCTGCGGCGCGTACAGTGTCCGCAGGGCACGGAGCACCGCCGCCGCGTCGCTGCTGCCGCCGCCCAGTCCCGCCCGGGTGGGGATGCGTTTCTGAAGCTGGATGGTGACGAAGTCCTCCTTCACGCCCAGTTCCTGGAAGAACAGCCGCAGTGCCTTCATGCACAGGTTGTCCTCGGCCCGCTCCGTCACCGGCGGCGTACAGACCAGCTGATCCTGGATGCCGGGATGGCGCGCCACCGTCACCGTGTCGCAGAGGCCGACCGCAGTCATGACCGTCTCTACCTCATGATAGCCGTCGGGACGCTTCTCCCCCACCGTCAGCGTCAGGTTCACCTTGGCGCAGGCCGTCTCCGTGACGGCGCGGCCCCGGTCATCCACCGGCGCTGCCTGCAAGCCACGCCGCACCGACGGCGGGATCAGCCACGCGGCGGCCACCTGCAGCACCGTGACGGCCACCGCCGCCAGTTGCTGATCCTTCTCCGGCGTCAGGCACAGGGTGCGCATCAGCATGAAGTCCACCACCACGAACAGCGCCGCGAACTGCACCAGCATCCGGCGATAGAGCCTGTCCGCGTCCGCCTGCCGTTCCGCCTCCGGCGCGCGGCGCAGGCGCAGGGGCAGCAGCGGCCAGACGGCCGCCGCCAGCAGATACAATATACAGACCGCGTAAGCGGGGAACCAGAATCGAAGCATCGCTATATACCTCACGAAAAGAATGAGCCGCCGGAGAAGCTCCGGCGGCTCTTATTATACTATACCGCGTAAAGGATTTCTACTGTCTTTTTACTTGACGATCTTGCGGGCCTCGATGTAGTAGCGCTTGTCCTGTGCGTGACCCATGGAGAAGGTCTTGCGGGGCAGCACGCCATCGGCCATAACGGTCTTGAACAGCTGCTCCTTGCCCATGGCGGGCAGCAGGAAGCCCATGTTGCCGGGCTTGCTGCCCAG
>CAKTNW010000033.1 GCA_934589145.1 uncultured Oscillospiraceae bacterium | reverse complement strand
ATGCCCGCCGCTATGCAGAACGACGTCAAGATGGAGTCCGCTGAGAAGATCGCTGCTTCCGGCGTGAAGTACTACATTGAGGTCGCCAATATGCCCACCACCAACGAGGCTCTGAACTTCCTGCGTCAGCAGAAGCACATCATCGTTGCTCCTTCCAAGGCTGTTAACGCCGGCGGCGTGGGCGTCTCCGCTCTGGAAATGTCCCAGAACTCCGAGCGTCTGGTCTGGACTGCCGACGAGGTCGACCACCAGCTGCACAAGATGATGGAGAACATCCACAAGGTGTCCGCCGAGGCCGCCGAGGAGTACGGTCTGGGTTACGATCTGGTCGCCGGTGCCAACATCGCTGGCTTCAAGAAGGTCGCCGAGGCTATGATGGAGCAGGGCTGCTTCTAAGCCGAACGCCATCATCTGTACCAAAGTACATAAAAAGTTCCGGTGCGTATGCACCGGAACTTTTTTACTATATTTGCGCAAAAGGTTCGCCGCTATGGCGGGCGGCGAATTCTGCGAAGCTTTTTATTGCATGCATATGCATCTATATGGTACAATAAAGGCGGTTATTGTACCATATAACACCCCTTATTGTACCGATTTTGCCACTATTTTTTGCAGGAGGACACCCTTATGAGAGAGATCCGCCGCGTTGCCATCGCCGGAGCGGGCACCATGGGCTATTCCCTGGCCCAGGCCTTCGCCGCCGCCGGATACCCCGTCCGGCTCTATGACCTGTTTCCCGCCGCCCTGGACAAGGCACGGGACATGATCGCCCTGAACCAGCAGACCGAGGTGGCCAGCGGCAAGCTGACGGCGGAGCAGTCCGCCGCCCTCGTTGACCGTATCTCCTTCACCGACCGGCTGGAGGAGCTGGCGGACACCGATTTCCTGGTGGAGGCCATCCTGGAAAAGCTGGAGGTCAAGCACGATTTCTACCGCAGGCTGTGCCCCATCGTGGCGGAGGACGCCATTCTGTGCAGCAACACCTCCGGCCTCAGTATCACCAAAATTGCCGAGGCTGTCACTCACCCGGAGCGCTTTGCCGGGATGCACTGGATGAATCCGCCCCACATCATCCCCCTTATCGAGATCGTGGAGGGCGAAAAGACCGCGTCGGAGACGGCGGAGCTGGTGCGCCAGGTGGCGCTGGGCATGAAGAAAAAGCCCGTCATCGTCAAGGACGCCCCCAGCTTCGTGCTGAACCGGTTGCAGCAGGCCATCCTGCGGGAATCCCTCCACATCGTGCAGCAGGGTATCGCCAGCCCCGAGGCGGTGGACGACGTGATGAAATACGCCCTGGGCTTCCGCTACGCCTGCTTCGGCCCCTTCGAGACCTGCGATCTGGGCGGCCTGGACATCCACCACAACATCGCCAAGTATACCTTCGCCGACCTGTGCAACGCCACCGAGCCCTTCGGCCTGATCAGCGAGTGCATCGAGCATGACCGGCTGGGCGTGAAGAACGGCGCGGGCTTCTATGACTACTCCGACGGCAGGGACGTGGAGGTGATCCGCCACCGGGATCACATGTTCAACAAGCTGGCCCAGTGCCTGTTCGAGGACGAGGATTAAAACGTTTCAAAACTGCCGAACAAATAAACAACCAGGCGTGACCGCAGTGGTCACGCCTGGTTGCTATTTGGTTGATTCAATATACCAAGAGCCATTACACAAGATATTTCTGAAAAATGTTGATCGTGTCCGCTGTGCAGATCACTTTGAAAAGGTACTCGTTGCCTTTCCTCACAACAATGTATTGCGTACCCCCGGCACTGATTCGGTAGCCCTTCACCCGAGGTGAGTACCCAGTGACGATTTCAGCGCTTGTAATGTCCGCAAATGAAAACAGCTTCTCTTTTTTTATGCCAAAATAGTAGTCCACCACACGGATCGTGCTTTCATCCACTTCGATATACGCCTTGCGCATATCGCTCGTTATGGTACAGCACACTATCGTCATCGCTGTTGGGATGGCAAGCATCAAGATGCCGCTCAGCACACTTTTCTCATAATAAAAACCAGCGAATGAACCAAACAAGAAGAGTGGGTACAGCAAGCCGATACCGATGTAAAATAATACGAGAACAGGCTTTTGTACTTGAGGAGAAGGTGTTGGGCTATGTGTATTAAGGCGCATAGCGCCGCCTGCTTTTTGGCTCTGCGTCACCAGTCGCAGTTGTCGGCCCGGGAGATGCCGCCCAGCATGCCGCAGGCCAGAGGGAAGTCGTTGATGAGGATGCTGATCTCCAGCTTGTTCTCACCGGTGATCTCCGCCAGCTTGTCGGTCAGCGCCGTCATGATGGCGTTCTTGGCCGCCTGGGTGCGATCCGGGATGGCCGTCCAGTCGATGCGCACGATGGGCGCGGTCTTGCGGACGTTCTCGGGATCCATCTCGTGGATGTAGACGTACACATTCTTCAGCGGGGTGCTGGTGTTGGCGTGGATGGTGGCCGCGGCGAAATCCATCAGCTCCTGCTTCCATTCGCGGGTGTGCTTTCCGGTAACGGTGACATGAACGTGGGGCATGGTGATATCCTCCTTATGTTGCTGCGGCGCCTGCGCGCCGGTGATCATTCCCCGATGGCCTGACGGACCTTCTGGAGCTTCTCCGCCAGTTCGGCGAAGGCGGTGCAGCTCATGGACTGGGCCGGGTCGCTGAGAGCGGCGGCAGGCCGGTCATGTACCTCGATCAGCAGGCCGTCCGCGCCCGCCGCCACGGCGGCCAGCGCCAGCGGCGGCACCAGCGCCGCGCTTCCCGCCGCGTGGCTGGGATCCACGATCACCGGCAGGTGGGTCATCTGCTTCAGCACCGGGATGACGCTGACATCCAGCGCCGCCCGGCTGGTTCTGGAGAAGCTGCGGACGCCCCGCTCACACAGCACCACGTTGGGGTTGCCGCCGGAGAGAATGTACTCCGCCGATTGCAGCAGCTCCTCCACCGTGGCGCCCACGGAGCGCTTCAGCAGCACCGGCTTGGGCTGCCCGCCCAGGGCACGCAGCAGCTCGTAGTTCTGCATGCTCCGGGCCCCCACCTGCAGCATGTCCACATGCTCGAACTGGGGCAGCTGGGCGGCGTCGGTGATCTCCGACACGGTGGGCAGGCCCATCTCCTTTCCCGTCTGGGCCAGCAGCTCCAGCGCAGGCGCGCCGAAGCCCTGGAAGGCGTAGGGGGAGGTGCGGGGCTTATACGCGCCGCCCCGCAGCATCACCGCGCCGACGGCCTTGACCGACCGGGCCACGGACTGCATCTGGAAGGCGGATTCGATGGCGCAGGGGCCCGCCATCAGGCAGAAGCTTCCGCCGCCGATGGGTACGCCGCCCACGGACACCACCGTGTCCTCCGGATGGTGCTGGCGGGAGGCCAGACGCCACACCGGGGTCAGCCGCTTCACGTCCGCCACATGGGGCAGCGCCAGCAGGTGCTGCTCGTCCAGCGTCCAGGTGGGGCCCACCAGCGTCAGCAGGATCTGGCCGCCGCTGTCGGCCCGTGCCGCGCCGATGCCCTGGCGGCTCAGTTGGATCACCAGAGAGCGGATGGCCGCCTCCGGCGTGTCTTTTTTGATGAAAACCAGCATATATGCCTCCGAAAACGCCGCGAAACCGCGGGTAATGTGTCAACTGATACAGTATAGCATGTTTTGCGGAGATTGGCAATACGGGGGTGAGATACTCATTTATTGACAAAAAAAGCCGTATATGATACACTTGTTTTGCGGGGCTGCGGCCCTGTGCAAGGGTATTATGTATTAAACAAAGCGGGGCGTCGGGGCGTTAAGAAAACATGCCGGTGGCATGTTTTTAGCCTCCGATCGCGGCAGCTATGCTGCCGCAGCATCCATCTTGTCTTTGAAGGTACTTCGGTAGACGTTCATAGGGGCCGACAGAGTCGTCGGCCCCTACATATTTGTGTTCACACTACGGATAAAATGGGAAAACCGCCACTCTGGCAAGTGACGGTTTTCAGAGCATAATCTGACAATTCGTTATTAACCAAGGGTCAAGCCGCTCTGCGACATAATACCCTTGCTTTTATTATACCGAATTTCCTCCGTTTGTCAAGCCTTTGCAGCCGGGCTTCGCTTCTCTATTCTAATGCGCTGCATTAGCTTTCTTAGCGTGGGACATTATTGACAGTATGGTAAAATCTGCTATAATATCCTTGAGGAGAAAGGAGAGATCACGATGTCTGATAACTTTATTCTGAGCTGCTGCTCTACGGTGGATCTGCCCTACAGCTACATGGAGAGCCGCCATATCCCGGTGCTGTTCTACACCTATGTGGTGGACGGCGTGACGTATGACGACGACATGGGGCGGGATCCCCAGGCGCTGCCCCGGTTCTATCAGTTCCTTCGGGAGGGCAGGCTGCCCCAGACCAGCCAGATCAACGTGGCGCAGTACGCCGAGTTTTTCGAGAGCCTGCTGCAGCAGGGCGATGTGCTGCACATCGCGTTTACCTCCGGCCAGTCCGGCTCGGTGCATAACGCGTTCCTGGCGGCGGATCTGCTGAAGGAGAAGTACCCCGACCGGAAGCTGGTGGTGATCGACTCCCTGTGCTCGTCCTCCGGCTACGGACTGCTGGTGGACACGGTGGCCGATATGCGGGACGCGGGCGCGACGCTGGACGAGGCGGCCCAGTGGGTGCTGGACAACCGCAACAAGGTGCATCACCAGTTCTTCTCCACCGACATGACCCAGTTCCGGCGCACAGGCCGGGTGTCCGGCGCGGCGGCGGCCATCGCCACGGTGCTGAACATCTGCCCGCTGATGCGGCTGGACAACAAGGGCGCCATCAAGGCCTACGACAAGGTGCGGGGCAAGCACAAGGCCATCGAGGCCACGGTGGACGCCGTGGAGGAGCATGCCCAGGGCGGCCGGGAATACGACCAGCGGTGCTGGATCTGCCATTCCCAGTGCCCGGAGCTGGCCCAACAGCTGGCCGACGCGCTGGGTGAGCGGTTGCCCCATGTGAAGGGCCATATCCGTATCTGCGACATCGGCACCATCATCGGCAGCCACGCCGGGCCGGGCACGGTGGCCGTGTTCTTCTACGGCGACGAGCGCCCGGAGATGGCGTGAGGCGTGAGTAACAAAGGCGTAAAAACAGGGCGGGGTTCTACCCCGCCCTGTTTTTGCGATCATCCGTGGGGGGGGCGATGACCACACCCCGCCGCCGGTGATACGGCAGGGTGTTCGCGGCGGCATGTGGTCACCCCGCCCTACGGCGCACCTTACGGTAGACATTCGTAGGGGCGGATGCCCACATCCGCCCGCCGGATTCTTGTGATATTTCGTAGGGGCGGGGTTCTACCCCGCCCTATCTTGTGTGTACCCGTCCCCCAACGCAAAAAAAGAGGCGCTCTTGCGAGCGTCTCTTTTTATGAATCAGAACGAGGTTCTAAATTAGAACTCCTTCTTCTTGCCGATGACGACAGCGCCGCCAGCGACGGACAGCAGGCTCATGCCAACGTACATGGCAACACCAGCGTCGAAGGTCTTAGCGGAGTTCACACCATCAGTCTTGGTGGTGCCGCCGGTGACGTTGTCACCCTCGTTAGCGACATAGATGCGACCCTCAATCCAATCGGTACCAACGGGCTTAGCAGCGTCCTTCAGATAGGTGGACAGCCACTCGGAGTACTCCTTGGTCAGATCCTGATACAGGTAACCACCAACGGTGACGTTGGTCTTCTGATACACGATGACCTTGCCGCAAGCAGCGCAGGGAGCCTCGTACACGCCAACCTTATCCTTGACCTCGGTCTCGATAACGTTGCCGCTCTTGTCGGTCTTGTTGTACAGCAGGTGCTGGCCCTTCACGGGAGTGTAAGCCAGGGTGTTGTAGATCTTGCCCTCGAACAGAACCAGGGTGTCGCCATCCTTCTTGTCCTCGACGCAGTAGACGGTATCGTCATCCTCGTTGGTGTACTTCCAGCCGGCCTTCAGCTCGTCCTTGGTGCAGGACCAAGCCTGCTTGGCGACCTTATCATCAGCCTTGTAGTTGTACAGCAGGTCGTCGTGATCCTCGATCTCATCGCCCAGGGTCAGAGCAGCAACAGCGCCGCCCTTGACATACAGGGTAGTGTCGTTGGAACCGCCGACATAGTACCAATTACCCTCGGCATCCACAAAGTGGGGCAGGTAGTTGTCGTCACCGGCGACGTACTTCTCGTCGACATAGGTGTAGGCAGTCGCAGTCGCATCGCTCTTGGCATCATAAACGGTATCGCCGTTCTTGACAGCCTCAGCAGCGAAGGCCACGGTGCACAGGCTCAGAGCCATAACCAGGCTCAGAACCAGAGCAACAATTTTCTTCATGTTCTTTTTCCTCCATAAAATTTTTTCGTAAAAACGTTGTTTATGCGTTCTGGCGGCGGAAATACCGCTGGAATGGGCCTTCGGTGGCTGCCGGTGTCGCTGACCCGCCGCTGACCCGCTGCTAACGCCCGTCACGAAAGACGCAGGATCCCGCGCCGCAGAACGGCCAGCGTTTTGTGGGTGTATTGGGCCGTGATATCCGCCTTTGTGCTGTGCCCCATCAGCCATTTCACGGTGATGGGATCGACGCCCGCCGCATGCAGCCGGGTGGCGAAGGTATGGCGGCAGCAGTGGGGCGTCGCGCCCGCCGCGCCGATCCGCGTCATCAGCTCCGCGAACACGCGGCGGTACTCCGTGTCACGCATGGGCTTTCCGTTGTCCCGGCAGATGATGGTCTCGCCCGCCCGGGCCAGCCACGATGCCAGATAGGGGGCGATCAGAGGATGCACCGGAACCATGCGCGAGCGCCCGGCCTGGGTTTTCAGGCCGCCTTGCAAATAGTCGCCATCCGGGTGATAGGACTGCCCCGTCAGCGACAGAAATTCGTTGATGCGGAAACCGGTATAGCACAGCATCAGCGCCGTGTCGGCATAGGGTGTGCCTGCCGCCGCCAGCTGTTTCAGGCGGCGCAGCTGCTGCTCCGTCAGCGCGTCACGGGGGTGCTTGACCTCCGCATGGGGGACGTCCAGATACAGGGAGTAGTCCTTGGCGATGATGTCCCGCTCCATGGCGTAGCGGTTCAGCGCCTTGATCAGGATGGCGTCGTTCATGATGACCGACCGGCACAGGCCGCGGCGCTCATCCTCGTCCAGAATGGACTGCCAATCGTCCAGCGTCACGCTGCGCATCCTGCGGTCGGCGAACCGGCTGACCCGCTTGCGCCACGCGGCGTTGTGGCTGGCGATGGAGCCCTTGTTCAGCTTGCGGTATTCCCGGGCGCTCCATCCGCTGAACACCTGGGCCACCGTCATGTCAGCCGGCGCGCTCACGCGCTGAACCGTCCGGCGGTTGTATGCCTCCAGCGCGTCCTGCGCGTCGGCGGCCCGTTCGTGATAGCTGATCATCCGCTGCACCGTGCGGCCGTCCTCGCCGCGGCAGGAGACCCGCACCGCCCATGGCCGCCTGCGCCGTCCCGACAGCCGGACGACGTTTCCTGTTCCGTTTGCACGTTTCATATGTCGTTCCTTTCCGGGTACGCTGCCGGAAACGGACAGGCCGCACCCTCTGTGTAATAGGGAAACCGCCGCCAAAAGGCGACGGTTTTCGACAATTCGCGGTCTGTACATTATAATAGGTATGCGCCGTCGGTTGTCAAGGGGCAAAAGTACCGCACGCCCGCAGGCGTGAAATCCTCTCATTGACAAAACCCGACATAGCTTGATATACTATAAAAAGAGGCGCTGCACAACGGCAGGCGGTTTGGTCTACACCCTTGTGAAAGGGGGTGGACATATGCGTATTACTTTCCATATCGGTGACTTTACTGTTACCATTATCGTAAAGAAACGCGAAAACCGCCACTCGGCAAAGTGACGGTTTTCTTGAATGAAAACATAATCTGTGCTTGAGACCAAACCGCTTGTCGCAGTGCCTCTACCCATATATTACCCGATTCCCGCCCTATTGTCAAGCCCCCAGCACCACGGGCAAAAGTGCTTCGCGCCCTGTCCATCCGCTGGTAACAAACCTTCTGCAAAAGGTTACACTTTGGAAACAATCCCGCCGAAAGCCTTGACGATGGGAAAATTTATGGTATACTTGCAACTGTAAAAACGATAAACAACGTTTTTACGAAAAAATTTTATGGAGGAAAAAGAACATGAAGAAAATTGTTGCTCTGGTTCTGAGCCTGGTTATGGCTCTGAGCCTGTGCACCGTGGCCTTCGCTGCAGAGACCGTCAAGAACGGCGATACCGTTTATGACACCAACACCGAGACCACTGACAAGACTGAGTACACCTACGTCGACGAGGACTACACCGCTGGTGATACCAACTATCTGCCCCACTTCGAGAACGGCGATGACTGGTACTATGTTGGCGGCAAGGATGGCGACACCCTGTATGTCAAGGGCGGCGCTGAGGCTGCTCTGACCCTGGGCGACAAGATCAAGGAGCACAGCGACATCGCTTATGAGTACAAGGCTGACGCTAAGGTTGCTAAGCAGGCTTGGACCTGCACCCAGGATCAGCTGAAGGCTGGCTGGAAGTACACTGACGAGAGTGACGATACCGTCTACTGCGTCGAGGACAAGAACGCTGAGGATCCCACTCTGGTTCTGTTCGAGGGCAAGATCTACAAGACCACTTCCTATGAGCCCATCAAGGGCCAGCACCTGCTGTACAGCAAGGACGGCAAGGACGTCGCTGTTAAGGGTAAGGTTGGCGTGTACGAGGCTCCCTGCGCTGCTTGCGGCAAGGTCATCACTTATCAGAAGACCAATGTCACCGTTGGCGGTTACCTGTATCAGGATCTGACTAAGACCGTTGCTGATTGGGCTGCTAATGAGCTGTCCGTCGCTCGTCCCGTTGGTACCGAGTGGATCACCGGCGAGATCTATATCGCTGGCGTGGGTGACAACGTCACCGGCGGCACCAAGACTGATGGTGTGAACTCTGCTAAGACCTTCGACGCTGGTGTTGCCATGTATGTTGGCATGAGCCTGCTGTCCGTCGCTGGCGGCGCTGTCGTCATCGGCAAGAAGAAGGAGTTCTAATTAGAACTTTGTTCTGATTCATAAAAAGAGACGCTCGCAAGAGCGTCTCTTTTTTTGCGTTGGGGGACGGGTACACACAAGATAGGGCGGGGCACCCCAAGGGTGCTCGTTCCGCTTTGCTCCACCGCGTTCACCCCGCCCTACGAAATGGGAGCGGTACACAGCGCAAGACAGGGCGGGGCATATCGCCCCGCCGCTACGGATGCATAAAAGAAGCAGGGCAGGGTGTAGTCACCCTGCCCTGCTTCTTTTGCTATGTGTTTTTTACTTCACCCGGGAAAGCTTGTCATTGCACTTCTGCAGGAAGCGGGCGTTGTCGATGACGGCGCGGGTGTGGGTGCCCTCGCCGATCAGGCCCTCCTCGTCAGAGGCCGTCACCTTGAAGGTGATCATCTTGCCATTGGCGGAGATACCGGTCACCTCGGCAGTGGCGGACACCTTCATGCCCACGGGGGTGGGGGCCAGATGGCTGGAGCTGATCTCCACGCCCACGGTGCCCTTGCCCTCCGGCAGCTCATTCTGCACGCACCACATGGCGGCGCACTCCATCAGGCCCATCATATAGGGGGTGCCGAACACCTCCAGCCCGCCGGAGCCCACAGCCTTGGCGGTCATATCGGGGGTCACGGTCTTTTCCATCGTATAGGTCATGCCGATCTCGATCATGTTGAAAACCTCCTGTTTCTTCAGATACCCAGGCGCGTCCAAAGGTCGTTATAGAACTTCAGCGTCTCCTGGGGCAGGTTGATGTACAGCTCACAGCGATCCAGCACCTCGGGAGGCGCGGCCATGATGTGGTAGATCTCCTCATCCAGCGGCTCCTCATACTCCTCCTCATAGTAGGCGGGGTACTCCGCCAGCGCCACGGCGTTGGGGGAGGCGTACCAGATGTAGTCCATGTTGGCCAGGTTGGATTCGGTGGAAGCGATGAAGTTGATCCACTCCATGGCCTCGGCCCGGTGCTGGCTGGATTTCAGCACGCACATGGCATCCACAAACCAGTTGCTGCCCTCCTCGGGCACCACAAAGGCCAGATCCTCGTTGTTCTCCAGCATGGTCAGATAGTCGCCGGCGTAGTACATGGCGATGGCGGCGTTGCCGCCCTCCATCTTGCCGAAGATCTCGTCCATGACGAAGGCCTGATACACGCTCTTGTCCTTGGCGTCGTAGATCAGCTGGAAGGCCTCCTCCAACTGGCTCTCGTCGGTGGTGTTGATGTCGTAGCCCAGATAGCACAGGGCGGCCATCAGGGCGTCGCGGGAGTTGTTGATCATCAGCACCTGCCCGGCGTACTTCTCGTCGAACATGGCGCCCCAGCTGGTGATGGGCTCGTCCACCATGGCGGTGTTGTAGATGATGCCCACGGTGCCCCAGGTGTAGGGAACGGTGTACTTGTTCTCCGGGTCGAAGCTGAGGGACTTGTACTGCTCGTCGATCAGGTCATAGTTGGGGATGGCGCTGTAATCCAGCTCCGCCAGCATGTCCTCCTCAATGAGCCGCCCGATCATATAGTCGGAGGGTACGATCACGTCGAAGTCCGCGCCGCCCATTTTGATCAGGGAGTACAGGGCCTCGTTGCTCTCCGCCGTCTGATAGTTGACGCGGATGCCGGTCTCCTCCTCGAACTGGGTGATGAGATCCTCGTCGATGTACTCGCCCCAGGAGCAGACGTTCACCACCCGGTCGGAGCGGGCGGCACTGCCGGTGAAGATCAGCACGGCGATCAGCACGCAGGCCAGCACGCCCGCGGTGATCTTCTTCCACAGACCATTGCTCCGCTTGGGGGCGGGAGCGCTGGCCGCCGCGCCCTCCCGGTGATGGTGATGAGCGTGGTGCTGGACGTGGTTTTCCCGGATGTTGATGATGGCCAGCAGCAAGATCACCGTCACGAACAGCAGCGTGGAGATGGCGTTGATCTCCGGGCTGACCCGCTTCTTGGTCATGCCGTAGATGGTCATGGCCAGGGTGGAGGCGCTGGTACCGGCGGTAAAGTAGCTGATGATGAAGTCGTCGATGGACATGGTGAAGGCCGTCAGTGCACCGGACACGATGCCGGGCTTGATCTCGGGGATGATGACCTTCCAGAAGGCCTGCATCCAGGTGCAGCCCAGATCCTGGGCCGCGTCCACCAGATTGCGATCCATCTGCCGCAGCTTGGGGCCCACGGACAGGATGACGTAGGGGATGTTGAAGCAGACGTGGGCGATCAGCAGCGTGCCGAAGCCCATGGTCAGCCGCTCCGGCAGGACGATGGCGCTCTGAGCGCTATTCACCCAACCGGCGAAAGCGCCCCAGCCGTTGAAGAACACCACGAACAGCAGACACAGGCTGACGCCGGTGACGATGTCGGCGTTCATCATGGGGATGTTGTTGACGGCCATCAGACTGTTGCGGGCCTTGCGGCGCATACCGTAAAAGCCGATGGCGGCAAAGGTACCGGCGATGGTGGCGATGACCGTGGCCAGCAGGGATACCATCAGCGTGATGTACACGCTGTGCATGATGAGTCTATTCTGGAACAGCTGCTGATACCAGTGCAGGGAGAAGCCCTTCCACACGCTGGAGCTGTTTCCGGCGTTGAAGGAGAAAACGATCAGGATGATGATGGGGGCGTACAGGAAAAGGCCCGTCAGGATCATCAGCAGGCGGTCGCCCGCAGTGTTTGCCCGTCTCTGTCTCATAGCATCACCGCCTGTTCCTCGCCCTCGCCGAAGCGGTTCATCACCAGCATACAGATGACCACAATGATCATCATGACTAGCGAGATGGCCGCGCCCAGCTGGGGATTATACGCACCGCCCAGGAACTGCCGCTCGATCAGGTCGCCCAGCAGCAGCTCGGTGCCGCCGCCCAGCATCCGGCTGATGGCGAAGGTGGACACCGAGGGAACGAATACCATGGTGATGCCGGACAGCACGCCCGGCAGGCTCAGGGGCAGGATCACCTTGCGGAACACGGTGACGTTGTTGGCGCCCAGATCCCGGGCCGCCTCCAGCAGGGAGTAATCCAGCTTCACGATGACGGAATAGATGGGCAGGATCATGAAGGGCAGATAGTTATACACCATGCCCAGCACCACCGCGCCCTGGGTGTTCATCATGGAGAAATACTCCACGCTGCTGCCGGTGATGCTGTTGTAGAGGGCGATGATGCCCAGCTTCTGGAAAAGCTGGTTGAGAAGGCCGTTGTTCTCCAGAATGGTCATCCACGAGTACGTCCGCAGCAGGAAGTTCATCCACATGGGCAGCATGATCAGCACCATGGCGATCTTCTGGAAGGACGCGCCCTCGCGGCTGAGGAAATAGGACACGGGATAGCCGATCAGCAGGCAGATGGCCGTGGCGATCAGCGCCAGCTTGAAGGAGCGGCCGAACACGGCGGCATAGCCGCCCATCTGGACGAAGTTGTCCAGGGTGAAGCCGCCGTCGGTGTTGGAAAAGGCGTACACCACCATGATGATGATGGGCGCCACCACGAAGATGGCCATCCACACCACATAGGGCACGGCGAAACGGGAGAGCTTATTCTTCATCCTCGCTCTCCTCCTCTTCCAGCTCTGCGCTGGCGTCCGCCAATTCCTCATACTCCTCGGAATAGGAGGAGTAGTCGCCGAACATACCGGAGTATTCGCTCTTCTTCATGATGTGGAAGCCCTCCGGGTCGATCTTCACGCCGATCCGCGCGCCCACCGGCGAGTGGTCGGTGGTCTGGATCAGCCATTTGAAGCCCCGGAAGTCCACGATGATGTCGTACTGCATCCCCTTGAAGGTCACGTTGGTGACGGTGCCCACCAACTGGCCCTGCTCCACGGGCACGATGTCGATGTCCTCGGGCCGGATGACCACGTCCACCGGCTCATTCTCGGCAAAGCCGCCGTCCACGCAGGGGAACTCCTTGCCGTACATCTTCACCACGTTGTCCCGCACCATGGTGCCGTTGAGGATGTTGCTCTCGCCGATAAAGTCCGCCACAAAGGCGTTTTTCGGCTCATTATATATATCTTCCGGCGTTCCGATCTGCTGGATGCGGCCCTTGTCCATCACCACCACGGTGTCGGACATGGTCAGCGCCTCCTCCTGGTCGTGGGTCACATAGATGAAGGTGATGCCCATCTGCTGCTGGATACGCTTCAGCTCGTTCTGCATATCCTTCCGCAGCCGGAGATCCAGCGCGCCCAGGGGCTCGTCCAGCAGCAGCACCTTGGGGCGGTTCACCAGCGCCCGGGCGATGGCCACGCGCTGCTGCTGTCCGCCGGAGAGCTGGTCAACGCGGCGCTGTTCAAAGCCCTTCAGGCTGACCACCTCCAGCATTTCCGTCACCCGCTGCTCCACCTCGTCCTGGGGCACCTTGGCGATGCGCAGGCCGAAGGCGATGTTCTCAAATACGTCCAGATGGGGAAACAGGGCGTATTTCTGGAACACGGTGTTGATCTGCCGCTTATGCGGCGGAACGTCATTGATCCTCACACCGTCAAAGGTCACATCACCGGATGTGGGCGTGGTAAACCCACCGATGATCCGCAGCGTGGTGGTCTTGCCGCACCCGCTGGGCCCAAGCAGCGTGAGGAATTCGGAATCGTTGATGTAAAGATTGATGTTGTCGAGAACCAGCTCGTCGTCAAACGCCATGCAGAGGTTCCGCAGGCGAATCAACTCTTTGGACATTTATCCTCCCCCGTTCATAAAAAAGATTTTTTCGCCTCTTCTCTCTGTACTCACCGAGGGCCTGACTGGCCTGTATTTTTCGTTGAAATTTGGCATGCCGCAAACGGCAAGACCACTATATATAAAATAGGGGGAAATGTCAATATAAATCGAAAAAAGTTGGGGGCAGGGGAGGGGGCATACGCCGCGGAGCACAGGGGCGGCCTTCCGGCATAAGGAAAATTCCGTCTGCATATACTTGTCCGAGGTGATGGGTATGATAAAGCAATGGCTGCGGCGTATCGCGGCGCTGGTGCTGGCGGCGCTGACGTTGGTAACGGTGGCGGCCGCGGCGGAGGGGGACGTTCCCGAAAGCGGCGGCAGCGCCGCCAGATGGCTGCTGCAATGGACCCTGGGGAACTGGCTGCCGGGGGACGGGCTGTCTTTGGCCACGGTGCTGACGCTGCGGCAGTCACCCATGCTGCTGTCCGCCCGCGAGGCCATCGCCCAGGCGTCGGACGCCCCGGAAGAGGACACGCCCTCCGACGAGACGCCGGACGATCCGGCACCGGATACGCCGGAGCAGCCGGAGGACGATCCCGTGCCCCAGACGCCCCGGACGGCCCTGGCCTTTCAGGACAACGGCGTGCCCTCCCAGACGGTGAAGATCACCAACAAGGCGGGGTACACCGTGGTGCGGGGCGTGTGCATCAAGAACGGCTCCAACAAGACGCTGGACGCCGCGGCCCTGGCGGAGGAGGGCTTTGCCGCCCACCTGACAGACGAATCGCCCCAGGTGCTGATCCTCCACACCCACGGCAGCGAGGCATATACCATGCCCGCCGGGCAGGACTATGTCTCCACCGGCACCTGCCGCACCAGCGACACCACCAAGAACGTGGTGCGGGTGGGGGACGAGATCGCGTCGGTGCTGTCGGGCTACGGCATCTCCGTGCTCCACGACCGGACGCTGTACGACGACCCCCTGTACGAGGGGGCCTATGGCCGGTCGGTGGAGGGCATCGAGGCGTATCTGGAGAAATACCCCTCTATCTCCTTCATTCTGGACATCCACCGGGACGCGGTGGAGGATGCCCAGCACCGGCAGTATAAGCTGATCTCACTGGAGGATCCCAACGCCGCCCAGCTGAGCTTCATCATGGGCAGCAATCACGACGGCTGGCAGGAGAACCTGAAGCTGGCGGTGGCGGTATCCGAGGCCATCACGGCGGACTACCCCACGGTGATGCGGCCCATCACGCTGCGGAACTCCAACTATAACCAGCACAAATCCCTGGGCTCCATGCTGGTGGAGGTGGGCGCGGCGGGCAACTCCCTGGACGAAGCTCTCAACAGCGCCCGCATCTTTGCCGACGCCTTTGCTGATGTGCTGCTGTCCACCAAGTCCTGACCCGCGCGGGCCAGGACTTGGCCGCGCCTGCCAGAAGCTTGCGTCTATAAGGGAAATATGGTATGATACCGGTACCATCGAATAACAAGGGCAGGCGTGTTTGCCCTTGTTATTCGATGGTACCAAACCAAAGACAAAGGAGAACGCCATGGACAAGAATGAAAAGACCGTGGAGACCACGGTGTTCGACTATCTGCGCTGGCGGGGGGATCTCACCTTCGCCCAGGACGCCTTCAACGAGGTGGACAACCTGATCCTGTGCATCATCGCCTATCTGAACTTCCGGCGCTTCCCGGAGCTGACGGCCCGTGAGCCGGAGAAGGCCATTCTGCTGGGGGACGTGGCCTCCCGCATGACGGCGGAGGACGAGCAGCAGGGCCTCTCCCCCAACGACTACATCCCCCTGATGCGCCTGGCGGCGGATTCGCGGCGGTTCGGCGGCGTGCGGATGCTGGGCTATGAGGCGGTGCGGGATGAGGAGAAGGAGATGCAGCTGGACGCGGTGTCCTTCCTGGTGCCCGACGGCACGCTGTTCTGCGCCTTTATGGGCACCGACCGGTCGCTGGTGGGGTGGAAGGAGAACCTGAACCTCAGCTTTATGGACGCAGTGCCCGCCCAGTTGGGGGCCGTGGCCTATGTGGAGGACATGGCGCGGCACTGTCCCGGCAGGCCGCTGCGGATCGGCGGCCACTCCAAGGGCGGCAATCTGGCGGCCTACGCCGCCATGCACATCGATCCGGCGCTGCAGCGCACCCGGCTGCTGGACGCCTACAACAACGACGGCCCCGGCTTCCGGAAGGACGTGACCGATACGGCGGAGTACCGCCGCATTGCCGAAAAGCTGCACACCTATATCCCCGCCTCCTCCATCGTGGGGGTGCTGCTGGAGCACACGGAGGACTATGCCGTGGTGGCCAGCAACAGCCGCGCCGTCATGCAGCATGAGCCCCTGACCTGGGGCGTACAGGGACGGCAGTTCATCCGGCGGGAGGAGCGCTCGGAGCTGGGAAAGGTGTCAGACGACGTGCTGCGCCAGTGGATCGCCTCCATGACCCGCGAGGAGCGGGAGGAATTCTCGGCGGCGCTGTTCGATATGTTTACCCAGGGCGGCAAGCTGCGCTCGCTGGAGGAGGTCAGGCAGAAGGATCTCCTGCGCCGTCTGGCCGCCGACGAGAAGCAGAAGGGCATCGTGTCCGAGGTCATGCGGCGGCTGATGGTGGACGTGAAGGACGAGTTCCTCCGCTCGGCGGAGGAGGGTCTGAAGGGCACGGCGGAGACGCTGAAGGAGACGGCGGAGACCTTGAAGGAGACCGCCGGGAACCTCTATCAGGCGGGACAGAAGGCCCTGGAAAAGCGGAAATAGGGGAGCTTTCATGCATCGCCGCATCGTCAATAGCGCCGCCGGTGGGCGGCGCTATTATTTCAGCTTATCCTTTACCAATTACTGCCACAAATTTGAAATGGACATTTACAATAAATTGTGCTAATATGAGAAATCAATAAAATTTATTGCGATGGAGGTCATTTTATGGCAGTCAAAGAGAGCTATGCCGGCAAGATCAACCGCAAGCTGAATAAGAAGCTCCACGTCATCGAGGTGGCGGCGGGCCGCCGCCCGGCGGATCTGGTGCTGAAGAACGCCACCTATGTGAACGTGTTCTCCAACGAGCTGTGTCAGGCGGATATCGCCGTGGCCGAGGGATTGATCGTGGGCATGGGCGAGTACCACGGCAACGTGGAGGTGGACGTCTCCGGCAAGATCGTGCTGCCGGGCTTTGTGGACGCCCACATCCATCTGGAGAGCTCGCTGGTGAGCCCCAGCGAGTTTGCCCGGGCGGTGCTGCCCCACGGCACCACCACCGTCATCACCGACCCCCACGAGATCGCCAACGTCATGGGCACCGACGGCATCGAGTACATGCTGCAGGCCACGGAGGATCTGCCGGTGGACGTGCGGTTCATGCTGCCCTCCTGCGTGCCCGCCACGCCCATGGACGAGTCCGGCGCCAATCTGGACTACCGGGCCATCGACTCCTTCTATGACCATCCCCGGGTGCAGGGCCTGGCCGAGATGATGAACTCCTACGGCGTCATCCACAGCGACCCGGACGTGGTGTCCAAGATCGTGGCCAGCCAGGCCCATCACAAGAAGATCGACGGCCACGCCCCCGACCTGGTGGGCAACGACCTGAACGCCTATGTGGCGGCGGGCGTGTACTCCGACCACGAGTGCCACGATCTCAACGACGCCATCGCCAAGCTGCAGCGGGGCCAGTTCATCATGATCCGCGAGGGCACCGCCGCCCGCAATCTGGAAGCGCTGGTGCCGCTGCTGTGCGACAAGTATGTGGAGCGCTGCATGTTCTGCACCGATGACAAGCACCCCAACGACCTGCTGGAGAAGGGCCACATCGACTACATCGTGAAGAAGGCCATCTCCCTGGGCGTGGAGCCCATCACCGCCATCAAGGCCGCCTGCCACAACGCCGCACGGTACTTCCTGCTGAACAACCGCGGCGCCATCGCACCCGGCTATCTGGGCGACTTCGTCATCATCGACGACTTTGAGCATTTCAACATCGAGAAGGTCTATAAGCGGGGCGTCCTCATGTGCGAGAACGGCCAGGTCACGGACTTCCCGGTGCCGGAGGTGGATCCCTATCTGGTGAGCCGCGCCCACGACACCTTCCATGTGGCCACGCTGACCGCCGCCGACTTCATCGACAACCGGCCCCACGCCGTCATCGGCATGGTGAACGGCGAGATCACCACCACCGACTGCGGCTATACCGACCGCATCGACGTGGACTATGACATCCTGAAGATCGCCGTCATCGAGCGGCACAAGAACACCCACCACATCGGCCTGGGCTACATCAAGGGCTACGGCCTGAAGCACGGCGCGGTGGCCACCAGCATCAGCCACGACAGCCACAACATCATCGTGGTGGGTACCAATGACGAGGATATGGCCTTTGCCGCCAATCAGGTGGTGGCGCTGAACGGCGGCATCGTGGTGGCCCAGGACGGCGCCGTCACCGGCGAGGTGCCGCTGGCGGTGGCCGGTATCATGAGCGACGAGCCCCTGGTGGAGGTGAACCGCAAGCTGGAGGAGGCCAAGGAGAAGGCATTCACCGCCGGTGTCAACCGGGATATCGACCCCTTCATGACGTTGAGCTTCATGGCCCTGCCGGTGATCCCCACCCTGCGCATCACCACAAGAGGCGTGTTCGACGTGACGACGCAGAGATATATTTAATAATAGCTGGCGCAAAATCAAAAGAACCCCCGCTGCCCATCGGGCAGCGGGGGTTTCGTGTGTAGGATAAAAGTATGTAGGGGCCGGCGTCCTCGACGGCCCGCCGGCGCAAGATGGCATTTCCGGTAAACCGGCGGGGCGTCGAGGACGCCGCCCCCTACGGTGATCTATACGTCAGATTTTGCGCCAGCTTACTTTACGCTCTCCCGGATGAAATCGGCGAAGCGCTGGGCTGCCGCCGTCTGGGGTACGCCACGGAGGATGCACATATCCACGCTGCGGGGCGGGATGTCGAAGGTGGTCTGCAGCTTCCGCAGGCGGCCGTTGTCCAGGTCGCGGCGGACGAACTCCTCCGTCACACCGGCCACGCCAAAGCCGATGGCCGCCAGATCCACCAGCAGGCTGCGGGCGCCCAGCTCGATCTCCGGGTTCAGCCGCAGGCCGTTCTGCAGGAAGTACTTCTCCAGATACAGCCGGGAGCTGGCCTTCCGCTCCAGCAGGATCAGGGGGAAGTCCGCGATCTCCGACAGGGTATAGACGTGGTCGAAGTCGCAGGGATAGTCGGGGCTTGCCACAAAGATGGAGTGGGTGGCGAAGCAGGGGATCGTCTCGAAGCTGCCCTCGCCGGGGGTGCTGGCAAAGGCGATGTCCACCTTGCCGGATTGCAGCAGGCCCAGCACCTTGTGGCTGCGGCCGGAGATGATCTGGATATGAATGGCGGGGTACTGCTTGTGGAAGCTGTCCAGATAGGGCAGCAGGAACTGGCTGGTGACGGTATCGGATGCGCCGATGGTCAGGTGCCCCATCTGCAGCTCACGGGTCTGGCTCAGCTTGGCCTCGCCGGTCTCCAGCAGGCCGATGGCGCTGCGGACATATTCATACAGCAGCTTGCCGTCCGCCGTCAGCGTGACGCCGCGGCTGTTGCGGGCGAACAGACGGGTCTGCAGGTCGCTCTCCAGCTGCTTGATGGACTGGCTGACGGCGGATTGACTGATGTACAGTGCCTGCGCCGCGGCGGTGATGTTGCCTGCCTCCGCCACTTCCTTGAATACCTTGTAGAGTTCCAGTTTAACGGCCATTTCAACCATCCTTTCATAAGATAGAACGATATGTCAATAATTTGACATTTGAAATAATTATACCAGATATGCCGCCAAATGCAAGCCCCAATTTGACGTTTTTCCCGCCGTGTGGTACAATCAGTTGAGCGATTCATACAAAATATTGAGGTGACCGTATGCAGCAGATCAAACGTGCCTGGAACAACCAGGACTTAGCCAATAAGGTGATCCTTGTCACCGGCGTCATCATGGCCATCGTGTGCCTGGTGATGGGGCAGGGGAAGTACGGCGTGGTGTTCATGGTGCTGATGCTGGCCTTTGTGGCGGCACACACCACCCAACGCACCAAGCGGCTGCGCCGCCTGTACGGCGGCATGTACTTCCACATGCCCGACGGCGAGGTGGTGCCCATGAGCTTCGAGCAGGTGGCCGCGGAATATGTGAAGGGCCAGCAGGGCAAGTATGCCGACCGAAGCGTGTCGCTGTGGTTCCCCTACTGGCGGATCAACGAGGATGGTATGCTGGACACCGCCTTCGGCCTGGAGATCGACCTGGCGGGGTTTGACGATCCCGACGGGCTGCTGCCCCGGCTGAAGAAGGGCGACTTCATCTATGTGACGGGCCGGGTACAGGCCAAGCGCCGGGACTACTTCTGCATCGACCGGGTGGAGGAGATCCGCCGTCAGGAGACCCGGCCATGAAGCAGGACTGGAGCGATCTGCGCTCGTTCATCCACGGGGTGATCAACCTGATCTGGCCGGTGTTCGCCTACGATCTGGCGGAGCTGGCGTCGCTGATCATCGGGGGGTATAGCTGGGCCACCATGGTGCCCTCTACCATTATGCTGATCCTGCCCATCGTGTCCGACGTGGTGGCCATGGTGGTGGCGGGTGTGCGGTACTACCGGCGGCAGAGCGTGCTGGCGCTGATGGGACTGATCTTCTCCATCGCGGCGCTGGCGCTGTATTACATCCTGCGGGTGATGATGCAGTTCTCCCTGGGCTGGCTGGAACCGGCGGTGTGAGCTGGCAGGAAATCTTTGATTTTGTTGCGGGGGTTTGGTGTCTCATGTCATTTTGTAGGGGGCGATGCCCACATCGCCCCGCACAGTTTTGATGGATTTTTCGGTAAAACGGCGGGCCGATGTGGGCATCGGCCCCTACGAGAGGTTCGCGAACCCATCCTCATCCTACCGCAAAACCACAATTTCGGTCGCATGGCGGGGGTGACTGCACCCCGCTGTCTCAAAACCACAATTTCAGGAGTGTTTACCATATGAAACAGGAACGCATCAATGTTGGCACCATCGTCAACGCACACGGCATCCGGGGCGAGGTGAAGCTGAACCCCGTGGGGTTCGACCCCGCCTTTCTGGCGGAGTTCGACCGGTTCTGCATCGGCGGCAAGGAGACGGAGGTGCTCTCCTCCCGTGTCCACAAATCCGTGCTGCTGCTGACGCTGCCGGGGGTGGAGGACATGGACGCCGCCCTGGCCCTGAAGGGCAAGACGGTGGCCATCTACGCCGACGACGTGGAACTGCCGGAGGGCGAGTACTTCGACGTGGAGCTGGAGGGCTGCGCCGTGCTGGACGACGCCACCGGCGAGGAGATCGGCAAGCTGACGCGGGTGCTGCACTATCCCGCCCACAAGGTCTATGAGGTGAAGGGCAGCCGGGAGTATCTGATCCCCGCCGTGCCGGGGGTATTCATCGCGTCGGTGGACATCGACGCAGGCGTGGTGCGGGTACACATGATGAAAGGACTGGCTGTTGATGAGAATTGACATTATGACGCTGTTCCCCGACGCCATCCACGCCATGATGGATCAGTCCATCATCGGCCGGGCGCAGGAGCGGGGCTATATCACCATCGCCACCCACCAGATCCGGGACTATACCACCAACAAGCAGATGCAGGTGGACGACTATCCCTACGGCGGCGGCCGGGGCGCGGTGATGCAGGCCGACCCCCTGTACCGCTGCTGGCAGCACATCTGCGACGAAGCGGGCCAGCGGGTACACACCATCTACATGTCCCCCTGCGGCCGCACCTTCGACCAGCAGGTGGCCCGTGAGATCAAGGAGAAATACGACCATCTGATCCTGGTCTGCGGCCACTATGAGGGCGTGGACGAGCGGTTCCTGGAGGAGTGCGTGGACGAGGAGCTGTCGCTGGGCGATTTCGTGCTGACCGGCGGCGAGATCCCCGCCATGGCGGTGGCGGACTGCCTATGCCGCATGGTGCCCGGCGTGCTGCCGGAGGAGAGTTGCTACACCGAGGAGAGCCACTGGGACGGCCTGCTGGAGTATCCTCAGTACTCCCGGCCCGAGGAGTGGCACGGCCGCAAGGTGCCCGCCGTGCTGCTGAGCGGCCATCACGGCAACGTGGCGGACTGGCGGAAGAAGGAGAGCTATAAGCGCACCATGCTGCGCCGCCCGGACATGTTCGCCAAGTTCGATGAAAAGACGCTGACCACCAAGCATGACCGCAAGGTTCTGGCCGAGGCCAAGGCCGAATTCGCCGCCATGCAGGCGGAGAATCCAAAGCCAACAGAAGAATAAAAACCCCGGCTGTTCCGTGGAGCAGCCGGGGTTTTTATCATCAGAGCCATACATCCGGCCGCTCCTGCATGTATATTCATTCTCATATGCATAATTACCCATCGAATTGCATAACGGGCGGATAATTACACGGATATCACATGTGCATTTGCATAAAAACACTGGAAAATCTCAAAAACCCCCTTGACATTTCCTGAATACTGCGTATAATCATGCACATGAATTACATAAACATTCAAGGAGGAACACACCATGAAACATACAGATATCAAGAAGATCGTACTGGCCTACTCCGGTGGACTGGATACCT
>CAKTNW010000032.1 GCA_934589145.1 uncultured Oscillospiraceae bacterium | reverse complement strand
GTTCCAGTCCACAAGGTCAACCTTGCGGGTTTTGTATCTGCCGCTGGACAGGCGGATTCTCTCGCCGTTTTCGTCCAACACATATTCCTTTTTGGATTTCGGAAGCCACTTGCCTTGTGCGTCCATCGGGCGCATGGTGAGAAGAATATGGGCATGTGGGTTGCCGCTGCCGGTATCGTGAATGTTGAAGTCCGCGCACATTCCTCTGGAAACAAATTGAGAGGAACAGTACGCACGGACAAGCCGTACCTGTTCCTCTCTGGATAACTCTATGGGCAGGGCAACCTCCAACCCCCGCGCCAGTTGGGAGTTGCACGCCTTTTCGATTTGCTCCACGCTGTTCCAAAGCGTTCCCCGGTCTTGAACGTCCGGGGGCGCGTTGGGCGGCAGCAGGATTTCCGAATGGACGATGCCGCGCTTTCGGGTGTAGTCATGGATCATGCCGTCCCATTCGTTTGTGATTTTCTCGCCGCTTCGGTATGCAGCAGCGGCAACGGCTGACTTGCCATTCCCCCGGCTGATGATCTTGATGCTGCAATGATAGATTGCAATAACGGTTTACCTCCGATCTTCGTGATTCAGCCCCATGAAACGGAACAGCTTGCCGCAGCAAGGTGTTCCGTTTCATGGGGACGCAAAAGGGGTAGACAGCGCAAGCTGTCGCAGGGAAAATGCAGTTTTCCCTGTGCGGCGCAAGCCGCCAATGTGAGCGCGTGGAGATTTCTGTGCGCTCACAAGCTCTCGGCAGAGCGCACGACACCTCATGGGGCCCCCGCAAAGTTGCAAAACTTTGTGGGGAAAGGAGGGGCAGCAGAATGAATGAGTTTTGCCGCTTGCGGCGAAACGAATGATATGTAGCTTGCCCCGACGAGGTGTATAAGTGCGCCCTTGTTACCAAGGGTATTATCCGGCTTCCGCCCCCTCGGCGCGTTTTTTCAAATACTTCTGTGCTTCCGTACTCTTTGCGATGTGATACAGAAAGTCCTTTCCCTCGTCCTCCGTCATGGTTTTCAGCTCCGGCACAATGCTTTCCATAAATCCGCCGTACAGGAAAATACGGTGATTGCGCTCCTTGCGTTTCTCAGCGGACAGCTTGCGGTTGAGCATCTTGTTCCGGTTTTCGTACTGCTGCAACTGCTTTTGTGTGCGTTCCAGTTCGGCATTACATTCCTCGATGGTCTGCGGCAGTTTTTTCTTTGGCATGGGTAATCGCTCCTTTCTTGTTTCTTTAATAAAAAAGACCGTCTATTAGACGGTCTTCCTCATTGTTTTATTTAATTTCGATGTATACAAAGGATTGTGGAGCCACAACTACTCCAAAGTCGGATAGATTCTTGGGGGATTCAAATACCTCTACCTTGCCGAGTTCATAAGCATATGCGGTTTTGCAGCCACGAAAATAGTCTCGAAATTTGGCGCGGCTGATACCCGCTGCTGCTTTTGTTTTCTCCCACAATGCAGTAGGAGAATCGGATAGGTGCCCCTCAATATGAACCGAAGCGACAACTTTCATTGATGGAGCCGTGCTATAAACGTATATATATGAAACGTCTTCCTTTGCCAATCGCTTACGGTACTCAAATTTTTTTTCCCCTTGTAGTATCTTCGCCACATACTCAGGTTTAATGGATAAAAGAAGTGCTTTCAAAATGTATTCCTCTTCATTCTACATAAGTAATTTCTGTTCCTGAATCCTTTACAATCATATCAAACTGCTCGTCGGTTATGGGGGTAAATGGACGTGGACCTCCCGGAGCGGCAATAATATTATGTTGCCAAAGATATCCAAGAGTAAGTCTTTTGGACAGGCTTTTTACAAAAATAAATTTCAAAATTTTTAGGTTATACCGATGCTTTCTCCAAAATTCTTTTAACTCATCAACACTAAAGACGCTTCTGTTTTGGCATAGAGATAAAAGATTTTCTTCGCTACCAATATTTTCGATAATTTCATCGACTATCGCAATAGTCGATACAACAGATTTATACTTTTTATTTTCTCCGGGTAATCCCATTCTATAAAAGAGAATTAAATCTCCCGGCTTTGCTCCATTGGTTGACGCCCACGAAATATATACTTTTTGAAGTGCATAGCGATGCGGCTCTCGCCCAAGAAAGTCTATTCGATTCTCACTGTTCAACTGTGAGTCTGGTAGAAGTGTTGTGTGGTATTGTGGCATAATTGGTAGAATAAATTTATTGCACAAATGAGAGATGTTCGGGTAATTTAGCTTCGGTGTGCCATTATCAATTATTTTGTGAAGAGATTTTACTAGAACCTTTTCGGCCCTTTCTCCATTATGCTTGATCCCATAGTAAACAAAACCCCAACGATATAGTAGTTCTTCTAAGGCGACAAGTTCTCCCCGATCAGTAAACAAAGTCACATAGATTTCGTCAACGTTTCGTTGCTGTGCATTATCAAAAATAATCTTAACAAAACGTTCACCTAAACGAAAACCGGTTGACTCAACTTTAAAAGTTCCTACTTTCAATCTTCGCTTTGGAGAGAATGGCGGTTCAATATCCGAGTAGTTTTCTGAGACGTCTTCTGTTTTTAAATACAGAAACCCCAATATTTTGTTACTATCGGAGCGGCAGATATAAGCTTCTTCATCACACTTATGAGCAAACCATCGATCAAATCCAGTATATGAATTTCGAAAACTATCAAAAAAACTATCAGTGCTATCAACATTCCCAAAATAGACTTTTTGAACGGCAAGCGCTTTATATTCTATTAAATCCGGATTTTCTGCGGATACTTTGGCAATAAAACCGTTAATTGAAAAGACGCAATTTGAAAGTCCTAAACGATCTGCTTTATTCCGTAGTCTACGATCTTCCGTGATAAGTATATCTACCCGTCCAAGGTATACCTCATATAGCAAACAGTTATCAATGTGGTCATTTTCATTCTTCTCTGGTTGCCCAATTTTACTTAGAAATATCGTATCGGGCTGACGAACTGTTTTAATTACATCATAAGACTCCAATTTAACCGAGATGGTCTCCTGTGTTTCAGGATCTCGATATTTTTGTATTTCAGATATGGTGTATGGATGGATGACCTTATCGTATTTAAGTTTGTCTATCCAGCGGAATAGATGTCCAATGCTATAGTTGGAAACTCTTTTGTTCTCACGGTGGATTACAACATTTGTATCTAAAAGGATCCTCATAAAGACGCTCCTTCCAAAGCTAATATGTGCATACACTTTTGTAAGTCGGAATTATCAAAAGACATCTGGTGGATATGTAAACTGCAACCGCATTGTTTTGCGACTTCTTGAGCCATTTGTCTTTCCGCTTTAAGAAGTAACCGAATATGTTCAAGCCGATACTTCTTGTTGTCTCTAAAACTCAAGTTGGATAAAATGCGAGAGGGGTCAGCTTCTAATAAGAGAATTTGATCTAATGCAATTTTCGGAAATACACTATAAGGTAATTTATCAACATTATTCAGACTATCGAAAATGCAAAAATGCCCTGCAAGCAGTATTGTGGGGTAATGGTCTAACTTTTTTCTAACTTCGATAGCAAGGATATCTTGATTAGCTTCTTTGTCTTGAACCACTTTATTTGCGCCATACTGCTCACCGTTGATACAACTGATTAAATCTCCGGCAGAATAGGCCGGCACACCTGATATTTTTGAAAGGTTATCACACAAAGTGCTTTTTCCGACCCCGTAAGAACCAGCTATAAAAATTGTCCCCACAATTATTCACCTCTCAATCATACTGAACTCTTCTGGAATGGTAAGCTAATATCGAAGATCTTTCTTATCCAGTAATTCCTATCTTCAACCTGTTCGCATCAATTAACTTCGGCTCAAGAATACGAATTAGATCCTGTAACTCAACCTTGCTCTCAGCATTAAGGCCAAGACATTTGGCGATACCTTCGGAATCCGTACTAACTCGTGTATGAAGTGAAAGATGGAGTTTCTGTTCACTCTCTTCAAAATCATAGGAATGAATATGAACTGGATCCCCCAATCTAACTCCTTCAATCTCGTTAAAATAAAAGTCACTTTTCATGTGCTCATAAAGAGGCTTCTGAATTATTAGGACCAAGTGTTTATTCAGATTTTCAAATGTCTCGCTCTTGTGATGCATTTGAATGAGGATGGTTTTTAGAGTCATTTTCCAGTTCATTCCGAACGACTTTTTACTACTTAAGTCATCAGCATCAACCGAAACGCCTTTTTCATTCAAAAACTTCTGGCGTTCAGGCCAAACTGTTCCGGTTGTATCCATCGTCTGCAACTCAATACCTATAAAATCTTTAACTTTTTTGTCTTTAGCCGAGACCAAGAAATAGTCAACATGTCCACCGGGAATTTGTACCTCTGGGACAAGATAAAGTTCATTACCGGGTTCATGCATTGTTAACAAATGTAGACAGTCAATAAAAATTTGATTATGTTCCAGTAGCCGATACGGACAAATAATTACGTCTTGATTCTGGTATTGAACTGAACATGTACCAATTTTAATATCCGGGTCTGATTTTCTCATTTTTGTGCAGACCCGCTGTGTATATGGACACATCTGAGTTTTCATCGCCGCTTCAAAATCCAACGATTCATCTTTGCAGTTTAATCCAAAAAACTCGCTAATTTTACTCATAACACTTTCTCCAGTTCTCCATCGTTAAGGCTTCCATATTCCGAACATCTACTTTCCGCGAGTTCAAGATACTCTTCAGCCATGTCAATACCTATGGATCTTCGATTGAGTTGGGATGCGACATAGCTGGTCGTACCTGTTCCAACAAATGGATCTAGAACGATGCCATTAGGTGGACAAGTCAGAATTATTGGTGTTTTTACTAAATCCTCTGGAAAAGGAGCAAAATGTAGTTTTCTTCCTTGTGTATCCTCTGGGATGATTTGCCATACATCTGAAATCATACTCCCGTTTGGGTTATAAAAAAGAAAATAGAAGCCTTTATCTTGAAGCTCTTTAGCGCGACCGCTTAAATTCGTAGTATTGCCATTAGTGACACGTTGGTTAGCGCCTTTAATCACCATCCGAAAGTCAGCAAGTTCTCCTTCCTTTATTCGATTAAGCACATTGTCTAATGCTCTATATGCATCTTGACGTTGCTCTTCTGTAAGTTCAGTGCTAAGCTCGATTTTGCGTCGATACCTTACTCCACTTACTCCTGTTGCGCTTATTACTGCACCATTTTCAACATGGGCGCTACGAGGCTTTCTTCTTACTGCATCAGAATCATAATAATAGCCAGATTTCTTTTTTACGAAATGAAACATAGGCTCATATTCACACCCTAAACTATCTTTAGACTGTGACATTGCTCCCTTCATTTTATCCCAAACAACCGTGTTTCTAAGGATCCAGTTTTGTTCATCTTGCATCCTAATGGCTACTCGATGCGGAATATTCAGCAGTTGCTTGTTTTGATAGCTATCTCCTATGTTAAGCCAGAAGGAGCCCGTTGGTTTAAGAACTCGATGAATTTCTCGTGTAATAGCTAGCAGATTCTCAATGTACTCGTCATATGTCGCTTCTAAACCTATCCCACCGGCTAAATACTGCCTTTTCATATAATAAGGGGGGCTGGTTACTACGCAATCAATGCAATTATTCGGCAGTGTGGATAGAACTTTGAGAGAGTCTCCCTGGACAAAGCAAGGTGCTGTAAACCTCGAATTGAGTATGTAGTCTTTAACCGTTATCATTTGCATTCTCCTGAAATTCTAAAATATCATCAACACTACATTTCAAAGTACAGCATATTTTTTCGATACTCTCTAATGATACATACTCATTCTTCTTTAGACGAGTAATTATATTCGCACTGAATCCAGCCATCGACATGAGTTGGGCGTTTGTCATGCGTTCGTCGATCATTCTGTGAAATAATTTGTCATAGCATACCGCCATCAACTTACCTCCTCCATATAAGATATCATTTTTAGTATATCACGAAAGCGTGAATAAATCAATGCGATGATTACACTGACTTATTTACTTTGCTATTTATCCCACTTGCTTGTGCTCGCTCACTTGCCGCCCTGCGCCGTTCCTCGCTATACGGCGCGGTCAGCCGAAAGCTCAACCGCCCCTTCTCAATTTCAAAGGTCAACCCGCCTTGCTCGTCATCGTCAGTCTGGCGGCAGCATTGCGGGTACTTTGCCGCAAATGCCGTCAGCCGCTTTTTGAGATCGGTGTTGTGGGTCTGCACCTCAATGATGCGGCTATGCTCATCGAAATAAATCACGGTTGTCTTTTGCTTCTTGGTAAGCCCTGTTCTCATAAAACCTCCTGATTTTCGTAGCTTTTTTCTAGCTCTTGAATTGGAAAAGTAGCGCGATTTTTCGACGGAAACACCCTAAACGATGCGGCGTACATTTTACCTTGCGCTATCGTCTGATTTATCACTTTTCCAGCTCTTGACCGTGCTTTCACGGTTTCCGATTCGTGCGGCTTTTCAGCCACTCTACCAGCTCAGTTTTCATTACCAATTTGCGTCCGCCGATCCGCAAGGTCGGAAAGTCCGGGCTGCTCAAAAGGTTGTATGCGCCCGCTTTGGAAATCTGCAATGCTTCCGCAAGCTGCTTTGCGTCCATCACATCGGGCATGGCTTCAAACGGTTCTCTGCTCATAGAATCTCCTTTCTTGCATGAAAAAGCAGCAGCTACCATTTCGGTAACTGCTGCCGCGTCTGCGTCTGTTTACTTGTCCAAATACTTCTGATACTCCGCTGTCACATAGTCCTCATAAGCTCCCGCGATTTTGGCGATCCGCTTATGGACTGCGCTGGCGGTCTTGTAACCAACCTTATCTGCAATCTCTTGTTCGGTCAAGCCGTCCATACGCAGCTTCAATATTTCCCGATCTTTCTCGCTGATGCTCTGCTCGGCAAAGGCTGCGATCTGCATTTCTGAGATTACCTTTTGCTCAAACTCGCCGCGAGGATCAGCAACCTCAAAAATATCGCCGTCCTCGGTCTCCATCATCTCGTCAAGAGAAATCGGCTTGCCAGAGCGGTTATGATGCCACTTTCGCATGAAATCCGTCTTGACTGTGCTGCTGGTGGTTTCGTAGTCCTCGACGGTGCGGTTCTCCCAGATTGCGTCGATCATCGGTTGCCAGTTCTGTTCCGCAATCACCATGTCGGTGACATTTCCGACCAGATTGCTGAACTGCTGATAGGTCAGCCACGGAACTTCCACGCCCTGCGGGATGTTGTAAAGATTTTGAAACCCCAATCCGTTCTGCTCAAATTTCATACGGATGTAGGGGATGATGCTGTACGACAGCCGCCACAAGGGGAAGTAGCCTGCGTACTGATTCCAGTTGCCGGGAATGTCGCGGTAGTTGCCCTTGCGGTCTTTGACTTGAAAGAATTGCCATGCACACCATGCGTAGCAGTCCCACACAAGCAGCTTGAACATATCATCACATACGATGTGGTCATATTTGTCCGTCCGCAGTACCTCATACGGACAGCGGGGCAGCTCATAGGCTGGCTTCCACTTCTCCGCAAGCTCTCGCGGTAAGCTGTAAAACAGCGTCAGCCATGATTTGTCGCTGTCCTGCGGTATCTCGATGATCTCACCGGGCAGCACCACAAGAAAACCTTTCGGGTCTGTCTGTTTGTCCATCAGCGTCACCTCCAATCGCTTCTGTATTCAGCCCTCTACTATATATGGCATGAGAAAGGCTGAATTGTTCCAATGCTTTCAAACTTTTTCAGATTTTTTGAAAAAATCTCGGAATGGATGGAATAGGATTGATTTGTGATAATTATACCTGAAAGCTGTGAATAAATCTATTGCTTTTCGTGACAGTAAAAAAATAACGGGTATCCGGCTTTCACCAGATACCCGTTATTTCGTTCCCAATCCTGCCTGACAGATGCCATAATCGTAATTTTTAGAATTACTGTCTTATGAGCACCCATGCGAGGCAGGTGTTCTTCGTATGTTCGGTTACGCCAGCTTGGCCTTGGCCATGTCGCACAGGGCGGTGAACGCCACGGCGTCGTTGATGGCCATCTCGGACAGCATCTTGCGGTTGATCTCCACACCGGCCAGCTTCAGACCGTGCATGAAGGTGGAATAGTTCATGCCGTTCAGCTTGCAGGCGGCGGAGATGCGGGTGATCCACAACTGACGGAAGTCCCGCTTCTTCAGGCGGCGGCCCACATAAGCGTAGGTCAGAGACTTCATGACCTGCTCGTTGGCCATCTTGAAGTGCTTGGACTTGGCGCCCCAATAGCCCTTGGCCAGCTTCAGCATCTTATTTCTTCTCTTGCGCGTCATCATTGCGCCTTTAACACGTGCCATATCTAATTAGCCTCCTATTCTAACGATTCCGTCTCTTATTTGTAAGGGATCATCTTGCGGATGGTCGCCTCGTTGGTGCAGTCGGCATAAGTGCCGGTGCGCAGGCGACGGCCGCGCTTGGTGTCCTTCTTGGTCAGGATGTGGCTCTTGAACGCGTGAGCTCTCTTGACCTTACCGGATTTCGTCAGATTGAAGCGCTTCTTTGCGCCGCTGTGGGTCTTCAGTTTAGGCATAGTCGTTTCTCCTTCCTACTACTGCGTGGTAACAAAAGAATACAAATTTTATTTACCGGCCTTGGGAGCCAGGAAAATGGACATGTTGCGGCCTTCCATCTTGGCGGCCTTTTCCATGTTGGCCACCTCGCCGCACTGCTCGGCAAACTTGGTCAGCAGGTCGCGGCCGATCTCCGTATGGGCCATCTCACGGCCGCGGAACCGGACGGACACCTTGACGCGGTTGCCGTCGGCCAGGAACTTCTGGGCGTTCTTCAGCTTGGTGTTGAAATCGCCCACGTCGATGCCGGGGGACATGCGGATCTCCTTGATCTCCACCACATGCTGGTTTTTACGGGCCTCTTTTTCGCGTTTGCTCTGCTCAAAGCGATACTTGCCATAGTTCATGAGTTTGCATACGGGGGGGACAGCCTGCGGAGAGATCTTCACCAGATCGAGACCGCGCTCTTCTGCGATGTGCAGCGCCTCGGCCGACGACACGATACCCATCTGCTCGCCGTTTTCGCCGATGAGCCGGATCTCGCGGTCGTTGATGTCCTCGTTCAGTTGATGCACTACCTTGCTAATACTACAAGCACCTCCAATCAAAAATAAAACGCGAATGCGATCATGCATCCGCGCAACATCGAAAAAGCCGCTTTTCCGGGCTTTTGTTGACTCGCTGTTGACCTCTTTGCCATGGGCGGGAGGTGAGGCGGATGCACCGACCTTCTTTGTTTTGCAGAAGTATTATACCTGTTCCCTATCCGTTTGTCAACACAAATTTGCCCGGATTTTTTATTTTTTCCATGCATAGACGGCATTTTTCCGGGACATCCTAGGCTTGCACAAATAAAGGAGGTGCAAATTCATGGAAAACAAGAATTGCAAGAACACCAAGGACGCGCAGAACACCCAGAACAACACTCAGAATACCCAGAACACCAAGAACAACAAGAACGCCAAGGACAGCAAGGACTGCCGCTGACGAGGAAAACAAGGGGTATTGCGGACAAGGCCGCGGAGCGATGGCTCCGTGGCTTTGTTGTTGTGTGTGGGAGTTTTGAGCGGTGGGGTGAGGGCCGACAGAGTCGTCGGCCCCTACGCACAAACCACCGAAAAACGTTCGTAGGGGCGGACGACCCTGTCCGCCCTAACGATGGCCACAGCATTTCCGATAGGGCCGATGTGGGCATCGGCCCCTACGCACAAACCACCGAAAAACGTTTGTAGGGGCGGACGACTCTGTCCGCCCCTAACGATGGCCACAGCACTCCCAAACGGGCCGATGTGGGCATCGGCCCCTGCGCGGCTTGCATATAAGGGGGCGTAATACGGATAGGATCATTTCAATTCATGCCGCCCACGGCGGCATACCGCAGTTCTTCACTTTTCTCTCTTATCTTTTCACTCATAAAAAAATCACCCGCCCTGCGGCAGGTGATCTTTTTATGTTTCGTCACGCCAGCTTGTCGGGATACACGCCCTCGTCGTGGAGCTTTTGCAAAGCCGCCGCCACACGGGGCCGATCCTCGTGATAGGTCATGCCGAACCACTGGTCGGCGGAGTGCAGCACCGAGACCGTCAGCCGTCCCTTATCCATCAGGTCGCCCACCATGGCGGGCAGCAGGCACTCGGCCTTGATGTCGTCCCCCACATAGCGGAGGAAATCGTGGAAATACTGCTCCATGTCCTCGTAGATGGCGGGGGAGAATCCCCAGAAGTTCATGGACACCACGCTGTCGCCGTCCAGGTCGCGGCGGACGCCGTCCGCCATGTCGGCGATGCTGCCGTCGGGGAACTGCTGGATCTTCATGGTCTCGTGGATATCGGTCAGCCTGCCGTCTGCCGTGTGGCATACGCCCCGGGTGACAGTGCCGTACTTGCTGACGGTGTTTTTCAGAAGATAGCCCACCATGACGGCCTTGCCCCGCTCCGGCAGGGTCTGAAGCGCCTCATACATGGTGCGGTAGGCGTCCACGCCGTAATAGTCGTCGGCGTTGATGACGCAGAAGGGCTCGTGGACATAGTCCCGGGTACACAGCACCGCGTGGGCCGTGCCGAAGGGCTTGGTGCGCTCCTCCGGGATGTGATAGAAGTCCGGCACGGAGTCGAAGGTCTGCTCAGCATAGCAGAATTCCACCTTGCGGCCGTCGGGGGTGCGGAGCGTCTCCAGGGCGTCGCCTGCCAGGCGGTGGATCAGATCCCGGATCTCCGGCTTGATGACGAACACCACCTTGTCAAAACCGGCCCGTGCCGCGTCATAGATGCCGTAGTTCATCAGGATCTCGCCGTGAGGCCCCACGCCGTCCACCTGCTTGTTGCCGCCGTAGCGGGAGCCCATACCGGCCGCCATGATCACCAGTGTCGCATGCTGCATAGTTGTTTTCCTCCTCGCGGAAATTGTTCCGTCATCATGATACCACGTTTCCCCGGAAAGGGCAACCGCCTTTTGCGGCGAAAAATTTTGGGGAAACTTGCATTTTCCTCTGGATTTCGGGCGGCGTCTCCTTTATAATAAAAATGTTGTGAAAAAATATCTCAGGAGGCGTTTCCCATGGAAAAGTCAAAAGTGATGGGCCACATCTTCGCCATCATCACCATATTGGTATGGGGCAGCTGCTTTGTGCTGACCAAGAATCTGCTGGTGTACTTCACCCCCATCCAGATCATCCCTCTGCGGATGGGCCTGGCATATATCACGCTGTGGATCCTGCGGCCCCGGACCATAAAGCTGCCCTGGAAGGATGAGCTGATGTTCATCCTCATCGGCATCACCGGCGGCAGCTTTTACTTCTATCTGCAGAATACGGCGCTGGATCACACCTACGCCGCCAACGTCAGCATCCTGGTGGCGCTGAGCCCCATCCTGACGGTGCTGCTGGCCCAGCTCTTCAGCCGGAGCAACGAGCGTCTGGGCAAGTATGTGTACATCGGCGCGGTCATCGCCATCGCCGGCGTGGTGCTGGTGGTGCTCAACGGCCAGCTCTCCTTCCACCTCAGCCCGGTGGGCGATCTGCTGGCCCTGGCGGCGGCGCTGATGTGGGCGGTGTACTCCATCCTCATCAAGAAGTATACCGAGCAGTACGATAACTTCATCGTCACCCGCCGGGTGTTCCTGTGGGCGTTCCTCACCGCCGTGCCCCTGATGCTGCTGACCGACGGCATGCCCGTCCTGACGCCGCTGTTCACCGATGTGAAGGTGCTGGTCAGTTGGCTGTTCCTGGGCGTGATGGGCAACGCCGTGTGCTTCGCCATCTGGAACATTGCCTTCAAGGCGCTGGGCGTGGTGGTCACCAACAACTACCTGTACGCCTCCCCCTTTGTAACGGTGTTCGTGGGCTGGCTGCTGCTGGGTGAGCCCATCTCCGTCATGAGCATCATCGGCGCGGTGCTGATCACGGCGGGCGTCATCGTGGCCTACAAGACCGACAAGCCCAAGGTGGAATAATAGAGCAAAAAAAGTACCGTATGGCTCATGCCATACGGTACTTTTTTGATGCTTAAAACGTGTATTTCTTCTTGTACTCGTCATAGTACCGGGCGAAGGAGGCATCCTTCATGGCCTTGACGCTGTTGAGATACTCGTGGGTATCGAAGCTGTCGCTCTCCACCTCGATGACGGCCACGGCGATGTTGGAGCAGTGGTCGGCCACGCGCTCGTAGTTGGTCAGCAGGTCGTTGAACACGAAGCCCTGGTTCAGGGTACACACGCCCTGCTGCAGGCGATCCACATGGTGAGACTTCATCTCGTCGCACAGTCCGTCGATGATCTCCTCCAGCGGCTCCACCCGGGCGGCCATCTGCAGGTCGCCGCTGGTGAAGGCGTCGATGGAGATGGCCAGGATCTCGGTGACGGCGGCCTCCAGCACGTTCAGCTCGTGAAGGGCGCTGTCGGAGAAGACGATCTTCTTCTCGTCGATCTCCTGGCACACGTCGGCCACGTTGCAGGCGTGGTCGGAGATACGCTCGAAGTCGGAGATGGTGTGCAGGTATTTGGCCACCTCCTCCGTCTGCTCCGGAGACAGGGAGCGGGCCGTCAGCTTCATGAGATAGGTGCCCAGCTTGTCCTCATACCGGTCGATAAGCTCCTCGGATTCCTCCACCTGCTCATAGCCCCGGTCGGTGTACGCCTCCCGCAGGTGCATGGCACGCAGCAGGTTGGCGCGGGAATGCTCGGCCATGGAGTCGGTCACCAGGCGGCTCTGCTCGATAGCCAAGGCCGGGTGCTGGAGGAAGCGCTCCTCCAGGCGGTCCATGTCGTGCCGCGCCTGGGGGTCGTCGCCCTTGTCGGGGATCAGCCACACCACCAGCTTCTCCATCAGGGGGATGGCGGGAGTCAGCACCACCACGGTGGCCAGGCGGAACAGGGTGTTCATCAGTGCCACGGAGACGGCGGTCATGACGGTGGACAGGAACGGGAAGTGGAAGATGGCGTTGGCGGTGTAGAACAGCAGCGCCCAGATGACCACGCCCAGCACGTCGATCAGCAGATACACAAAGGCGGTGCGCTTGCCGCTGATGTTGGCGCCCAGGGCCGACAGCAACACGGGCACGGCGGCGCCAATGGCAATGCCCATGGTGATGGGCAGGGCGATCTCGAAGGTGATGGCGCCGGTACCGGCCAGCACCTGCAGGATACCCACGGCGGCGCTGGCGCTTTGCAGCACGCTGGTGAAGGCCAGACCCACCAGAATACCCAGAATGGGGTTGGAGAACTTGGTGAGGATGGCGATGAAGGCCTCGCTCTCCTTCAGGGGCGCCACCGCGCCGGACATGGCGGTCATGCCGTACATCAGCACCGCGAAGCCCAGCAGGATGTTGCCCAGATGCTTGCGGGAGGGCTTGCCCTTCGTCATCCGCAGCAGGATGCCCACGATGGCGAACATGCCCGTCAGCGTGGCGGTGGACAGCAGATCCACCCAGCCGCTGCCGCCGGAGATGCTGTTCAGGCACAGGATCCACCCGGTGACGCTGGTGCCCAGGATCGCGCCCATGATAACGCCGATGGCCTGCCGCACCTTCATCATGCCGGAGTTGACGAAGCCCACCACCATCACGGAGGTGGCGGAGGAGGACTGGATCACGGCGGTGACGGCGGTGCCCAGCAGCACGCCCTTGATGGGCGTGCCGGACAGCTTATAGAGCACCAGCTCCAGCTTGCTGCCGGCGACCTTCTTCAGGTTGTCGCCCATGACGGCCATGCCGTATAAAAACAGCGCGATGCCGCCCAGCAGCGATATGACGTCCGCAATTCCCATGCCCAAACTCCCCCATATTACAATCGTAAATTCTTACATACAGCACCAGTATACATGACCGCCGCCGGTTTGACAAGCTTTGTTATTTTTTCCACATAGATTGTTTTATATAGTATCTCCTTAACGGAAAGACTATTTGACAACGTCACAAATTTTCGTTAGAATAGAAAAAATACCTCTTTGCAAACTGAGGGAGGAAAGCGAGGAGTACCATCTAAAATGCTCAATGAGCGCAGTCTTTTGTCGCAGTTTCTGCACTTCGTCGCCGCCACGGTGGCGTCGCTGATGGTGTTCAGCCTGTATTCCATTGTGGACGGCCTGTTCGTGGCCAAGGGCGTGGGCGAATACGCCATGGCGGCGGTGAATCTGGCGGTGCCCTTCACCAATGTGCTGTTCTCCATCGGCATCATCTTTGCCGTGGGCACCAGCACCATCATCGCCATCTACTTGGGAAGGGGCGAGGGCGAGAAGGCCAACAGCCTCTTCAGCCAGAACACGGTGCTGCTGACGTGCATCGGCCTTGTCATCACGGTGCTGGTGTTCGTGTTCCTGGAGCCCTTTGCCGTGCTGCTGGGCGCGAAAGGCGTCACCTATCCGTATACCATCGACTATCTGCGGGGTCTCGCGCCCTTCGCGGTGTGCTTCATCGTGTCCTATAACATGGAGGTGCTCATCAAGACCGACGGCTATCCCCGCATCGCCATCCTGACGGTGATCACCGGGTGCCTGACCAACTGCGTGCTGGACTATGTGGCCATCTTCCTGCTGGACTGGGGCGTGTGGGGCGCGGCGGTGGCCACCGGCGCCTCCCAGCTTCTGACCTGCGTCATCTATCTGCGCCACTTCCTGCGGGGCCACAACACCTTCCACTTCGTGAAGTTCCGGATGGACTGGCACATCTACAAGCGCCTGCTGCCCATCGGCGTGGCCGACGGCGTGACGGAGCTTTGCAACGGCGTGATGATCTTCCTCTTCAATCGCGTCATCCTGCGGTGCCTGGGGGACGATGGCCTGGTGTGCTATACCATCATCGCCTATGTGAACACCCTGATCATCAACACCATGCTGGGCATCTCCCAGGGCAGCCAGCCTCTGGTCAGCTTCCACTACGGCAAGGAGGACGCGGCGGGCTATCGCAGGCTGCTGCGGTACGGCTTTGCCGCCGTGGGCGTCATGACGGCGGTCATCTGCGCCGGAGTGATAGCCTTCGCGCCCCAGATCGCCGGACTCTTCCTTGGGGCGGAGAAACCCGGCCTGATCGCGGACGCCGCCGGCGCCCTGCGGCGGTACGGCCTGTGCTATCTGCTGCTGGGCGGCAACATCCTCATAGGCGGCTTCCTGACGGCGGTGGAGCGTCCCACCGGTGCCATCTGCATCTCCGTGGGCCGTGGACTGGCGTTCCAGGCCGCGGCGCTGGCGGTGCTGGCCTTCACCGTGGGCGGCAGCGCCATCTGGTACGCGCCGGTGATCTCCGAGGCCGTCTGCGCCGTGATGGCGGTGTGGTTTCTGAGACGGTTTCTGCGGAAAGCATAAAAAGAATGCCGTGCCTGCTGGCACGGCATTCTTTTTATGCAATACTACCAACGAATGGCAGCCAAAAGCCGTCATTATCCCAAAAGGCTTCTCTTGTGGCGAAACATACAAAAACGGTAGGTGAATCCTGCCGTTTTTTCTTGCAAATGGCCGGAATGCAAAAAAGGGGGTTGACAAATGGCCCCGAAAGCGTTACCATGCCACCATCCAAGGCGGACACGCCATTGAGAACCGAGGAAAGGAGAAAATCAGTGATGAAGAAGCTGAGCGCCGTGATGATGATGTCTATGGAGATGTGCATGTGCCCCATGTGCATGTTTCGTCGCGCTCAATTTGGTCAACTGATTTTCCCTGACGGTATGGCGTCCTGCTGAACACAGGATGAACAACAGTCATGAACGGTGGAAGGTCGATTGACCTGCCACCGTTTTATTTTTGTTCTTCACCCGCAAATCAAATTGATGAAAAAAGGAGACAAACATCATGAAAAAGCACAATTACTTTGTGAAGCTGGCCACGCTGGCACTGGCGCTGGTCCTGACCCTGAGCCTGACCGCCTGCGGCGGCAACAGCAACACCGCTTCTGACGGCGACGGCGACAGCCAGCCCGTCATCAAGATCGCTGTTCCCAACGACACCACCAACGAGGCCCGCGCCCTGCTGCTGCTGCAGGAGAACGGCATCATCAAGCTGGCTGACGGCGTGGGCATCACCGCCACCAAGAACGACATCGTAGAGAACCCCTACAACGTGGAGATCGTTGAGGCCGAGGCCGCTCAGCTGCCCAACCAGCTGCAGGATGTGGACTACGCCGTCATCAACAGCAACTACGCCATCAGCGCCGGTCTGAACCCCGTGAATGACTCCCTGCTGATCGAGGGCAGCGCCTCCGCCTATGCCAACATCCTGGCCGTGAAGGAGGGCAACGAGAACGCCCCCAAGATCCTGGCCCTGAAGGCCGCTCTGGAGAGCCAGCAGGTGGTGGATTACATCAACGAGACCTATAACGGCTCCGTGATCTCCGTGGTGGAGAATCCCACCGACGGCTATGACGCCACCGTGGATTACGACGCCCTGAACGGCGAGACCATCACCATTGCCGCTACCCCCGCCCCCCACGCCGAGATCCTGGAGGTCGTGAAGACCATCCTGGCCGACAAGGGCATCACCCTGGACATCCAGGTCTTCAACGATTACGTCCAGCCCAACACCGCCGTTGAGGACGGCGCTGTGGACGCCAACTACTTCCAGCACCTGCCCTATCTGGAGGACTTCAACGCCCAGAACGGCACCCACATCGTGTCCATCTCCGCTGTCCACGTTGAGCCCATGGGCCTGTACGGCGGCAAGCAGAGCACTCTGGACGCTGTGACCGCCAGCAAGTAAGGAAGAAGGAGGGAGACGTCCATGATCGAACTGAAACACGTCAGCAAGACGTTTGATTCCGGCACCGCCGGAGGGGTAGACGCGCTCAAGGACGTCTCCCTTACCATTGAGGACGGGGACATCTACGGCATCATCGGCATGTCCGGCGCCGGCAAGAGCACGCTGGTGCGGTGCATCAACCTGCTGGAGCGTCCCACCAGCGGCGAGATCGTGGTGAACGGCAAACGGCTGGACACCATGACCCCCGCCCAGCTGCGTGAGGCACGCCGCGGCATTACCATGATCTTCCAGCATTTCAACCTGCTGATGCAGCGCACCTGTCTGAAGAACGTGTGCTTCCCCATGGAGCTGGTGGGCGTGAAGAAGGATGAGGCCGAGAAGCGCGCCCGCGAGCTGCTGGAGCTGGTGGGCCTGCCGGACAAGGCCAACGCCTATCCCGCCCAGCTCTCCGGCGGCCAGCAGCAGCGCATCGCCATTGCCCGCGCTCTGGCCACCGATCCCAAGGTGCTGCTGTGCGACGAGGCCACCAGCGCCCTGGATCCCAACACCACCCGTCAGATCCTGGAGCTGATCCGGGACATCAACAAGAAGCTGGGCATCACCGTGGTGGTCATCACCCACCAGATGAGCGTGGTGAAGGAGATCTGCAGCCATGTGGCCATCCTGGATGGCGGCGTAGTGGCAGAATCCGGCCTGGTGGGCACGGTGTTCGCCGCGCCCAAGTCCGCCGCGGGCCGCCGCCTGGTGTTCCCCGGCGGCGCCGACGCCCAGGTGTACGATCCCGCCGGTGAGCGGCTGGTGCGCCTGGTGTTCAAGGACAGCAAGACCACCAGCATCCCCATGGTAGCGCGGCTGGCGGCAGAGGAGGGCATCTTCTGCAACGTCATCTCCGCCAGTACCCAGAGCCTCTCCGAGGAGGTCTACGGCAGCATGATGCTGGGCATCCCCAGCGCCCACTTTGACCGGGCTGTTGCCTTTATCAAAACCATCGCCAACGTGCAGGTAGAGGAGGTCGACCACAATGTACAGTAATCTGTTCAGCGCCCAGTCCGTACAGGATCTGATGACGGTGCTGCCCTCCCTGCCCTTTGCCATCTGGGAGACCTTCTACATGACGGTGCTCAGCACGGCGCTGTCGCTGGTCATCGGCCTGCCCCTGGGCGTGCTGCTGGTGGTGGGCGAAAAGGGCGGCGTGCTGCCCCTGCCCCGCTGGCTGATGCAGGTGCTGAATGTGATCATCAACCTGCTGCGCTCCGTGCCGTTCCTGATCCTGATGATCATGGTGTTCCCCCTGTCCCGCCTGCTGATCGGTACCACCATCGGTACCACGGCCACCATCGTTCCCCTGGTGGCGGCGGCCTTCCCCTTCGTGGCCCGTCTGGTGGAGACCAGCCTGCGCGAGGTGGACGGCAACATCATCGAGGCGGCCCAGAGTATGGGCGCCACTCCCATGCAGATCATCTGCAAGGTAATGATCCCCGAGAGTGTTCCCTCTCTCATCCAGAACGTGACCATCGCACTGACCACCATCCTGGGCTACTCCGCCATGAGCGGCATCATCGGCGGCGGCGGTCTGGGCAAGATCGCCATCGACTACGGCTACTATCGCTATAAGTATCTGGTGATGCTGGTGGCCGTGGTGCTGCTGATCCTGCTGGTGCAGCTGTTCCAGACACTGGGGACGTGGCTCAGCAAGAAGTGCGACAAGCGCCTGAAGTAAGTTTTTATTTCATAACAACCGGGCGGGGTTAGCCGTGTGCCGATAAGACAGTAATTTGAGAAAACTACAAAATCGGCATCTGCTAAGCAGGATTGGACAACAAAACAGGCGGCACTCAGCTTCGGTTGAGTGCTGCCTGTTTTTGTACATCTAAGGGTTGAAAATCACTGATTTTCTGCTTTGTAAAGCAAGGGTAATGAAAAAGGTGAAATAGTTATCGCTTTTATGCAGTTCCTTTGTGAAACAGCGAATTGCTGCATAGTGCATACGGTACGCTGGGGAGTGTGTATATTTACGATTGTGCAAAACACCCCACAAAACCGCAAAGTCGATAGGCGGGTATTTCGATGCAGAGTATGTTCGACACGGTAGAAACTGAAAATCAACTTTCATTCGCAGAAAAGTTACATTTTAGGGTGTTAAATTCCGAGTATTCTATTGAAAACAGAGCTATCCTTGTGATATACTGTGTGTACACACCGGCGGGCAGGAGACACGGTAAATGAAAAAGTTGATTGCTTGTGCGTTCAATATAGTTAGCAGTTGCGTGGAACTGAAGTTCAGCGACAGCAGTATGATCGCCATTAACTGTACCGCTATGGGAAACAAAATTGCTGACAATATGTATCCGCGGTCAGCGCCTAACTATCTGATCCGCAACGCTCCGTCGGCGTATGCTGATTTCGTTTTGACCGGAAACACAAAGATATATTTTGAAACAGTTACTGAGTACGGCCTTTTGGATCAGATTACATGAGAAGTGAAAGTTTGGTACACCGAATACCGAGTTGAGAAAGATATACGAGGAAAGGACACAGAGGTGAACGATTTATGGAAGTTACATTTATAAATCCCGGTGTCGATTACATGATTCAGAGTATCATGCATTTTCAAGCCGAAGGAGAATCTGAATTCTGGTCTGAACCTTTATACCATTTCTATCCGCAACTTGACAGGACATTCGCTGCAAGTTTGTCAGTTGCAGAAAGAAGAGACTACATTGAACGTACCATGAGGGCCGCGTATGCTGAGTTGGAGAACACAATCAATGAGAAGGTGACCTTATATTCTCATCACTGGAACGCTTGCAAAGCGCAGATTACAGCTGCTTTATCAGAGGCTTTCAGCATAGATTGCACAGGCTTGTTTAATGACCTGCGCTGCAATTTGAGTTTGAACCCTATTGAGCCGCGTTTTCTAAAAGAGCGCTGCTATGACACATTCTATTTGAACAGCGCAAAGGGTGCCATTGGCGGTGGAATACATGAGATCATACACTTTATTTGGTTCTATGTATGGAACCAGTTGTTTGGAGATAACTACGACGAATATGAGCGTCCCTCGCTCAAATGGATATTGAGCGAAATGGTGGTCGAATCCGTGATGAGAGATGAGCGGCTCAGCTCCATCAACCCATATTTCCCGAGAGAAAACGGTGGATGTGTCTATCCGTATTTCTTCGATATGATGGTAGATGGGAAATCTATTCTTAACACATTGGACGCTATGTACAGAAGCCAGAATATTGAAGATTTTATGCGAAGCAGCTACGCCTATTGTCAAGAGCATGAAGCAGTAATTCGAGAACATATTCTAAAGTCAGAGGGGTAAGTCATACCTGACAACAGGAACTGGAATCGGCCAATACAGGTCAAATTCTTCGTAGATGAAAAAGGACTGGGCTTGATAAAAGCAAAAATGACAGCACTGAAACTGTGTGCGGAGGTAGAAAAAACAATGAACAAAGATATGTGCGTAGTCTGTGACGATGGGATTTTGAATATTCGTGTCGGCGCAATCATCATGAAGGATGGAAAGATTTTGATGGTTGGTGGCAATGACAGAGACTATCTCTACTCCGTTGGCGGCAGGGTAAAATTCGGTGAAACAGCAGAAGAGGCTGTCGTCCGTGAAGTGTTGGAGGAAACGGGCGTTCAGATGGAAATTGACCGCCTTGGCTTTGTGCATGAAAACTATTTCTATGGCGACGTGCCTTCCAATCTGAACAAACTGATTTATGAGATTTCGCTTTTCTTCTATATGAAAGTGCCTGATGCTTTTGCGCCGATCAGCGAAAGCTTTATGGAAGATAACAGCAAAGAACACTTGGTGTGGGCTTCGCTCGATGAGAACATTAAGATGTATCCAGAATTCTTCAAGACCGAATTGAAGAATCCAACAGACACAGTAAAGCTATTCACTACGGACAAGAGATAACTGAACAGGAGCGGGATAGCATCTATGCCAGACAACAGGAATCGCAAGCGACCGATACAGGTCAAATTTTTCGTAGATGAAAAAGAACTCGGCTTGATAAAGGCGAGGATGGCGCAGCTTGGTATAGAGAATATGAGCGCTTACCTTCGCAAAATGGCAATCGACGGATATGCGTCAAAACCGGATTTGCCCGAACGCCGTGAACCCAAAAATCCCTGACTCACTTCCTGAAGATAGATTGATGTTCAGCTCCGCAGGAGCGCAGCCGATTTCTCTGAAATCGTTCAGGGGTTTGGGGCATTTCCCCAACAAGATTGCACGGGTGTATAAACACGAGCATTGCTTGCCAAGTGCGTTTCGCAGTTGGCGGGTAATGAAAAGTGGGTACCGCCGGGCATTGCTTGCCAGAATGGTAAGCTCCGGTGTGGGTACTCGCCGGATTTGCTTGCTATTCTGCAAGGAAATTCCGGTCGTACCACGCCGGATTTCGCAAGTGTACATACACTTGCTGTGCTTGCTATTCTCTGTTCTTCATAATAGCAAGCGCCATTCCCCAAATGGAAATCGGCGGCAATCGCCGCCTTGTCTGCCAAAAAGCGAAACGGATGAACGCTGTCAATGGCGGTGCAGCCGTTCATCTTGACCATTGACGGCGTTCGTCCGTTTTGCTACTCCGACTATAATTTTGAATGAAATGAACCGAAGCGAAGGAGGCTTGACGAAGTGAATCCGAAAGAAAAAGACAATGAAATTATCGAACTGACTGACGAGGAACTGGACGAGATTTTTGCCGATGATGATTTTGATAACGGCGAGGAGGACGCTGAAATCCGCTCGTTCCATTTCTCCAATCCTGACCCGTATGCCAAAGTCAAGCCACGCTCCGACGATGCCCCAAAGAGAGAGTTTTCTTTCGATGAGAAGGGCAACATCGTGGTGAAAAATCCGTCTGCCTTTTGGCTGCCCGATGTCAAAATTGTGGAGGAACGCGGCGGCACGGAATACACCGTAACCGGCAGCTACGAGGGTACGGAAACCCTCGACAAGAAACTCGGACGCATTATGGAGCAGAACGCTGCCGATGATAAAAATGGTATCACGGAGGACGCCGATGAGTAACGACGTTTCTCTTGATATAAACCAAGAATCCAATCCTGTTCAGACAGTTGCCCCACCGAAGGAGGACAACAATATGTTAAGGGCAACCGACAAAATCACAGCGCTTTATTGCAGACTGTCCGTAGAGGACACCAAAGAAAAAGGCGGCAAGGATGACCCGTCGAACTCCATCCAGCATCAGCAGATCATGTTAATGGAGTATGCAAAATCTCAGCACTTTCCGAACCCAACGTTCTTCATTGATGACGGGTACAGCGGCGTGGATTTTTCCAACCGTCCCGGCTTTCAGAAGATGCTTGCGGAAATTGAAGCCGGTCATGTGGAAGCGGTGATTACGAAAGACCTCAGTAGACTTGGTCGTAATTCCTCGCTGACAGGGCTTTATATCAACTACACATTTCCTCAGTACGGTGTGCGGTATATTGCCATCAACGACCACTTTGACACCATTGACCCGAACAGCACCGACAGCGACATGGCAGGTATCAAGAACTGGTTCAACGAGTGGTATGCCAAGGATACCAGCCGCAAAATCCG
>CAKTNW010000031.1 GCA_934589145.1 uncultured Oscillospiraceae bacterium | reverse complement strand
CAGATCTTGCCGTTTTCATCTAAGATAACTGCCTTGGTGTAGGTGGAGCCTACGTCGCAGCCGCCAAAATATTTCATCGTCTTTCCCTCTCTTTTACTTGTTGTATTCGTAGTGGGGCTTGTCCATGTCATAGGAAGCCTTCAGCGGGTCGCGGCGCTCCATGCGGTCATAGTGACGGCACAGGAACGGCTCCACGCCGTAGAACAGGGCCTTGCCATCCAGGTCGAAGAAGAAGATGGCGAACAGGGCCGCGTAGATGCCGCCGCCGATCAGCAGCAGCTTGCCCAGGATTTTCAGCAGTTTTTTCATCGTTCTCTCCTCCTCTTACCAGCTCTGGGAATCGTCGAACTCCAACAGGGAGGGATCCAGCGGTTCCTCGTGCATGACGGTGGTCATATAGTCGTTGATGATGGTGCGGATCTCCGCCCGGGAGACGTTGCGCTTGTCGGGCAGGGCGTGGGGCATCCAGATGGCGTGGATGTTGCGGGCGCGGAACTCATCCTCAAACAGGCCGTGAACGCCCTGCATGCCCTTGCACAGCAGCTGATCGTACATCATGACCATGTCGCAGTGGAACCGCTCCATATTCTCCCACAGCTCGAAGATGTGGTGCATGCCGCCCACGGCCATACGCCGCATGGGCGCCCACTCGTGATACGTCGCCATATCCTCCAGCGTATGCTCATAGCTGTCGGTGCGGAGGGTCATGTCGAACATCAGGGAGTCCATGTTGATGATGGTGTTCAGGCCCCAGCAGTTATAGGCCCAGGTACACCAGTTGGAATAGTACAGGGGGGCGCAGGACCAGGCAATGACGCGGTGGCGGGTCAGCGGGAAGTTGTTGATGCGCTCCTCCACGCACTTCTCCAGGATCTTACGGACCTTCTTGTCGGTCTCGTGCCAGATGGGCAGGTCGCCGTACTGGGACTGGTAGATGCGGTACAGGGCCTGGGACACGCCGTTGATGGGATAGTAGTCGGTATTGGCGGCCACGTCCCACTTCTCCCACTCGAAGCGCTGCAGCTCGTTCTGGCTCTCCAGCTTCTTCACCAGCTGATCCCAGTCGAACTTGGTGCCGGTCTGCTCCTCGATGAACTTCCAGGCCTCCTCGATCTCCTTCTGGCAGTGCTTCTGCACCAGGGGATCGTCAAACTGCATGGGCTGCGGCATGGCGAACAGGGGCTTGTCCATCAGCCAGTCCTGCAGGATGGAGGTGGCCACGGAGCCGTCGCAGGCCTCGTTGGAGGTGATGACGGCCTTGTAGTAATCGGGCACATCGTCCAGCACGAACAGGCCCGCCTCCGCCTGACACATGGGGCAGGGGTCGCCGGGCAGGCCGATGGACTGCACCGCGTCGATGTAGTTGAGAACGGTGTGGTTGTTGACGTGGCAGGTGACGAAATAGGGGATCATCTGCAGGGGAACATTCTCGTTCTCCTTGCTGAAGGGGTAGAAGATGCCGCCCCAGACGGTCTCATCATGGGCCATGGTCTTGTCATGGCGTGCCTTGGCCTTCTTGCCCTTCTGGATGTTCAGGTCATTGGAGAACATCTGCATGAACTGATAGATGGTGGCGTTGGTCATGGCCCGGTAGTGCAGCGGGCAGGCCCGCAGCGCTTCGCCCCGCAGGCCCTCCATGCCGCGGTCGAACCAGTGGAGCACCGGCAGATAGGTCTGGCCCATCCAGCGGTAGCGCCAGCAGCCCTTGAAGAAGGTCACCAGTCCGCCGTAGCGCATCACGTCGTATACCAGCATGGCGTAGTTATACATCCACACCTTGTGGAAATAGTAGAAGGTGTCCTTCACGCCGCGCCACTCGCGGTGCTTGTAAAGGCCGGTCTTGTCGCAGTACAGGTTGCCCAGACGGCGCTCGCCATGGGGCTTGCCGTACCAGAAGTCCTTGGCCAGCTTCTTATAGTTCACGTCCTTGGCCTTGGCCAGGGCATTTTTCAGGTCGATCTTCTTCATCAGTTGTTCCCTCCCTGGATCTTCTTGATCTCCACGCTCTCGATAAACGCCTGGAAGCGGGTACGGAGCTGACCGGAGGCGGAATTGATATACTCCTTCTCGATGGAGCAGACGGGGTAGCCGAAGTCACGCTGCAGCACCACCGTGTCGATGACGCGCTCATAGCTCCAATACTCGCAGAACTTGTTGGAGGCGATGATGATGCCGTCGGCCTTGTATTCCTTGGCCATGTCGGCGATGACCTGCTTGCGGCGGCGCATCTCGTTCTGCTCCATGAAGCGGGTGCACTGGCTGGTCAGCAGATAGTGGCGGGCGATGGCACGCAGGGGCGTCTCGCCGTCCCTGATCTCGATGGGCTGGCGGGCCTCGGCCGCGCCGTAGCAATAGCGGTCGGCCACCACGCGGGCGCCGCAGCTCTCGATGAGCTTGATGAAGTCGGGGTCGTCGTTCTCGCTGCCGGCCAGCACCACCTTGCAGCGGAATTCCTTTTTGGCGTCGGGCTGGCGGGTACGCATCTCCTCCGCCGTCTCCCGGAGCTTGTCGATGATCAGCTCCTTGGGGCAGGTCATGGTGGCCAGGGTGATGACCGCGAACTCGTAGCCGGTGATGGTGGGATTGTCCAGCTTGCGGTAATCGCCGATCTCCTGCACCAGGCGGCAGACCTCATTGTGGGCCTCGATGGTCTTTAGCAGCGCCTCGTCGGAGGTATCCACGCCGTAGTTGTCCCGCAGGAAGTCCAGCACATGGGCGCGGAGCTGCTCTTCATAGTGGTCGATGGCGTTCTGTGTCTTTTTGAAGGGCACGTCCATGAAGGAGCACTGGAACCGCTCGTTCTGGATCACGTCCTGCATCCGCTGCAGATGCTCCTGGAACCGGCAGGTGACGGTGCACGTCTCGGTGGCCAGCTGGGCGTCCAGGAAGTTGAAGCCGCCCTCCAGCGCCCGCTCCAGCAGGCTGCGGCCATAGTGACAGGTGCGGGACGACATGTAATAGGTGGCCATGTCCGGCGAGGTGCAGCGGGGCGCACGCAGACGCACGCTGAAGCAGCCGGGCAGATCCAGCAGCACCTCCGGCATGAAGTAGCAGGTGTATCCCAGCGCCAGCTTCCCCTCGTTCTTCGCCTGCTTCACCAGGTCGTTATTGGCCTCCTGCAGCAGGTTCTCGAAATAAATCAAATGCTTCAGATCCCTCATTATGTTCCTCCTTCACTCCGCGCAACACACAAAGCGGTATTTTACATGAAAATTATACAGAAATGTGCATTTTTTGTCAATGTTTTTGTGCGGTTTGCATAGAAAATGCACAGATTTCGCAAATATGTCCGTTAATTGTCATTTGACTTGCCGGATGGAACGTGGTAAAATGGAAAAAAATGAAAGCGAGGGCTTTTCCATGTGCGATCACGAACACGAACACACCCATGCCGACGGCACCACGCATACCCATACCCACACCCATGACCACGAGCACTGCCACCAGCATGAGCATTGCCACGACCATGATCACGACCACGCTCACCACTCCCCCGAGGAGGCGCTGGCGCTGCTGGCCTATATGGTGCAGCACAACCGTCACCACGCCGAGGAGCTGCACGAGCTGGCCCACAGCATGGATGACGAGGCTGCCCAGCTGATCCACGACGCCATCCTGGACTTCAACCTGGGCAACGAGAAGCTGGACGAGGCCCTGAAGCTGCTGAAGGGAGAATAAGTCTATGTGTCTTTCCACTGTCTACACCCTGCGGGGTGACGAGAAGAAGGAGGTCTGCAAGAACGTGGCCTCCATGAAGGTCGAGGGCGATACGCTGGTGTTCAGCGATATCCTGGGCGTTCCCACCGCCGTGGTGGGCACCATCGAGAAGATCGACCTGATGGAGAACATGATCTTCGTGCGGCAGAACTGAAAACATGTGAACATGTGAATAAGAGGAGGACGGATGCAGCGCATCCGCCCTCCTCTTTATGATCGCACATCGTTTTTCGTGATTTTACAAAAAATTCACACTTGCCTATTGACAATTCTGACAAAGATGGTAGAATGTAGTCCAGCTAATATCCCGTACAACTTCATACCTTATCAAGAGTGGCGGAGGGAACGGCCCAATGAAACCACGGCAACCTGTTTTTCAAGGTGCCAAATCCGACGATGAATCGAAAGATGAGGAAAGAGCAAGAAATTTCAGCACTCTGTCGGTTCAGGCAGGGCGCTTTTTTGTTGCGCATTTCCGAGAATTGAAAGGAGATCAAAATCATGGCAAAGCATCTGTTTACTTCCGAATCCGTTACCGAGGGACATCCCGATAAGATCTGCGACCAGATCAGCGACGCCGTTCTGGACGCCATTTTCGAGCAGGATCCCAATGGCCGCGTGGCCTGCGAGACCACCGCTTCCACGGGCCTGATCCACATCATGGGCGAGATCACCACCTCCTGCTATGTGGACATCCCCAAGATCGCCCGCGAGGTGATCCGCGACATCGGCTATGACAACGCCACCTATGGCTTTGACTGCAATACCTGCGCCGTCATCACCAACATCGACGAGCAGTCCGGCGACATCGCCCTGGGCGTGGACAAGTCCCTGGAGTCCAAGGAATCCGGCCACGACGAGCTGGACAACGGCGCCGGCGATCAGGGCATGATGTTCGGCTACGCCTGCGACGAGACCCCCGAGCTGATGCCCCTGGCCATCTCCCTGTCCCACAAGATGGCCAAGCGCCTGACCGACGTGCGCAAGCAGGGCCTGCTGACCTATCTGCGTCCCGACGGCAAGACCCAGGTCACCGTGGAGTATGACGAAAGCGGCAAGCCCTCCCGCGTGGACACCGTGGTGGTCTCCACCCAGCACGCCGCCGAGGTCTCTCTGGAGCAGATCCGCAAGGATATCATCGAGCTGGTCATCAAGCCCACCGTTCCCGCGGAGCTGCTGGACGAGAACACCAAGTTCTATGTGAACCCCACCGGCCGCTTCGTCATCGGCGGCCCCCAGGGCGACAGCGGCCTGACCGGCCGTAAGATCATCGTGGATACCTACGGCGGCAGCGCCCCGCACGGCGGCGGCGCCTTCTCCGGCAAGGATCCCACCAAGGTGGATCGCTCCGCCGCCTACGCCGCCCGCTGGGTGGCCAAGAACGTGGTGGCCGCGGGCCTGGCCAGCAAGTGCCAGATCCAGCTGGCCTACGCCATCGGCGTGGCCCGTCCCGTCAGCGTGATGGTGGACACCTTCGGCACCGGCGTGGTGGCCGACGATCAGCTGGAGGCCGCCGTGGAGAAGGTCTTTGACCTGCGCCCCACCGCTATCATCCGCGATCTCGACCTGCGCAAGCCCATCTATCGCCAGCTGGCCGCCTACGGCCACATGGGCCGCGAGGATCTGGGCGTGGCATGGGAAAAGACCGACCGCGTCGAGGCCCTGAAGGCCGCCCTGGGCAAGTAATTACAGGGAATTCCGGCGGTTAGCCAAAAGTAACTTGCATTTCTCCGAATCCTGTGCTATACTGGTTCCTAATAAGAACAAGGAGTGATCACATGCATTTGCAGGAATCCGGCGAGATGTATCTGGAGACCATTCTGGTCCTGACCAGTCAGTCGCCCCACGTCCGCGCCATCGACGTGGGCGAGTATATGGGCTATTCCAAGCCCAGCGTCAGCCGTGCCATGGGGCTGCTGAAAAACGGCGGCTACATCAAGGTGGACGACAACGGCTTCATCACGCTGCTGGAGCCGGGCCGCGAGGTGGCCGAAATGATCTACGAGCGTCACACACTGCTGACGCAGTTTCTCACCCGCCTGGGCGTATCGCCCGAAGTGGCCTCTGAGGATGCCTGCAAGCTGGAGCATGTGATCAGCGACGAATCCTTCCAGGCCATCAAGCGCCACGCCCATCTGGGTACGGTAAAATAAGCAAAAAATATTCCCTGACTGCGTCAGGGAATATTTTTTATGCTATTTCACTTCCACTCGCGGCCCCGGACGATACTCCTCCGCCAGCACCCGGATGGCGATGCCCCCGGCGGACAGCTCCGTCAGCCGCGCCTGCAGGGCTTCTGCCCTTTCCGCGGGCAGCGAGATGGACAGCACCACGTCCGCGCCGTAGGCCACATCGTCGATGACGCCGCCCTGACCCTCGATCTCCAGCTTCACCCGCTCGAAAAGGGGATAGGTGCAGGGCACCTCCACCCTGGCCCACGCGCCCATGACGGCCACGCCGGAGGCGATCAGCGCGTCCTTGGCCCCCTTGGAATAGGCCCGGGTCAGGCCGCCGGCCCCCAGCAGGATGCCGCCGAAATACCGGGTCACCACGCAGCACACGTTGGTGACCTCCTCCCGCTCCAGCACCTTCAGCATGGGCTGACCGGCGGTGCCCTGGGGCTCGCCGTCGTCGCTGTACCGGGCGGTGGTGGGGCCGATGCGGTAGCACCAGCAGTTGTGGCGGGCGTCATAGTACTTGGCCTTCATGTCCTTGATGCACTGCTGGGCCTGCTCCTCCGTCTCCACTGGCCAGATGTGGCTGATGAAGCGGGAGCGCTTCTCCACGAACTCGCTGTCCGCCGCCTGAAAGGGAACCCGAAACGCGCTCATTCCCAGTCCTCCTTCGGCGGCTGCCAGCCCTCGATATAGTCCTTCAGCTGTCCCAGCAGCCGGGGATTGCACACGGCCACCACGTCCACCGTGGCGCCGTACTCCACGCTCTCCACCTTGGCCTCCCGGTACAGGCTGTCCAGCGCCCCCGCCTTGTCATAGGGCAGGTGCAGCGTCACCCGCTTGGTGCCCTTGTCCAGCTTCCTGTCGATCAGCGCCAGCAGGTCAGGTATGCCCTCCCCCGTCTTGGCGGAGATGGCCACGGCGTCGGCCTCTTTGGCCCGGTCGCCGGGGAAGCTGAGGTCAGACTTGTTGTACACCCGGATGCAGGGAATGGTGTCCGCCCCCAGCTCACGGATCAGACGATCCACCGTGTCGGCCTGCTGCCGCCACTGGATGTTGGAGGAGTCGATGACGTGCAGCAGCAGGTCGGCGTACTCCAGCTCCTCCAGCGTGGCCTTGAAGGCCTCCACCAGCTGGTGGGGCAGCTTGCGGATAAAGCCCACCGTGTCGGAGATCACCACGTCCAGCGTATCGCTGACGGTCAGGAGCCGTGTAGTGGTGTCCAGCGTGTCGAACAGCCGGTTGTTGGCGGGGATGTCCGCCCCGGTGATGGCGTTCAGCAGCGTGGACTTGCCCGCGTTGGTGTAGCCCACGATGGCCACCACGGGGATCTCGTTCTTGCTGCGGCGCTGGCGCTGGGTGGCGCGCACCCGGCGCACCTCCTCCAGCTCGTCCTTCAGCTTGTCGATCTTGCGGCGGATGTGGCGGCGGTCGGTCTCCAGCTGGGTCTCGCCGGGGCCCTTGGTGCCGATGGGAGAGCCGCCGGTGCCGCCCTGCCGCTCCAGATGGCTCCACATGCCGATCAGCCGGGGCAGCAGATACTGATACTGGGCCAGCTCCACCTGCAAGCAGCCCTCCTTCGTCCGCGCCCGCTGGGCAAAGATGTCCAGAATCAGACCGCTGCGGTCGATGACCTGGACGCCCAGCAGCTCCGTCAGTACGCGGATCTGGGACGGCGACAGGTCGTTGTCGAAGATCACCATGGTGGCCTGTTCGTTGTCCACCATGCGCTTGACCTCCTCCACCTTGCCCTCGCCGATAAAGCTGTGGGGATCGGGCTTCTCGCGGCTCTGCAGGATGATGCCCGCCGTGTCGCCGCCCGCCGTGTCCACCAGCTCCGAAAGCTCCATCAGGCTCTCCTCGTCGGCGCTGTCCTCGCCCAGCACCGGCGAACGCAGGCCCACCAGCACGGCGTGATCCCGGGATTCCTTGTTGTTTTCCAGTGTTTTCCGTTCCATAGTACCCTCGGTCAAAAGAATTTGTCCCTATTATATACGTTTTCCCGCCGGTTGTAAACCGTCAAACCGCACGGGCCGCCCCAACATCTTCAAATACTATGCAGCCAGCTTATTGTATTTCTTTTCCTTCGGTGGTATAGTATTTTTATAGCATTTTGCACAAAAAAATACAAAGGGAGAGCGCTTATGAGAAAACAGATCACCAGCCTGCTGATGGCCCTGCTGATGCTGCTGACCCTGCTGCCCACCTCCGTATGGGCGGCGGACACAGCGGCGGACGATCAGCCCGGCCCCGCCATCATAGACCAGGCCGAACCGGAAGAACCCACCACCCCCGCGGCGCCGGAAGAACCGGCGGAGCCCGCCGTGCCGGAAGCCCCTGACGCGGACGAAGCGAAAAGCGGCGAGGACGGCATCGCCCTGTACAGCAGCGCCAGCGGCGAATGCGGCAGCAACCTGACCTGGTCGCTGGACAACGGCACGCTGACCATCAGCGGCACCGGCGCGATGTGGAGCTGGGGTGACGGCTGGAGCGGATTTTATGGGGCACTGGGCGATCAAGCCTATGAGGTAACGAGTGTCGTGGTGGAAAAAGGCGTCACCAGTATTGCCTACGAAATATTCTGTTGGCTTGAAAACATGACTAGCGTCACCATCCCCAAAACCGTGACCTCTATCGGATGCAACGCTTTCTTGGTCGGCTGCGACGCACTGACCACCATCAATTACGCCGGCACTACCAGCCAATGGAAAAAAATCAGCAGCACGTTGTCTCTGCCGCTGGCGACGAATGTCGTCTGCTCCAACGGTACGATCACCCCGGCCCTCAGCGGCACATGCGGCAAAAACGTCAAGTATTCCATCTCCGATGACGGCGTGCTGACCATCCGCGGCACCGGCGCGATGAATAATTTCACATACAAGAATGATATCAGCGATTGTCCGTGGCACGGTGTGCGCTATGCCCTCAAGAAAATCGTTGTGGAAGAGGGCGTGACCTCTATCGGCTCCTACGCGTTCAGTTTTGATGTCCATGTGACCGACGTCACCTTTCCCAGCAGCTTGAAAACCATTGGAAATGACGCCTTTTATGGCTGCTATGGCCTGACCTCTGTCGTCATTCCCGAGGGTGTGACCACCATCGGCGCGTATGCGTTTGAACAGTGCACCTCTATTGAAACCATTACCGTTCCCGCCAGCGCGACAGAGCTTGGTAACCGCGCCTTCATTACCTGGGAATACTATGACGGCAGCTACCACTTTGCGCTGACCGATATCTATTATGGCGGCAGCGTGCAGCAGTGGTATGACGCCGGCGGCGGCGATGCGGCCCTTGTGGATGTGCCCGTCCACTTCAACGGCAACACCGGCGACGCCATCGACGGCGGCAAATGCGGCGCCAACGCCTCCTGGAAGCTGGACAAGGCCGGAACGCTGACCATTTCCGGCACGGGTGCCATGTATGACTATTACCCCGACGATAACGACTATCTGACCAGCCCGTGGATCAATTTCGACGTTGAAAAGATCGACGTGCAGGAGGGCATTACCTCTATCGGCGCATACGCTCTCTGTCGGCTTGAGACTGTTACAAAGGTATCCCTTCCCAGCACCCTGACCACCATCGGGCAGGACGCGCTTTATGCTATCGGTGTCAGCTCCCTCGTCATTCCGGACAATGTGGTCAGCATCGGCAGCTTCGCCTTTAACGGCTGCGGCAATCTGAAAACCATCACCCTGCCCGCAGGACTGCAGTCGATCGGTCACTGCTTTATCGAGTGCGGCAATCTGAAAACCATCAATTTCAAGGGCACGATGGAGCAGTGGCTGGCCTGCGGCGGCGGTGAAAGCACCTTCCCCGCTCAGACACAGGTGGTCTGCGCAAGCGGTACGCTGAATCTGGACGGCACATGCGGCGACAACCTGACCTGGACGCTGGACAACAGCGGCAAGCTGACCATTTCCGGCACCGGAGCCATGTACGACTACGCCTATGATTATGAAAGCAACTCTTTCACGTCTCCTTGGGCGAAGTACCGCTCCATGATCCGCAGCGTTGAGATCGGCAGCGGCGTGACCAGCATCGGCAGCTACGCGTTTGTGGATACCAACATCACCAGCCTGACGATCCCCGGCAGCGTAACGGCCATCGGCGATAACGGCGTCTCCGGCAACCGCTATCTGGCTACCCTGACGCTGAACAGCGGTTTGGAGACGATCGGCGCTTTCGCGTTTAGCGATTGCCGCATTAGCAGCGTCGTCATCCCCGACGGTGTGACCTCCATTGGTGAAGGGGCGTTTTCCTACTGTGTCAGAGGCGATTATATCAACGGCGAATGGGTTTATTCCGGCCTTACCTCTATCACCATTCCCGCCAGTGTAATCTCTATCGGCAAAGACATGCTGAAAACCTATGACGAATATGACCTGCTGACCACCATCAACTATGGCGGCACGCAGGAGCAGTGGAACGCCGCTGGCGGTAAGAACGCCGGTGTCCCCTCTACCGCCACCATCACCTATGCCACTGTTGCCGGCAGCGGCTCCTGTGGTACCGGCGTGAAGTGGTCGCTGACCAGCACCGGTGTCCTGACCATCACCGGCACAGGCAAGGGTATCATGAAGGACTACGCCGAGGGCAGCACGAAGCCCTGGGAGTCCAAGGGCGATGTCAAGCAAATCGTCATCTGCGAGGGCGTCACCCACATCGGTGACCACGCTTTCGCCAACTCCCCCGCCACCCGTGTCTCTCTGCCGGAGAGCCTGACCTCCATCGGCACCCGCGCCTTTGCGTCCGCCGACATCACCTCTCTGACCATTCCCGGCAGCGTCACCACCATCGGCGTCGAAGTTTTCTGGAACTGCTCGAAGCTGACCAGCCTGACCATCCGCGACGGTGTGACCACCATTGAAAGCGCGTTTGGCGCGTGCACCGGCCTGACCGAGCTGGTGCTGCCGGACAGCGTGACCTCCATCGGTACGCAGGCTTTCTATAGCTGCACCGGGCTGGAAACGGTCACCTTCTCCAAGAATCTGACCTCCATCGGCTATATGGCTTTCAGCGGCTGCACCGCCCTGGAGGAGGTCGTATTCCCTGACGCGCTGACCGAGATCGCCCAGGAGGCGTTCCGTAACTGCACCGGCCTGAACGCCATCACGCTGGGCAGCGGCATCACCACCATCGACCGCATGGCCTTCAGAGACTGCGCGCCCGATTCCGTGGATTACATGGGCACGGCGAAGCAGTGGGACAACGTCAGCGTCGGCATCTACAACGAATGTCTGGATGACATCCGCTGCATCACCCTGGGTGTGATTACCTCCGGCGGCGCTGAACCGGATATTCGCGACGTGGCGGCCATCTATGACAACCTGGTCGGCGCCGGAGAGTCTCTGGACACGCGGCAGGCCAAGGCCGCCGACGTGAACCAGGACGGCCGGCTGGATGTGTACGACCTGCAAAGGCTGTACGAGTGCGTGGCGTTGGGCAAGACGCTGTAATCCCCTCGGCATACAAAAGAAGGAGACGCGTCGCGTCTCCTTCTTTTCGTCTATTGCTTGTCCACCAGCGCCCGAACCTCCGCCAGGGACAGCCCCTGCGCACCGGCGATGCGGGCCAGATCCTCGTACTCATACTTGCCGCGGGTGACGCCGTAGCCTTGGGAGGTCTTGCGCCGCACCGGGCCATAGGGGGTGTCCACCGTGTCCTGGGTGCGCGTCAGCGTATAGCGGCGGCACAGGTGCTCCCGCACGCCGATGGTGGTGGTGTGCCGCAGCAGCAGCGCCGCCATCTCCGCCCGGTCGCCCTCCCGGCACAGGACGGTCAGCACCGTGCCGGGCCGTGATTTCTTCATGGTGACCGGCGCGGCCCACACGTCCAGCGCCCCGGCCTTCAGCAGCGTCTCCATGGCAAAGGCCATGTCCTCCGCCGTCATGTCGTCCACGTTGCAGCTCAGCTCCGCCACCTGGCCGCCCGCCTCCGCCGTATCGCCCCAGAAGGCCCGGACGCAGTTGGCGGCCTCGAACTCCTTCGTCCCCATGCCGTAGCCCACGGCGCGGGTGGTCATCATGGGCATCTCTCCGAACCGGGACGCGAAATGCTTCAAAAGCGCCGCCCCGGTGGGGGTGCACAGCTCCGCCCGGACGGTGCCGCCATAAGCGGGCGCCCCCTGCAGAAGATACGCCGTGGCGGGGGCGGGCACCGGCAGCAGCCCGTGGGCGCACCGCACCTGGCCGCTGCCCACGCAGACCGGCGAGACCACGATCTCGTCCGGTGCCAGCCGGTGCAGCAGCAGGCACACCGCCGCCACATCCGCCAGGGCGTCCATGGTGCCCACCTCGTGGAAGTGGATGTCCTCCACCGGCACGCCGTGGACGTGGCTCTCCGCCTGGGCGATCAGTCCGTACACCGCCAGCACGTCGGCCTTCACCGCCTCCGGCAGGCACAGATGGCCGCGCACCATGTGCTCGATGCCGTGCAGGCCCGTGTGGTGATGACCGTGCCCGTGATCATGGTCGTGGTCATGATGATGCATGGCCTCGGATTCCTCCGCGCCGTCTATTTTCACCGACATGTGGGTGCCCTGCACGCCGCAGCGCGTCACCGTCTCACAGCCGTAGACCACGCCCGGCACGCCGATGGCGTTCAGCTCCGCCAAGGCCGCTTCCCTGTCCGGCATCAGCTCCAGCAGCGCCGCCGTCAGCATATCGCCCGCCGCGCCCATGGCGCAGTCCAGATACAGTATTTTCATGGGGTTCCCTCCGATCGTGACAAATGCTGCTCCGATTATACCCGACCTTGCCGGAATTTGCAACGGTGAGAAACGACAAGAACGCCGCCCACACGCATCTCTCCAGAAACCGGCCTTCAAGGCCGCTTTTTGCTGTATCTGCCCGGTCTTTTTTCCGTTTGCCGCTTTTCAAACGGAAACGGAAGTGGTATACTGTACGGGATGGACTACCCACCAAGAAAGGAGCAATCACTATGAAAAAATCCGTATTGCGCAGCTATGCCCGCCTGATCGCCCAGTCCGGCGTCAACATCCAGCCGGGCCAGGAGGTCTTTATCCTGGCGGAGCTGGATCAGCCGGAGTTCGTGCAGATGCTGGTGGAGGAGTGCTATAAGCGCAAGGCCAAGAAGGTGGTGGTGGACTGGAACTATCAGCCCCTGGAGAAGCTTCACTACCGCTATCGCAGCCTGACCACTCTGGGCAAGCTGGACAACTATGAGGAGGCCCGGTGGCAGCACTATGTGGACACCATCCCCTGCCGCATCTACCTGCTCAGCGAGGATCCCGACGGCCTGAAGGGCATCAACCAGGAGAAGATGGCCAAGGCCCAGCAGAAGCGCTATCCCATCATCAAGCCCTATCGTGACGCGCTGGAGAACAAGTATCAGTGGTGCATCGCCGCCGTGCCCGGCAAGGCGTGGGCCAAGAAGCTGTTCCCCGAGCTGCGCTCCAGCGCCGCCGTGGAGAAGCTGTGGGAGAACATCCTGGCCTGCTCCCGTGTGGACGAGGATCCCATCGCCGCGTGGGAGGCCCACAACAAGGATCTCCACGACCGCTGCGCCTATCTCAACAGCCTGCACATCGAGAAGCTGCACTACACCAGCGCCAACGGCACCGACTTCACCGTGGGCATGATCCCCGAGGGACGGTTCTGCGGCGGCAGCGAGAAGAGCCTGCAGGGCATCGTCTTTAACCCCAACATCCCCAGCGAGGAGTGCTTCATCTCCCCCAAGCGGGGCGAGGCCGAGGGCATCGTCTACTCCACCAAGCCTCTCAGCTATCAGGGCCAGCTCATCGACAAGTTCTGGATCAAGTTCCATGAGGGCAAGGCCGTGGAGTGGAACGCCGAGGTCAACAACGAGCTGCTGACCAAGCTGATCACCATGGACGAGGGCAGCGCCTATCTGGGCGAGTGCGCCCTGGTGCCCTACGACTCCCCCATCCGCCAGTCCGGCATCCTGTTCTACAACACGCTGTTTGACGAAAACGCCGCCTGCCATCTGGCGCTGGGCATGGGCTTTGCCGACACCATCGAGAATTTCCACGAGAAGACGCTGGCCGAGTGCCGCGCCCTGGGCGTCAACGACTCCATGATCCACGAGGACTTCATGATCGGTTCCCAGGACATGAACATCGACGCCATGTGCGCCGACGGCAAGACCGTTCCCATCTTCCGCGACGGCAACTGGGCATTCTGAACAGCCGAATACCGCAAAAAACACACCCTGTCCGGCAATGGACAGGGTGTGTTTTGTTATGCGCTTTTCTTCTCACCCGGCTTTGACGTGGGATTCGATCCGGGAGCCATTGAGGGTGACGGTATAGTCGCCGTCCCAGCCTGGATAGGTCAGGGCGGTGCGGCCGCCGCCCAGTTCTTCGACGGCGGTGAAGGTCACGGACATGGCGTTGGTGTCGCCGTGGCAGAGGTAGTAGCAGCCGGTGTCCTCCCGCCAGATGAACTGATCCAGGCCCACCAGATGGGTCTCTGTCAGGCGCAGGCCGAACACGGACCACAGGGCCTGATCCATCTCCTGGGGCGTGATGACCAGCACATCGGTGCCGGGGTAGTCCAGCAGCTGCTGGACGTAGTCATACTCCTCCTGGGTGGGCTGGCGGCTGCCGCCGTTATAGAACATCCGGGAAAGATCCACGTCCCGGGCATCGTCATAGGTGCTGGTCAGCGCCTGGGTGTACCAGAGGTTGGTGGTGAACAGGGAGGTCTGCATCTCCGTCAGCTTCCGGCCCTGGGCGTCCGGCGGCATGATCTCGTCCACACCGGTCACCACACTGTCCGGGATGGCGGCGGCGATGCGCTCCGCCTCGCTGGCGTCACGGGGAAATGCCGCCCAGATCACGAAATAGGTGCCCTTCTGCTGCTGGAACCAGGTGGGATCCTCCATCACCTTATCCAGCCGCAGGGCGTCGATGCTGCCGTCCTCGGAATAGCCGCACCAGGCGATGGGATACACGCTGCCCGGTTCCACATGGACGGTGCCCTGCATCGCGCTCCAGACATAGGCGATACCGGGCTGCTCCTGCCGGCTGGGCAGTGGGAAATAGGTCACGGCGTCGCCGGTCGCCGCGTCATCATCCCGGACACTGATGTTAAGCTTTACGGGCAGCTCCGCCTCGTAGGAACCGAGGGAGCTGACCTGGCCGTTGAAGTACTTCTGGCGGAACAGCAGCACCATGCGGCTGTCGTCGCTGCCGGTGATGGACAGCCGCGACACCTCTCCGTTGTTTTCCAGAAGGCGGATGGTCACGCCGCTCTTTTCACCGGTGAAGCCCGCCACGGCGGCCAGGATCACTGCCGCCGCCAGCACGAAGGCGGCGGCTGCCCGGGTATGGGGCTGCTTTGCCAGCAGACACACCCGCTCCTTCAGCGTCCGCTTGCCGCCGGACAGGGTGGTGGCCGCCGTCAGGGGCGAGACGGGCCGGGTCTGGGCGCAGCTGAGGGCGATCAGCGTCCGTCCGTAGGCGGTGCGCTCTCCCTCCCCCAGACGCTTCACGGCGGAGGCATCGCAGGCCAGCTCGCCGTCCTCGCGGGAGCGGATGGCCGCCAGCCACACCAGCGGGTTCCACCAGTGCACCACCAGGCACGCGCCCCGCACCACCGCCCACAGGGGGTCGCCATGGCGGTAATGGGTGGCCTCGTGGGCCAGCACATGGCGCAAAGCCGTCTCGTCCGCCGCTACCTGGGGCGTCACATAGATGCTCTGGCCCAGCAGGCAGGGTGTATCGATGGCAGCGGAGACGTATACATAGCAGGGCAGATCTCTGCCCGCGTCCAGCGGCTGCCGGGAGCGCCGCAGCCGGGCATAGCACCGGCCGTTCACCGCCAGGAACCAGGTCAGCGTCACGGCGCTGCCGCCGATCCACACGGCGGCGACGATCTTCGTCCAGGGCAGGGCGGCGGTCTCCGGCGTGTCGTTCTCCGCCGGGGCGCTGTCCTGAAGGGGATGGCTCTCCAGTACCGCCGGGGTCAGCACGCTGCCGGTATCGGCCGGCAGCAGCGCCTCCGCCTGCCGCACCAGGGGGATGGCCGACGCGGCGGCGTCCAGGCTCAGGGCGCTGGTGCCAACGGTGAAGGGCAGCAGCAGCCGGGCCGCCGCCAGCAGCCACAGGGCATACAGCACCGCCGGGTGCAGATGGCGGCGCAGCACGCGCCGCAGCACCAGCACCGCCGCCACCAGAACGGTCGCGGACAACAGCCAGCCGGTCATGGCTCCACCTCCTCGGCCTTGCGCAGGATGGCGTGCAGCTGGTCGATCTCCTGCTGGGTGAGCTGCTGCTTCTCGGTCATGGCACTGAGAAACAGGCCCAGGCTGCCGTGATAGACCCGATCGAGAAACGCCTCGGTCTCCTGGCGCACGGCGCTGTCACGGGGCGTCAGGGCCCGGTAGACGTTGACGCCGTCTTGGGTGCGGCAGTCGATGGCGCCCTTCTCCGTCATACGCCGCAGCATGGTCAGCGTGGTGCTGCGGCTCCATCCGGCGTTCTGCGCCATATGATCCACCGCCTGCCGCCCGGTGCAGGTCTCGTTCTGCCACAGACATTCCATCAGCCGCCACTCGGTGGGCGTAAAGCTGGTTCCCGTTTGGGACATGGGCGTCACCTCCTGTTTACGTTGTAAACACAGTATAGCATGTGTTGTTTACATTGTCAACAGGGAGATGGGAAGGAGGTGGCGCTCGTTTCGTAGGGCGGGGTCGGGGCGTTAAGAAAACATGCCGGTGGCATGTTTTTAGCCCCGTTCTCGGCGGCTATGCCGCCGTAGCATCCATTTTGTCTTTGATGGTACCATCTCGCGTCGTGCGGGCCGTCGAGGACGCCGGCCCCTACGGAACGGTTATCGAACCCGGTGCATATCCAGTGCGGCGGGGTGTGGTCACCCCGCCCTACGCACAGGTGCCAAGAGAATTCCGTAGGGCGGCATGACCTCATGCCGCCGCGGATCACGCGGTGGTTCTTGCGACCGTGTGTAGGGGGCGGCGTCCTCGACGCCCCGTTCGATGATCGAAAATGCCAGCGTACACCATGCGGGCCGATGTACCCCAGGGTATTTGTTCCGCTTCGCTCCACTGCGTGGGCATCGGCCCCTACGAACCGGTATCGTACCCGCTTCGCATCCCGCTGCGGCAAAATTCTCCGCGCGGCGCTTTTCAACGGGGGCGGGATATGGTATAATGGGGCAAAACAGCGGGCGGCGGGCCTCTTCCCTGCCGCTCCGGCGCAAAAGGAGGAACTCCCCATGAACATGGAGCAATATCGCCAGGAGCTGATGGACACGGCAAAACGGCTTTTCGCCGTGGATTCCCCCAGCGGCTTCACCGCCGATGTGGTGACACTGTGCAAGGAGCTGGCGGAGGCCCAGGGCTATGCCGCCCGCCGGATCAACAAGGGCAACCTGGCCATCACCGTCCCCGGACGGGATCACAGCAGAACCGTGGGCGTCTGCGCCCATATCGACACCCTGGGCCTTATGTGCCGGGCCATCACGGAGAAGGGCGAGCTGCTGTTCACCCGCATCGGCGGCCCGCTGCTGCACACCCTGGACGGCGAATACTGCCGCATCCACACCCGGGACGGCCGGGTGTACACCGGCACCATCCTGTCCCTGTCCCCCTCCGTCCATGTGTATGACGACGCGGACTCCCGGCCCCGGGACGAGCAGAACATGTACGTCCGCGTCGACGAGCCTGTCCGCAGCAGGGACGACGTGACGGCGCTGGGCATCGCGGTGGGCGACTACATCTGCATCGACACCAAGACCACCGTGACGGACAGCGGCTATCTCAAGTCCCGGTTTATCGACGACAAGGGCTCCGCCGCCTGCCTGCTGACGGCGCTGAAGATCATGCGGGACAACGGCATCGTGCCCCGGTACGACACGGAGTTCTATCTCACCGTGTATGAGGAGGTGGGCCACGGCGGCGCCGACATCCCCGCATCGCTTTCCGAGCTGCTGGCTGTGGACATGGGCTGCATCGGCGGCGACCTGACCTGCACCGAGCAGCAGGTGTCCATCTGCGTGAAGGACAGCGCCGGGCCCTACGACTACGAGATGACCTCCCGGCTGATGGGCTACGCCAAGGCCCACGGCATCGACTACGCCGCCGACGTCTATCCCCACTACGGCTCCGACGCGGGGGCGGCCTGGCGGGCCGGCGGCGGCATGAAGGCCGCGCTGATCGGCCCCGGCGTCCACGCCTCCCACGGCATGGAGCGCACCCACTGGGACGGCCTGAAGGCCACCATGGCGCTGCTGCTGTGCTATCTCACCGGGGAATGATCCGTATAAAAAAGCACCTGCTTTCTTACGAAAGCAGGTGCTTTTTCCGCAGTCATCCCCATAAGCGGGCCGAAGCCGCGGGCGCGTGCAGCGCCTGCGGCTTTCAGCGAAAGGAAATGAAAGAAGAGAGCTGATTCAGGGCCGGATCAGCCGGCCAGGGTGGCGGCCATGACCGCCTTGATGGTGTGCATACGGTTCTCCGCCTCGTCAAAGACGATGGACTGGGGGCTCTCAAACACCTCGTCGGTGACCTCCATGGCGTCGCGGCCGAAGGCCTCGCCCATCTCCTTGCCCACGGTGGTCTTGTGGTCGTGGAAGGCGGGCAGGCAGTGCATGAACACGGCCTTGTCACCGGCCTGTGCCATGAGCTGGGCGTTCACCTGATAGGGGGCCAGGTCAGCGATGCGCTCCTTCCAGACCTCCACAGGCTCACCCATAGAGACCCACACATCGGTATAGATCACGTCGGCGTTCTGGACAGCCTTGGCGGGATCGGTGATAAAGGACAGCGTGGCGCCGGTCTCCAGGGCGATGGCCTGGCATTCGGCGATCAGCGCCTGGTCGGGGAAGTACTTCTCCGGCGCGCAGGCCACAAAGTGCATGCCCATCTTGGCGCAGCCCACCATCAGGGAGTTGCCCATGTTGTACCGGGCGTCGCCCATGTACACCAGCTTCTTGCCCTTCAGTCCGCCGCAGTGCTCCTGAATGGTCAGGAAGTCCGCCAGGATCTGGGTGGGATGGAATTCGTTGGTCAGGCCGTTCCACACGGGAACGTCGGCGTACTGGGCCAGCTCCTCCACGATGCTCTGGCCGAAGCCCCGGTACTCGATGCCGTCAAACATGCGGCTGAGGACGCGGGCGGTGTCGGCGATGCTCTCCTTCTTGCCGATCTGGGAGCCGGTGGGATCCAGATAGGTGACGCCCATGCCCAGGTCGTGGCCCGCCACCTCGAAGGCGCAGCGGGTACGGGTGCTGGTCTTTTCAAAGATCAGGGCGATGTTCTTGCCCTGGCACAGGGCGTGGGGGATACCGGCCTTCTTCTTGGCCTTCAGGTCAGTCGCCAGCTCCAGCAGATAGCTGATCTCCTCGGGGGTGAAGTCCAGCAGCTTCAGAAAATCCTTGTTTTTCAGACTGGTCATACGAATACTCCTTCCAAATGTGAGATAGGGCGTCAATGCCGGTCGCCCTTGTGCAGCCGCTTCTCCAGCACCGCCAGCAGCCGCGTCAGCGCCACCACGATGATGAGGTACGTCAGCGCCACCACGATCAAGGGGTTGAATGCGTCGAAGGTGTTGTTGCGGATCAGGTTGCCGGCTCTGGTCAGATCCTGCACGGCCACATAACCGGCCACGGCGGTCTCCTTCAAAAGGGCGATCATCTCGTTGCCGATGGCGGGCAGGATGTTCTTCATGGCCTGGGGCAGGATCACGTGGATGGTGGTCTGGATCCGGGACAGGCCCAGAGACCGGCCCGCCTCCATCTGGCCCGCGTCCACCGCGCCGATGCCGCTGCGCATCAGCTCGGCCATATACGCGCCGGAGTTGATGCCGAAGGTGACGATGCCCACGGTGATGCCTCCGCTGACGCCGCTGGCGGACTTCATGATGACGAAGTAGAAGATCAGCAGCAGCACCACCACGGGGATGCCGCGGATGACAGTGGTGTAGATGTCGCACAGCACGCACAGGGGCTTCATGGCGCGGCTTCCCTCGCCGCAGTATTTGATGATGGCCACCAGCGCGCCGATGACGATGCCGATGCACAGGGCGCCCAGGGTGATGATGGCGGTGTTGCGCAGGCCGTCCACCAGCATCATATAGCGGTCATCCTCTAAAAATGTGGAGGCCAGCTTGGCGCCCCAGTTGGTAAAGAATTGGCCGATGGCGGTAAAAATATTCATAGCGGCGGCTCCTTAGAAGTATCATATCATGCCCCGCCCGTCGGCGTGGGACAATTCGCGCAGAATTGAGGGTATTTAAGCGTTGGTTTTTGGGGTTCTTGTAACGATTCCGTAGGGGCCGATGCCCACGCAGTGGAGCGAAGCGGAACAAGTACCCTTGGGGTGCATCGGCCCGAACATATCACGATGGCATTCCTGGTAAACCGGCGGGGCGATGTGGGCATCGCCCCCTACAAAATGCTATCGGTGGCCGCTGCGTAGGGCGGGGTGACTTCACCCCGCCGCCGATCACGCGACGGTTTCTTGTGCCCACCCGTAGGGGCGACCCTTGCGGTCGCCCGCGCGGCGCGGCAATATCGTTTCGGGCGACCGCGAGGGTCGCCCCTACGACGTTCTATCGTCGCTAATTGCGTTCATCGTGGGGCGGGGCACCCCAAGGGTGCTCGTTTCGCTTCGCTCCACCGCGTTCACCCCGCCCCTACGAAACGGTGGTCATCGTCGGCGGCATGTGGTCATGCCGCCCTACGAAACGTTTACCCATACCGCACCGTAGGGCGGGATGACCACATCCCGCCGCACGGTACAGAAAATTTTCACATTCAGGGTGCGATGTACGTCACGCCGTACTGCTGGAAGATCTGCTCCACGGTGCCGTCCGCCAGCAGGGCGTCCAGGGCCTCATTGAAGGGGGCCAGCAGGTCGCTGCCCTTCTGCAGGGCGAAGGCGTAGGGCTCGGAGGTCATGGCCTCGTCCAGGACGGTCAGGCCCAGCTCCGGCGCCATGGCCAGGGCCACCTCGTTGTCCACGACCCAGGCGTCCACCTTGCCGGAGGTCAGGGCCGCGGCGGCGTCGTTGTTGGCGGTGAAGGCCAGCACCTCATAGCCGTTGGCCATGCAGTACTCCTCGGCGGTGGTGCCGGTCTGGACGGACACCTTCTTGCCCTCCAGGTCAGCCTTGCCGGTGATGCTGCTGCCATCGGCCACCACGATGGCCTGGGCGGCCATGAAGTACACGCTGGAGAAGTCCACGTTCTCTTTTCTCTTGTCGGTAACGGTGATGCCGGACATGCCCACATCGAACTTACCGGCCTGGACACCGGGGATGACGGAGTCAAAGTCCATCTGCTGGATGTCCAGCTCCATGCCCATCTTCTCGGCGATCTTATTCAGGATATCCACCTCGATACCCACCACCTCGCCGCCCTCCAGGGACTCGAAGGGGGGGAAGTCGGGGCTGGTGGCTACCACCAGCTTGGTCTTGGCGGCGTCGGAGGCGTCGTCACCGGCGGGGGTGCTGTTGTTGTCGGAATTGCTGCTGCCGCAGCCGGCCAGCAGGCCCAGCGCCATAACCAGCGCCAGCGCAAAAGCGGTAAACTTTTTCATCGTTATTCTCCTTTTTCATCAGTCTTTTGTTGGGAAAGGTATGTCTTTATGGCGGCGATCTGCGCCTCCACGGAGGCGGGGCCGCCCGGCGAGGTTCGTCTTGCCACGCAGTTCTCCAGCGCGATGGCCGGGTATACGTCGTCGTCGAACACATCGCTGTACTGCTTCAGGGTATCCAGCGGCAGGGCTTCCAGCACGGTGTCGTGATGGATGCACCAGGCCACCAGCTCACCGGAGATCTTATAGGCGGTGCGGAAGGGCAAACCCTTCTTGGTGAGATAGTCCGCCAGATCGGTGGCGTTGATGAAGCCCTTCTGTGCTGCCTTGTACATGGTGTCGGTACAGGGCTTCATGGTGGCGATCATGGGGGTGAACACCTGCAGACACATCTTCACGGTGTCCACCGCGTCGAACACGGCCTCCTTGTCCTCCTGCATGTCCTTGTTGTAGGCCAGGGGCAGGCCCTTCAGCGTGGTCAGCAGGGCCATCAGGTCGCCGTACACGCGGCCGGTCTTGCCGCGGCACAGCTCCGCCATGTCCGGGTTCTTCTTCTGGGGCATGATGGACGAGCCGGTGGTAAAGCCGTCGTCCAGCTCCACGAAGTGGAATTCCCAACTGCTCCACAGGATCAGCTCCTCGGAGAAGCGGCTCAGGTGCATCATCAGCGCCGCACAGGCCGCCAGCAGCTCCACGCAGAAGTCACGGTCGGACACGCCGTCCAGACTGTTCAGCGCGATCTGGGAGAAGCCCAGCTGCGCCGCCTCATATTCCCGGTCGATGGGGAAGGTGGTGCCCGCCAGGGCGCAGCACCCGATGGGGGACACGTCCATGCGCTTGGCGGTGTCGTCCAGGCGGCCGATATCCCGCTGCAGCATCATGGCGTAGGCCATGAGATGGTGGCCGAAGGTGATGGGCTGGGCCCGCTGCAGATGGGTGTAGCCGGGCATGATGGCGGTCTTGTACTGCTCCGCCTTCTCGGTGACGGCCTCCAGCAGTCCCAGCACCAGCGTGCGGATGGCTGCGATCTCCTGTCGCAGGTACAGCCGCAGATCCAGCGCCACCTGATCGTTTCGGGATCGTGCGGTGTGGAGCTTCTTGCCCACGTCGCCCAGCCGCTCCGTCAGCACCTGCTCCACGAACATGTGGATATCCTCGGCGCTGGGGTCGAAGGAAAGCTTTCCCTCGTCCAGATCGGCCATGATCCCGGCCAGACCGAAGATCAGCGTCTGGGCCTCCTCCTCGGTAAGGATGCCGCAGTGGGCCAGCATGGCGGCGTGAGCCATGGAGCCGGTGATATCCTGGCGGTACATGCGGCAGTCGAAGTGCAGGGACGAGTTGAAGTCGTCCGCGATCTGCGCCGTTTCCTTTTCGGCCCGTCCGGCCCAGAGCTTTGCCATGGTGGTTCTCCTTTCGGTGGAAATTTTTCATAATGAGGGCGGTTTACCGCCCTCATTATGAAGGAAATTTCATTTCTTACAGCTTGCCCTGATCCTTCAGCGCCTGCATCTTGGTGGTCAGACCCCACAGGTTGATGAAGCCGGTGGCCTGGGACTGGTCATAGTCGCTCTCGCCGAAGGTCACCAGATTCTCGGAGTACAGGGAGCAGGGGGAGGTCATACCGGCGGGGATGATGTTGCCCTTATAGAGCTTCAGCTTCACGGAGCCGGTCACGTCCTTGTTGGCCTCGTTGGCGAAGGCGGTCAGCGCCTCCTGCAGGGGGGAGTACCACTTGCCGTTATACAGCAGGTCGGCGTAGTCCACGGACAGCTTCTGCTTGGCGTGCAGCACTTCCTTGTCCATGGTCAGCATCTCCAGCTGGGCGTGGGCGAAGTACAGGATGGTACCGCCGGGAGTCTCGTAGATGCCGTGATCCTTCATGCCGATGAGACGGTTCTCCACGATGTCGATGATGCCGATGCCGTTCTTGCCGCCCAGCTCGTTGAGCTTCTCGATGATCTTGCTGGCCTTCATCTTCTCGCCGTCCACGGCCACAGGCGCGCCGGCCTCGAAGTCGATGGTCACATAGGTGGGCTCGTCAGGCGCCTGGAAGGGGGACACGCCCATCTCCAGGAAGCCGGGCTTATCCAGATCCGGCTCGTTGGCGGGATCCTCCAGATCCAGACCCTCGTGGCTCAGATGCCACAGGTTCTTGTCCTTGGAGTAGTTGGTCTCGCGGGAGATCTTCAGAGGCACGTTGTGGGCCTCGGCGTAGTCGATCTCCTCCTCACGGGACTTGATGTCCCACTCACGCCACGGGGCAATGATCTTCATATCGGGAGCGAAGCGCTTGATGGCCAGCTCGAAACGCACCTGGTCGTTGCCCTTGCCGGTGGCGCCGTGGGCGATGGCGTCGGCGCCCTCGGCCTTGGCGATCTCCGCCAGCTTCTTGCCGATGACGGGACGGGCAAAGGCGGTGCCCAGCAGATAGGTCTCATACTTGGCGTCCATCTTCAGGCAGGGGATGATGACGTCGTCCACCATCTCGTCCACCAGGTCGGCCACGATCAGCTTGCTGGCGCCGGTCTTGATGGCCTTCTCCTCCAGACCCTCCAGCTCATCGGCCTGGCCCACGTTGCCGGCCACGGCGATGATCTCGGGGTTATTGTAGTTTTCCTTCAGCCAGGGGATGATGATGGAGGTATCCAGTCCACCGGAGTAGGCCAGTACGATCTTCTTGATATCTGTATGTTTCATGGTGTGTTCCTCCTTGAAT
>CAKTNW010000030.1 GCA_934589145.1 uncultured Oscillospiraceae bacterium | reverse complement strand
CGGAAAGCTGGACAGGCTGCGACGGAGATTAGAGAAAATTCACAAGGAGGAATTGGAAGATGGATATGACACCGCAGACGTGGCCTGAGTGGTACGATGGCAGGCATATCAACGAGGTGCTGTTCTGCCAGCAGTTTTTGGACAAGCACCCCATGAAATGTGTGCGTGGGAGGCTTTTCACCGTGGACGGGCTGATCGAGGATGAGGGGCAGATTGGAAATCTCATTTTAGAGGAAATCTCCGGTGTGCTGACTGCCAATCTTTCCAAGACGGTTGCGAACTTACTTGCCAGCATCAAGCTGCAAGCCTATTCGCCGCCGCTGCCCATTGAAGCCGACCGCATCCATGTTGCCAACGGAACGTACTTCATGGACGGTAGCTTTACCGCCGATAAGAGCTACTGCAACAATCGTCTGACCGTCTCCTACGATCCCAACGCACCTGTGCCGAACCGCTGGCTGCAATTTCTATCTGAACTCCTTGTCCCGGAGGATATTCCTACCTTGCAGGAGTTCCTCGGTTACTGCCTGCTTCCGACTACCAAGGGGCAGAAAATGCTCATGCTCATCGGCAAAGGCGGCGAGGGCAAAAGCCGCATCGGTCTGGTCATGCGTTCCCTGCTGGGCGACAGCATGAACACCACCAGCATCCAGAAGGTGGAGAGCAACCGATTCAGTCGCGCAGACTTGGAAAACAAGCTCCTGATGGTGGACGACGATATGGATATGAGCGCCCTGCCCAAAACCAACTATATCAAGTCCATCGTGACCTCCGAGTGCAAGATGGACATGGAGCGCAAGGGCGTACAGAGTTACCAGAGTCAGCTCTATGTTCGTTTCCTCTGCTTCGGCAACGGTGCGCTGACGGCCCTGCATGACAAATCCGATGGCTTCTTTCGCCGCCAGATCGTGCTGACCACCAAGGACCGTCCCGCAGACCGAGCGGACGATCCATTTCTGGTGGATAAGCTGCTGCGGGAGAAAGAAGGTATCTTTCTCTGGTGTCTGGAGGGGCTGCACCGGTTGATCAGCAACAACTATCAGTTCAGCATTTCCGGCAAAGCCAGAGAGAATATGGAGACGGTCAAGCGCAGCAGCAACAATGTGATCGAGTTCCTGCAATCCGAGGGCTATATCCGCTTTCGGGCAGACAGCGAGGCCAGCTCCAAGGCACTGTATGAGGCGTATCAGCGTTGGTGCGACGACAACGCGCAGAAGCCCATGTCTGCTAATCGGCTCAGCTCCGAGCTTGCACAGAACGAGCGTCTTTACAATGTGGAGGCCACCAACAACGTTCATGTTTGCGGCAAGCGGGTGCGTGGCTTCATGGGCATCGAGGTGGTCAATCTGCCGCCATATTAAAAATGAGGAATGGACTTCAAAATTGCCGTACACGCCGTACACTCTGTACGGCAGTTTTCAACTTCATCTGCAAAATACGATTTCGCTTGTGCGCTTGGTGAAGCAATTCACGCCAGCGTGTAAAATCTGCCGTTGAATCGGCGTCCGGTACGCAAAACCGGCGTACAGCAGCGTACAGAAGTCAGCCTTGCCGTACCGAGCCGTACACAGACGGCCCGTTTTTTTAACTTTGCAGTCAATCCTTGTGAAAAACGCAAAGAAATATGCCGTAGGGAGCGCACAGTATATCAAGGGGTGATTTACCCGTCAATAAAGGGACTGCACCGAACTGCGGCATCTCCCACCGTTCCGCATGACCTCACACAGAACGATGAAGCTGATAGAGTGTTGCTGTGAACAGGGCATCACGGACAGAACTCTGAGCGGATTTGCGGCACGGCAGTTTTTTCATTCCATAGCACACCAAAATCACCGCTAAGAAAACCCACTACACGAAAATATGGAGGTAAAAAGTTGATGAAATCTAATCTGAGAAACGAAATCAAGTCGTACATCGTCCGTCAGGGAATGACCATGCAGGAGGTGGTCGATCTGCTGCATGACGAGCACGGCTGGTCTGACAGCGTATCCAACCTGTCCAACAAGCTCCAGCGGGAATCCCTGCGCTACACGGAGGCCGTACAGCTTGCCAACACACTGGGGTATGAGATCGTCTGGCAAAAGCGAAAGTAAGAAGGGATTTTTATGACAGATGCAGAAAAGAAACTGATTCAGGCACAGCACCGCTTGGAGGAAGCGCAGGCACGGAACCGGGTAAAGGAGCGAAAGGTCCGCACCCGCAGGCTCATTCAGGAGGGGGCGATTTTGGAGAAAGTGCTGCCGGAGGTTCAGGCTGTTGAGCTGTCTGAGCTGGAGGGGTATCTTTCACGAAAGCTGGGAGAACAAATCTAAATTTTAGATGGGAGGTCTCCGGGAAACCGGGGGCCTCCTTCTTTTTTCTCCCGTAAGGGCGCACTTACTCACCACCCTAAAGGGCAGTGGTATTTTCTGCGGAAAACGTGCGCTCTGCGAGGCGGATGCGGCTGCTGCGGCAACCGCCAGACAATGCCACAGCACTTGCGAGTGCTGCTGTCATCGTCTGCGCAGGTCGCAGTTGTTTCCGCTTTGGAAACAGTCTGCTCCCTGCCCGCACAAACCTGCCACCGGCAGCTTTGTTTGCGGCTATGACCCGAAGCTCGACTTCGGGTCATTTTCTCTTTTGCGAAAGAGAAACAGAAAAAGGAAGAGCGAGGTGAACAAGATATGGCGATTTATCATCTGGAAGCGAAAGTAGTCAGCCGGGGCGCAGGACGCTCCGTCGTGACCGCTTCCGCCTATTTGAGCTGTTCCCGCCTATATAACGATTACGACGGGATACAGCATGACTACACAAAAAAGCAAGGGCTTGTCTGGCAGAAAGTGTTTCTGCCAGAATACGCCCCGCAGGAATGGCAAGACAGAGAAAAGCTCTGGAACGCCGTGGAAGAAGTTGAGACAGCAAAAGACAGCAGGCTTGCCCGTGAGTTCGTCGTGGCTCTGCCCATCGAGCTAAACCGGGAGCAGCAGATCGAGCTGCTGCAAGAGTTTATCCGGGAGCAGTTTGTTTCGGATGGAATGTGCGCCGACGCTGCCATCCACGATACCGACGGTCACAACCCCCATGCTCACATTCTCCTGACGGTGCGCCCGCTGGATGAGCAAGGGCGCTGGCAGTACAAGACCGAGAAAGAATATCTCTGCATGAGAAACGGCGAGGAACGAGGCTTCACTGCCGCTGAGTTCAAGACGGCGCAGAACGATGGCTGGGAGAAACAATATCCCTACAAGGTCGGCAAAAAGAAGGTTTATATGACGCCATCTGCTGCCGAGGTGCAGGGGTTTGTTCGGGCTGACAAGCATCCCAAAAGCACCCGCTACGGCAGGCAGAATCCCATCTCCGAACGTTGGAACAGCGAAGAACAGCTTGCCGCATGGCGGGCGGCATGGGCTGACGTGTCCAACCGTTATCTGGAACGTGCTGGGCGGGAGGAACGCATCGACCACCGCAGCAACGCCGCCAGAGGTCTGGATGAGCAGCCCACCATCCACGAGGGACCGGCAGCGCGGCAGATGGAGGTCATGGGGCTTGTCTCCGACCGCTGCGAGATTAACCGGCAGATTAAGGCAGACAATGCGCTGCTGCGGGAGTTGAAAGCTGAAATCAAGAAGCTTGCCGCATTAGTTGCCCGCACCGTCCCTGCCATTGCGGAAGGACTGGAGAAGCTGCGCAGTCGTGTGATGATCTTCTGTTATCAGCTCTCCCATATTCGCGGTGGCAAATCGCACATTCAAAAATCCCTCGCCGTATGGAAGCCGGAGCTGGAGCGTTACACCGGTCTGGTGCAGCAGATCAAGGAAAAGAGCAAGGAACGCAAAGCGCTGGTTGCTGAGAAAAAAGAATTGCCAATATACCATGTGAAACGGCACAAGGCACTGGCTGTCCGCTTTGCCGAGCTGACGGAAGATTTGGAAGAACTGCGTTCCGAAAAGGCACTCCTTTTGCAAAAATTTGAGTATGCGGAGGATGCAGGCACAGAGGCGTTCAGCAAGGACATTGTCACTATGGAAGCTGGCCTGAAAAGGCTGGAGGCGCAGGAGCAGAAATACTCCGCCGAATTAGATAAGGCGCTGGCTGAATATGCTGGGCTGAAAGCGCAGGCTGCGAATTATGACCCGTTGGAGTTGTACGAAGCACGGCAGGCCATCCGCCCTGCACAGGAAAAGGCGGCAGAGCAGCAGTTAGAGGACGCCATGCATGAGAAGCCATCTCTTACGGGTATATGAAGGACCCGGAGGACAGCAAACATTGGATACCTGACCGTGAGGCTGCCGATGTGGTCTATGAAATCGGGCTGTATGTTATGGATGGATTTGGACCGTCCCAGATAGCACAAAAGCTGCGGGAACGGAAAATTCTCACGCCTGCCGCTTACTACGAAAGCAAAGGCATCCCTTGTAATGTAAAAAAGCAAGGTGATCCCTATGGCTGGGACAATACCACGATAGCGGGAATTATGGATCGCTGGCGTGAATACCTGGGGCATACGGTAAATTTCAAGACCACAAAGAAGTCCTACAAGAGCAAAAAGACAATCAAAAATCCTGAAAGTGAATGGGTCATCTTCGAGAATACCCATGAACCCATCTGGACAGAAGCCATTGCCGAGGCTGTAAAGCAGGCACGGCAATCACGGCGCCGTCCGACAAAGATGGGCGAAATGGGAATGTTCTCCGGCATGATGTACTGTGCTGATTGTGGCTCGATCCTGTACCAGTGCAGAGCGACCGGCTTCCGAAAGGATCAGGAATACTACATCTGCTCTGGATATCGCAAGGGAAAGCAGGTGTGCAGCACACCACACTCCATCCGAACGGTCATCCTGGAGGAACTGATCCTTCAAAATCTGCGGGAGATCGTGTCCTTCGCAAGAAGCCATGAAAACCGCTTCGTTCAAATGGTCATGGATATGGATGTAAAGGAACGCAATAGCGGCCTTGCCAAAAAGCGCAGGCTGCTGTCTGAAAGCGAGAAGCGTATCACCGAACTGGATATGATCTTCAAGCGGCTGTATGAGGACAATATCAGCGGCAAGCTGACAGACGAGCGTTTCCACAAGCTGTCCACCGACTATGAAGCGGAACAGGCTGGCTTGAAGACGCAGGCAGCAACACTCCGTGAGGAAATCGAAGAAGCAGAAGGCAAAAGTGCCAATGTTGACAGGTTCCTGTCCGTTGTTCACCAGTACACCGATATCCCGGAGCTGACACCCCGTATCCTGCATGAGTTCGTTGAGAAGATTGTCATTCACGCAGCGACCAATCCCCATAGCAAAATCAACCGCAGACAAGAGGTAGATATCTACTACAAAGGTATCGGGATTTTGGAAATGTCCAAAGTATTTGATAGCAGGCAAAAATGAAAGAAACGGCATAGCCGAAGCTATACCGTTTCTCTCTCGTCTTAGAATGTTTTCTTAACTGGACACCCCGTGGGGGCAGCCCTCTTTTTTCGTCATTTTTCTTTGCACCATTTCTTGTGTTGCGGTTTGGGATGTGGTATAATATCTTGATTAAAAATCGCCCCGCGGCATCGCCGGGCGAAGGAGGTACCTTTGGAACGAAAAAACGTCGTCCTGACTGACGCGGACATGAGCCGCCAGCGGGAATTCACCGAAAGAATAAAAGAGCTGCACCAGCAGCGGGCCAAAACCGTCCGCGCGCTGGTGGACACCTTCGGCTGCCAGCAGAACGTGGCCGACAGCCAGCACATCATGGGTATGCTGGAGGCCATGGGCTGCGAATTCGTCACCGAGCCGGCCCAGGCGGATATCATCGTGCTGAACACCTGCGCCATCCGCGATCACGCGGAAAAGCGGGTCTACGGCAATCTGGGCGCCCTGACCCACACCAAGAAGGCCAATCCGGAGCAGATCATCTGCCTGTGCGGCTGCATGGCCCAGCGGCCCGAGGTGGCGGAAAAGGTACGCCAGTCCTATCGCCATGTGGATCTGGTCTTCGGTCCCCAGGCGCTGTGGAAGTTCCCGGAGCTTCTCTGGCAGGTCTATACCCGCCGGGGCCGGGTGTTCTCCGTGGAGGATGAGCACGGCTCCATTGCCGAGGGCATGCCGGTGGTGCGGGAGGGCCGCACCCGCGCGTGGGTATCCATCATGTACGGCTGCAACAACTTCTGCTCCTACTGCATCGTGCCCTATGTCCGGGGCCGTGAGCGCAGCCGCGATCCCGAGCAGATCATCCGCGAGGTGCGAGAGCTTGCCGCCGAGGGATATAAGGAGATCACCCTGCTGGGCCAGAACGTCAACTCCTACGGCAAGGATCTTGGCACCGGCTACGACTTTGCCGATCTGCTCTCGGCGCTGGACGAGATCCCCGGCGACTATCTGATCCGCTTCATGTCCTCCCAGCCCAAGGACGCCAGCTTCAAGCTGTTCGACACCATGGCCCGGTGCGCTCATGTGGCAAAGCAGCTCCACCTTCCGGTGCAGTCCGGCTGCGACCGGGTGCTGCGGGCCATGAACCGCCCCTATGATAAGGCCCGGTATCTGGAGCTCATCACCTACGCCCGCAAGGTCATGCCGGAGCTGGTGCTGACCAGCGACGTGATCATCGGCTTCCCCGGCGAGACGGAGGCCGAGGCCATGGAGACGGTGGCCCTGGTGGAGCAGGTGCGGTTTGATGCCCTGTTCACCTTCATCTTCTCGCCCCGGCCCGGCACCCCTGCCGCCAAAATGGAAGATCCCGTCCCCCGGGCGGAAAAGCAGGTGTGGTTCGACCGGCTGTGCGACGCCCAGAATAAGATCTCCGAGGAGATCCATGCCCAATATGTGGGCCGCACCCTCCGCTGCCTGATCGACGGCCAGAGCGACGACAGCCGCTGGCCTCTGACCGCCCGCACCGCCGGAGGACGGCTGGTGCATCTGGTGGGCGACAAGGCCGCCATCGGCACTTATCACGACGTAAAGATCACCGACAGCAACACCTGGGCGCTGTTCGGCGAAATGGTATAATCATCTTTCTCCGTAGGGCGGGGAATGATGGTACGTTCAAAAACGATGGATACTACGGCGGCATAGCCGCCGAGATCGGGGCTAAAAACATGTCGCCGACATGTTTTCTTAACGCCCCGACCCCGCCGCGAATGATACGCAATTTGGAAAGGAGCCACCCAAAATGGCAGAACTGACCCCCATGATGCAGCAATACCTGCAAATAAAGGAACAGAACCAGGACGCCATCCTGTTCTTCCGCCTGGGTGACTTCTATGAGATGTTCGGCGCCGACGCCAAAACGGCGTCCCGTGAGCTGGATCTGACGCTGACCAGCCGGGACAAGAGCAAGGACAAGCCCGCCGAGGAGCGGATGCCCATGTGCGGCGTGCCCTACCACGCGGCGGATGCCTACATCGCCCGGCTCATCGCCAAGGGCTATAAGGTGGCCATCTGCGAACAGACGGAGGATCCCGCCCAGGCCAAGGGGCTGGTGAAGCGGGACATCATCCGCGTGGTGACCCCCGGCACCGTCATTGACAGCGCGTGTCTGGAGGAGGGCCGCTCCAACTTCTGCGCCGGTATCTATCTGGACGACGACTACGCCGCCCTGTGCGCCTGCGACATCACCACCGGCAAGGCCCACGCCACCGCCTTTTCCGGCGGTGAGCGGGTGAAGCAGCTCATCAACGAGCTGGGCCGCTTTTCCCCTGCCGAGGCGGTGGTCAACGAGACCGCCTTCTTCGACGAGACGCTCCACAGCTTCCTGCAGGATAAGCTGAACTGCCATCTGGAGAAGCTGCCTTCCGGCCGCTTCCAGATGGAGCCCTCCGAGCGGCTGATCCGCCGCCAGTTCGGCGACGACGCGCTGCACCGCCTGCCCCGGGATAACCCGGCGGTCTTTCTGGCGCTGGGCGCGCTGCTGAGCTATCTCCATGAGACGCAAAAGACCGACCTGTCCCATGTGGACGATCTGGAATACTACCGCCGGGGCCAGTTCATGGAGCTGGATCTGACGGCCCGGCGCAATCTGGAGCTGACCGAGACCCTCCGGAGCAAGGAGAAGAAGGGCAGCCTCCTGTGGGTGCTGGACAAGACGAAGACCGCCATGGGCGGCCGCATGATGCGCTCGTGGCTGGAGCGTCCCCTGCTGTCCGTCACGGAGATCGACCGGCGCAGCGCCGCCGTGTCGGCCCTGGTGGAGCACACCGTGGAACGTGAGGAGCTGATATTGACCCTGCAGGGCATCTCCGACATGGAGCGCCTGGTGGGCCGCATCGTATACGGCACGGCGGGCGGCCGGGATCTGGTGTCCCTCCGCGCCGCCATGGAGCGCCTGCCCCAGATCAAGGCCCAGCTCTCCTGCTTTGAAAAGGGCCGCCTGCACCAGTTGAACGAAGAGCTGGACGATCTCAACGATCTGGCCGCCCTCATCGGCCAGACGCTGGTGGACGAGCCCCCCTTCTCCGTCCGCGAGGGCGAGTTCATCCGGGACGGCTTCCACCCGGAGGTGGATCGCCTGCGGAGCATCCTCCACGGCGGCAAGGACGTGATCGTCCGCATGGAGGCCGCCGAAAAGGAAAAAACCGGCATCCGCACCCTGAAGATCGGCTACAACAAGGTGTTCGGCTACTATATCGAGGTGTCCAACTCCTTCAAGGATCAGGTGCCGGAGAGCTACATCCGCAAGCAGACGCTGGTGAACGGCGAACGCTACATCACCCAGGAACTGAAGGACTTGGAGCACGACATTCTCTCCGCCAGCGACCGGGTGACGGCATTGGAATACCAGCTTTTTACCGAGCTGCGGCTCCATATCGCGGAGCAGGCGGCGCGGGTGCAGCGTGCCGCCGCCATCGTGGCGGAGCTGGACGCCCTGTGCTCCCTGGCCGCCGTGGCGGTGAAGAACAACTACTGCTGCCCCGTGGTGGACGAGTCCGGCGTCATTGAAATTCACGACGGCCGCCATCCGGTGGTGGAGCAAATGCGCCGGGACAGCATGTTCGTCCCCAACGACACCTATATGGGCGCCAAGGACGACCGGGTGGCCATCATCACCGGCCCCAACATGGCCGGTAAATCCACCTATATGCGTCAGGTGGCGCTGATCGTGCTGATGGCACAGATCGGCTCCTTCGTTCCCGCCCGGGCCGCCCGCATCGGCGTGGTGGACCGCATTTTCACCCGCATCGGCGCCAGCGACGACCTGTCCGCCGGGCAGTCCACCTTCATGGTGGAGATGACGGAGGTCAGCGATATCCTGAAATCCGCCACGGCGGACAGCCTGCTGATCCTGGACGAGATTGGCCGGGGCACCTCCACCTTCGACGGTATGTCTATCGCCCGGGCGGTGCTGGAATATTGCGCCGACCCGAAAAAGCTGGGGGCCAAGACGCTGTTTGCCACCCACTATCACGAGCTGACGGCGCTGGAGGGTGAGCTTCCCGGCGTCCGCAACTATAACATCGCTGTCCGCACCCGGGGCGAGGATATCATCTTCCTGCGGAAGATCATCTCCGGCGGCGCCGACCGCAGCTACGGCATCGAGGTGGCCAAGCTGGCGGGCCTGCCCAAGCAGGTGCTGACCCGTGCCCGGCATATTCTGCAGGAGCTGGAGGACGAGGCGGGCAAGCCCCACGCCGCCCCGGTGGAGAGCGACCAGGTATCCCTGGAGGCCCTCAGCGAGAGCGCGGTCATTGACCAGCTCCGCCGCGCCCAGGTGGACACCCTCAGCCCCCTGGAGGCGCTGAATCTTTTATATGAATTAAAGAGCAAGCTGCAATGAGCTGCGGCGGCATGTGGTCATGCCGCCCTACGGAAATTCTATTGACACCCGTGCGTAGGGGCCGATGCCCACATCGGCCCGCCGCCCCGACCACCGTATTATTATCATGATGGAAATATTGACCGGAGAAGCCGCTGCCCGGATCAGAGGAGCGTACATCCGCCGCTTTGTCGATACCACGGCAGCGTACTACATCAACGAGATCCAGCACCGCACGCTGTGCAGCGACGGCATGTGCTACTTTGGCTACCTGTGGGACTGCTTTCGAAAACCGCGCCCGATGTCCAGAGAAACGTGCCTTGCCTATCTGTCCGGCGCGGCGGGTGCCTGTTATGTGTTCTGGGACATTCATTCAAAGGACAGAATACTGATTCCCGACTACTGGAAATATCCCAAGGAGGCCGTGCTGCGGGTAACGCCGGACGAGCTGCTTGCCCGCATGGCCGACCTGCCTGAGGATATCTACATCTTTGACGATACCTATTCATGGAGCATTGCTCTGACCCACGAGACAGACGCGCAGGAAAGGCCGTACTGCCTTTTCGCCGACGCGTAACGACCCATTGACACCCAACAAGGAGGAACCATGCCGCAGATCCAATGTTTGCCGCCCCATGTGGCGGATCTTATCGCCGCCGGTGAGGTGGTGGAGCGTCCCGCCAGCGTCATGAAGGAGCTGCTGGAGAACGCCATCGACGCGGGCGCGTCCGCCATCGTGGCGGAGATCGAGCGCGGCGGCTTGACCTATATCCGCATCACCGACAATGGCTGCGGCATCCCGGTGGAGCAGCTTCCCACCGCCTTCCTGCGCCACGCCACCAGCAAGCTCCGCTCCGCCGCCGACCTAGCGGCCATCGGCACGCTGGGCTTCCGGGGCGAGGCGCTGGCCGCCATCGCCGCCGTATCCCGGGTGGATATCTTCTCCCGCTCCGCAGGCGAGGACATGGGCGCGGCGCTCCATCTGGAGGGCGGCATCCCCGGCCAGACGGAGCCTACCGGCTGCCCGGAGGGCACCACCATCTGCGTCCGCGACCTGTTTTACAACACCCCCGCCCGGATGAAGTTCATGAAGAAGGACAGCGCCGAGGGCACCGCCGTGTCCGGCGTGGTGCAGCATCTGGCCCTGAGCCATCCCGACGTGTCCTTCAAGCTGATCCGCGACGGGCAGGAGGTGCTGCACACCCCCGGCGACGGGCAGCTTCTCTCCGCCGTTTACGCCGCCATGGGGCGGGACTTCGCCCTGGGCCTGCTGCCCATCTCCGGCAGCGGCGGCGACGTGAAGGTGGAGGGCTTCGTCACCAAGCCCCTCAACGGCCACGGCAGCCGGGGCAAGCAGGTGTTCTTCGTCAACGACCGGTTCGTCAAGTCCCAGCTTCTGACAGCGGCGCTGGAGGAGGCCTATAAAAACCAGCTTCTCAAGGGCCGGTTCCCCGGCTGCGTGCTGCATGTGCGGCTGCCCGCGGACATGGTGGACGTGAACGTCCACCCCGCCAAGACGGTGGTGAAGTTCGTGTCCGACAAGACCGTGTTCGATGCGGTGTATTACACCATTCTGGATGCGTTAAATGCGGAGAAAGCACCCAAAAAGCCCGGTAATGCACCGGAATTTTTCCAGAAAATGACCGCCCAGGAGTTCAAGGCCAAGGCCGCCGCTCCTGTGGAGGAGAAAAAGCCCCTGGGCAGCTTCGTCTCCCATCCCGCCGCCCCGGCCACGAAAAACGTCATCCGGGACAGCGCGCCCACCAAGGCGGCGGACAGCGTTCCCGCCATGGCCCAGCGGCCCCACAGCACCGAGACGGTCTATGTCCGGGACGTGGCGGCCCAGCCGGAGCAGCCCATCGTGACGGCCTCGCCCCTGACGGGCCGCACCTATGAGATCACCCCGCCCGAAAAGACGGAAAAGCTTCCGGAAGCGCCCCCGGCGGCGCCGGTGCAGGAGGCCATCCCCCTGCCCCAGGAGCCGGAGCAGCAGACCATGGAGCCGGTGAAGGAGGCCCCGTGGCGCATGGTGGGCGAGGTGCTGAAAACCTACATCATCTGCGAGGATGACCGCGACAACGTGTGGCTCATCGACAAGCACGCCGCCCACGAGCGGCTGCGGTTCGATGCCCTGAAGGCCAGCCGCCAGCCCCTGATGGCCCAGCCGCTGCTGACGCCCGTCACCGTGGAGCTGGAGGCGGAGGCCTACGCCGCCGCCCTGGACAACCTGTCCCTTTTGCAGGAGTTCGGCTTCGTGTGCGAGGACTTCGGCGGCGGCACGGTGCTGATCCGCGAGGTGCCGGCGGACATTCTGGCGGCGGACGCCGCCGTGACGCTGGAGGAGCTGGCCCAGAAGCTGGCCCTAGGCCGTGCCGACCCGGAGGGCGCACGGGACGAGCTGCTGCACACCATGGCCTGCAAGAGTGCCATCAAGGCCGGCATGACCACCGACGTCACTGAACTGGCGGCCCTGGTGGAAAAGGTGCAGTCGGGCGAAATTCTCTACTGCCCCCATGGCCGTCCGGTGAAGTATAAACTGAGCAAATACGACATCGAGAAGATGTTCAAACGCGCATAGTACCATCGAATGACAAGGGCAGACGCGGTTTTGACGGGCAGAAATGCGCCCATACTGCGTCAAGCCCCTTGACAATACGGCAAGTATTCTCTGCGGGCCTTTTCTTGTCTGGGCGCATTTCTGTTCCGACAAAACTGCGAGGCACCTGCCAGCGATGGATTTTCGAGTGATTTTTGGTTTTTGAGACGCAGGCGGGCTGACGCCCGCCAAGGTGAAAAGGGCAAAAAGCGCCGGAAAGACACGCTGTCAGGTGTGTTTGCCCTTGTCAATCGATGGTATCAAGGAGTAACAGCAATGGCCACAGTGCTTTGTGTGGTGGGCCCCACCGCCACCGGAAAAACGAAAATGGGCGTGGCGCTGGCCAAACGCTTCCACGGCGAGGTGGTCAGCGTGGACTCCATGCAGATCTACCGCGGCATGGCGGTGGGCACCGCCGCGCCCACGACCGAGGAGATGGAGGGCATCCCCCACCACATGGTGGCCGTGGCCGACCCGGCGGAGAGCTGGTCGGTGGCCCGGTATGTACAGGCGGCTGACGCATGCGTGCAGGATATCCTGAACCGCGGCAGGCTGCCGGTGCTGGTGGGCGGCACAGGCCTATATCTGGACGCCCTGATCCGGGGGACGGACTTCGCCGCCGGAGCCCAGGGCACGGAAATACGGCAGGCATTGCAGCACCGCGCCCAGACGGAGGGCATCGAAGCGCTGCTGGAGGAGCTGCGGAAGATCGACCCCACAGCGGCGGAAAAGCTGCACCTGCGGGATGAAAAGCGGATCATCCGTGCGCTGGAGGTATGGCAGGAGACCGGCCAGACCATCACCGAGCACGACCGACTGGAGCGGCAGCGGGCCCCAAAATACGAAGCCCTCTATATCGGTCTGGATTTTGAGGACCGGCAGGATCTCCGCGACCGCATCGACCGCCGGGTGGACGCCATGGTGGCGCAGGGACTGCTGGCGGAGGTGGAAGCCCTGCTGTCCGGCGGCCTGCCCCGTGACGCCACGGCCTTACAGGCCATCGGCTATAAGCAGTTCCTTGCGGTGGCCGAGGGTACGGCCACCACGGAGGAGGCCATCGCCGAGGTGAAGCTCCGCTCCCGGCAGTACGCCAAGCGGCAGTTGACGTGGCTGCGGCGGAACCCGGACATTTTCTGGGTGCGCTGGCAGCGGCAGCCGGATTTCCCGGCAGGTCTGCAAAAAGCGACAGAATATCTCCATAGCCGTGGTTTATGCTGAATCACGGCGGAGGTTGTCCCATAGAGATAGCGTCCGTACAAAAAAGATACATAGGAGGACGCTATGCAGAAGACAAACAATTTACAGGAGATCTTTTTGACCCAGGCCCGGAAGCAGAAGATCCCCGTCACCATGTTTCTGGTGAACGGCTTCCAGCTGCGGGGCACCATCACGGGGTTTGACTGCTTTGTGGTGATCCTGGACAGCGAGGGCCGTCAGCAGGTGATCTACAAGCACGCCATCTCCACCATTGCCCCGGCGAAAGCGGTGAGCTTTCAGGAGGCGGAGGCTGACGAATAAGCAGGGAATCTTCCCCCATCTTTTGTAGGGGGCGATGCCCACATCGCCCCGCCGTATATCGAAGCCGCTGTCGTAAACCGTGCGGGCGGATGTAGGCATCCGCCCCTACGAAGCGACCACCGATAGCCCTCCGTAGGGCGGGGTGACCTCACCCCGCCGCACGATGACCCGGTGCATTTCCAGCGGGCGGCCGCAAGGGCCGCCCCTACAAGGGAATCCGCAAAACGCCCGTAGGGGCGACCCTTGCGGTCGCCCCCCTCACACGCACAGACACACAAACACGCACAGACACACAAGGAGCGGGATATGAAATCGTCTTCCACACCCATCTTCAAGATCCTATCGGCGGTCATTCTGGCGGCGGTGGTGGTCTACTTCGCCGTGCAGGCGTACCGCTATTTCTCCGACCCCATCAACACCACCCTGGTCTATGCCTCCACAGAGGAGATCACCGTGGAGCTGAACGGCTATCTGGTGCGCAGCGAGGAGACCTTCCACTCCGACGCCGGGACGCTGGGCCATGCCCTGTCCGAGGGCGAGCGTGTGGGCAAGGGCCAGACGCTGGCCATGGCCTATCCCGACAGCGCCGCGCTGACCCGTGTGGAGCAGCTGGAGGCATTGAACCTGAAGCTGGAGCAGCTGTCCTTCTCGCTGGTGTCTTATCTTGACCCGGACGCGGCGCTGAAGCTGGATTCCACCATCACCGGCGGTATCCTGACCCTGCGGCAATCCATCGCCGGAGGGGATTACAGCAGCGCCGACGAGGAGCTGTCCGCCCTGAAGAGCGCCGTGCTGAAGCGGGACTACACCACCGGCACCCAGGAGGAGATCGAGGCCGACATCAAGGCCACGGAGCAGTCCATCCGGGAGCTGGAGCAGTCGCTGAACGGCACGGCCATCACCGCGCCGGAGTCCGGCATCTACTCCGCCGCCTGCGACGGCTATGAGACGGTGCTGACGCCGGAGTTCCTGAAGGACGACGTGACGGCCAGCAAGCTGAACAGCGTTAAGGCCGCCGACAGCAGCGCCGCCAACGTGGGCAAGCTGATCTACGGCGACACCTGGTACTACGCCGCCGTCATCACCGACGCCCAGGCCGAGCAGCTCAGCGGCCGCTCCACGGTGACGATGCGGTTCGCCAAGGGACTGGACTTCGACCTGAAAATGACCATCGACAGCATCTCCCGCAGCGAGAACGGCCAGCGGGTGCTGATCCTGCGCAGCGAGAAATACATCGCCCAGACCACCCTGATGCGGCACCAGGCCGCCACGCTGGTGCTGCGCACCTATGAGGGGCTGCGGCTGCCCTCCACGGCGCTGCGGGTCAACGAGGACGGCGTCACCGGCGTGTACTGCGTGCTGGGCGTGCGGGCCAAGTTCAAGCCCGTGCAGGTGGTGTATCAGGGCGACGGCTACATGCTGGTAAAGGACGCCGCGGCGGAGGAGGACTCCACCATGCTGCGCCAGGGCGACCAGGTGATCGTCACCTCGGCGGAGCTGTACGACGGCAAGGTAATCGGATAAATCATAGCATTGATCATACAGAAAGGGGATAAACTTCCATGTCTATTGCGGAAAATATCGCACACATCCGGCAGGAGATCGACGCGGCGGCCCGTGAGACGGGACGCACCGGAAAGGACATCACACTGGTGGGCGCCAGCAAGATGAACGACGCCGCCCGCTGCCGCGAGGCCATCGCCGCCGGGATCGACGCCCTGGGCGAGAACCGGGTGCAGGAGATGACGGAAAAGCTGAAGGACAACGCCTATGACGGCGCGCCGCTGCACTTCATCGGCCATCTGCAGCGCAACAAGGTGAAGCAGGTGGTGGGCAAGGCGGCGCTGATCCAGTCGGTGGGCTCCCGTGAGCTGCTGGACGAGATCGAAAAGGTGGCCGCCAGAATGGAGCTGACCCAGGACATCCTGCTGGAGGTCAACATCGGCGGCGAGGAGGCAAAATCCGGCTTTGCCCCGGAGGAACTGGCCCAGGCGGCGGCTTACGCCAGGGAATTGACCCATGTCCGGGTGCGGGGCCTGATGACGATACCACCCGTTGCGGTGGAAAAAGGCGGCAACATACCATATTTTGAGAAAGTTTACCGTCTTTTTGTTGACATAAGCCGAGAAATGTACGATAATAAATGGGAATATATCTCCATGGGCATGAGCGACGACTATGCCGATGCCGTCCGCTGCGGCGCCAATATGGTGCGTGTGGGCTCGGCCATTTTCGGCGCGCGGAATTACAACAAATAATATATACGACTGGGAGGCTTTCACAATGGGTTTCATGGACGAGATCAAGAAGATCATTCACCCGTATGACGACGAGGATTACGATTACGAGGACGAAGAGCTGGAACAGCCCGAGCGCAGCGACAGCCGCAATATCTTTGAGGATCGCCGCGAGGAGCGCAAGCAGCCGGAGGATCGCCACAACAAGGTGGTGAACATCCACGCCACCGCCGCGCTGAAGGTGGTGCTGGTCAAGCCCGAGCGGTTCGAGAACGCCAGCGAGATCGCCGACCATCTGCGGGAAAAGCGCACGGTGGTGATGAATCTGGAGTCCACCAACAAGGACGTGGCACGCCGCCTGATCGACTTCCTGTCCGGCGTGGCCTATGCCGGCGACGGCAAGATCAAGAAGGTGGCCGCCAACACCTATATCATCACGCCTTACAGCGTGGATATCATGGGCGACCTGATCGACGAGCTGGAAAACAACGGCCTGTATCTGTAAGCAGGCATGAGATAAATGCATGAGATAAACGGAGGGATATACCATGTTGACACCGCAGGAAGTTTCTGAAAAAGTATTTCCCAAATCCTCCGGCTTTGGCAGCGGCTATGCCATGGGCGCCGTGGATGAATTCCTGGACGCGCTGACCGAGGATTATACGGCGCTATATAAGGAAAACGTGACGCTGAAGGCCAAGCTGAAGATCCTGGCCGAAAAGGTAGAGGAATACCGCGCCACTGAGGACGCCATGCGCTCCACCCTGCTGACGGCCCAGAAGATGGCCGCCAAGCTGGTGCAGGAGGCCCAGACGGAGAAGGACAACATGCTGAAGGAGGCCCGGGAGCAGCACGCCGCCCAGCTGGCCCAGCTGGAAAAGGACAAGCAGGAGGCCGAGGACAAGCTGGTGATGGCCAAGCAGAGCCTGGTGGACTTCGTCCGCCACGGCAGCGAGCTGTGCGCCCAGCAGCAGGAGTTCCTGAACTCCCTGCCGGAGATGCAGCTGTCCGCCGAGGAGGCGCCCGCCAGCCCTGTGACGGACATTCAGCAGGATATCATGCAGCATATGGACGCCATGGAGACCGCTGCCGCCGAACCGGAGACGCCCGCCGTGAAGGACGTGCCCGCCGGCTCCGCCATCCCCAACGACTTCAAGCTGAGCCTGGACGAGCTGAAGTTCGGCCGCAACTATGCCGGCGAATAACACGCAGAAAAAAGCGGCCTTGACGGGCCGCTTTTTTACCATCGATCAATAAGGAGAGGGAAGCCATGAGCGAGAGACCCATCATTGCCCTGCTGTACGACTTTGATAAGACGCTGTGCACCACCGATATGGAGGACTATACCTTCATCCCCAGCCTGGGCTATACCCCGGCGGAGTTCTGGCAGAAGGCCAACAACTTCGGCTGGGAGAATCAGATGGACGGCCTGCTGGCCTATATGTACACCATGATCGAGGAGTGCCGGGCCCAGGGCATGACGCTGAACCGGGAGTATCTGGTGCAGTGCGGCAAGGGCATCCAGCTGTTCCCCGGTGTAAGGGAGTGGTTCGATCGGATCGACGCCTTTGGCGACAGCCTGGGCGTGACGGTGGAGCACTATGTGCTGTCCTCGGGTCTGAAGGAGATCATCGAGGGCAGCGGCATCGCCCACCACTTCAAGAAGATCTACGCCTGCGAGTTCTACTATCGGGACGGGGCCGCCTGCTGGCCCAAGCTGGACGTCAACTTCACCAACAAGACCCAGTTCGTCTACCGCATCAACAAGGGCGTGCTGGAGGTCAGCGAGGATCGGAAGCTGAACGACTCCATGCCCGACGACAGCAAGCGGGTGCCCTTTACCAACATGATCTATGTGGGCGACGGTCTCAGCGACGTGCCCTGCATGAAGATGATGCGCTCCTACGGCGGGCAGGCCATCGCCGTGTATCAGGAGAGCAACCGCACCGGCGTGGAAGAACTGCTGGCCAAGGGCCGGGTGGACTTCATCTTCCCCGCCGACTATCGGGCGGGCACGGCCCTGGATCTGACGGTGCAGAACATCATCCGGAAGATGGCCATCTGCGACGCGCTGATGGCGGAGAACGCCGCCCAGATGCGCTCCATCGGCCAGGTGGAGCTGGCCTATCAGGAAACGCTGTTTTGAAAGAAACAGAATACTTAAGCTATCGCTCCGTTCTCACTCACACAAGGTGTGAGTGAGAACGGAGCGATAGCTGCTTTTGCGCGAAGGGCGACCGAGCTTTGCACAAAGTGTTTACAGTCCCCAGATGATCATTTCCCGGATCAGCAGGATCTCCGCCAGCAGGCAGAACGCCGCGAACACGAAGAAGATCCCGCCGCCGATCAGGGGCTTGCGGGGCTTATCCTCCCGGATCAGGTCAGGTCTCTTGGGGTCGTAATACCCCGTCACCTGCCGTCCCACGCCCTTGTTGCTGCCCCAGTCCTGGTTGCTGGAATAGGTGTAGGTCTTGCCGTCCACCGTGTACTCGTAGGTGGGCAGATGGACCGTATACCGGGCCAGCCGGCTGGTGCCGTCCTCCTGATCCTCCCAGCGTTCCACGTCCTCTTCCCGCAGATCCACCACCGTCATGGTGGCGGTGCCGGTATACCGCTGCTTGTCGTCCTCATAGGCTTTGATGGCGCCCTTCCGATTGCGGAGTCCCAGCCATATCATCAGCGCGCACACCACAGCCAGGATCAATGCGGGGATCAAATATTCCATAGTCTCTCCTCCCAAAAGATAGAATCGGGTTCCCTGTAAGACCAGTGTACCGTAAAATCCCCGTCCGGTCAACCGTCTGCGGCAAAAAAAGGACGTGCCCCGGGGGCACGTCCTTTTTCGCGGTATGTCACTTCTGGATGGCGCTGAAGAAGCCCATCATCTCGTCGGTGTGATCCTCCACATAGCTGGTGAAGGTCACCACGCAGATGTACTGCTCCACCGGGATGCAGACCTGCAGGGACTGGGCGGGGAAGCCGTTGTAGACGGCGGTGGTCAGGACGCTGCTGTACTCGCTGCCCAGAAAGCTGGTGGTCTGGGCGGCGGAGGTCACGTCCTCCATGCCATCGATGCTCTCATAGGCGGCGGTGGCCTGGGCGATGCCCTCGGTCAGAAAGGCGTCCATGTCGATGGCGGTCTTGCCGTCGGTCACCTTGTCCACGGTGATGCTGATCCACTGGCGTCCGTCCTCGGTCATCAGATACATGTCCTGTACCTGGCTGCCCGCCTCCAGCCGCTGGCGCATCTCCGCCACCAGCGCCTCGTCCGTCATGCTGTCCAGGGCGATGTTGTTCAGCGCGGCGATCTCCTCGTCGCTGAGATAGCTGTACGTCTCCGGCGCGGTACATGTCAGACCCAAAAAGTCACTGGTATACGTCTGGCCCTCCACGCTGCCCCGCTGGAAGGACTTCTGCCCGGCGGCGCAGGCCGTCAGCAGCAGCGCCAGCACCAGCAGCATGGCGGGAAATGTTACTCGTTTCACGGGGGTTCCTCCTTTGTCTGCGCGCCGGCCCACAGGGCCGATGCGCGGTGCATATGAAAGAATTATAGTGCAAAACAGCCTTTCCGTCAAGTGAACAGTATTTTCCATGATATTTTTAAGAAGAAAAGAGCCTTTTCAACCTGTTTTCCTGGTATCTGCGCCCAAAAGCTTCGCAGAATTCGCCGCCCGCCATGGCGGCGAAACATTCGGATCATTTTTTGACGCGACATGTGCGTGGCAAAAAATACTCTGCGCGGAGAGAGTGTTTTTCCGCACATCTATGGGCGGGAAAATGCGGGTCGGAGCGAATCTTAATTTTGTTCCAAAAGGGCTGCGCCCTTTTGGAACAAGAAGAAAAAGGGGCCGAAAGGCCCCTTTTCTTCTTTTATATGATCTCCGGCACAACGATCTCGCCGCTGCCGCCGCAGTATTTCTCCGTTTCCGCGATGAGCTTGCGGGCGGTGTCCCACAGCAGCTCGTCGGGGGTGGCCTTGTTGCCCTGGACGATGTAGAAAACGTTTTTCGCCGTCTCGTCCACCGCCGTCTTGTTCACCTGCCGGATCTCCAGACGGCACAGCACCTCGTTGCTGTCGTCGCAGTAGCTGTACTCGTGGGGCGCGACGGGGATGGGCTCGGTCTGGCCCAGGGGCACGAACCGCTCGGTGCCGTCGGTGAAGCGCAGCGTCACGTTGCCGTCCACCTTGTCGATGTTGTGGGCGCCCAGCGCCAGCTTGCTCTCCAGCGACAGCAGGTTGTAGATGTCCACCGCCGTGTTGATGTAGAACATGTCGCCCTGATTCTTCTTCAGCAGCTTGATGAGGTTCTCGCTGGCGGGGATGTTCTTCCGCCGCTTCACGCCCGTCTCGTCGTGAAGGATGTTGAAGCCCTCCAGCACCGGGTCGGCGTGAACGTCCAGCGCCTCATACTGCCCGTGGAGCTCGTGGAGCTTCTGGGTGCGATAGGCCTTCCACTCGTCGGATTCCACCGTGTTGTTCATGCCCCGGATCACGGGGAACAGGATCTTCACGCCTGCGTCCAGCACGGCCTGCTGTACGAAAAATTTCATAGTCAGCGTCCTCCTCTCTCAGTGACCCAGCGCCTGATCCAGATCGGCGATGATGTCGTCGGCGTCCTCCAGACCCACCGACATGCGGATCATGCCGTCGGTGATGCCCGCCGCCTCACGCACCTCACGGGGGATCATGGTGTGGGTCATGGCCGCCGCCTGCTCCACCAGCGTCTCCGTATCGCCCAGGGATACCGCCAGGGTGCACAGCTTCAGGCTGTTGATGAACTTCTTGCCGGCCTCCAGACCGCCCTTCACGTCGAAGGTGATCATGCCGCCGCCGCCCCGCATCTGCTTCTTGGCGATGTCGTACTGGGGGTTGGACTCCAGGAAGGGATAGCGCACCGTCTCGATGCGGGGATCGGCCTCCAGCCAGCGGGCGATCTTCAGGGCGTTTTCGTTGTACTGCCGCATGCGGACGCCCAGGGTCTTGATGCCCCGGCAGATCAAGAAGGCGGTGAAGGGTGCCATCACCGCGCCGAAGTGCATCAGCGTGCCCAGACGGCACTGGCGCAGGAACTCGGTGTCGTTGGAGATCACCGCGCCGCCCAGCAGGTCGCCGTGGCCGCCGATGTACTTGGTCAGGCTGTGGATCACCACGTCCACGCCCAGATCCAGGGGATTGGTGTTGTAGGGGGTGGCGAAGGTGTTGTCCACAAAGACCTTCACGCCGTGGCGGTGGGCGATCTTCGCCACCTCGGCCAGATCCACCAGGATCATGGTGGGGTTGGCGGGGGTCTCTACATAGATGACCTTGGTGTTGGGCTTGATCAGGGGCTCCAGCTCCTCCAGATGGTCGGCCCGGAAGGAGTCGTGCTCGATGCCGAACCGGGGCAGCCAGTCGCTGGTGATGTCCTCGGTGCCGGAGTACTTGGCCTTGGTGAAGATAACGTGGTCGCCGCATTTCAGCGCCGCGAACAGCGCACCGGCCACCGCGCCCATGCCGGAGGCATAGGACACCGCGCCCTTGCCGTGCTCCAGCGCCGCCAGCTTCTGCTCCATGTAGTCCAGGGACGGGTTGGTGATGCGGCTGTAGGCGAAGCTCTCGGCGTAGTCGCTGCACGCCTCCACGGCGTCGTCAGTGGAATCGAAATAGAAGGTAGAGGTCTGATAAATGGGCGGGATCAGGGAACCGTAGGGATCCCGGGGCTCACCGGCGTGAACCTCCACAGTGTCGAATTTTACGTTCTCCGGCTGAAAATCCGGATGCTTCATGATCAACTGGCTCATAGCGCACCTCCATAAAAAATATGCTGACAGGCAGCTTGTTTTCTTGCCTGTCAGCATATCACATTTTTCGTCAGGAGGGAAATACCGGGTAGCTATGGCGCCCCATAGGAAAAAGCTTTAGCCCTCCTGGGCACCCAACTGCCGGGTCATGCAGTCCAGAAAAGCCCGCTCGATGGGCCGCAGGGCCTTGCCCCGGATGCCGATCCAGCCGATGTCCACCCGGTCGTCGGTGTCGATGGGCACGCAGGCCACCTCCTGGGCCAGCCGGGGCGAGATGACGCCGGTGCCCACGTCATAGGCGTTGCAGCTCCGCATCAGCGCCGTACTGACGTACAGGTCGCTGATGTACACCACCTTCCGGGGATAGAAGTTGGGCAGCATCATCTCCTCCGAGAAGAAGCCGGGGGAATCGGCGTTCTGCTCATACACGATGCAGGGGTAGTCCATCAGCTCCTCCGGCGTCACGAGCTTCCGCTTTGCCAGCGGGTGCTCTACGGAGAGAAAGGCGTGGGGCGCGGCCTGGGTCACGGCGTGGAACTCCAGGTTGTTGTCCTCCAGCACCTTCATCATGTGGCGGCGGTTCACGTCCGACAGGAAGATGACGCCCAGGTCGCTGTACTGCTTGGCCACGTCGTCGATGACGACCCCGGTCTGGGTCTGGTTCAGGCCCAGGGTGTACCGGTCAGCGTCCAGGCCGTCCACGAACTCCTCAAAGGCGCTCACCACGAAGTCGTAGTGCTGGCTGCTGACGAAGAAGGAGGGCTTCGGCCCCTCGGCGTCGCTGTGGAAGTATTCGCTGATGTAGTCGGCGTCCCGCAGCAGGCGGTTGCTGAGCTTCAGCAGCTCCCGCCCCTCGTTGGTGATGGCGATGCCGGTGGAGGAGCGGGTGAAGATGGTGATGCCCAGCTCCTCCTCCAGCGCGTTCACCAGGTTGCTGATGCTGGGCTGGGAGACGTACAGCTTCTGGGCGGCCCGGCTGAAGGAGCCGCATTTTTCCACCATAGAGACGTATTTCAGTTGCTGTAAGGTCATGACGGCTCCTCCTTAAACCTGCAGGTCGCGGCCCGCGGCCTTGGTGTGGGTCTGCATGGCGCTGCGGGCGGCCCGACTGTCCTGCTGCTCGATGGCCTTGAGGATGATGCTGTGGGTGTCCAGGATCCGGCGGCCCAGCTCCACCCGGCCCGCCTCGCTGAGGGTCAGCATCTTCTTGCGCAGCGTCTCCTTCTCCACGTTGCCCAGCACCTCGGTGACGATGATGGCCACCCGGTTGGCGCTGGCCCGGGCCAGCAGACTGTGGAACCGCACGTCCAGCTCGATGAACCGTGCGTAGTCCGTCAGGGACTGCTCCGCCTCCGCCACGCACTGGCGCAGCTCGGCAAGATCGGCCTCCGTGCGCCGCTTGGCGGCCCAGGCGGCAATGGTGGAGTCGTTGCTCTGCCGGTACTCGTTCAGCTCCGAGAGGGACACCTGGCTCAGCTGGATCATGTCCTTCAGCGGTTCCTCGGCGGCGTGGAGACTCAGCTCCTGCACCACCGCGCCGGAGGCACCCTGGGTGGAGGTGACGTAGCCGCCCTGCTCCAGCCGCTTCAGCGCCTCACGGATGGTGGGGCGGCTGCGCTGCAGCTCCGCCATCATGGCCCGCTCCGAGGGCAGCCGGTCGCCGGGCTTCAGCGCGCCGGAGGTGATCAGGGCGCGAAGCTGCTCGTAAATATCGTCGCTGGCCCGCCGGGCGGGATCCAGTTGAATGTGCAGTTCGTGGGCTTCCATGGGCGCCGCCTCCTTTGTTCAACAAGGTAAGAGTATAGCAAAACCGGCCCGGAACGTCAAGAAATACGGTGCATAAAGGGGCGCTCCGGGTATATTAAGGGGTGTTATTGGGTACATAAAAGGCCCTTTTGGGGGTAAAAAACAGGCTGTTGCAAAGACAGCCTGTTTTTTGAGGGAGGAACCTCTTATTTCGCAGCCTTGGCGGCCTTGATGGACTCGATCAGCTCGGGAACGACCTTGAACAGGTCGCCGGTGATGCCGTAATCGGCAACCTCGAAGATGGGAGCGGTCTCGTTCTTGTTGACGGCGATGATGCACTCGGAATCCTGCATACCAGCCTTGTGCTGGATGGCGCCGGAGATACCCAGAGCCACATAGACCTTGGGATGGACGGTCTTGCCGGTCTGGCCGACCTGGTGGTCAGCGGAGATCCAGCCGGCGTCCACGCAGGCGCGGGAGGAACCCACGACACCGCCCAGGACCTCAGCAAGCTCCTCGGCCAGCTTGATGCCCTTCTCAACGTCCTTGGAGATACCACGGCCCACGGACACGATGAAGTCAGCACCGATCAGGTCGACCAGCTTCTTGGCGGCCTTGACGGTCTCGGTGACCTCGGTGTGGATGTCAGCAGCAGCCAGTTCGAAAGCGGGATGCAGGATCTCCACGTTCTTCTTGCACTCGCGCTTCTTCATAACGCCGGGGCGCACAGTGGCCATGGCGGGACGGAAGCGGGGGCAGATGATGGAGGCCATCAGGTGGCCGCCGAAAGCGGGACGGGTCATCTTCAGGTCGCGATCCACGGGATG
>CAKTNW010000029.1 GCA_934589145.1 uncultured Oscillospiraceae bacterium | reverse complement strand
CCGCCCGTTGGGCGGCACTTCTTTAGCTCTTATTCAAAGGTCAGTGGGGTGTGCTGGCAGATCTCCCGGATCTTGGCCTGCAGCGTTTTCAGATCCTCGAAGGTCTCCGGCTTCTTCCGGGGATCCCGCAGCAGCGCCGCCGGATGGTACAGGGCCATCATCAGCGTGCCGTTCCGGTCAAAGAACTGGCCGTGCTCCTGGCTGATCTTGAAGTCCGGCTTGATCAGCTCCATGGCGCTGATGCGGCCCAGACACACGATGATCTTGGGCTTCATCAGCCGCACCTGGGCCCGGAGATAGCCCCGGCAGGCGTCCTTCTCCGTATTCAGGGGATCCCGGTTCTCCGGCGGACGGCACTTGACGGAGTTGGTGATATAGATATTCTGCCGGTGCAGGCCGATCATGGCCAGCATATCGTCCAGCAGCTTGCCCGCCCGGCCTACAAAGGGCTCGCCCTGCAGATCCTCGTTGGCGCCGGGTGCCTCGCCGATGAACAGCACCTCGGCGTTGGGGTCGCCCACGCCGAACACCACCTGGGTACAGGTCTGCCGCAGCTGGCACGCCTGGCATTTCAGGCAGGTCTCTCTCAGTTCCTCCCACGCGGTCATTTCAGTCTCGCCTCCATCCAATTCCAGATCGTCTCATACACCTCGTCCCGGTGCGCCTTCTCGTTCAGCAGCTCATGCCGCAGTCCGGGGTACAGCTTCAGCGTACAGTCGGCCACCCCGGCGCGGCGGAACGCCTGATACGTCTGGCGCACACCGGTGCCCATGCCGCCCACAGGGTCATCCTCGCCGGAGATCAGCAGAATGGGCGTCTCCCGGTTCATCTTTTGCAGATTGCCGGGCCGCTGGTTGAAGCGGATACCCCACAGCATCTCGTGGAACAGGCCCACGGTGGCATCATGGCCGCACATGGGGTCGGCGATGTAGTTGTCCACATTCTCCTCATCCGCCGACAGCCAGTCGTATTCGGTGCGGTTGGGCTTGAAGGTCTTGTTGTACGCGCCGAAGGCCAGCGCCGTTACCGTGGCGTTGGTGGACGCCGCGCCCCGCCGGGCCAGCGTTCCCGCCAGGGCGAGACCGCCCGCCAGTGTGGCGGCGCTCTGCCACCCGGTGCCCATCAGGACGGCAGCCTTCACCGTGCCGGGATAGCGGATGAGATAGGTGCGGCTGAGGAAGGAGCCCATGGAGTGGCCCATCAGCAGCAGCGGCAGATCGGGATACTGCTCCTTCAGCCGGGTATGCAGCACATACACGTCGTCCACCGGCGTGTTCCAGGTATTGCCGTCGCCGAAATACACCGGCGTACCGCCCTCGGGCAAGGACTTGCCGTGGCCCAGGTGGTCGTGGCCCACCACGATGACACCGTGACCGTTGAGGAACCGGGCAAAATCGTCATAACGGTCGATGTGCTCCGCCACACCGTGGACCAGCTGCAGCACCGCCGCCGGCGCCACATCCTCCGGCACCCACGAGATACCGTGCAGCCGCGTTTTCCCGTCGCTGGAAAGAAACGTAAAGTCAGTCTTATTTGTCATGGCAATTCCGTCCTTCCTGTGATATACTCTTGTTATTATCATATCCATTTTACCACAGCAAACCACACTTGAAAAGGGGGATTTGTCATGGCTTCCTACATCCTGGCGCTGGATCAGGGCACCACCAGCTCCCGCGCCATCGTATTCGACAAGCAGGGCGGCATCGCAGGCCGGGGCCAGTATCCCTTCACCCAGCACTATCCCCGGGCCGGCTGGGTGGAGCACGATCCCATGGAGATCTGGCACACCCAGGCCCAGGCGGCGGCGGACGCCATCGCCGGACTGCCCGCCGGGAGCATCGCCGGTATCGGCGTCACCAACCAGCGGGAGACCACCATCATCTGGGACAAGACCACCGGCGTGCCGGTATACAACGCCATCGTGTGGCAGTGCCGCCGCACGGCGGAGCTGTGCGAGGAGCTGAAGCGCCGGGGCCTCAGTGAGCGGATCCAGTCCACCACCGGATTGCTGATCGACGCCTACTTCTCCGCCACCAAGATCCGCTGGATCCTGGACAACGTCCCCGGTGCACGGCAGAAGGCGGAGCAGGGACAGCTCCTCTTCGGCACGGTGGAGACCTGGCTCATCTGGCAGTTGACCGGCGCCCACGTCACCGACTATTCCAACGCCAGCCGCACCATGCTGTTCGATATCCACGCCCTGCGGTGGGACGCGGAGCTGTGCGGCATGCTGGGCATCCCCATGTGCATGCTGCCCCGGTGCGTGGGCAATTCAGAGGTATACGGCACAGTGAAGGAGGGCATCCCCGGACTGGAAGCCCTGGCAGGCGTGCCGGTGTGCGGCGCGGCAGGCGACCAGCAGGCCGCCCTGTTCGGCCAGACCTGCTTCCACGCGGGCGACGCCAAGAACACCTACGGCACCGGCTGCTTCACGCTGATGAATGTGGGCGGCAAGCCCGTCCGCAGCCGCGCGGGCCTGGTGACCTCCGTGGCCTGGAGCGTGAACGGCACCGTCACCTACGCCCTGGAGGGCAGCGTCTTTAACGGCGGCAGCACCATCCAGTGGCTGCGGGACGAGCTGCATTTGATCGACTCCGCCCCAGAGTGCGACCGTCTGGCGGAATCGGTGGACAGCAGCGGCGGCGTCATCGTGGTACCCGCCTTCACGGGACTGGGCGCGCCCTATTGGGACATGTACGCCCGGGGCGCCATCCTGGGCGTCACCCGGGGTACGGGCCGGGCTCACATCGCCCGGGCGGTGCTGGAGGCCATCGCCTTCCAGGTCACCGACCTGATGCTGGCCATGCGGCAGGACGCGGGCTGCGACATCACCTGCCTGCGGGCCGACGGCGGCGCCAGCGTCAGCAACATCCTGCTGCAGATGCAGGCCGACCTGCTGCGCATCCCGGTGGATCGCCCCGCCATGGTGGAGACCACCGCCTTCGGCGCGGCGGCGCTGGCGGGACTGAACTGCGGCATGTGGGAGAGCCTGGAGGAGCTGTCGGCCCTGCGCCGCAGCGACTGGGTATTCACCCCCCAGCGGGTGCAGGCCGAGTGCGACGACGCCTACCGCATGTGGAAGCGGGCGGTGCAGCGAGCGGGAGATTGGATCGAGCACTAATCTGGCATAAAATCTGACGATTTCATGCCAAATGAGTTTGCGGTCGCTGCGCCCTGGCCCCCTCTGAGAGGGGGCTGTCGAGCGTAAGCGAGACTAGGGGAGAGAATAAAAGGCTTTAATTCTCTCCCTCCGGCGCTTCGCGCCACCTCAGCTGTGCACGCCCCAGTGTGCACACTGGGGTGCCTCACAGAGGGAGGCAAAGGGCGGGCAGAGTCGCCCGCCCCTACACGCCGTGTTGATTCCCCCGCCCCGCATTTGATTAACATTTGATGAATTTCGCCCGGAAAGCCTTGCAAAATCGCCATTCAGTGGCTATAATCAGCCTTAATAAAGCCCGGAACATATTCTGAAAGGAGATCATCCTATGTCATTCTTTGATAACATCACCGAAAAAGCCAAGCAGTATGCCAACATCGCCGCCGACAAGGCCAAGGACGTGGCCGAAGCCGCCGCCGATAAGGCGAGAGACGTGAAGGAGACCGCCCAGCTCACCATGGCCATCAAGTCCGAGCAGCGCGAGATGGACAAGAACTACCGTGCCATCGGCCAGTGGTTCGTCTCCGAGTATCAGGGCGAGATCCCCGACGCCGTGAAGGACGTCGTGGCCGCCATCGAGGCCAGCAAGGCCAAGGTGGAGGAGATGGAGGCCGCCCTGGCCGAGAAGCCCCACACCGAGATCGAGATCACCATTGAGAAGGACAGCGACGCCGCCCCCGAGCTGAAGTCCTGCCCCGTGTGCGGCACCGCCACCAACTCCAAGTTCTGCCCCGAGTGCGGCGCCGAGGTGGATCCCCAGCCCGTTGCTCCCGCCGAGCCCGCAGCCGAAGCGGAGCCCGAGACCCCCGCGGAGCCCCAGGAATAATTCACACACAGAAAATGACCGCCCGATGGGCGGTCATTTTTCATCTTATCGCAAAAGCCCCGGCGACGGTGCGGTTGGAAAGCACGTTCGACTGAGGAACGCCGCCCCGCCGCCGGAGGCACAGTGCCATCATTATTGCGCCGTTCCCTGCAGGGCCAGGTGCTCATACAACGCCTGCAGGTCGTACACGTCCACCATACCGTCGCCGTTGTAATCGGCGGCCATCTTCTGGGCCATACCCAGCGTCACCTGGCCGGTGAGGTAACCATAGAGCTGCTGCAGATCCGTGGCGTCCACCTTGCTGTCACCGTTGGTGTCACCATCAAGCAGCGTGCCGGGGATCAGGCTGCCGCCGTCCCACAGGGCGGTCTGGTGCCCGTAGCAGGTGGGCGATGTCCAGCCGGGCTGGCCCTCAATGTAGTAGAAGGTCGCGCCATACGCGCGCAGGTTGTTGAAGTCTTCCACACCCGGCCCGCGGAAGAAGCAGCTGGTCAACGCAAGGCATCCTTCGACCGCATAATAAGCAGATTCCACCGTTGACGGGAACACGAGCGTCTCCAATTTGGGGCAAAAGATTGAATTTCTCTCCAATGTGGTCACCCCTTCGGGGATCTCATAGCACCCGGTCTTTGCTCCCGGACAGCAGTACAGCGTTGTTCCGTCCTTTGACAGCAGTGCACCGTCCACCGACTGATAGGCCGGGTTGTCCTCGGCCACATAGACCGCCTGTAGGCTATCGCAGCCAGCAAATGCGCACCGCCCGATCTCCGTCACGCCGGCAGGAATCGTAACCTCCTTTAAGCTCTTACAATAATTAAATGCAGATATTTCAATCGTCTTGACGCTGTCAGGAATCGTGATCTCCGGCAGGCTTTCGCACCACAAAAAGGCATGACTACCAATCGTCTCAATGCCAAACGGAATTTCAACGCTTTCCAGCGATATACATTTGTTAAACGCCGAATCGGATATTGTTTTTACGGTAGGGGAAATATTTTCCACTTTTTTAAGCTTATAGCTGCCGTAAAACAACCATTCAGATAATTCCTCCAGGGCGTCCGGCAGCCGCACATATTCCAGCTCCATGCATCGGCTAAACGCAGATTGTCCGATCTCACTTACAGAATCCGGAATTACTATTCTGGTCAAGCCCGATTTAGAAAAGGCATCTCTCCCGATACTGGTTAAGCTCTCCGGAAGCGTCACTTCCTTTAAGTTCTCACAGCCAGAAAACGTATTCTCACCGATACTGGTCAGCCCCGCAGGCAGCCGAATGCTTTCAATCCCGCTCCCCCAAAATGCTCCGTCGATTTTTCCCACAGAGTCCGGGATCGCGATCTCCTTCAGGCTTTCACAGTCTCCAAAAGCACTCGAGCCTATCACCGCAACTGTATCCGCGATCGTGACCGTTGTCAGATTCGCACACCCATAAAAGGCATAATTTCCAATGGAGAGCACACAGCTTTGCAGCTCATCCTGCAGCCCGTAAATCACGACCTCTTTGATCTGTTCCTTATACCCTGCCCACGGAGCACTACTGTAATAGGTATAATTCTCCATATGCCCCTGGCCGGAAATCTCCAGTTTTCCGGTGTTCAACAGCAGCCACTGGATCCTTGATTCCGTGTCACTGTCGCCGCACTGGCCGCTGGCCACGATCGGGTCTTCGGCCCAGGCCGACACGGTCAGACTGCACAGCATCACCAAGGCCAGCACCATGCTTACTACGCGCTTTTTCATACACTCTCTCCTTTTCTCGAAAAGTCTCTGTATCGTCGATTGTACACCAACATTTCCGGCTTTACAAGCGATACCTTGTCCATTCTTCAAAATTCTTGCATTTCTCCCCCATTTCCTGTATGCTTGAGATAAAAAAGTGAGGTGCACGCCATGACGCTTTTGCAGATGAGCTATATTCTGGAGATCGACCGCTGCGGCTCCATCAACCGGGCGGCCCAGAACCTGTTCGTGTCCCAGTCCGCCCTGTCCAGCGCCATTGCCGAGGTGGAAAAGGAGTTGGGCATCACCATCTTCCACCGCTCCAACCGGGGCGTGGCGCTGACGGAGGACGGCAGGGAGCTGCTGAACCAGATCACCCCCATCGTGGAGCGCAGCCGCAAGATCACCCGCTATTACAGCGAGCGCAAGGCGGAAAACCGGGTCAGCCTCTCCATCGCCGCCCAGCGCTACCCCTTCTGCGCCAAGGCATTCGTGGAGTTCCTGCACCTGCGGGAGGAACCCCGCATCGAGGTCAGCTTCAAGGAGGTGGAGATGGCCGCCGTCATCGAGCAGGTGGCCCAGCAGCAGAGCGACCTGGGCGTCATCTTCGTCTCCGACATGACGGAGCACTTCATCCGCCGTATTTTAGAGGGCCGTAATCTGGAATTCCACCAGCTGGCCCGGCTGCGGCCCCATGTGTTCATGCGCCGGGGCCATCCCCTGTCCGGAGAAAGCTCCGTGACGCTGGAGCAGCTGCACCAGTACCCCTACGCCGCCTTTACCCAGAGCGACACCAACCTCAACTACGCCGAAGAGGTGGTGGTGGGCACCGCCGCCGACTTCAACCAGGTGGTCTATGTGTCCGACCGGGCCACCATTTACAGCGTCATCGCCCACACCAACTGCGTCTCCACCGGAAGCGGCGTGCTGCCGGAGGGCTTCGGCGACGACCGGCTGGTGACGGTGCCCCTGACGGGCCAGCACGACATGCGTCTGGGCTATATCAAGCTCCGCTCCGTCCCCCTGAGCGAGTCAGGCCGGGAATTCGTGGACATTCTGCGGCAGATCTTGCGTGAGCTGGAGGGATAACCTATTTCAAGCTCTGGAAACTCTCTATTAAAAAGGACGGCCATTGGCCGTCCTTTTTAATTCAATCTCACCGCACCTGTCCGCTGCCCTTGATGATGTACTTATAGGTGCTCAGCTCGTCCAGCCCCATGGGGCCCCGGGCGTGGAGTTTCTGGGTGGAGATGCCCATTTCGCAGCCCAGGCCGAACTCGCCGCCGTCGGTGAACCGGGTGGACACATTCACATACACCGCCGCGCTGTCCGTCTCGTCGACGAACCGCTGGGCGTGCTCCGCCGTCTCCGTGACGATACACTCGCTGTGGCCGGTGGAGTGGGCCAGAATGTGGGCGATGGCCTCGTCCACACCGTCCACGATCTTCACCGCCAGAATGTAGTCCAGGAACTCCGTGTCAAAGTCCCGCTCTCCGGCAGGCGTGCCGGGGATGATGGCGGCCGCCCGCTGATCCAGCCGCAGCTCCACGGGCACCTGACCCGCCGCGGCCCGGTCGTCCACCAGTGTCTTTTTCAGCATGGGCAGGAACTGCTCCGCCACGGCGCTGTGTACCAGCAGCACCTCCTCGGCATTGCACACGGAGGGACGGCTGGCCTTGGCGTTCACCACGATGTTCACCGCCATTTGAAGGTCGGCGCTGTCATCCACATACACATGGCAGATGCCGGTGCCGGTCTCGATGCAGGGGACGGTGGCGTTGGCCACGCAGGAGCGGATCAGTCCCGCGCCGCCACGGGGGATCAGCAGATCCACCAGCCCCTTGGCGGTCATGATGTCGGCGGCGCTCTGGTGGCTGATGTCCTCGGTGATGTTGACAATGTCCGGATCGCCGCCCGCCGCCGTGATGCCCTCCTTCAGCGCCTTCACGATGGCGTGGGCAGAGCGGTAGGCCTCCTTGCCGCAGCGCAGCATGCACACGTTGCCGCTCTTGATGGCCAGCGCCGCCGCGTCGGAGGTGACGTTGGGGCGGCTCTCATAGATGATGGACACCAGGCCCAGGGGTACCTGCTTCTTATAGATGGTCATGCCGTTGGGCCGGTGTATCTCGGACAAAATGCGCCCCGTATGGTCGGGCAGGGCCGTGGTGTCCCGGATACCGGCGGCCATCCCGGCCACACGCTTTTCGTCCAGATACAGCCTGTCCAGCATCACGTCGGAGATATGGCCCCGTGCCCCGTCCATGTCCGCCCGGTTGGCTTCCAGAATGGCGGCGCAGTTCCGCTCCAGACTGTCGGCCATGGCCAGCAGCAGGGCGTTTTTCGTCTCGTTGGAGGCGTTGCAGATGGTTTTCCACGCCGCCTTGGTCTTTTTCAGAATGTCAATGGTGGTCATTCACTTACCCTCCTTTGCCAGAAACCGGGTGCCCACGGGCCTGCCCGCCACGATGTCATAGAGAAGCTCCGGCCGCTGGCCGTTGGCGATGACCATTTCGCAGCCTGCCGCCGTAGCCACCTGGGCGGCGTGGAGCTTGGTGGCCATGCCGCCGGTGCCCAGGGCCGAGCCGCTGCCGCCGCCCAGCGCCAGGACACTGTCATCGATGGCGCTTACGGTGCTGATGAGCTTCGCGTCCGGATTCTTATGAGGGTCACTGTCGTACAGGCCATCGATGTCGCTCAGCAGGATCAGCAGGTCGGCGCCCACCGCCGCCGCCACGATGGCGGACAGGGTGTCATTCTCGCCGATGGTGTTCTCCACGCCGATCTCGTCGGTGGCCACGGCGTCGTTCTCGTTGATGATGGGCAGCGCGCCCAGCTCCAGCAGCCGGAAAATAGTGTTGCGCATGTTGCGGCTGCGGTGCTCGTTGTTTACGTCCTCGCCGGTCAGCAGCACCTGGGCCACCGTGTGGCTATACTCGTTGAACAGCTTGTCGTAGGTATACATCAGCTCACACTGGCCCACGGCGGCGGCCGCCTGCTTGGTGGGCATATCCTTGGGCCGCCCCGGCAGATTCAGCTTGCCCACACCCATGCCGATGGCGCCGGAGGACACCAGAATAATCTCGTGGCCCGCGTTTTTCAGATCACTGAGCACCTTGCACAGCTTTTCCATCCGCTGGATGTTCAGCCGTCCCGTGGCGTGGGCCAGGGTGGAGGTGCCGACCTTTACGGTAATGCGCATGATATCCCTCCTTCGGGATGATGATATTTCAGCTTGTCAAAAAAGGGCATAGCCCTTTTTTGACAAATAAAGAAATCGCTCCGACCCGCGCTTTTTCTACTGGAGTGCGGCAAAAATTAAGACGGATGCTACGGCGGCATAGCCGCCGAGATCGGAGACTAAAAACATGCCACCGGCATGTTTTCTTAACGCCCCGACGCGTCAAAAAATGATCCGATTTGTTCGCCGCCATTGCGGGCGGCGAATTCTGCGAAGCTTTTTCGATAGACTGATTTGACCCTTATTATAGCGCCTTGCCCGCCGTTTTGCACGTCTTTTTTCCGCTAAAAAGTGCCGTCAGAAGAAAAATCGGCACACACCCAGCGCCAGCAGGGCGGAAACCACCGCCTGAAGCGCCTTGGCCAGCAGATACCGCTTCAGGGAGAGTCCTGTATCCTCCAGCACCGCCGCCGTCTGGCAGTGGACCGACACGCCGCCCCAGCCCAGCAGCGCCGCCGCCATGCAGAAGCCGGCGGCATCATTTTTCAGCGACGTGATGCCGCCGGTCAGCTCCAATAGCCCCAGCACCACCGGCGGCACGTTGGGCCACGCCTGCCGGATCAGGGCCATGACCGCCAGGAAGAAGATGACGAAACCGCATATGTTTACCATGGCAAACGCGGCATTTCGCGTAACGTCCACAAAAATAGCGGGCAGAAACGGTGCATTACCGCCCTCTATTGGTACATTAACGGGCTTTATTGGTGCAATAAACCGCCTTTTTGTATCGGTGTTACCCCCGCCGCGGCTTTCACCGAATGCACCCAGCAGCCACCCGGCCAGCACCGCCGCCGTCACATGGATGCCGTACAGCGCCCACCCGATCCGCTGACTGCCGAACACCCCCGCCCCGGCGATGGAGAGGATGAAGGAGGGCCCGGCGTTGTTGCAGTAGGTCAGCAGCGTCTCCGCCCGCTCTTTGGAGATGCCGCCGGAGCGGTACAGCTCACCCACGGTGCGGCCCCCCACCGGATAGCCGCCCACGATGCCCAGCAGGAACACGGCGGCGCTCTGGGGGATGCCCAACTGCCGCAGAAAGGCGAAAAAGCCGCAGGCCACGGCGAAGGACACCGTCACGAAGAAGGGAAACAGGGATGGGATCACCGACCGGCCGCACAGCAGAAGCCCCTGCCGCACCGCCTGTCCCACCACGCCGTTCTGCCACAGCAGTACCACCATCAGCCCCAGCAGGAGCAGGGACAGCGCCGCCTTTTTCAAAAGCTCCCTCATGGCCTCACCTCCCCCACAGCCTATGCACGGGGAGGGCCTGTCATGCCGGACAGGCAAGTTTTGCCCCGGCGGCGCATAGACATCCACAGAGGTGACGGGAATGGGAGAGAAGCTGCGCAAGCGCCTGACGCAAAAGAGCCTGGAGGCCGCCGACCGGCTGGATCTGCCCCAGGTGCTGGCCCCGGACATCCCCCGGATGGAGCTGGTGGGGAACCGGGCCTTTTATATGGATCGCCACCGGGGCGTGCTGGGGTACTCCACGGAGACGGTGGACATCAACGGCGGGTCGGTGGTGGTGCGGATCACCGGGCGGGGTCTGCAGTTGCAGGCCATGACCGACCAGGAGCTGCGGATCGACGGGATCATTGAAAAAATCGAGCTGGTGGAGTAAAGATGTACGCAAAAGTATGGAATTATCTGCGGGGCGCCGTCCGCTTCCGGTGCCAGAGCCTGGCGCCGGAGCGGGTGCTGAACCTGTGCGCCGTCCACGAGATCCCCTTCTGGGATGTGAAATGGGAGACGCCGGAGCAGTTCACCCTGTACACCACCCGGGAGGGGGCGCTACGGCTGGAGGAGGCCGCGGCGGAGTGCGGCGCGGTGCTGCGGCGGCTGGAGGAGCGGGGCGCACCGGCGGCCCTGGGGCGGATGCGGCGGCGGTATGTGCTGTGGTGTGCGCTGGGGCTGCTGCTGGCGCTGTACGGGTACGGCAGCCTGTTCATCTGGGACTTTCAGGTGACGGGCAACGACACCGTGCCCACAGAGAAAATTCTGCGGGCGCTGGAGAATAACGGCGTGGCCATCGGCACCCGGTCGCTGAGCTTTGACCAGGAGGAGCTGCGGAACCATGTGCTTCTGGAGCTGGGGGATATCTCGTGGCTGTCGGTAAACGTGAAGGGGTGCACGGCCCATGTGCAGGTGGTGGAGCGGAGGCGGCCGCCGGAGATCGCGGACAGGAGCCGCCCGGCCAATGTGGTGGCGGCCCGGGACGGTCTGGTGACGAAGATCGAGGCGCTGGACGGCAAGGCGCTGGTGGCGGCGGGCACGGTGGTGACCCGCGGACAGCTTCTCATCTCCGGCGTGTCGGACTCCCCCTCGGATGGGGTGCGGTTCATGCGGGGCAGCGGGCGGGTCTACGCCCGGACGTGGTATACACTGTCGGTGCTGGTGCCGCTGACGGCGGCGGAAAAGACCGGCGAGGGGGAGACGGCCCGCCGCGTGGCGCTGGATGTGGGAAAACAGCGGATAAAAATCTACGGAAAGGGTAGCATGTTGGGGGTCGGTTGTGATAAAATAACCACATATCACCCGGTAACGCTGCCCTTTGGCCTGCGGCTGCCCCTGACGCTGGTGGTGGAGGAGACCACCGCCCGGGACACGGCGGCGGTGGAGCGCACCGAGACCCAGGCAAAGGCGGAGGGCCAGGCGCAGCTTCTGCGGCAGTTGGAGACAATGCTGACGGAGGGCGGCACGGTGGTGAGTACGCAGTTCTCCACGGTGCGGCAGGCGGATGGCCTGCTGGTGACGCTGGCGGCGGAGTGCGCCGAGGAGATCGGCGTCAGTGTGGAGGTGGAGGTCGAGTGACGGGGTGCGCCTGCGGGCGCGGACGGAGTATTTCGCGCTCCGGCGCGAAACGCCCCAACCACAATTTCCCTTTCAGAAAGAAGGCTATCATATGGAACAACGAATCGGCATTGAACGCATGGAGGAGGCCATCAACCTGTTCGGCTCCTTCGATGAGAATATCCGCCTGCTGGAGACGGAATTCCAGGTGCAGGTGGTGAACCGGGGCGGCGAGATCGTCATCTCCGGTGAGCCGGAGAACGTCATGCTGGCGGAAAAGGCCGTGCAGGCCCTGCTGACCCTCAGCGCCAAGGGCGAGGCCATCAACCAGCAGCACGTCCGCTACGTCATCGGACTGTGCCGCAGCGGCCAGTCAGAGCGCATCAGCGAGCTGACCCAGGATGTGATCTGCATCACCAGCAAGGGACGGCCCGTGAAGCCCAAGACCATCGGCCAGAAGCAATATGTGGACTCGGTGCTGCACAACACCGTTACCATCGGCGTGGGCCCCGCCGGCACCGGCAAGACGTATCTGGCGGTGGCGGCGGCGGTAGCCGCCTTCCGGGACAAGCAGGTGAACCGCATCGTGCTGACCCGGCCCGCCGTGGAGGCGGGTGAGCGGCTGGGCTTCCTGCCCGGCGACCTGCAATCCAAGGTGGATCCCTACCTGCGGCCTCTTTACGACGCCCTGTTCGACATGCTGGGCGCGGAGACGTACCAGAAGTATCTGGAGCGAGGCAACATCGAGGTGGCCCCCCTGGCCTACATGCGCGGCCGGACGCTGGACGACAGCTTCATCATTCTGGACGAGGCCCAGAACACCAGCCGGGAGCAGATGAAGATGTTTTTGACCCGTATGGGCTTCGGCTCCAAGGTGGTCATCACCGGCGACATCACCCAGATCGACCTGCCCAACGACAAGGTCAGCGGCCTGAAGGAGGCCATGAAGGTGCTGCGGGACGTGGAAGGCGTGGGCATCTGCCAGTTGACCCAGGAGGACGTGGTGCGCCACGTCATGGTGCAGCGGATCATCGAGGCCTACGCCCGGTATGAGGACAGGAGGAAAAAATAATGGCGAAGCGGCATTACATCCCCGTCACCGCCGATGTGCCGGGGGTAAGCGACGAGAAGAAGGCACTGATCCGCCGGGTCATCCGCACGGCGCTTTCCATGCAGGGGGTGGACTTTCCCTGCGAGGTGGACGTGCTGGTGACCGACGACGCGGGCATCCATCAGATCAACCGGGACATGCGGCAGGTGGATCGGCCCACCGACGTGCTGAGCTTTCCGGAGTTCGAGCTGACGCCCGGTGAGCTGCCCGGTCAGGAGGACGCCGATCCCGGCACGGGGCTGGTGCCCCTGGGCGACATGGTGCTGTCCATGGAGCGGGTACAGGCCCAGGCAAAGGAGTACGGCCACTCCAACCGCCGGGAGCTGGCGTATCTGGTGGTGCACTCGGTGCTGCATCTGCTGGGCTATGACCATCTGGACGAGGGGCCTATGAAGGTCCAGATGCGGGAACGGGAAGAGGTTATTATGGCGGAATTGGGGTTGGAGAGGTAAGGGATTTCGTCCCCTCGGGGACGAGGTACTTTTGCCTGATCACGCTGTGTAAACACAGCAGATGCTACGGCAGCATAGCTGCCGAGATCGGATGCTAAAAATATGCCACCGGCATATTTTTTAACGCACCGACGGCAAAAGTACCCAAAAACGCCAGAAGGAACCTCCGGTTCCTTCACTTCCGGGCGCGCTATGTCTGTTCTGTTTTTGATGCTCTATACCACACGTTCACGCAAGACGTTTTATATCGTTTCATTATCGAATTGACACAGCAACAGCGTCGCTGCCGCTGATGCCAATGACGAACAACGCTTCAGCGGCTACCGTCGCGACAGTGAGCGGCAGCGGCGCAAGAAGAAAGTCGATACGTCACACGCTGCGATAATTGCCGTGTTCTGTGAACGCGTGGTAAAGGGTTTCAAATTTGTAATATGGACAGCGTGGGCGGATTCTTAAACCGCAGGTTTAAGCTGTCTTTTTGGTCACTTTTGGGACAGCGGCCAAAAGTGACCCGCGCCCGAGGGCGCGGAACACTCTAAACATTGCTCAAACAAAAGAAAGTTGAGGATCACCTGAATGAACATTACAAAGACCGCGATGATCACCGTGTGCGGACGGCCCAATGTGGGCAAGTCCAGCCTGACCAATGCCCTGGTGGGCGAAAAGATCGCCATCGTATCCAAGAAGCCCCAGACCACGAGAAACCGGATCTACGGCGTGGTGAACCGGGGCGACACCCAGTTCGTGCTGCTGGATACGCCGGGCCTGCACAAGCCCCGCAGCCGCCTGGGCGACTATATGGTGAAGGTGGTGCGGGAGAGCCTGAGTGCCGTGGAGTGCGCGCTGCTGCTGGTGGAGCCCATCGCCCATGTGGGCGAGCCGGAGCGCATCCTGCTGCGGCGTATCGAGGAGGAGAAACTGCCGGTGGTGCTGTGCATCAACAAGGTGGACACCGTGGAGAAGAAGGACGATCTGCTGGCGGTGATCGCCGCCTATAACGAGGTATACAGCGGCTTTGACGCCATCATCCCCATCTCCGCCCGCACCGGCGACGGTCTGGACGAGCTGCTGGCGCAGCTGCAGAACTATGCCCAGGAGGGGCCGCAGCTCTTCCCCGACGGCATGACCACCGATCAGCCCGACGCCCAGGTGTGCGCCGAGATCCTGCGGGAGAAGATGCTGCAGTGCCTGGACAAGGAGATCCCCCACGGCACGGCGGTGGAGGTGACCCGGTTCACCGAACGGGACAGCGGCATTATTGATCTGGATGTGACCATCTACTGCGAGAAGGCCAGCCACAAGGGCATCATCATCGGCAAGCACGGCGACATGATGAAGCGCATCAGCACCCTGGCCCGGCAGGATATCGAAAAATTCATGGGTACCAAGGTATATCTGGAGACCTGGGTGAAGGTGAAGGAAAACTGGAGAGATAATGTGAACTTCATCAGAAGCCAGGGCTTCAACGAGGAGTAAATTACCAGACATGGAACCGCCCCGGACGCACATGCTATGCATGAGGTGATGGACGGTGGACTACTGGGAGCTGTTCTGGGACACCGGCGCGCCGGAGGCGTGGCTGATGGCCAGAAGTACGGAGGACGGGACGTGGACAACGGAACATTCGTGACCGCGGGCCTTGTCCTGCGGGAGACGGAGACCAAGGAATCGGACAAGATACTGACGGTGCTGACGCCGGAGCTGGGGCGCATCAGCGTCATTGCCAAGGGGGCGCGGAGCCGCCGCAGCAAGTACACCGCCGCGTGCCAGCTATTGGCCTATGACGAGATGACGCTGCGGCGCAAGGGCGAGTGGTACTATCTGGCGGAGGCCAACACCATCGAGCTGTTTGACGGCGTGCGGCAGGACATCGAGCGGCTGGCGCTGGCGGCCTATTTCGCCGAGCTGACAGAGGCGGTATGTCAGGATGCCATGGCGGCGGCGGAAATTCTGCCGCTGCTGCTGAACGCGCTGTTCGCGCTGGGAACATTGGGCAAGGAGCCGCGGCTGGTGAAAACCGCCTTCGTATGGCGGCTGATGGAGGCGGCGGGCTTCGCGCCGCTGGTGGACGGCTGCGCCGTCTGCGGCCGGGAGATGCCGGAGGCGCCCATGCTGGACGTGATGCAGGGGGTGCTGCGGTGCGGCGGATGCCGCCTGAGCGGCGGTGGGCTGAGCCTGCCATTGACGGAGAGCGCCGTGCAGGCGCTGCGGTACATCCTCTACTGTCCGCCCAAGAAGCTGTACGGCTTCACGCTGGGCGCGCGGGACATGCGGATGCTGGATCGGGCGGGGGAAGCCTTCTGCGCGGTGCAGTTGGAGCGGGGGTTCCGGACGCTGGACTACTACAAGGCGTTTTTGCCGGTGGAGGAGGAATAGAATTGTTCCGCGTCTTCGGACGCGGGACACTTTTGGCCACGGCCCCAAAAGTGTCCAAAAGGGCCGCTTAAACCTGCGGTTTAAGAATCCGCGCACGCTGTTCCGATTACGAATTTGCGGCCTTTTACCACGCGTTCACGGAACATGGTCGTTATCGTGCTGTATGACGTATCGTCTGTCCTTCCTGCGCCGCTGCCGCTCATGCGCATCAACGGCGGGGAATGGATCGTTGTCCGGCGGGGTGATGAGGGCATCGCCCCGTGCGATAGACGCAGGAATCTCTTCTCCGTTCCGGTCAGCGGCAGCGGCGCAGGAGCAGAGACGATTCGATGACGGAACGGAAAAGAGAGAATTCCCGTGAACGTGCGGCAGGCAGTTACAATTCTGTACAGCGCATAGCGCGCAAGGAAGTGAAGAAACCATTGGTTTCTTCCGGCTCTTTTGGCTACTTTTCCAGTCGGTGCGTTAAGAAAATATGCCGGTGGCATATTTTTAGCATCCAATCTCGGCGGCTATGCCGCCGTAGCATCCGCTGTGTTTACACAGCGTGATTGGGAAAAGTAGCCCGCCGGAGGCCGTCCTCGCCCCGGAGGGCGAAATTCCCCAAACGGGCCGATGAGGGCATCGGCCCCTACGGAGGGGGACAAGGAGCCGTGCGGCACCGGGCGGCGGGCGGGGTAGAACCCCGCCCCTACGAAGGTTTTACCAAACCGACCGTAACGCCGCACAAGTATTACGTTTACCGACAAAAGAGGTATTGATCAAGGATACAACATTATGAGTGAATTATTTGAAAAATCCATACGGACGCTGGAGCTTCCAGCGGTATTGGAGATGCTGTCGGCCAGAGCCGTCAGCGAGGCGGCCCGGGAAAAGAGCCGCCGCATCATGCCCGCCACCGACCGGCAGGAGGTGCTGCGGCTGCTGGACGAGACCGACGCCGCCAGAGAGCGGCTGGGACTGTACGGCTCTCCCAGCTTTTCCGGAGTGAAGGACATGTCCGAGCCGCTGGCCCGGGCCGACCGGGGCGGCATGCTGAACACCCGTGAGCTGCTGAACATCGCGGGACTGCTGACGGCTGCCCGGCGAGTCTATGAATACGACGCCGAGCGCAAGGGCGAGGCCACGGCCATCGACCGCTTTTTCAGCGCCCTGCACACCAACAAATATCTGGAGGATCGTATCCACGGGGCCATCCTGGACGAGGAGACCATCGCCGACACCGCCAGTGCCGAGTTGCTGGACATCCGGCGGAAAATGCGCATCGCCGCCAGCAAGGGACGGCAGATCCTGCAGAAGATCATCTCCTCCCCCTCCTACGCCAAGGTGCTGCAGGAGGCGCTGATCACCCAGCGGGACGGACGGTTCGTGGTGCCGGTAAAGGCGGAGTGCAAGGGCAGTCTGCCGGGTCTGGTACACGACATCTCCTCCTCCGGCGCCACGCTGTTCGTGGAGCCTATGGGCGTGGTGCAGGCCAACAACGAGCTGAAGGAACTGGAGGCCCGGGAGGAAAAGGAGATCGAGCGCATCCTGCGGGAGCTGTCCGCCCAGTGCGCCGACGCCATGGAGTACATCCTGCTGGACTATGACATGCTGGTGCATCTGGACATGATCTTTGCCCGGGCCCAGCTGAGCTATACCATGAACGCCAGCCGCCCGGAGGTGGTGCGCAAGGGCGCGATCTCGCTGAAACGGGCGCGGCACCCCCTGCTGGATCAGGCCAAGGCCGTGCCGGTGACGGTGGAGCTGGGCGGCGACTATGACACGCTGGTGATCACCGGCCCCAACACCGGCGGCAAGACGGTAACGCTGAAAACCCTGGGCCTTCTGTGCCTGATGGCCCAGTGCGGCCTGCACATCCCCGCCGACAGCGGGTCCACGGTGCGGGTCTTTGACCGGATCCTGGCGGATGTGGGCGACGAGCAGTCCATCGAGCAGAGCCTGTCCACCTTCTCGGCCCACATGTCCAACACGGTGGAGATCCTGCGGCAGGCGGACGACGATAGTCTGATCCTGTTCGACGAGCTGGGCGCGGGCACCGACCCGGTGGAGGGCGCGGCGCTGGCCATCGCCATCATCCAGCACGCCCGGTCAAAGGGTGCGCTGATTGCCGCCACCACCCACTATGCCGAGCTGAAAACCTTCGCCATGACCACGGCGGGGGTGGAGAACGCAAGCTGCGAGTTCGACGTGCAGACGCTGCGGCCCACCTACCGGCTGCTGGTGGGCATCCCCGGCAAGTCCAACGCCTTTGCCATCTCCCGGCGGCTGGGACTGGACGAGAGCGTCATCGCCGACGCCAAGGCCCAGATGGACAGCGAATCCCTCCGGTTCGAGGACGTGCTGGCCCAGTTGGAGGAGAAGCGGCAGCGGCTGGAAAAGGCCCAGACCGAGGCCAACCGCCTGTGGCAGCAGCGGGAGGAGGACGCCCGCAAGGCCCGGATCTTCCGGGAGCAGATGGAGAAGGCCAAGGAGAACGCCCGTGCCAAGGGCGAGGCCGAGGCCAAGCGCATCGTGCGGGAGGCCCAGCAGAAAACCGAGGAGATCTTCGCCCAGCTGGACGAGCTGCGGAAGCAGCAGACCCGGGCAGCAAATTTCCAGCAGATGAACGACGCCAAGGCGGCCATCCGCCACGACCTGAAGGAGGCGGAGGCGGTGCTCCACAGTCGGGACGAGGAGGCGGAGGCTCCCGCGCCCAGCCGTCCCATCGCCGTGGGCGACCTGGTGGAGCTGGCGGGCGTCAAGACCGCCGCCACGGTGCTGAACGTCAACGGCGACGGCTCTATGCTGCTGCAGGCCGGGAAGATGAAGATGACCGTCAAGGCCGGGCAGGTGCGGCTGCTGGAATCCGCCGAGGAGATCGAGAAGCGGAAGAAGCAGGCGGCCGCCGCCCAGCGGAAGAATGTGTCGCCCCAGATCCAACTGGCGGCCCGCGCCGCCTCCGAATTGGATATTCGGGGCATGGAGACGCTGGAGGCCGAGAGCGTGGTAGAGAATTACATCGATGCGGCGGTGATGGCCAAGCTGGGCACCGTTACCATCATCCACGGCAAGGGCACCGGTGCGCTGCGCAAGGCGGTGCACGAGATGCTGAAGCGGAACCGGGCCGTCAAGTCCTTCCGGCTGGGCCGGTATGGCGAGGGCGAGGCCGGTGTCACCGTTGTGGAGCTGAAATAAGGCGATTTTTGGCGAATGTGACAGTTTTCACACGCATTTGCCCCGGCTGGCGTTGATATTTTGTGGGAATGGCTATTGCATTATCCCTGCGATTCGATATAATATAAGTACGAGTATCGGTAGGGAAGCCGAGATTCTGACGTGAAGGAGAACGGACAATGTATACGAAGGAAGTTACCGTGAATAACGAGGTCGGCCTGCACGCCAGACCCGCCACCTATTTTATCCAGAAGGCCAACGAGTTCAAGAGCGGCATCTGGGTGGAAAAGGAAGAGCGCCGCGTGAACGCCAAGAGCCTGCTGGGCGTGCTGAGCCTGGGCATCGTGAAGGGTACCACCATTACCCTGATCGCCGACGGCAGCGACGAGACCGCCGCTGTGGACGCCCTGAGCGAGCTGGTGGAGCATCAGCTTGGCGAGTAATTTCTTGATGAACAAAAATACGCCTGACCTTCCGGTCAGGCGTATTTTTTTGCGCGTCTTTGCCGTGCGATGCCGGCGCATGAAGCCTTATGCCTGCGGGGCGTCCTTGCTCTCCTGCAGGTACTTGTACAGCGTGGGCTGGGCGATGTGCAGCAGCTCACACACGGTGGCCACCGCGCCCCGTGCACCGAAGATGCCCTTCTCGTTGAGGCGGGCGATGAGCCGCAGCTTGGCCTCCTTGCTGTCGATGTCGGCGGGCTTCATGCGGGCGATCTCGCCCAGGATCATTTTCATCACCACATCGTCCAGGGTGTCCTGCTCCGGCTGTACCTGGGCCACGGCGGGCCGGTCGCCGATGAAGGCGTCCAGCATCTGCTGGAGGTTCACATAGGCGCTGATGTCCTGGTTGACGCACAGCACATAGTCCAGCTTGCCCTCGTCATCCCGGAAGAACAGGGAGGAGGAGCGCAAGGGCGTACCCTTGCGGCTGAAGCTCTTGTACCCCGTGGTGTAGTCGAAGCCCTCCATGGCCCGCTGGCGGGCCACCATCTCCATGGCGGGCAGCAGATCCTGCTGGCCCACGGCCCGGCCGGTGATGTGGCCCTGGGCGATCCAGATGATGAAGCCCTCCTTGTCATGGAGCACCACCTCCGTCTCCGGGCCCATCACATGGGTGAGAAAATCGCAGAATTTGATCAAAAGTTTCTCCCGTTCCATGGCAGTGTCCACCTTTCCGGATAAGTTTTTATCTAAATTGTACACGCGGTTGACAAGGATTGCAAGACGTGTTACACTCCAAAATGTAGAAAAATTTTATATGTGTAGATAACTTTTATATATCGAGGTGAATACCATGGCATGGGAAGGGCTGCTGCGGCAGCGGAACATCGTCTTTCTCGGCGAGGCCGGGTGCGGAAAATCCGAGCTGGCCGTCCATCTGGCGCTGGAGCTGGCGGGGCAGGGACGGGAGGTCCACTTCTTCGACCTGGATCAGACCAAGCCCCTGATGCGCTCCCGTGACGCGGAGGGCCTTCTGGAACAGGCGGGCGTCACCGTTCACTTCCAGCAGCAGTGCGCCGACGCGCCCACACAGGTGGGCGGATTGATCCCCCTGCTGCTGGACGAGGAAAAGACCGTGATTCTGGACGTGGGCGGCAACGACACCGGCGCGAAATTGATCGGCGGATACGCCCACCTGCTGAAAACCGCCGACGTGTGGTTTGTGGTGAACCCTTACCGCCCCTGGTCGGCCACCACCGAGCATATCGACGGCACACTGTCCGCCATTCTCCGGGCCGCCCGGCTGAAAATGCCCCGCTTCCTGCTGAATCCCAATCTGGGCGGGGACACCACGCTGGCGGAGTATCTGGACGGTGTCCGGCAGGGGCTGGAGATGCTGTCGCCCTACGTCGCCGTAGAGGCCGCCGCCGTGCCCGCCGGGCTGTATGAACAGGCCAAGGGGGAGACAGCGCTGCCCCTCATCCCCATCACATCCCATATATCCGTCCCGGAAGCGGAACTTGAGTGAGTGATATCAGAGAATTGAAGGAGGAAACACTATGCCGCAAGTCACCATCCGCGCGGAGAGCTGCAAAAGCTGCGGCTACTGCGTGAAGTTCTGTCCCAAAGGCGTGCTGGCCGTGGGACACGACGTGAACTCCAAGGGCTACCCCTACGTCACGGCGGCCCATCCGGAGAACTGCATCGGCTGCGCCATCTGCGGCCGCATGTGTCCCGACGCCGCCATCGAAGTGTATAAGTAAGGAGGGAAGAACATGGCAAGAGTATTCATGAAGGGCACCGAGGCCATCGCCGAGGCTGCGGTGCGCAGCGGCTGCCGGTTCTTCGCCGGCTATCCCATCACCCCCCAGAACGAGATCCCCGAATATCTGGCCCGCCGCATGCCGGAGGTAGGCGGCACGTTTGTCCAGGGCGAGAGCGAGGTGGCGTCCATCAACATGGTCTACGGCTCCGCCGGTACCGGCACACGGGCCATGACCAGCTCCAGCTCCTGCGGCATCAGCCTCATGAGTGAGGGCATCAGCTTCTGCGCCAGCGCGCGGCTGCCCATGGTATACGTCAACGTACAGCGGGGCGGCCCCGCCATCGGCACCATCCAGCCCGCCCAGCAGGACTATACCCAGGCCACCAAGGCCAGCGGCAACGGCGGCTTCCGCATGATGGTGTTCTCTCCCGCCACGGTGCAGGAGGCGGTGGACATGACCTATGCCGCCTTCGACTACGCCCAGCGGGATCATAACCCCGTGCTCATCCTCACCGACGGCGTCATGGGCACCATCATGGAGCCGGTGGAGCTGCCGGAGATGCGCTCGGCTGAGGAAGTAAAAGCCCTGAAGGACGCCCTGCGTGCCACCTCCGCCGTGGGCCACGACTCCACCAAGGAGCCTCGCGGCATCGTGGCGGCGGGCCGCTGGTCGACGAAGGATCAGGAGCAAGCCTGCCGGGAGATGGAGGAGCTGTACGAGAGCTGGAAAAAGGACGTGCAGGTGGAGACCCTGTTCCTGGAGGACGCGGAGATCGTCCTGACGGGCTACGGTATCTGCGGCCGTATCGCCCGCAGCGCGGTGAAGCTGCTGCGTGCCGAGGGCTACAAGGTGGGCTTTATCCGCCCCAAGACCCTCAATCCCTTCCCCTATGACACCTACGCCGGGCTGGACTTCGGCCGGGTGAAAGCCATTCTGGACGTGGAGATGTCCATCCCCGCCCAGATGGTCAACGATGTCAAACTGGCGGTCATGGATCGCTGCCCCATCCACACCTGCCTCCACGCAGGCGGCGAGATCATGGGCCGCGACGAGGTCATTCAGGCAGCCAAGGCGCTACTGGAACGCTGAAAGGAGGCGCCGGAATATGGAAAAAGTCTACGCGAGAACGAAAGGCATCAAGGCCGACATGGTGTCCGGCTTCTGCCCCGGCTGCATGCACTCCACCATTATCAAGCTGATCGGCGAGGTGCTGGAGGAGATGGATCTGCTGGACAAGGCCGCCTGCGCCGTGGGCGTGGGCTGCTGCGGCCTGCATATGGATTACATCACCTACGACTATCTGCTGGCGGCCCATGGCCGGGCTTGCGCGGTAGCCACCGGCGCCAAGCGCAGCAACCCGGAGTCTCTGGTGTTCACCTATCAGGGCGACGGCGATCTGGCGTCCATCGGTCTGGCCGAGACCATGTCCGCCGCCAACCGGGGCGAGAATTTCTCGGTCATCTTCGTCAATAACGGCATCTACGGCATGACCGGCGGCCAGATGGCCCCGACGACGCTGGTGGGCATGAAGGCCACTACCGCCCCCAAGGGCCGCGACCCCAAGGAACACGGCTACCCCATGCACATGTGCGAGATCCTCAATCAGCTGACCGCCCCCTACTATCTGGAGCGCACCAGCTGCAACACCCCGGCCAACGTGGCCAAGACCAAGGCGGCCATCCGGAAGGCCTTCCAGAACCAGCTGGACGGCAAGGGCTTCTCTATGGTGGAGATCGTGACGAGCTGTCCCACCAACTGGGGCCTTGACCCGCTGGAGTCCCTGGATTTTCTGGAGCAGAACATGCTGAAGGAATTCCCCCTGGGCGTGATCCGGGATAAGAGCAAGGAGGAGGCGTGAATATGGAACGGAATCTGATGGTGGCCGGCTTCGGCGGACAGGGCGTCATGACCCTGGGCAAGTTCCTGGCGGAAGCCACCTGCGACAGCACGGATAAAAATGTTACGTTCTTCCCCTCCTACGGCGCGGAGCAGCGGGGCGGCACGGCCAACTGCTATGTGGTCATCTCTGATGACGACATCGGCGCGCCGCTGGGCGACAGCATGGATGACTTGATCGTCATGAACGACCCCAGCCTCAACAAGTTTCTCTATAAGCTGGTGCCCGGCGGCACGCTGTTCATCAACAGCTCCATCGTCACCAGCGAGATCACCCGTGAGGATATCAAGGTGGTCAAAGTCCCCGTCACCGAGATGGCTTTGGAGATGGGCAATGCCAAGGTGCTGAACATTATCATGCTGGGCGCTTATGTGGGCTACACGCAGGTAGTTCCCGAGGACGTGGTGTGGCAGACCATCGAGCACAAGCTGGGCAAGAAGCCCAAGCTGCTGCCCCTGAACAAGCAGGCCTTTGAGGCGGGCCTGAAAATCGGCAAAGAAGCCCGGTAAACGGCAATAAATTTCCCGATACGAAACAGAGCCCTGCGGATGTTTCTCCGTGGGGCTCTTGTGTTTCATTGAATCATTTGGTAAACTGATTAGGAGAGCGTGAAAAAATTCACAGAATAAACATATCTGGAGGGCTTCCCTATGAAACAACTGAACCGCTGGGTCTACGCCATCGTGGGCGTGATCGTGCTGCTGTTCGCCGGTCTCGTGTACGCCTGGAGCGTGCTGAGCACCCCCATCGCCGCCGAGTTTACCAGCTGGACCAAGGCGCAGCTCAGCATGACCTTTACCATCGTGATGATCCTGTTCTGCATCGGTTCGCTGCTGTGCGGCCTGCTGAGCGGTAAGCTCAGCGCCAAGATGTCCGTGCGCATCGGCGCGGTGCTGTTCCTGCTGGGCTTCTTCCTGGCCAGCCGCACCCAGTCCGTGGCCATGTTGTACATCGGCTTCGGCGTGCTGTGCGGTCTCAGCTCCGGCCTTTGCTACAACGCCGTCATGAGCACCATGGTCCGCTGGTTCCCCGACCGTCCCGGCCTGATCTCCGGCGTGCTGCTGATGGGCTTCGGCGGCGGCAGCTTTGTCATCGGCAAGCTCTATCAGGCGTGGACGCCCGACTGGATCGGCGGCTGGCGCGTCAGCTTCGTGGTGCTGGGCGTCATCATTTTCGTGGTGCTGGCCATCTGCTCCTTCTTCTTTGTGGCGCCCGGCGCGGACTTCGTGGCCCCTGCCGGTAAGGGCGGCAAGACCACCGCCAAGGCCGCCGGTCATGACCATAAGCCGCTGGAGATGGTGAAAAAGCCCACCTTCTGGCTGTATTACGTCTGGGCCATCGCCGTCAGCGCGGCGGGCCTTGCCCTGATCTCCCAGGCCAGCGGCGTGGTGTGGGAGGCCAGCGCCGACCAGACCGCCAGCTCTGTGGCCACCATCGTGGGCCTGATCTCCATCTGCAACGCACTGGGCCGCGTGCTGTTCGGCGGCATGTACGATAAGTTCGGCCGCAAGGTGTCCATGCAGTTGGTGAACGTGCTGTTCATCATCACCGCCGTGGTGCTGATCCTGGCACTGAGCACCCGCAGCATCGTGGTGGTCATCATCGGCTTCGTGCTGGGCGGTCTGGCCTACTCCGGCGTCACCCCCACCAACTCCGCCTTCTGCCGCGCCTACTTCGGCCCGGCCCACTATCCGGTAAACTTCCCCCTGATCAACAGCAACCTGATCTTCGCCAGCTTCGGCAGCACCATCTCTGGCGCGCTGTTTGACGCCAGCGGCTCCTATAACGCCACCTTCTTCCTGATCATCGGCCTGGCCGCGGCGGGCATCCTGTGTTCGCTGGGTATCTCGGTGTGCGACCGGAAGAGCAAGTAAGAGGAAGTGAAATCCGTACACCGGAGATGACAGCGTTTGCGTATCTGTGCTTTCCGGCAGTTTACTAACAAAAAAAGAGAGCCTTTGCCGTGTGCCGATAAGACAGTAATTTGAGAAAACTACAAAATCGGCATCTGTCAAGCAGGATTGGACAACAAAACAGGCGGCACTCAGCTTCGGTTGAGTGCTGCCTGTTTTTGTACATCTAAGGGTTGA
>CAKTNW010000028.1 GCA_934589145.1 uncultured Oscillospiraceae bacterium | reverse complement strand
GACCGCCAATTTCGTATCGTTGGGGCTCTCCGGCAATATATTCTTTTTCCATGCCTGCACCTCCTTTCCAACATGGATACAAAAATTATATCATGCCGTGGAGGGACGCAAAGAAGAAAAATTATTTTCCTTGATATACGGGATTTCTTTGACTATAATGAAAGACATTCAGGGTGTGTTTTGGGGTTGCCCGCGTATTGAAGCGCTCTTTTGCACCGGTTTAGGGGGGTATGTAACCGCACTAACCGGGAGAGCGCTTGAATGGCATTCAAGCGGTCAGCGGTTCGATCCCGCTTATCTCCACCAAGACCTGAAATCTTCGGATTTCAGGTCTTTTTCTTTTTGCGTATCGCAAAGGAAGAGGGCGGCTTTGCCGCCCTCTTCCTTTGTTTTCATGTATACCTTGTCAGGCTCCGGTCATCCAACCAGAAGCTCATACAAAGCCTGAACATCCGTCGCGTCAACGCCGCCGCCGTTGATATCGGCCAACTGCAGTGCATAATTGTCAATCAGCGAATTAATACTACTTACATGCTCATATAGGCGCTGCAAATCGTAAACATCAATTGTACCGTCCATAGTTACATCACCCAACCGTCTAAGAACACAGCCATCCATGCCTGTGATCTTCCCATTAGCAACATTCACTCCAATGCGGCGGGACACATATTCATCGGCCTCGACCGTCAGTATATACGCGCCATCCGTAACCACATCAAAGCGGTATGTTCCATTCACTACGATCGTTTTGAACGTCTTGCTTCCGTCGCTCAATGTCAACTTTGCATTATCTACACTAAATGTGCCACTGGCAGGTCGACCGGATACGGCCTTTCCGTTTTCTTTAACCGTCACCTTCTCAGTACCCATGGTGGACAGGCTCACCTTGCTCAAATCCGCTACGTTCACTGTCAGTTCTGCCTCGTTATCAGCACAGATCAGCGTCTCAAGAGCTGGACAAGTGGTGGTATCCACCGCGGTCAGATAGTTCCGACTGCAATCCAGATACGTCAGTGCTCCATTTGCAGCCGTATCGGCATAAGTCGCTGGCGCAAAGGCCGCCGCGATGCGGGAAATCGCATTCAGCTTCACGGTCATTCCCGGCAGCAGCAGCTTGGTCAATCGGTTACCGGAACAATCCAGCTCTGTCAGTGCCAGGTTGCTGCGGACATCCAGTTCTGTCAACTGGTTTCCGCCACAGTACAACGCTTCCAGTTGCGTATTTTGACTGACGTCCAGTTCTGTTAATCGGTTATCGGCGCAGTACAGCCCCTCCAGCTTTGTGTTCCGACTGACATCCAATGTCGTCAAATCCGCACTGCCACAGCTCAACATAGTCAGATTGGTATTATTGGAAACATTCAAACTGCTCAAACCTGCATTATCACCGCACGCAAGCACTTTTAAATGTTTGTTTGCGCCAACGTCCAACGATGTCAGCTTATTGGTAAAGCAAATTAGATACTCAAGCTTTCCGTTGCTGCTGACGTCCAACGATGTCAACTGATTTTCGTAGACCTCCAGATCTGTCAAATCTGCATTCTTGCTGACGTCTAAGGTTGTCAACTGATTCTCACCGCAGCTCAGCACTTCCAGCTTCTTGAAATGCTCAATACCCTTCACAGACTTGATATTCCATCCATTCCATCCATTGCAGCTAATCGCCACAACCGCTTCCGTCAGAATATTGCCGTCCGCATCAATATAGTCAGCAAATTCCGTCTGCAAATACTCACGGAAGTTTGCGTCCGGGAAGTTTTCAGCTGTCAGCGGCACTCTGCTGCCTCCAACGACCTTCACCGGCAATGTGGTATGGCAGCCTGCCAAATGCACAGGCAGATCATATTTCTTCCCTACCGGAATAGATTCTTCATTATCCATCGGACTCCACGAGAAACTGAACTCTTCGTGCAGGGCATCTTTCAGCTGGCTTACCGTACCGACAAATGTCGTAAAGCCATACCGCGCCGCGCCGGCATCGGTCATCGTGACCTCGAGCTCAACAGCGCTACTGGCCGGCTCGACACACATTCCGGAAACCTGTTCCAGATAATCGCGGTTGGCCAGCTTGATGCCGCTTACCAACGGGCCGGACAGCGTAACGGGAACGATACAGCTCTCTGTGCCGAAGTATACGGTAAAGCTGTGCTCCTTGCCGTCTCCCACTTTCCAGATCTGTTCACTCTCCGGCACAGTCCCCACAACCGGTCGGATGTTCAACTGACAATAAATCTCATATGCTGTACCGGTTATAACGCTGTCATCCGTCAATGTGACGCGGAATTTTACACGTTCGCTGTCTAACGCCTCCGTCAACTCGAAGATCTCTATTTCATTTCCATCTGCATCCATGCCATAGTAAGTATCGCATCCCTGTACCAGCAGCACGGAGGGCGTAAGGCATTCCACTTTCTTGATCTGCGTCTCAGGAAGCAGCTTGATCTTGACCGTAAGAGGCAGATACTCCTCTTCACCCATGTCACTGTTGTAGCCATTGTCCACCTTCAGGTCGCAGGAATACAGGTGCTCTTCCGCGTCCAGCAGTTTCCAATTATCCGCTTGGGGATTGCTGTCAAAAATGTGCGCAAACCACACGTCTTGATAAATATCACTCCACTTTTTGGTTAGCGATGCGCTCTCCAAGCCAAGCTCTTCCCGTGCGTTTTCTGTCAGCTTTACCGTCACCTCAGCGTCAAACTTTCCGACCGGATTGTAGTAAAAGACGCCATCCTTGCACGAACTCGCATCGACTCCCTCGGTCATTACAAAGACCTGATCCGGGTCGGCCAGCGTAACGGATTCAAAATACGTATCGACACTAAAGCCCTCTTTTACCGTAACCGTACCGGGCTCTGTCCGAATCTCCAGGGCTTGCCCGTCCGCGTCGGTAATGCCGCTTTCTCCAAGACCTACAAACACGTTGTAGCTGCCGTCCGCTGCCTCTTGCACTATGTCAAAGGTCAGATACAGAAGTGACCCACTGTCAAAGATGTCATCCGTACCGGTAAAAGACGCCGTTCGCTCATCCAAGTCGAATACAAAACCTTCCCGACCTGTTATAAGTGATCCGGCAGCAATCTCACGCAGCGTCAGCGCGCTTTCATCATAGCTGATCTCAAGATCAAAAGCCGCAAATCCGGTATTCTTACTGAGTTCTACTGGGATCATGACCTCGTGCCCCTGGGAAGCCGTTGCTGTACCGACAACCAGCGCCGCCATACTCTCCACGGCTGAGCAATAGATGCAGACGCCGTCCCGGAAGGTATGCCCGGTCTTTCTGATGCTTCCGGTCTTTTCCGCGCCGCACAGTGCGCAGGTATAGGTTCTGACACCATCCAGCACGCAGGTGGGCTCCGTTGTCACAACGCCGTCATCCCAACTGTGGCTGCCCAGCTCCGTATAATAGCGATAGACCGTTCTGGTCTCCACTTTTCTGGTGCTGCTGGCCGTTACAGGCGTCTGAGACCACTCCGACCAATCGCTCCACTTTTCATAAGTGAAAAGCTTATTATAGGTCGTATAGGTTCTGGTCGTAATGGGCAGCTCGAGATACCAGTAGGTATCCGTACAGCAATCGCCCTTATCCATTCGTTGGAAAATACCGCTCGTTATCGCCGCCGTATCGGTGCTTTCAAAAGCATGGAAGGTCTGGAACTCGCCGTCCGCCTCGGTGCTTACCAAGCGGTCAATCGGGCCGGCTGTATATGTACCGCGGCACCAGTGCCAATAGATATGGGAAGACGTGTATTCCGAATTGATCACCTGCTTGGCGGTGGTCGTCTCATAGGCTAAGGGCGCCGTTTTATTATAGGCGCTGTAAAGCCAATGGCCCTGATAGAAGCCAGTCGGCCACGACTGCACATAGGCGATGCTGCCGGTGTCCTTCTGCACCCACTGAGAGCTCTTCACCGTATAGCCGGGCATAGATGTCTGGTAGGACTGAGTGGTGCTGTAATCAGAATAACGGTATTCCGTCGCGGTCTCAATCAGATCCTCGCTGATACCCTCCGGCTTTTCCGTGCTCCACTCCGACCAGCCCAACGTGCCCTTTTCCGTATAGGTATCGCCGCAGACGGTGCAGGTATATTTCTCGATCGCCGCCGTGACGCAGGTGGCCGGGATCGTCTCATGGCTGTATGTATGGTCGGCCTTCGGCGTCGTCAAGGATAACACATAGCCGCAGCGCGCGCAGGTTCTCGTCACGATGCCGGTCTCCATACAGGTGGCTTCCTCCGCAACGACGTTCTCACCATAATTGTGTCCCAGCTTTACCACCGTAACAGTGTCTACACTATTGCACAGCGTACAGGTGCGCTGCTTCGCGCCGGCCTCCGTACAGGTGGGTTCTTTTGTGACCACCCACTCGCCGTAAACATGGCCGCCCTTTGTGACCGTTCCGGTCTCCACGTTTCCGCACCGCGTACAGGTGCGCTGCTGGGTGCCATTCTCCGTACACGTTGCTTCTTTGATCACCTTCCACGCGCCGTAAGAGTGCTGCCCGTTGGCAGGGATCGGCTGGGTTTCAGAATAACCGCACTGCGTGCACGTTCTCGTCGATACGCCATTCGTCGTGCAGTTTGCCGGTGTCGTCTCTATCCAGCTGCCAAAGTTATGGTTTCCATAGCCCTTATAGGTGTAATTGCCAGTTTTGTGAGATGGGTCAGGGCCAGCATCACTCCAGTCCGTATGGTACCCAGAATCTGTAATGCCAAAGTGAAGATGGGGGCCAGTCGTCCACCCTGTATTGCCCATTCTTCCTATCGACTGACCTTCAACTACATCGGCACCTATGTAAACATTGCTCGGGATGCTCTGATACTGCATATGGGCATACTGATACAGTCTTCCGTCATATCCACGAATAACAAGTCCCGTGCCAAATTTGTAGCAAAAGCATTCATCATTTTGCCCATGGTGCTTGTCGCAGTCGAACCGCTGATATACTTTACCGCCAGCAGCAGCCACAATTTCGGCTCCTTCCGTACCGCCAGCCCAAATATCAATCGCATTATTGGCGTGATAACCTTGGCTTTCATCATAATAGCCCGGTACAGGCCAGGTCAGGGACGGCCGGTCTGCATACGCCGTCACCGGCAGCATCGTGACCACCATCAATACGCTGAGGAACAAACTCAGCACTCGTTTCTTCATGTTTCAACTCTCTCCTTCTGCGTTTTTTCCTGTAAAAGGCACGCCTCTTGAAATTTCGCCTTTCCTTATCATTTTATCACCCGGTATAGCACGATGCAAGCAGAAAACCTACAGCATATTGTACGATTCCGTTCCTCCGCTTTTGCCATTTCCCACAAACCGGCAAAAAGCGGCAGCAGCGTCTCCGCTGCTGCCGCTCTGTCGCTCTCGCGCGTTTACAGTTCTTCGTCTGTGATCTCGCCCTTGCAGACGATATTGGTGGGGCCGGTCAGGTACAGGTTCGTCACCCGATCCCCCTCCCGCTCCACGTCCACCACCAGCTGTCCGCCGGTCATGTCCACCTTCACCTGATGGCCGGAGACCTTCCCCAGCAGGGTCAGCACCGTCACCACGGAGCCGGTGCCCGTGCCGCAGGCATAGGTGAAGTCCTCCACGCCCCGCTCATAGGTGCGCTCATAGACGTGATCCGGGCCGATGATCTCATAGAAGTTCACATTGGCCCCCTTGGGGAAGTCCGGGTAATACCGCAGCTTGCGTCCCAGCTGGAACAGCCGCTGCCGGTCGAAGTCCTTCAATCCCCGCACCGGCACCGCCGCGTGGGGGATGCCGGGATTCCCCAGCTCCACATAGGCGCAGTCCCACACGGCGCCGTCCACCTCTGCCCTGCCGTTCAGCCGCAGATTGCAGGGATCGTTCAGCCGGATGCGGTACAGCCGCTCATTGACCCGCCAGCCGGTCACCAGGCCCGCCGTGGTCTCCACCCGCTGCACCTCACCCGCCAGGCCGTTTTCGTAGCCATAGCGGCAGATGCACCGTGCGCCGTTGCCGCACATCTCGCCCATGGAGCCGTCGGAGTTGAAGAACAGCATCCGGTAGTCTCCGCCGCAGGTGGGCTTCTCCACCACCATCAGGCCGTCCGCGCCGATGGACAGGTGCCGCTCGCACAGCGTCCGGGCGATCCGGGGCCACTGCTCCGCGCCGATGGCGCCCTCCCGGTTGTCGATGACGATAAAGTCGTTGCCCGCGCCGTTCATTTTCCAGAATTTCATGCCGCTGCGCTCCTTCCGCGTTTTTACCTATATTATATGTAGCCGCGGCGGGTTTGTCAATTTCGCCGTGCCGCTCCAATATTCATCTTTTGTTTACAAATGGGACATACTATCGCCTTGCCGTCCGCCAGCACGGATGCTATAATACGGGCAATGTTTCACGGAATGTTTACGCCGGTATCCGGTTATCTGATATACCTTATGAAAATATGAAAATGAAATGAAAAATGAAAAAGAATGAACTGACAATCACACAGCAGAAACGGCTGGGCATCGCCGCGCTGGTCATCGCCATCGCGGTCATGGGCCTGCTGGTCTGGCTGGTGGGCGTGCCGCTGGTGCGCTTTGCTTCCCAGCCGGAGCACTTCCGGACGTGGGTCAACTCCCACGGCTTCGGCGGGCGTCTGGCCTATATGGGCATGGTGATCCTCCAGGTGGTGGTGGCCCTCATCCCCGGCGAGCCCTTCGAGATCGCGGCGGGCTACGCTTTCGGCGCGGTGGAGGGTACGCTGCTGTGTCTGGCAGCCTCCGCGCTGGGCAGCGTGTGCGTGTTCCTGCTGGTACGCCGGTTCGGCCACCGGCTGGCGGAGGTATTCTTCTCCGAGGAGAAGCTCCGCTCCATCCGCTTCCTGCAGACCACCCGGCGGCGGGATCTGCTGTTTCTCATCATCTTTATGCTTCCCGGCACCCCCAAGGATCTTCTCTGCTACTTCGCGGGCCTGACCACCATCCGCTTCCCCGTCTGGCTGCTGATCTGCTCTCTGGGCCGCCTGCCTTCCATCGTCACCTCCACCATCGGCGGCGACGCGCTGGGCACCAAGAATTATTGGGGCGCTGTGCTGGTTTTTCTCGTCACTTTGACCATCAGTGCCGCGGGACTGCTGTTCTATGATCGGCTCTGCGCCCGCAAGCAGCGGGAAAAGGAAAACGCCGCCCCCACCGACACGCCGGAAGCCTCCGGCGAGGAACCGCCCCGCGCCTGACACAAAACCGTGTGGAATAAATTTCCACGCGGTTTTCATGCTTTACATTGCTAAATTTTCAAAGATTCCCCCCGAATTCTGCGGATTTTCCGCACTTTTTCCTCCAAAAACTGGAAGTTGGGCGAAATCACCTCAAATTCAGTCATTTTTTTGTAAAGTTTACCAAAAAGAAAAAACTTTCAAAATTTTGTGGCTTTTGACCAAAACCTACTGTTTACTTTAGCGCAGAAATGTGCTTTAATGGTAAGGGTACAAATTAGAGGTATCTAAAGCCGGGTGCCGTCACAGGCAGCCGGGAAATTTGAGGAGGAAAATTTCATGGTACAGTTTGCAAGTAGAATGGACCTGCTGAAGGGCTCCGAGATCCGTGAGCTGCTGAAGCTGACCGCACAGCCCGACATCATTTCCTTTGCCGGTGGTATGCCCGCTCCCGAGCTGTTCCCCGTCGAGCAGATGATGCAGGCTTCCGAGGCCGTGCTGAAGGAAAATGGCCGCGTCGCCCTGCAGTATTCTTCCACCGAAGGCTATCCCCGTCTGCGTGAGCAGATCGCCGAGCGCATGCTGGCAAAGAACAACATCAAGACCGATAAGGATCACATCCTGGTGACCTCCGGTTCCCAGCAGGGCCTGGACTTCTCCGCCCGCGTGTTCCTGAACCCCGGCGACGTGGTGCTGCTGGAGAGCCCCTCCTATCTGGGTGCTGTCAACGCCTTCAAGGCTTGCGAGCCTACCTTTATCGAAGTTCCCACCGACGACGGCGGCATGATCATGGAAGAGCTGGAGAAGATCCTGGCCACCACCGAGCGCGTGAAGATGATTTACGTCATCCCCGATTTCCAGAACCCCACCGGCCGTACCTGGGATCTGGATCGCCGTCATAAGTTCATGGAGATCGTCAACCGTTACGAGATCCCCGTCATCGAAGATAACCCCTACGGTGAGCTGCGCTTCGAGGGCGAATACATGCCCGCTCTGAAGAGCCTGGACACCAAGGGTCTGGTGGTCTATCTGGGCACCTTCTCCAAGATTCTGGCTCCCGGCTACCGTCTGGGCTGGGTCTGCGCCGAGGATGCCATCCTGGCCAAGTACAACTTTATGGAGCAGGCTGCCTCTCTGCAGGCTTCCACCATCGGCCAGATGGAGACCTCCAAGTGGATCGATATGTTCGATCTGGACGCGCACGTCAACACCATCCGCGAGTGCTACAAGAAGCGCCGCGCCGTGATGCTGGACACCCTGGCCAAGGAGCTGCCCGCTCCCTGCACTTTCACCCGTCCCGACGGCGGTCTGTTCGCCTGGGTTGTCCTGCCTGAGTACATGGACGCCAAGGAGCTGCAGATGAAGTGCCTGGAAAAGAAGGTCGCTTTCGTTCCCGGCGGTTCCTTCTTCCCCAACGGCGGTCACGAGAACACCCTGCGTCTGAACTACTCCTGCATGCCCGAGGAGAAGATCGTTCAGGGTATCACCGCTCTGTGCCAGACCATCAAGGAGAACCTGAAGTAATCCAAAGCTTACATATTACAGTATCCCCTCCCCCGGGGAGGGGATACTGTAATTCCCAACCAATGCCCCGGGCCCACCGGCCCGCGGCACAGCATACCTGATCGTAAAGGAGAACACGGCGGATGAAGAATGTCAAAGTACTCATCGGCAACTATGGCAGCGGCAAAAGTGAGCTGGCGCTGAATTTCGCCATGCAGGCCGCCGCCAGAGGCGAACGCACAGAGCTGATCGACCTGGATATGGTGAACACCTATTTCCGCTTGACAGAGCGTGGTAAAATGGTAGAGCAGAAGGAGATCCGTCTCGTCTCTCCCAACTTTGCCTGCTCCGGTATCGAAACGCTCTCCCTGCCCGCCGAGGTGCAGTCTGCCTTTGTCCTGGATTGGGACAGCGTCATCTTTGACGTGGGCGGCGACGACGTGGGCGCCACGGCGCTGGGCCGCTACCACCAGGACTTTGTGGATCTGCCCGAGGGTTCGCTGGAGGTTTTGAACGTAGTGAACATCCGCCGCCCCCTGGCCAGCACACTGGATAAGATCCATCGTCTGCAGGAGGGCATGCAGGCTCATTCCCGGCTGCAGATCACCGGCATGATCAACAATACGAATCTTGCCACCATGACCACGGCGGAGGAGCTGTGGGACGGCTATGAGCTGCTGCGGCAGGTCTCGGACGCCTCCGGCATCCCTGTGGCCTATACCACCGGAAAGAAAGAATTTCTGGACGCCTTCCTGGCCAGGAACCCGGACCCCAAGTATGTGGGCCGTCCCATCGCCATCGACGTGTACATGCACCGCGACTGGGATTCCTACATCGAGTACGGTCTGAACACCACCGATCCCAGAAAGGAAATGTATTGATCCCCTGTATATCCCCCCAAAAGGGATAGAGATATGGTAGAGAATTCAGCGAATTAAGAGAAAAGAGGTGTCAAATGTGGTTAAAGTAACCATCAATGAGAGCCTTTGCAAGGGCTGCGGTCTGTGCGTCAGAGCCTGTCCCAAGGGTATCATTGAACTGTCCAAGACGAAGATCAACGCGAAGGGCTATCACCCTGCGGAGGTCACCAACATGGAAGCATGCGTGGGCTGCACTTCCTGCGCTCGCACCTGTCCCGATGTGGTAATCCGTATCGAAAAAGACTAAGGAGGAAAAAACATGGCTTTGACTCTTATGAAGGGTAGCGAAGCTATCGCGGAGGCCGCTATTCGCGCCGGCGCCCGTTATTTCTTCGGTTACCCCATCACTCCGCAAACGGAGATCCCTGAATACATGTCCGCCCGTATGCCCGAGGTCGACGGCTGCTTCCTGCAGGCCGAGTCCGAGGTGGCGGCCATCAACATGGTGTACGGCGCTGCCGGTACCGGCGCCCGTGTCATCACTTCTTCTTCCAGCCCCGGCGTCTCCCTGAAGCAGGAAGGTATTTCCTACTGCGCAGGCGCCATGGTTCCCGCTGTCATCATCAACGTGATGCGCGGCGGCCCCGGTCTGGGCAACATCCAGGCTTCCCAGGGCGACTATTTCCAGGGCGTCAAGGGCGGCGGCAACGGTGACTATCACCTGCTGACCTTCGCTCCCGCTTCCGTGCAGGAGGCCATCGACCTGATGATGATCGCCTATGACAAGGCCGAGAAGTATCGTATCCCCGTGCTGTTCCTGGCGGACGGCATCATCGCCCAGATGATGGAGCCCGTGGAGCTGCCCGAGATGGTGGACTACAAGGTGGATCCCGAGAAGAAGCCTTGGGCCTGCACCGGCTGGAAGCCCGGCGACGATCCCGCAAAGCGCGGTATCATCAACTCCATCTACATCGACACCGAGAGCCTGGCCGTCCACAACGACGAGCTGCAGGCCATGTATAAGGAAGTCGTTGAAAACGAGCAGCAGTGGGAAGAGTTCAACTGCGAGAACGCCGATTACATCATCACCGCGTTCGGCACCGTGGCCCGTATCGCCAAGAGCGCCATCACCGAGCTGAAGGAGCATGGCATCAACGTTGGCCTGCTGCGCCCCATCACCGTGTGGCCCTTCCCCTATGACGCCGTCCGCAAGGTCGTCGATCAGCCCTCCGTCAAGGCTGTCCTGGACGTTGAGCTGAACGAAGGCCAGATGCTGGAGGATGTCAAGCTGGCCATCAACGGCACCAAGGAAGTCGATTTCTTCGGTCACTGCGGCAGCCAGATGCCCACCACCGCCGAGATCGTCACCAAGATTCTCAGCATGAAGGAGGGTAAATAAGATGGCTGTTCTGTTTGAAAAGACCAAGTATCTGACCGACAAGCAGTTCCATTACTGCCCCGGCTGCAACCACGGTATCATCCACCGTCTGGTGGCCGAGGTCATCGACGAACTGAGCGATGAGCTGAACCTGGACGGCAAGGTCGTCGGCGTGGCTCCCGTTGGCTGCTCCGTGTTTGCCTATGATTATTTTAACTGCGATATGTACGAGGCTGCCCATGGCCGCGCTCCCGCTGTCGCTACCGGTATCAAGCGTTCCGCCAAGGATCGTCTGGTCTTCACCTATCAGGGCGACGGCGACCTGGCCTCCATCGGTACCGCTGAGATCGTTCACGCTGCCCACCGCGGCGAGAAGATCTGCACCATCTTCGTCAACAATGCCATCTATGGTATGACCGGCGGCCAGATGGCTCCCACCACCCTGATCGGCCAGAAGGCCACCACCTGCCCCGCTGGCCGCAGCGAGGAGTGGAGCGGTCTGCCCATCAAGATGAGCGAGATGCTGTCCGCTGTTCCCAGCTCTTACTATATTGAGCGCGTGGCCGTTGATACCACCGCCAATATCGTCAAGGCGAAGAAGGCCATCAAGAAGGCCTTCAAGTATCAGATGGAAGGCAAGGGCTTCTGCATGGTCGAAGTTCTGTCCACCTGCCCCACCAACTGGGGTATGTCTCCTGTCGAGGCTATGAAGTGGCTGGAAGAGAACATGATCCCTTACTATCCTCTGGGCGTTTACAAAGACAAGGGGGCCGAATAACATGGAAAAAACTTTCATTTTTGCCGGTTTCGGCGGTCAGGGCATGCTCCTGATCGGTAAGTTCATGGCTATGTCCTGCATGCTGGACGGCAAGCACGTCTCCTGGCTGCCTTCTTACGGCCCCGAGATGCGCGGCGGCACGGCCAACTGCTCCGTCATCGTTTCCGATGAGCCCGTTGCTTCTCCTCTGGTGGACAAGGCTGACGTCATCGTCGCCATGAACCGTCCTTCTCTGGATAAGTTTGAAGAGCACGTCAAGCCCGGCGGTGTGCTGGTCATCAACTCCAGCATCATCGACCGCAAGGCCGTTCGTGATGACATTACCGTCGTGTACTGCGACGCTAACGGCATTGCTGAGCAGGTCGGCAACCCCAAGGGCGCCAACGTGGCGATCCTGGGCGCCGTCATGGCCAAGGCTGATGTCACCTCCCTCGACAGCATGATGGAAGCCATCCGCATCGAGCTGGGTGAGAAGAAGGCCCGTTTCCTGGAGGGCAACAAGAAGGCCCTGCAGGCCGGTATGGACGCCTGCAAGTAAGCGGCATTACATACCCCTCCCCCATCAGGAATATTGATGATCGCGTCCGGCGCTGCTGTCAGCGCCGGACGCTTTTTTCGTCTTTTCCCCTGGCAGATCCTGTCACCTTTTCTCTTTCGTTTACTAAACAGAAAAAGAATGAAAATTCAGTTTCATATTTAGAAACTTTTTATTGACGAATGGTGGAATGTTTGGTATGATAGAGACGCCATTGAAAGGAGGTTGTCGATGATGGGTTCATTCTCCAATTTTGTCGGACACCGCATTAAGAAATACCGCAAGAGCCGCGGCTATACCATAGAGCAGTTTTCTGCCATGATCAACAAGAGCAAGGCCACGCTGTCCAAGTACGAAAACGGCGCCATCACCATCGACATTGAGACGCTGTACGAGATCTCCCAGGCGCTGGACATCGACCTGAAGTATTTCGTGGACTATCAGCCTCCCACCTTCCGCAACGAGCCGGCGCTGCATAAGAACGCCTACTTCAACCAGTCGCTGGCCTATATGTACTACTACGACGGCCGCATCCGCCAGATGGTGCGCTCCCTGCTGCGGTTCTCCCCCGCACCCAACGGCGCCTCCGTGGAGGTGACGCTGTATCTGGGCGTGGCATCCTTCGACGATCCCGACCGCTGCCAGCATCTGTTCACCGGCGAGATGAAGTCCTATGACACCATTACCCACATGGTGCTGAACAATCAGATCAACGAGGCGGAGAAGATGTACATCTGCATGCTCAACCCCATGCAGAACCGCACCCCCGCCATCGGTCTGCTGTCCGGCATTGGCAGCACGCCCTTCTTTGCCCCCATCGCCTTGAAGACCCTGATCTCCAACGAGCCGCTGGAGGAGAGTGAGCGCCTGCTCAGCAGCATCAAGCTGGACAAGGACGACTATCACCTGCTGCGCTACTACAACATGATGGTCATTAACCGCCCCGCCAGCCTGTTTTTGCAGTAAAATTTCAAAAAATACCCGCAAGGCAGTGCCTTGCGGGCATTTTTTATGCCATTTTCACGATCTCACGCCGCAGCCGCATAATGATCCGCTTCTCCAGCCGGGAGATGTAGGATTGGGAGATGCCCAGCCGGTCGGCCACCTCCTTCTGGGTCAGCTCCTTCCGGCCGCCCAGCCCGAACCGCAGCGAGATGATGTCCTGCTCACGGGGCGACAGCTTCGCCACGGCGCTGTGCAGCAGCTGGCGATCCACATCCGCCTCCAGCGGCTGCATCACCACGTCCTCCTCCGTGCCCATCACGTCGCTGAGCAGCAGCTCCTTGCCGTCCCAGTCGGTGTTCAGCGGCTCGTCGAAGCTGACCTCCGTGCGGGTGTTGCTGTTCTTCCGCAGGTACATCAGGATCTCATTTTCAATGCACCGGGAAGCATACGTCGCCAGCTTGATGTTCTTATCCGTCCGGAAGGTGTTCACCGCTTTGATGAGCCCGATGGTGCCGATGGAGATCAGGTCCTCGATGTTGATGCCGGTGTTGTCGAACCGCTTGGCGATGTACACCACCAGCCGCAGGTTCCGCTCGATCAGCGTCTGCCGGGCAGCTTCCTCCGGCAGACGGGCCAGTATCTCCGCCTCTTCCTCACGGGAGAGGGGCGGCGGCAAGGTATCGCTGCCGCCTATGTAGTAAACGCTATCCGGCCTGACCAGCCGTTGGATCCATTGTACAAGCCGCCGCCACAGCGTCATGTCGTCCTCTCCTTTCCTGTCCGCCCCAGAGGGCCTGATAGCCGCCCGCCCCTACCTGGGTGTCGGTCAGCGCCACCAGGGCGTGCGTCACCGTCCGCCGCCCGATGCGGATGTAGTCGCTGCGGCAGGCCAGCAGCAGTCCGCCCTCCGTTCCCACCGCCCGGAAGGGCAGCAGCACAAAGGGCACCGCCACCCCCGCGCGATAGAGCCGGGCCATCTTCTCCTCCGGCGCGCCGCGGCCTGTCAGAATGTCCGCCGCCTCGCCGGACCACAGGGTGCGCAGCGCCGCCGCTTCCGCCACCAGCACCGGCTGGCCCCGCACCGGATCCCGCAGCGTGTTGCCATTGTCCCGCAGCGCCCGCAGGCGGCACCGGCGGCCGCCCACCACCACTTCGATCTCCATCAATTCTCCCCTTTCATGCCGCGCCGTCTGGCGGAACACCAGATGCAGCAGGCCATAGAATCCCACGGCGCTGCCCAGCAGCACCAGCCAACTGATATCGGCGTGATAGACCCGCTGCGCCACGCCATAGGTTGAACCCACCAGCAGTCCCAGTGCCAGCAGAAGCCCCGCCAGCCCGCCGGACAGCAGCCAGAACAGCGCCGTCAGCCGCCAGGGCCGCACCTCTCTCCGGAAGGCCAGCAGCGCCATGACCGTGCCCGCGCCCACCCGGCACAGGGGATGGGCCAGCACCGGCAGCAGGAATACCGCCGCCGCGTACACCGCGCCGCAGGCGGCGCAGACACCGAACCGCAGCCGCCGCAATGGCGTGCCCGCCAGGGTGGCGGTGGTCATCAGCAGCAGATAGTCCACCGCCAGGTTCAGCGCCAGCACCCGGTCAAGATACACCACCGTCACGGTCATCACCTCGCCGTCTATTATAGGACGGCCCGGCCGGGAATCCTGTCACAAAAAAGAGCCCTGCGGGATTTCTCCCGCAGGGCGTCACATATCCTTATTCGTAATCGAAAATGGCCTTCTTTTCCAGCAGGCCGCCGTACTCGTCCTTCCACCGGTGATGGATGTCGGACGCGTCCCAGTTAGGCAGGGCGTCCTTGTCCATATCCAGCACGATCATCAGATCGTACCGGTTGGCCCGGTCGACGCAGCAGGGGTACACCTCCACGCCGTGAACGCCGGGAATAGTGCTTGCCGGGTACATTAACGCTCTTATTTGGGGCAATAAAGCGGCTTTATCGGTGACATTACCGGCCCATTTTGCCAGAATACAGTGCTTCATCCCCGCACCTCACAGTCCCAGATAGGGGACGATCAATCCCGCCAGCATCAGCACCGCCATCAGGCAGGCGATGACACCCACGATGATCTGCATCGTCTTTTTACGCATTTATGCTTCCTCCTTCGGTACAACTCTTCGGATCATTTTCTCCACCTTGCGGCGGGGCTGCATCACCTCGTGGCCGCAGCCCAGGCATTTCAGCTTGATGTCCATGCCCACCCGCAGCACCTCCCAGCGGCGGCTGCCGCAGGGGTGATCCTTCTTCAATTCCAGAATGTCATGCAGTTGTAAATCCATGGCTCATCCTTTCTTGATCTCGTCCCAATAGCGCTTGGCGGCCTGCTCGGTCTTGTTGTCGCCGTATTCGTAGTAGTGCTTCTCCCCCAGCTCCTCCGGCAGATACCGCTGCTTCACATAGTGGTGGGGGAACACATGGGGATAGAGATAGCCCTGCTCCCGCTCCTGTCCGGCGCTGTCGGCGTGAACGTTCTGCAAATGCCGGGGGATGCTGCCCATGGCGCCGCGCTGGATGTCCTCCATGGCTGCGACGATGGCGTTGTGGCTGGCATTGGACTTGGGGGCCGTTGCCAGCAGGATGGCCGCCTCGGCCAGAGGGAGCCGCGCCTCCGGAAGGCCCAACTGCACCGCCGCGTCCACGCAGGCCTTCGTGATGGCGATGGCCTGGGGGTAGGCAAGGCCGATATCCTCGCTGGCGATGACCAGCAGGCGGCGGCAGGGCGACAGCAGATCGCCCGCCACCAGCAGCCTGCCCAGATAGTACACCGCCGCGTCCGGGTCGGAGCCGCGGATGGACTTTTGCAGCGCCGACAGCAGGTCATAGTGCTCGTCACCGTCCCGGTCGTACCGCATGGCGCTGCGCTGGGCCAACTGTAAGGCGTCCTCACTTGTCACATAAAGCACGCCGTCCTTGGGTCTGGCGGACTGGTACAGCAGCTCCACCGCCGTCACCGCCTTGCGGACGTCGCCGCCGCAGGCGGCAGCCACTGTGCTAGGAACAGTGTCCTCCCATTGGAAGGGCAGGTCGCTGCGCTCCTGCTCGATACGCAGGGCGCGCTCCACAGCGGGACGGGTCTCATCCGCCGTCAGGGGCTTGAACTCAAACACCGTGCTGCGGGACAGCAGGGCGTTATAGATGTAGAAATAGGGGTTCTCGGTGGTGCTGGCGATCATGGTGATCTTGCCGTTTTCCAGGAACTCCAGCAGGCTCTGCTGCTGCTTCTTGTTGAAGTACTGGATCTCATCCAGATACAGCAGAATGCCATTGGGAGCCATCATGGTATCCACGTCGGCGATGATGGCCTTGATATCTGACAGGCCGGCGGTGGTGGCGTTGAGATGGTACAGCGCCTTTTGTGTCCGCTTGGCGATGATGTTGGCGATGGTGGTCTTTCCCGTGCCGGAGGGCCCGTAGAAAATCAGATTGGCCTCGGCTCCGTTTTCGATCAGGCGGCGCAGCAGCGCGCCCTCGCCCAGCAGGTGCTTCTGCCCCGCCACCTCGTCCAGGGTCTGGGGCCGTATTTCGTCTGCCAATGGCCGCATGCGCTCACCTCCCAAAAATGATACTGCTGTATTATACCACCATTTGCTTTTTTGCGCAAGGTCTGATACAATAGAGCTGAGGTGAGGCCCATGAAAACACAAGCGCAGATCAGCGCCATCATCGAGGCGCTGAAAAAGCTGTACCCGGATGCCATCTGCTCCCTGGACTATCAGAAGGACTATGAGCTGCTGTTTTCCGTCCGTCTGGCGGCGCAATGCACCGACGCGCGGGTGAATTTGGTGACCCCGACGCTGTTTGAGCGCTTCCCCACGCTGGAAGCCTTCGCGGCGGCGACGCCGGAGGAAGTTGGCGAATACGTCCGCTCCTGCGGCTTCTGGCGGGCCAAGGCCAAGGACATCGTGGGCAGCGCCCAGATGCTGCTCCGTGATTTCGGCGGCAAAGTGCCGGACAACATGGATGACCTCCTCCGCCTGCCCGGCGTGGGACGCAAGACCGCCAATCTCATTCTGGGCGACGTATACGGCAAGGAGGGCTACGTCTGCGACACCCACTGCATCCGCATCACCGGACGGCTGGGCATCACCGACGGCAGCAAGGATCCCCTGAAGGTGGAACAGCAGCTGCGGAAGGTTATCCCGCCGGAGGAATCCAACGATTTCTGCCACCGGATGGTGCTGCACGGCCGGGCGCTGTGCATGGCCCGTGCTCCTCAATGCGGGGACTGCCCGCTGCGGGAGCTGTGCGACTATGGAAAGGAGTCTGCCCTATGAAGCCAAACCGAAAGCTTGCGATGCCGATGTTCTACATTATGCTGGGTGTCGTCCTTCTCTCCCTGCTTCTGCTGTGGATGACCGGACAATGGTTCTTCATCTGGATCAGCGTAGCCGCCGTCGTTATCTGGTTGGTTTTAGACCATATCTTTGACCGCTGCCCCCACTGCGGGAAGGCTCTGGACTTCCGGGTGAAGCTCAAGTACTGCCCCCATTGCGGCAAAAAGATAGAAGAATAGGAACATCAGGTGCCAGTCCTATAGGACTGGCACTTTTTTCATGCCCGGCACATATATTGCCGTATGGAGGTGGGAACATGGACTTGAATCAGGTGGCGGCACAGCTACATACCGATCCGGGCACGGTGGAGCGGCTGGCCCAATCCCCGGACGGTCAGGCGCTGATGGCCCTGATGCAGCAGCAGAACGGCACGCAATTACAGCGGGCCATGGAGCAGGGCGAGGGCGGCAGCGCCGCGGAGATGGCATCGCTGCTGAAAACCGTGCTGTCCAGCGGCGAGGGCCGTGCCCTCTTGCAGCGGCTGAGCCGGCAATTACAGCAGCCGTAAGCGAAACCACAGCGGAAAGGAGGCGGCGGTATGGAGGATATGGACAGCAAGCTCAACGCGATGCTCAACGACCCGGCGGCCATGCAGCGCATCATCCAGATGGCCCAGCAGCTCTCCGGCGGAGCGGCACAGGCCGCGCCTCCGCCGCCGCCAAACGGCCCGCCGCCGACCGCGGACGGCGGCGGCTTCGATCCCATGCTGCTGGCCAAATTTCTGCCGCTTCTGCAGGATCTGCGGCAGTCCAACAGCCAGACCACACAGCTTCTCTACGCCCTGCGGCCCTTTCTGAAGGAGGAGAAGCAGCCCAAGGTGGAACGGGCGGCGAAGCTGGCGCATCTGATCTGCATCGGCAAACGGTTTTTGACGGAGGGAGGGCTTGACATTGTATGACCGCTATGGCCGCCAAGAGCAGGGGCAGTATGTGCGGGCCTCCATGGACGACGGCCCGCTGCCGCCTCCGCCCCGCAGGCCCTCCGGACAGAGTCCCCCGCCTCCGCCAAGGCCCCAGCAGCCGCCGAAGCCGCCGCCCAAACCGCCCTCCGGCGCGCCGCCTCCCCCGTCCAAGCGTCCGCCGGAGATCGCCTTCGGCAAGGGGATACTGGACGCGCTGCACCTGGACGATCTGGACACCGGCGACCTGCTGCTGTTGTTCCTGCTGTTCTTCCTGTTCCGGCAGAAGGCCGATGAGGAGTTGCTGATCGCCATTGGACTGCTGCTGATTCTGTAGGCGATACCGGCGGGGCACATTGGCCCCGCCCTACGGCATCCTATCGTCAACCATTTCGTGGGGGAGGGGCTCTGCCCCTCCCGCGAGCGGGGTAGAACCCCGCCCCTACATACCACTACCGATAAAATGTCGTAGGGGCCGACGACCCTGTCGGCCCACAAAGGCCCCCTCTGAGAGGGGGCTGTCGAGCAAAGCGAGACTGGGGGAGAGAATTTAAGATGGTGCAGTGTAGTGCCCGATGGATGCTGCGGCGGCATAGCCGCCGCGATCGGAGGCTAAAAACATGCCACCGGCATGTTTTCTTAACGCCCCGACTCCCAATTCTGGCAAGCATTGCATTTGCAATAGGGCAGCGGACGGGGTATAATGACGGTGTTCTTGCAAGAGCAAATCCAAATCCAGGAGGTCACAGAAATGTTCTGCAACTTTGACTGCGCTTCCCTGCTGAAGATGCTGTGCAGTTTCTTCGGCTGCTGACATAGGGCGTATATACGAGGCACCGTCAGCCTACTTTTCCGGTAGGTTGGCGGTGCCTTGCTATGCTTATTGCAGTAATTCTCTGTGCTTATGTAATAATTAACATTAGATCGTAATTTTGTCCATTTTGTAACCTTTTCAGTCTTTACATTCCTAGCGGTGTATAGTATACTTTTCATGTGCTGGGAATGGTATTGTTTTCCAGCGATGCAGAATGCGAAAGCGCAAAACATGAAAGGAGAACAAGTATGAAGAAAAGAGTGATCAGCCTGCTGCTGTGCTTGCTCATGGCACTGTCGCTGATTCCCACTGCAGCGTTCGCAAGTGATGTTGCGACGCAGGAAGGCCATAAGCCTGGCGAAGATCATAACCCCCCGCAGGACACCACATTTTATGCCTCTCATATCGACGTCGACTTCGACGGTACCGTTAAGATCGGCAACCAAGTGGTCAAAGTAAAGATCAGAAGTCTCAGCGCTGTTGTCGATGGCACCACTTATGCCGACTTTACCGAGCAGCATGACAATCAGTGGCGCCGCAGCTTCTCCGGCGATGCAAAAAAGCCCACCTATGACAGCACCGTCACGATTCGCTGCACACTGGTAGAGACCGACGGAGCCAGAACCTGGGATTTTGAAAAGACCTATACCCGTGACGAATTGGTCTATGCCAGAGTAAACTATTGCCCGGATAGCACTGGTTTTGACTTCAACATCACCAAGGACGTGCAGGAGCAGATCAACACCAACGGCACCCTGACGATCAAGAAGGTTCTGGCAGACGGCGCTCCTGATGCTGCCAAGGACATCGAGTTCGAGTTCAAAATCATGCAGGACGGCAAGCAGGTCGACGATATCATCAAGGTCAAGGCCGGTAAAACCTCCGATCCTGTCACGCTGCCGGAGGGTGATTACACCGTGGTAGAGGTCAATGGCCAGGTCGACGGCTATAATCTGTCCACAACGGTCAGCTATGGCACCCCCACCAGCGCAGCTTCTACGCAGTGCAATCCCCCGAAAAAGTCTGTTGTTGAGGTTGGCAAAAATACCGAGGTCACCGTCACCAACAGCTACAAGGCTCTGCCCCCCACCACCAACACGCTGACCATCGAAAAGAAGGTCGAGGGTGATGTGGATGCCTCCAATATCACCTTTAACTTCACCATTACCAACACCAACACCGGCGCGGCGTACCCCGCCAGCATCATTGGCGAGGGTACTACCGATGTCACTGTGCCTCTGGGCAGCTACCTCGTGACAGAGGCCGAGGCCCAGATCCCCGGCTACAACCTGACTGTCACCGGCAGCGGCACCCCCGTTGATGTGACCGCCACCACTCCCGGCAAGGTCACCGTCACCAACGCCTATGATAAGATTTACGGTGACGACCAGTTCAATCCCACTTCCCTGGTGATTGAAAAGCGCAACGCCCGTACCGGCGCGGTGCTGCCCAATGTCGAGTTCACCCTGACCGACGCGCAGGGCAATGCCGTTAAGGCTACCACCAATGACGAGGGCAAGGCCACCTTCGAGGGTCTGCTGCCCGGCAGCTACACCCTGAGCGAGACCGGCGTGCCTGCCGGCTATGCCGCCTGGAATCTGGATCTGCCCATTCTGGTGAAGGCCAATGAGCAGCCCGCCAAGGTCGAGCTGGTCGACGGCAAGTTTGTCAAATTCTATGACTGCACCGCCACGATGGATATCGAGGCCAACGCGGATATCGTTTACTACTATAATCGGATGTTCACCTTCGAGGATGGCATGCTGGTGCTCTTCAACGAGCCCATCGGTTCTGCCGGCGTGGACGTGATCAAGCAGGTCGAGCAGCTGGGCAATGCCAGCGGTGAGGGCACCTTCACCTTCCATGCTATGCTGGATCTGCAGAACAGCCTCGGCAGTCTGGTTGCCGACGTGTTCCCCGGCTATCCCAGCGATATGCACCTCTATCTGGATGGTAAGGAACTGATCGCCGATGAAGAAGGCATCTATACCTTCCAGCTGACCGCCTCCTCCAAGGAAGCCGCCAAGGCCAGACTGGAGGTCAAGGGTACTATGTACGACCTGTATGACCTGGGCGTGATCGTATGGGAAGAGGAAGGCAATGCCGATTACTGGGAGTATGACACTGAGATGCAGGGCTTCAGTATCGGCTATGACATCGATACGAACACCTATACTCCCTATGGCTATGATGCCGACAGCGAGACCGCGTTCGTTCCCGTCAAGGAGCTGATCTTCACCAACAAGTACACGAAGATCGACAGCGTCACCGCCACATTCAACGTCGAGAAGATCGTCGAGCGCGAGCGCGGCAGCCGTAAGCCCGGCAAGGCCGACTTCACCTTCGAGGCTTACTACACTGATGCTGACGGCAAGCTAGTCAAGATCGATCAGACCCTGACCATCAGCACCAACGGTGTCGGCAAGTACGACGCCTCTTGGAATCTGGTTGTTCCCGCTGCTGCTTTCGATGCTGACGGTAATGCTGCCGTGACCATCAAGGAAGTCAACAGCAAGAAGAGCGGCTGGACGTATGACAAGACCGAGTATGAGCTGATCGTTACTCTGGACGGCAAGGTATCCTTCAAGGCCACCGCTGACGAAGTGGATCCCGCCGCCCTGACGCTGGAGTTCACCAACAAGTACTATAAGCGTACCAGCAGCCCCACTCCTCCCGAGGACAAGCCTGTTACCTCCGTCAAGACCGGTGATATGGGTATTGCCCTGTACGCTGTGACCTCTCTGCTGTCCCTGAGCGGCGCGGCACTGGTCATCAAGAAGCGCAAGGACGAGGAGTAAGCTTCTCCCCTGACAGACGTAACGTTTGATACGCGAAACGCCCCCGGACATTTGTCCGGGGGCGTTCTTCTTTATCGCACTTTTACGACGGTGAGGTGATCTTCAGGCCCACGATGCCGATCAGCAGCAGAGCGGCAAAGAACATGCGCCACGCGGTGGCCGGTTCCTTGAACAGCACCAGGCCCACGATCACCGCGCCCAGTGCGCCGATACCTGTCCAGATGCCGTAGGCCGTGCCCAGCGGCAGCGTTTTCATGGCCTGCGACAGCAGGCCGAAGCTGACCAGCATCCCCACAATGGTCAGCGCGGAAAAGCCCAGCTTTGTAAATCCCTCGGACAGCTTCAGGCAGGTGGCCCAAAATACCTCCATCAGCCCGGCAATTCCCAGAAATATCCATGCCATACGCGGAATTCCTCCCTGAAAAACAAAAATAGCGCCCTCTCTGCATCTTCAATGGCCTAACGATGCAGGAAAAAGCGCTGGCTCACCCGGCGGCGAAACCAGTGGTTACTATACCATACTTTTCCAGGCCGGTCAAGGGCAGTTTTTTCATGATCACGGTGTTTTTCATCGTATTATCCCTTGAAAACCATAACCGAATATGGTATCTTATTACCATCAAAATTTGCGGTTTCTGAACGGCGGAAACGCCGCCGCGTCAGATCGTAGAAAGGAAGATTTTTGACAAATATGATCGACTTTGAAAACGGGGCCATATTCAAGCTCAAGCCCGACAACGGCAAGAGCGCCCGTCTGGTGGAAGACCTTCTGATCCCAGGCGAAACGGTGATCGGCTCGTATACCGTTGTGCGCGATTTTGTGGTGTTCACCGACAAGCGCGTGATCTCCTGCAACATTCAGGGCGTTACAGGGGTAAAACGGGATTTTACTTCTATGCCATACAGCAAAATTTCCGTGTTCTCCATCGAGACAGCCGGACTTCTTGATCTGGACAGCGAACTGGAGATGTATTTTTCGGGTTTAGGACGGGTTCATTTCGATTTTACAGGCGGCAGCGATATCCGGGCCATCGGCCAGGCCATCGCAAAATACGCACTGCAATAACGCCGAACAGTGATCCCGGTGACACCCTATGAAGAAAGACGCTATCCCTGAACTGCCGCTGGCGGCGCTGAAAACGCTGCAACGCTACATATCCTACGGCTGGATGCCTGCTGTTACCTCTAATCTGCTGAACCGTCAATTCAACCTTTCCCTGACCGCCCGTGATATTACACTGATCCTCTCTCAGCCCGATCCCTTCGCCGCATGCGTGGAAGATGAAACGAGCAGCGAGGAACCTGAAAATACCTGAGAATAAACCCGCCTGCCGCATACGCGGCAGGCGGGTTTTGTCATGTCCTTATTCTTTCAAAAATGTGGACAAAATGTGGACAAATGGCTATTTTCAGGCCTTCATGGCTTCCTCAACCGCCACAGCGACGGCAACGGTGGCACCGACCATGGGGTTGTTGCCCATACCCAGGAAGCCCATCATCTCCACATGCGCGGGGACGGAGCTGGAGCCGGCGAACTGGGCATCGGAGTGCATACGGCCCATGGTGTCGGTCATGCCGTAGCTGGCGGGGCCTGCGGCCATGTTGTCGGGATGCAGGGTGCGGCCGGTACCGCCGCCGGAAGCCACGGAGAAGTACTTCTTGCCCTGCTCGATGCATTCCTTCTTATAGGTGCCCGCCACAGGATGCTGGAAGCGGGTGGGGTTGGTGGAGTTGCCGGTGATGGACACGTCCACGCCCTCGTGATGCATGATGGCCACGCCCTCGCGGACGTCGTCGGCGCCGTAGCAGCGGACATCGGCACGCTCGGTCTCGGAGTAGCGGATCTCGCGGACGATCTTCAGTTCGCTGGTGTAGTAGTCGAACTGGGTCTGCACATAGGTGAAGCCGTTGATGCGGCTGATGATCTGGGCGGCGTCCTTGCCCAGGCCGTTCAGGATGACGCGCAGGGGCTGCTTGCGGGCCTTGTTGGCGTTCTTGACGATGCCGATAGCGCCCTCGGCGGCGGCGAAGGACTCGTGACCGGCCAGGAAGGCGAAGCACTTGGACTCGTCGCTGAGCAGCATGGCGCCCAGGTTGCCGTGACCCAGACCCACCTTACGATCTTCGGCCACGGAGCCGTCGATGCAGAAGGACTGCAGGCCCACGCCGATCAGCTTGGCAGCCTCGGCAGCGGTCTTGACGCCGGACTTGATGGCGATGGCCGCGCCCACGGTGTACGCCCAGCAGGCGTTCTCGAAGCAGATGGGCTGGACGCCCTTCACGATCTCATAGGGATCAAAGCCCTTGGCCTTGCAGATCTCGCGGCACTCCTCCACGGAGCCGATGCCGTACTGGGCGAGGACGCCGTTGATCTTGTCGATTCTTCTCTCGTAACTTTCAAACAGAGCCATGATTTCGTCCTCCTCCCTTATTCGTGACGGGGGTCAATATACTTGACCGCGCTGTCCCACTGGCCATAGTGGCCGGTGGCCTTCTTCAGTGCCTCGTTGGCGTCGTCGCCCTTCTTGATGAAGTCCATCATCTTGCCCAGGCTGATGAACTCGTAGCCGATGATCTCATCGTCCTTGTTCAGCGCCAGCTTGCTGCAATAGCCCTCGGCCATCTCCAGATAACGGGGACCCTTCTCCTTGGTGGCGAACATGGTGCCCACCTGGGAGCGCAGGCCCTTGCCCAGATCCTCCAGGGAAGCGCCCACAGACAGGCCGCCCTCGGAGAACGCGGACTGGGTACGGCCATAGACGATCTGCAGGAACAGCTCCCGCATGGCGGTGTTGATGGCGTCGCACACCAGGTCGGTATTCAGTGCCTCCAGAATGGTCTTGCCGATCAGGATCTCGGAAGCCATGGCGGCGGAATGGGTCATGCCGGAGCAGCCGATGGTCTCCACCAGCGCTTCCTCAATGATGCCGTTTTTCACATTCAGGGTCAGCTTGCAGGCGCCCTGCTGGGGCGCACACCAGCCGATACCATGGGTAAAGCCGGAGATGTCGCTGATCTCCTTGGCCTGCACCCACTTGCCCTCTTCGGGAATGGGAGCCGGGCCGTGATAAGCGCCCTTAGCCACAGGGCACATATGCTGAACCTCAGTCGTATAGATCATAATGACGATGTTCCTTTCTTTGTTTTGAAATGATCGCCGGGATCCCCCGGAGGTGTCCTGATTTTTATTATAGCAGACTTAAAAACTTTTTGCAAGAAACATTCCAAACATTTGGTGCTTATTTTGCCGCTACAAAGCCCACCTTGCGCTGCACCTTGCTGAGGGTCTTCAGCGCCAGACGGCGGGCACGCTCGGCGCCTTCCTGATAGACGCTCTCCAGATAGGCCTTGTCGTCCATGATGCGCTGGCTCTCCTCCCGGATGGGACGCAGCAGCTCCACCACGGCCTCGCCCACGGCGGGCTTGAACACGCCGTAGCCCTGACCCTCAAACTCCGCCTCGGCCTCCTGCAGCGTCTTGCCGGTGGCGGCGCAGTAGATGGTCAGCAGGTTGGAGATACCGGCCTTGTTCTCCTTGTCGTACCTGACGGCGGTCTCGCAGTCGGTGACGGCACGCTTGAACTTCTTCATGATGACCTCAGGGGCGTCCATCAGGTTCACGCAGCCGTCCGGCAGAGACTTGCTCATCTTGGTGGTGGGATCGTCCAGGGACATGAGCCGGGCGCCTACCTTGGGAATGAAGGCCTCCGGCAGCACGAAGGTGTCGCTGTACACGCTGTTGAAGCGCTGGGCGATGTCGCGGGTCAGCTCCACATGCTGGCGCTGATCCTCGCCCACCGGCACCAGATCCGCCTGATACAGCAGGATGTCGGCGGCCATCAGCACGGGATAGGTGAACAGGCCCGCCGTGATGTTGTCGGCGTGCTGGGCGGCCTTGGCCTTGAACTGGGTCATGCGGCTCAGCTCGCCGAACTGGGTATAGCAGCCCAGGATCCAGCCCAGCTCCGCGTGCTGGGGAACGTGGCTCTGGATGAACATGATGTTTTTCTGGGGATCCAGGCCGCAGGCGATATACTGGGCCAGCTGGTTGACGCTGCGCTTACGCAGCGTGGCGGGATCCTGCCGCACGGTGATGGCGTGCATGTCCACGATGCAGTACAGGCAGTCGTACTCGTCCTGCAGGTTCACCCAATTCTTGATGGCGCCCATGTAGGAGCCCAGCGTCAGCTCGCCGGAGGGCTGGATGCCGCTGAAGATTCTTTTTTTCGTATCAGCCATTTTCTACCTCACATTGTCGCGGGCGCTGCGCCCGCTTTCTTCTTGCGTCCCTATCCTATCACGTTTGGTGCAAAAAATCAATGGAATCCCACGATCGTCATTGACTTTTCCCCAGAAAACCATATAATAGATAGGTAATTTGTCAAAATGCCGGAGGTAATTGATATGGCGATGGATATGAACTATTTTACCCAGATGGAGGAAAAAATTCCCCACGGAAAGGTGCGTACCCGTTTCGCGCCGTCTCCCACCGGCTATATGCATGTGGGCAACCTGCGCACGGCGCTGTATACCTGGCTGATCGCCCGCAATCATGGCGGCACCTTCATCCTGCGGATCGAGGATACCGACCAGGGCCGTCTGGTGGAGGGCGCTACCGATGTGATCTACCGCACCATGGCCGAGTGCGGCCTGAACCACGATGAGGGCCCCGATGTGGGCGGCCCCGTGGCACCCTATATCCAGTCCCAGCGCCGGGACACCTATGGCCACTACGCCCGCCTGCTGGTGGAAAAGGGCGGCGCTTACTACTGCTTCTGCGAGAAGGCGGAGTCTGAGGAGGATTCCGGCGAGTTCGACCGGGCCGCCGATCCCTGCCGCGACATGCCCCTGGAGGAAGCCCTGAAGCGTGTGGAGGCGGGCGAGCCCTACGTCATCCGCCAGAAGATCCCCGCCGAGGGCACCACCACCTTCCACGACGCCATCTTCGGCGACATCACCGTGGAGAACAGCACCCTGGACGACCAGGTGCTGCTGAAGCGGGACGGCCTGCCCACCTATAACTTCGCCAATGTCATCGACGATCACCTGATGGGCATCAC
>CAKTNW010000027.1 GCA_934589145.1 uncultured Oscillospiraceae bacterium | reverse complement strand
ATCGGCAAATTCGGCTGCATGCCCGGCGAACGGGTGCCCTATCTCCACTACTACTATACCGACGAGTGGCTGACCCGCTCCGGCCTTCCCCAGGTGGGCCAGGTGGCGGGCAACCACTCCACCTGGGATCTGGAGCTGGCCAACCTGTCGGTGGAGTCCATGCTGCTGATCTACGCCGACTTCCGCTCCAAGCAGCGGCGGGAGGCGGACGGCCGGGAGACGGCGGCGCTGTACACCCTGAAGGACGCCTTTGACGTGATCCTCAGCAAGCTGGACAACGTAGACGCCGCCAAAAAGCGCCGCTATGAGTACGTCTACCGCAAGCTGCGGGACTTTGAGGACTATCTCATCGCCCACGGCGTGGACGTGACGCTGCGGGGCCGGAACACCGAGCCAACGCCCCAGCCGGACATCGCCCTGATGAAGCCGGACGAGTACTACCGTGCCTTCTGCCTGACGGCGGTGGAGCACAACCTGGACATGATGCGCCGCCTCAGCCACGAGGGACTGTTCTCCGATCTGCTGGAGATGGCCCGCAGCGAGAAGGACTGGACGCGGGTGCGCACCTATCTGTGCGTGCTGGAGGACTACTTCACCTATCTGTCCACCAACCAGAAGATCCAGACGGTGTACTTCCTCTATGAGCTGCTGCTGCACCCGGAGGGCGACATCCGCCGCCAGGCGGCGGCGCTGATGGGCCAGGTGATGGCCAAGTTCAGCCTGCGCTACAAAAAGGAGCTGCCCTCCTCCGCGCCCCGCGCGGCGGTGGAGCAGACCCAGTTCGCCCTGTGGTCCCAGTATCTGAACCTGCTGTTTTACCCCGACCACAAGCTGACGCCCCAGCAGACCAGCCATATCCGCTTCACCGCCAAGCTGGTGGTGTCCGCCACGCTGGAAAACTGCGCGCCCCAGGAGACGGAGCAGTTCCTGTCGGTGCTGCTGTCCCACTACCAGTCCCCCCATGTGGAGGACGAGGGCGCGGCGCTGGCTCTGACGGACACCCTGTGCTATCTGCCCCTGAAGCTGCTGACGGAGGAGCGGGCAGAGCAGGTGGCCGCCTTCGCCCTGGCCCAGTGCCGGGGCCGCAGCCCCTCTCTGCAGGCGGCGGCGCTGCAATTCTTCTTCCGGGCCAGCCAGACCCTGCCGGAGAGCCACCCCCTCCGCTCCGCGCTGGAGCGGCTGCGGCAGGAGGAGCTGACCTTCGCCCTGCCCTCTCTGCGCTATCGGTACGCCCGTGTGTGCGGCGTTCCGGCGGAGCAGGCCATGGAGGCCCTTACAAACGAAGAGGTGTCCGACATCCTGCTGGACAACCTGAAAACCGCCACGCCGTGGATGATCAAGGTGGTGAACGTGGAGCTGCTGTCCCGCTACGCCGCCTGCGGCATGGGCAGCGCCATGCAGATCGCCGCCCACTTCGCCAACCTGATCCGGGTCAGCGAGGCGGTGGTGGTGCGCCAGCGGGCGGGCCGCGCACTGCTGGGCATCGCGCCCCGGCTCACCAGCGAGGAGCGCAACGAGATCGCCGTGGAGCTGGCCAAGGCCCTGGAATCCGGCCACTACGAATTCTCCAAATATATCCCCCAGTATCTGGGTACCTTTATGCTGTGGCTGCCTCCGGCGGAGCTGGACGAGGTCATCGACTATCTGGCGGAGCTGCTGAGCCACTCCGCCGACAGCGTGGTGGCCTCGGCCCTGGACACCGTGGGCTTCGCGTTGGAGAGCTACCGCACCTATCCCCAGCGCTTCCCGGAGGAGGAAGCGGTGTGGGATCGCCGCCGCCGGCGTCTGGCGGGTCTGCTGCTGAAGGGCATGGCGTCCTATCGCCAGGCGGTGCAGCAGGAGGCCATGTATGTGCTGGGCGACACCCTGTTCGCCTCGCCCCGGTTCCCCGATGAGCGGCGGGCGTGGCTGTTCACCCTGTGCGCCCACAAGCTGCTGTTCTTGATGCACGAGAATCAGGAGGAGGGCCTTAACGATCTGTACTGCTCGGCGGCGCTGTACCGCATGTACCAGTTCATCGTCCGGTATGAGACCGACAACGGCCCCTTCCGGTTCACCCAGCGGCAGAAGGTGGCCTTCTTCCCCGGCACCTTCGATCCCTTTACCCTGTCCCACAAGGCGCTGGCCTGCACCATCCGGGACATGGGCTATGAGGTGTTCCTGGCGGTGGACGAATTCTCCTGGTCGAAAAAGACCCAGCCCAGCCTGATCCGCCGCCGCATCGCCTCCATGTCGGTGGCCGACGAGTTCCACGTCCACCTGTTCCCCTATAACATCCCCGTCAACATCGCCACCCCCGGCGACCTGCGGCGGCTGAAGGATATGTTCGCCGGACGGGAGCTGTATCTCATCGTGGGCTCCGACGTGATCCACGGCGCGTCCTCCTACAAGGCGGCGCCCAGTCCCGACTCCGTCCACAGCATGAACCACATCGTGTTCCGCCGGGTCTCCGCCCTTCACGGCGAGGAGAAGGACGTGGACGCCGATGTGGGCATGATCACCGGCAAGGTGGTGCAGCTCCAGCTCCCCTCTCAGTTGGAGGACATCAGCTCCACCCGCATCCGGGAGAATATCGACATGAACCGGGATATCTCCCACCTGATCGACCCCATGGTGCAGGAGTATATCTATCAGCGGGGCCTCTATCTGCGGGAGCCCCAGTACAAGCCCCTGCTGTCCCCCGGCACGCTGCGCTTTGATGAGGCTGCGCCGGAGGGACCGCTGCTGGCGGAGCTGCAGGCCATCGGCATGCCGCCTGCCGCCGCCCAGGGCGTTCAGCGCCGGGGTGAGCGGATCATGACCCTGCGCAGCGGCGGCGAGCTGCTGGCCGCCGCGTCCTTCGACCAGCGCCGCACCCGTGAGCTGCTGGCCCTGCTGGGCGACCCCGTGCGGGTCAACGATGTGCGCAACGCCGCCTCCGGCAGGCTGCTGTGCGTCACGGGCCTGTACGGCCAGGACGACGAGTCTTTGCAATTACTGCTGACACAGCTCTTTGCCCAGGCCATGGAGCAGGACTGCCTGTGGGCGCTGTTCGCGGCGCTGGACGCGCCGGCCAGCCCCATGGCCGACGACCTGCTGCGGCAGCAGGGCCTGCGTCCGGTGCGGCCCGGCGATCCCTCGCTGCTGCTGGCGGATATGAGCGCCCCGGTGGTGTTCCTGCAGAATGTGGAGACCGCCATCAAGCCGCCCTTCAGCGGCGACAGCGCGGTGCTGTCCGCCATCCGGCAGGCCCGCCGCCGCTTCAAGCTGGGGCTGGTGGCCCTGTATCCCGGACGGCTCATTTTCACCATCTCCTCGCAGCTGGTGCTGCACCGGCTGGTGGAGAAGATCACCGCCCTGAACGGCGTGCCCATGACGCCCACCCAGCCCCGTGTGCTGGGCCCCTATATGTGCGTCCCCTTCGGCAAGCTGCTGCGGCGGGCCGCCATTCCCAACACCGTCACCAAGACCATCCACACTGACAAGGTGTTCGCCGCCGACCGGCGCACCCAGTGGATCCAGGCCTTCCCCGGCTACGCGCCGCTGGCCGATCAGATGCGGGTGGTGCACTCCTTCCGCCGCCCGGTGATCCTGGTGGACGATCAGCTCCACACCGGACGCCGCATCGGCGTGCTGGATCCCCTGGCGCGGGAGCAGCAGGTGAAGATCAAGGAGGTGCTGGTGGGCATCCTGTCCGGCCAGGGCCGGGATCTGGCCCAGCAACTGGGCCGGGATGTGGACTATGTGTATTTTGTGCCCAATCTGCGGGCATGGTATGTGGAGTCCACCCTGTACCCCTTTATCGGCGGCGATACGGTGGAGCACCCCGCCATGGAGCGCTCCGGCCTGCAGCCGTCGGTGAATCTGATATTGCCCTACGTCTATCCGGAGCATCTGCGCCAGTGCGGCGCCGACGCGGCCTATACCTTCTCCCGCACCTGCATCGAGAATACGCTGTATATCATCGAGGCGCTGGAGACCGCCTATCGCCGGGTCTATGCCCGCAGCCTGACGCTGCGGCGGCTCAGCGAGGCGGTGGTGCTGCCCCTGTGCCCGGACAAGGGGCGCATGCAGTACAGCCTTGACGGCGCGGTGTCCGACTATCTCCGTGACGATCTGGAGACGCTGCGGCGGCTGGAGAACCTGTTCCGGTAAAAGGAGGAACCATCATGTATCAATATGAGGAAAACGGCCAATATTTCGTGTCCTGTCAGCCCCTGCCCCTGACGGCGGCGGAGAGCGCCCAGGGCCAGCCCATCTTCCTGTTCCGCCGCCCGCCGGAGAGCGGCCGGGCCGCTTTCTCCGCCGCGGCCCTTTCCCAGCTGACGGCAGCGGAGGAGGACGTGTCCTGGCTGGACAGCCGCCGCGTGGCCGTCACCCAGGCGCCGCCCATCGAGGCGGCGGAGTGGCTGACCGGCGGCCTGCGGGCGGTGAACTTCGACCATCCCCGCTGGCGGGAGATGGCGGCATGGCAGCCCAAGCCGGGCAAAAAGCGCGTCCACATCCTGGCCATCGGCGACGTGGGCAGCACCATCGCCATGGGACTGAAGCTGCTGGGCGGCGGCACGGTGTCCGCCATCGGCATCTGCGACATCAACGAGGCCGCCACAAAGCGCTGGGAGTTCGAGCTGAATCAGGTGACGCTGCCGTGGCAGTATGACGCCATGCCCGCCGTGGAGATCGTGCCCCAGGAAAAGCTCTTCGACTGCGACGCATTTCTGTTCGTGGCATCCAAGGGCATCCCCGCCGTGGGCAGCGGCGTAAAGGACGTGCGGATGGCCCAGTTCGAGGCCAACCGGGGACTGGTGGAGCTGTACGCCCGCAAGGCGCGGGAGGCCCGGTTCCGCGGTCTCTTCTGCGTGATCTCCGATCCGGTGGATCCCCTGTCCCGGGCGGCGCTGCTGGCCTCCAACCGGGACGCAGACGGCGTGTACGACGGCATGGGCCTGCTGCCCCAGCAGGTGCAGGGCTACGGCCTCGGCGTCATGAACGCCCGGGCTGCCTACTACGCCAAGCAGGAGGATCGCTTCGCCTCCTTCCTGACGGAGGGCCGGGCCTTCGGCCCCCACGGCAGCGGGCTGGTGATCGCCAATTCCATCGAGCACTATGACGACGCCCTGTCCCGTGAGCTGACGGAGCTGGCATTGACGGCCAACCTGAAAATGCGGGAGCTGGGCTTTAAGCCCTATGTGGCCCCGGCGCTGTCCTCGGCGGCCATCAGCGTGCTGCTGACGCTGCAGGGCGAATGGCACTACGGCAGCGTGTGTCTGGGGGATATCTTCATGGGTGTGAAAAACCGCTATACCCCCACGGGACTGGAGACGGAGGACATCCCCCTGCCGGACGGACTGTTCGCCCGGCTGACGGAGACCCAGGACATTCTGCGGAAGATCATTTGAAAAGGAGGCCGGTATCATGGAGCCCTTGCTGGTGATTTGTCCCCAGGCGGAGGAGAATCCCCGCCTTTCGGCGGTGCTGTCCCATGCCCTGGAGGGCCGCCCCCATGTAAAGGTGCAGCGGCCCGATGAACTGCATCCGGTGACGGGGCAGCGGGTGCTGTTCGCCGTTTCGCTGCTGCACGGCGGCGTGAATCTGGGCTGGTACGCCATGCTGTCCGCCATCCGGCAGAACAGCCGCTTCTTTGACGGCTGCTGCGGCGCGGTGCTGGTGGACGGCGACGGTGAGCTGTATACCAAGTCCGCCGCCCGCGAGATCGTGTTTGCCGCCAATCAGGCGGGCTGCGCCTTCATGGGCGCGCCGCTGGTGGAGGCCACCGGGTCGCTGGAGAATTTCCACATCCGGGCCATGCTGCGGCACACGGACTATCTGGGTGCCTACACCGCCTGCGCCCGTGAGCTGGTGGATCGCCTGCTGGCGGATACGCCGCCGGTGCGGCAGCACCCCCATCTGATGGTGCTGCACGCCTCCAACCGCAAGACCTCCAACACCATCGCCCTGTGGGAGCGGATGGCGCCCCGGCTGGAGGGCCGGGTGGACGCCCGGGTGGTGAGCCTGCGGAACGGCACGGTGGCCGACTGCAACGGCTGCGAGTTCCGCACCTGCCTCCACTTCGGCGAGGAGGGACGGTGCTTCTACGGCGGCGTCATCGTGGACGAGGTGTATCCCGCCATCGGCCACGCCGACGGCGTGCTGTGGCTGTGCCCCAACTACAACGACGCCCTGGCCGCCAACCTGACGGCCTGTATCAATCGACTGACGGCGCTGTTCCGCACCACGCCCTTCTACGACAAGGATCTGTACGCCATCATCGTGTCCGGCTACTCCGGCGGCGACATTGTGGCCCAGCAGTTGATCTCGGCCCTGTGCATGAACAAGGCCTTCCGCCTGCCGCCCCGGTTCTGCATGCTGGAGACGGCCAACGACGCCGGCGCGGCGGTAAAGCTGCCGGGCATCGACGAAAGGCTGGCGGCCTTTGCCGACAAGATACTTGTATAAAAAATGACCCGTTACCTGCGGTAACGGGGTAAAGGAAAAAACACCGGCTGCGTACCGTAGTACGCAGCCGGTGTTCGTCATATGCAGAGAAAAGCCTCGCAGAGTTCGCGGCGCGAACGCCGCGAAAGAATCAAATCATTTTTCCGGCGGCGTGTACGTCGGAAAAATTCTTCTCGGCCGCCAGTGTGTCCGAAGGACGCGCGCAGTCGGCCGCAGCCCCCTTTGGCAATGAAATCGAAGATTTCATGCCAGTTTATTTCTCCAGTGCCGCCGCCACAAAGCCCCGGAACAGGGGATGGGGCCGGTCGGGACGGCTCTTGAACTCCGGGTGGAACTGCACGCCCACGAACCAACGGTGGGCGGGGTTCTCCACGATCTCCACCAGATGTCCGTCAGGAGAGGTGCCGGTGGGCACCAGTCCGGCGGCGGTGATGCGCTCCCGGAAGTCGTTGTTGAACTCATAGCGGTGGCGGTGCCGCTCGCTGATCTCGCTCTGGCCGTACAGGGCACGGGCCCGGCTGTCCGCCGCCAGCACGCAGGGGTACTGCCCCAGCCGCATGGTGCCGCCCTTGCTGCTGACGCCCACCTGATCCGGCATCAGGTCGATGACGGGATGGGCCGTCTGGGGCGCCATCTCAGTGGAGTGAGCGTCGGCCCAGCCCAGCACATGGCGGGCAAACTCGATGACGGCGATCTGCATGCCCAGGCAGATGCCCAGATAGGGGATGTCGTTCTCGCGGGCGTATTGGGCCGCGGCGATCATGCCCTCGATGCCCCGGTCACCGAAGCCGCCGGGCACCAGGATGCCGCTGCATCCAGAGAGCACCTCCGCCGCGTTCTCCGCCGTCACGGTCTCGGAATCCACCCACCGGATATGCACCACCGCGCCGCAGGCGGTACCGGCGTGGAACAGGGATTCCTCCACGCTGAGGTAGGCGTCGTGGAGCTGGACATACTTGCCCACCAGGGCGATGGTGACCTCCTTCTTGGCGTTCTTGATGTCGCTGACCATGGCGGCCCAGTGGGTCATGTCCGCCGCCGGACGGTCAAGCCCCAGCTTGCGGCACACGATCTCGTCCAGGCCCTCCTTCTGCAGCAGCAGCGGCACCTCGTACAGGGTGTCTGCGGTGGTGTTCTGGATGACGCAGTCCTCGGAGATATTGCAGAACAGGGCAATCTTCTTCCGCATGTCCTCCGGGATGGGGACATCGCTGCGGCACACCAGCACGTCCGGCTGGATGCCCAGGCTCAGCAGCTCCTTGACGGAGTGCTGGGTGGGCTTGCTCTTCAGCTCGCCGCTGCCGGGGATCTGGACGATCAGGGGCACATGGATGTACACCACGTTTTCCCGGCCCTTTTCCACCGCCACCTGCCGGATGGCCTCCAGGAAGGGCTGGCTCTCGATATCGCCCACCGTGCCGCCGATCTCGCAGATCAGCACGTCCACGTCCTCCTGCTCCATGGCGTAGACGTGGCTCTTGATCTCGTCGGTGACGTGGGGGATGATCTGCACCGTGCCGCCCAGGAACGCGCCCTGGCGCTCACGGTTGAGAAGATCCCAGTACACCCGGCCGGAGGACACGGAGCACCAGCCCGTCAGACTCTCGTCCACGAATCGCTCATAGTGGCCCAGATCCAGGTCGGTCTCGGCGCCGTCGTCGGTGACGAACACCTCGCCGTGCTGATAGGGGCTCATGGTGCCGGGATCCACATTCAGATAGGGGTCAAATTTCTGGTTCCGCACCCGCAGGCCGCGCTGCTTCAAAAGGCGGCCCAGCGACGCCGCGCAGATGCCCTTGCCCAAACCGGACACCACGCCGCCGGTCACAAATACATACTTCATACGCCGTTCCCTGTTCCCTTCCGCGCCGGGCTCTTCCCCTGCGGAAGTCCCGGCGCTCACAAAAATATGCTACATTGTAGTCGTATGATTTTCTTCCGTCAAGACGTAAATATCCCAAAATATGCGGTGAAAAAGTACCGGTTTTCCCGCCATCCGCCGAAATTGAAAAAGTGGTGAAAAACCACTTGCATCCGCCGCGGCATGGTGCTAAACTATAAAATACGCCACTCTGTTTTGCAGGGTGGCTTTATCGAAAAAATCACCGGCTGCGTACCCTGGTACGCAGCCGGTGTTCGTTATGTATGCGGGGAATTATTTCTTGTTGTACGCCTCGATGCCCAGGCGCAGCAGATCCATGGCGCGCTCCAGCGCCTCCTGCTTCAGCACATAGGCGATGCGGATCTCGTTCTTGCCCTTGCCGGGGGTGGCATAGAAGGGCTCACCGGGGGCGAACATGACGGTGTCGCCGTGGTCGTCGAACTCCTCCAGCAGGAACATCTGGAACTTGTCGGCGTCGTCCACCGGCAGGGCGGCCATCACATAGAAGGCGCCGCGGGGGCATTCGCACACCACGCCGGGGATCTCCTTCAGCTTGCGCATGACGGTGTCGCGGCGCAGCTTGTACTCGTCGCGGACGGCGGCAAAGTACTCGGGGCCGACGCTGTACAGGGCGGCGGAGGCGATCTGATCCAGGGTGGGGACGGACAGACGGCACTGGGCGTACTTCATGGCCTGGGCCATCAGCTCCTTGTTGCGGGAGATCATGCAGCCGATACGGGCGCCGCAGGCGGAGAACCGCTTGGACACGGTGTCGATAACGATGACATTGTCGGCAGCGTCATCAAACTGGCCCATGGACTGCAGGGGCTCACCGGCATAGACGAACTCACGGTACGCCTCGTCGCCGATGATGAACAGATCGTGCTCCTTGGCGATGTCCACCATCATGCGCATCTCCTCGGGGGTCAGCACGGCGCCGGTGGGGTTGCCGGGGTTGGTGACCATGATGGCGCGGGTGTGCTCGTTGATCTCCGCCTCCACCTTGGCCCGGTCGGCGTAGTGATAGCCGTCATGGGGAGAGGTGGGGATGGGATGGATGGTGGCGCCGCAGGTATAGGCCATGGTGTAGTAGTTGGGATAGAAGGGCTCGGGGATCAGGATCTCGTCGCCGTCATCCAGGATGCAGTTCATGGTGATCTGCAGCGCCTCGCTGCCGCCGTTGGTGATCAGGATGTCACCCTTTTCAAAGTGCATGCCCAGGTCGTCATAGTATTTCTGGATGGCGTCGATCAGGACGGGGATACCGGGGGACGGCGCGTATTCCAATACCGGAAGGTCAAAGTGGCGCACAGCCTCGAAGTAAGCCTTGGGGGTCTCGATGTCCGGCTGGCCGATGTTCAGATGATAGATCTTCTTGCCTTTTGCTTCTGCCGCCACGGCATAAGGGTGAAACTTACGCATGGGGGACAGGCCGCATTTCAGAACCTTGCTGGAAAACTTCATAGTATTGCCTCCTATATGATTTGACGGCAGAATCGATGAGCTTCTGCGCTTCATACCATCATACTAGCCTATTTTCCGCCAATCGTCAAGAAAAAATGAAAAAGAACGGCCATTATGAAATGGCCGTTCTTTTGGTAGTAAAACTGTCAATGCCGCTCAATAGCAATATCAAAAAGCCTCGCAGAGTTCGCGGCGCGGACGCCGCGAAAAAATCAAATCATTTTTCCGGCGGCGTGTACGTCGGAAAAATACTTCTCGGCCGCCAGTGTGTCCGAAGGACGCGCGCAGTCGGCCGCAAGCCAAATTGGCAGAAAAGTCGTCAGACTTTTCGCCAGACTTAGTTCATCTGCCGTCTGCGGCTCAGGTTCACGGTGCCGTCGGTCATGGAGTTCAGGGAATCCAGGCTCTTGCCGGTGCCCTCGGCCACGCAGGAGATGGCGTCCTCCGCCACCATGGTGTGGATGCCGGTGCGGGCGGTGATCAGCTTGTCAAAGCCGTCCACCAGACTGCCGCCGCCGGTCATGACGATGCCGTTGTCGGAGATATCGGCCACCAGCTCAGGCGGGGTGCGCTCCAGCACGCCGTGAACGGCCTCCAGGATCCGCTCCACCGGCTCCTCGAAGGCCTCCAGCATCTCGGTAGAGGTGACGGTCAGCGTCTTGGGCAGGCCCGTCAGCAGGCAGCGGCCCTTCACGTCGATGGAGGTCTCCTCCTCCTTGGGGAACACGCAGCCGATGCGCATCTTCATCATCTCGGCGGTACGCTCGCCCACCAGCACGTTGTGCTTGCGGCGCATATACTTGACGATGGACTCGTTGAACTGGTCGCCTGCCACCTTGATGGAGGCGCTCTCCACCACGCCGCTGAGGGAGATGACGGCGATATCGGTGGTGCCGCCGCCGATGTCCACCACCATGTGGCCGTCGGGCTTGGCGATGTCGATGCCCGCGCCGATGGCGGCCGCCACCGGCTCCTCGATCAGATACACGCGGCGTGCGCCAGCCTGGATGCCGGCGTCCACCACGGCACGCTCCTCCACCTCGGTGATGCCGGAGGGCACGCAGATAATGACCCGCGGCTTGAACAGCTGGAAGCCGCCGGTGACCTTGTGAATGAATTCCTTCAGCATCCGCTCCGTCATGTCATAGTCGGAGATGACGCCCTCACGCAGGGGACGGATGGCCACGATGTTGCCGGGGGTACGGCCCAGCATGGCCTGGGCCTCGGCGCCCACCTTCAGCAGACGGCCGGTATTCTTGTCGATGGCCACCACCGACGGCTCGTTCAGCACGACGCCCTTACCCTTGATATATACCAGAACGGAAGCGGTACCCAGATCGATACCGATATCTTTTGCCAAAGAACACATAAGCTGCACCTCATCATTTCTTCATTTGTGTTATCATGTGCGGCCATAAGCCGAATTTTTCCCAATTAAGTATTATACTGACAGCCTTTGCGTTTTGCAAGAGCAAGTTGTAAATGTTCACAGATTTGTTAAAAGAGAAACGGAGCGTCTGTGTTGTGCCTCCAGGGTTCTGCCGACCCTTTCGTAGGGGCCGATGCCCACATCGGCCCGCACAGAATACAACAACGTTTCCTCTATATGGCGGCGCGATGTGGGCATCGCGCCCTACGAAATTCTATCGGTAGCCGCTGCGTAGGGCGGGGTGACCTCACCCCGCCGCGTTGGCGCACAGGGCTTATTGTGCGGCGGCATGTGGTCATGCCGCCCTACGGGGGGCTATCGTCGTTTTCGTAGATGGCGGCGTCCCCGCCGCCCCGCCGTATCACCGTTGTACCTCGTAAAACCGATCCGTAGGGGCGACCCTTGCGGTCGCCCGGGGAGTCATCATACCGTTTCTTACGGTCGCCCGCGAGGGTCGCCCTTACAGGCTGTTGGCAAAGGTACCTCGCGCCGGGGCGCGAAATACCCTTTCTCTACTATACCCCAAAACTTCTCGGTTTACTCCCGCACCATGGCCAGGGTCAGGCACATCACGTCCGCCGCGCCTGCCGCCTTCAGGACACGGGCACACTCGCCCAGGGTGGCACCGGTGGTGCAGATGTCGTCCACCAGCAGCAGACGCTTTCCCGCAAACTGCTCCGGCGACACCGCCTCATACACGCCCAGCACGTTGGCCCGGCGCTCCGCCCCGTCGTGGATGCCGGACTGGGGCGGATTGTCCACCACCTTCCGCAGCGTCTCGATGGGGGCCACATGCCAGTCCACGCACATGCTGGCGGTGAGGTACCGGGCCTGGTCGAAGCCCCGCTTCTTCAGCCGCTTCTTGCTGACCGGCACCCATGTGATGGCGTCGAACTCGCCGCTGTACTGCTCCGCAGCCGTCTCGGCCATCATGCGGCCGAAGCAGTCCAGCCCGTTGAGCTTTCCGTGGAATTTGTAGTCCAGGATGGCCTTGCGCACGCTGTCCTCGTAATAGAGCGGCGCGGCGCACCGGCCAAAATCCGCGCCCTGCCGCACCCGGTCACACCGGGGCAGCGTGTCGCTGCAGGGCTGGCACAGCAGGGACTTCCTGTCCACGCCTCTGCCGCAGAAGGGGCATTTCCGGGGGAAAAATACCCCCAGCAGATCGTTGGTGATCTTATTCAGCTCGTCGTTAAAGCCCATGGCTCATTGCCTCCTCCCGCAGTCTCCGCCGCAGGCCGCTGTAACGGCGCTGCTGCCTGTCGTTGGCCGCCATCTGGCCGGGTGCCACATCGTCGCCCACCAGCACCAGCAGCTCACGGGCGCGGGTGATGGCGGTGTACAGTACGCCCCGCACCATCAGCGCCGGGGCCACCGCCGCCGACACCAGCACCACGCAGCGGTATTCGCTGCCCTGGGCCTTATGTACCGTCATGGCGTAGGCCATGTCCAGCTGGTTCAGCAGGTCGGCGGTGTATACGCAGGTCCGGTCGTCAAATTGAATGGTGATCAGCTCGCCGGAGGGGTCGATCTCCCGGATCACCCCCACGTCGCCGTTGAAGATCCCGGCCCCCATGGAGCCGTCGTCCTTCTCCCATACCACGTCGTAGTTGTTGCGGGTCTGCATGACCCGGTCACCCTCCCGGAACACCATGTCGCCCCAGGGCTTCTGGTGCTTTCCGGCGGCGGGCGGGTTCAGCGCCGCCTGCAGGGCCCGGTTCAGGTTCACCGTGCCGCACACGCCCTTGCGGGTGGGGGACAGCACCTGGATCTGATCTGCCGGGATGCCCATGTTGTCCGGCAGCCGCTGCTGGCACAGCTCCACCACCGTCTGCACCAGCCGGTCGGGGGCGCGGCGGCACAGGAAGAAAAAGTCGTTCTGGGTATTTTTTAACTCCGGCGGACGGCCAGTGTTCACCGCGTGGGCGTTGCGGATGATGGCGCTCTTCTCCGCCTGGCGGAAGATCTCCGTCAGGGATACGGCAGGCACCACGCCGCTGCGCAGCAGATCGCCCAGCACGTTGCCCGCGCCCACGGAGGGGAGCTGATCCGGGTCACCCACCATCACCAGGCGGCAGCCGGGCCGCATGGCCCGCAGCAGCGACGCCATCAGCTCCAGATCCACCAGGCTCATCTCGTCCACGATGACGGCGTCGGCCTCCAGCGGCTCCTTCTCGTTCTTGCGGAAGGTCACCTCGCCGGTCAGCTCGTTCCAGCTCATGCCCAGGCAGCGGTGGATGGTCTGTGCCTCCTTGCCGCAGAGCTGGCTCATCCGCTGGGCGGCGCGGCCCGTGGGCGCCAGCAGCACGGTGTCCAGGCCCATCCGCTCGAACAGCGTCACGATGCCCCGCACGGAGGTGGTCTTGCCGGTGCCGGGGCCGCCGGTCAGCAGCAGCACGCCCCGCTCCGCCGCCAGCGCCACGGCGCGGCGCTGCTCCGGGGCGTAGGCGATGCCCTGCCGCTTTTCGATGTCGTCGATGATCCGCTCCACATTTTTACCGCAGTCCCAGTCGTCGCCGCAGGCGGCGGCCAGCCGTTTGGCCACATAGACCTCCGCCTCGTACATCCGCCGCAGATAGCAGCCCTCCACGTTGGCGATGGGCTTGCACACCACGGCAAAGCGCTCACACAGGTCGTCCAGCGCCTTTTCCGCCGTCTCCTCCGTGATGCCGATCAGCTCCATGGTGGCGGCGATCAGCTTGGGCCGGGGCAGGAACACATGGCCGTTGGACAGGTTGTGGTTCAGCTCGTACAGCACCGCCGCCTCGGCCCGGCAGGGGGCGTCCCCGTCAAAGCCCATGGACAGGGCGATCTCGTCGGCGGCGGCGAAGTCCACGCCGCACCGCTCGTCGGTGAGGAGATAGGGGTTGTCCTTCAGCTTTTCCAGCGTCTCGTCGCCATAGGCGCGCAGAAGGCTCATGGCCAGCGTCACCGGCAGGTCATAGCGGCTGAGGAATTCCATCACCCGCCGCAGGCCCGTCAGGCTGCGGAAGGCGGCGGAGATCTCCATGGCCTTCTTGGATGTGATGCCCTTCAGGGTGGACAGCTTCTCCGGCTCCTCCTCGATGATCCGCAGGGTGTCGGCGCCGAAGCGCTCCACCAGCCGGGCGGCGGTGGCGGGCCCCACGCCCTTCAGCACGCCGGAGGAGAGATAGCACACGATGCCGTCCTCATCCTGGGGCATGCGGCGCTCCACCAGCTCGGCGGTCATCTGCACGCCGTAGGTGGGGTGGTTGACCCACACGCCGGTGACGGTCATGCTCTCGCCGGCGGCGGCAAAGGGGATGCAGCCCACCACCGTTACCACCTCGCCCTGGTCGGTCAGCAGGCTCAGCACCGTATAGCCGTTTTCCTCGTTCTGGAACACCACGTTTTCCACAGTGCCCTCAATGGTACTACGTTCCCCCATGGGTCTCCCCCCGTTTCTTCAGTGTAATGTTGGGATCGCAGGATGCGGCGTATGCCGCCCGCTCCGTCCCCAGGTCAGAAAGTCCCTCGTCCAGCAGGACGACGGTCAGCCCCTCCAGCCGCCGCAAAAGCGGCTCCAGGCCCTCCGCGTCGCCGGATAAGGGCACCAGAATGGGTACATTAACGGCCCTTTTGGGGTACATAAACCAGTCGAAAAGCACCCATAAAACCGCCGCGATGCCGATGGCCTCCAGAAATGCGGCCACACCCTCCCAGAAAAGCGCCATGCCGTCCCCTCCCCACGCTATCCTATGCGGGGGAGGGGACAGATGTGTGCTTTACCGTTCCAGCGTCTTTTTCAGATATTGTCCCGTGTAGGACGCCGGTACCGCCGCCACCTGCTCCGGCGTGCCGGTGGCCACCACCGTGCCGCCGCCGACGCCGCCCTCCGGGCCCAGGTCGATGAGATAGTCGGCGCATTTGATCACGTCCAGGTTGTGCTCGATCACCAGCACGGTGTTGCCCGCCTCCACCAGCCGCTGCAGGACTGCCAGCAGCTTCTTCACGTCGTCGGCGTGCAATCCGGTGGTGGGTTCGTCCAGAATATAGATGGTGCGGCCGGTGGAGCGCTTGGAAAGCTCCGTGGCCAGCTTGACGCGCTGGGCCTCGCCGCCGGACAGCGTGGTGGAGGACTGGCCCAGCTTCACATAGCCCAGGCCCACGTCCTGCAGGGTCTGCAGCCGGGCGGCGATCTTGGGCAGGGCGGAGAAGAAGGGCAGCGCCTCGTCCACCGTCATCTCCAGCACCTCGGCAATGGACTTGCCCTTATAGCGCACCTCCAGGGTCTCCCGGTTATAGCGCTTGCCGTGGCACACCTCGCAGGGGACGTACACATCCGCCAGGAAGTGCATCTCGATCTTCAGCACGCCGTCGCCGCAGCAGGCCTCGCACCGGCCGCCCTTGGTGTTGAAGGAGAAGCGGCCCGGGCCGTAGCCCCTTGCCTTCGCGTCGGGCAGGGAGGCGAACAGGTCGCGGATGTCGTTGAAAAGGTTGGTATAGGTGGCGGGGTTGGAGCGGGGCGTCCGGCCGATGGGACTCTGGTCGATGTTGATGACCTTGTCCAGATGCTCCTCGCCCTCGATGGCGTCATGCCGGCCGGGATGGGCCTTCATGCGGTTCAGGTCGGCGCCCAGCCGCTTGAAGATGATCTCATTGACCAGAGAGCTCTTGCCGCTGCCGGACACGCCGGTGACGCAGGTCAGGGTGCCCAGGGGCACCGACACGTCGATGTTTTTCAGGTTGTTCTCTCGCGCGCCCCGCACCGTCAGCCATTTGCCGTTTCCGGCGCGGCGGCACGCCGGCACCTCGATGCGCTTTTTGCCGCTGAGGTACTGGCCCGTCAGGCTGTTGGGATCGGCCATCACCTGCTGCGGCGTTCCGGCGGACACCACCTGTCCGCCCAGGGCGCCCGCGCCGGGGCCGATGTCGATGAGCCAGTCGGCGGCGCGCATGGTGTCCTCGTCGTGCTCCACCACGATCAGGGTGTTGCCCAGATCACGAAGATGGCGCAGGGTGTCCAGCAGCTTGTCGTTGTCCCGCTGGTGCAGGCCGATGGAGGGCTCGTCCAGAATATACAGCACGCCCATGAGGCTGCTGCCGATCTGGGTGGCCAGGCGGATGCGCTGGCTCTCACCGCCGGACAGGGTGCCGGAGGAGCGGCTGAGGGTCAGATAGCTGAGACCCACCGACTGCAAAAACCGCAGGCGGGAGCCGATCTCCTTCAGGATCTGGGCAGCGATCATCTGCTGGTTGCCGGTAAGGGTCAGGCCGTCGAAGAACGCGATCTCGTCGTCCACCGGCATGGCGGTGGCGTCGTGGATGGACAGGCCGCCCACGGTGACGGCCAGGGCTTCCGGCCGCAGACGCTTGCCCTGACAGGTGGGGCAGGGGCAGGCGGTCATGAAGGATTCGATCTCCTTCTTGCTGGCGTCGGACTGGGTCTCCACATAGCGGCGCTCCAGGTTGTTGGCGATGCCCTCGAAGGCCTGGTACAGCGTACCCTTGCCCCGGGGCTGGTCGTATTCCAGCGTCAGCTTCTCGCCCTTGGTGCCGTAGAGGATGATGTCCTTCACCTCGTCGGACAACTGGGCGTAGGGGGTGCGGAGAGAGAAGTTATAGCGCTTGCTGAGGGCGTCGAAGTACATGCGGGAGATGCCGTCGGAGCGGATGGAGTTCCACCCGGTGGCCACCACCGCGCCGTCCAGGATGGACTTGCTCTCGTCGGGAATCACCAGGGTGGGATCCACCTTCAGCTGCATGCCCAGGCCCGTGCAGGTGGGGCAGGCGCCGAAGGGGCTGTTGAAGGAGAACAGGCGGGGCGCCAGCTCCTCGATGGACACGCCGCAGTCCTCGCAGGCGTAGTTCTGGGAGAAGGACAGATCCTGCCCCTCCTTCAGCAGGTTCACCGTCACAAGGCCGCCGGTCAGGTTGGAGGCGGTCTCTACGCTGTCGGTAAGGCGGGTGGCGATATCGGCGCGGACAATCAGGCGATCCACCACGATGTCGATCTGATGCTTGAAGGTCTTGGAGAGCTTGATGTCCTCATCCAGCTCATGCATCTCGCCGTCGATGCGGGCGCGGACGTAGCCGCCGCGGCGGGCGTCCTCCAGCACCTTGGTGTGCTCACCCTTGCGGCCACGCACCACCGGGGCCATCACCTGGATGCGGGTGCCCTCCGGCAGGGCCATGATCTGGTCGATGATCTGGTCGATGGTCTGCTGGCGGATCTCCTTGCCGCACTTGGGGCAGTGGGGCACGCCCACACGGGCCCACAGAAGGCGCATATAGTCATAGATCTCCGTCACCGTGCCCACGGTGGAGCGGGGATTCTTGCTGGTGGTCTTCTGGTCGATGGAGATGGCGGGGGACAGGCCGTCGATATAGTCCACGTCGGGCTTGTCCATCTGGCCCAGGAACATCCGGGCGTAGCTGGACAGGCTCTCCACATACCGGCGCTGGCCCTCGGCGTAAATGGTGTCAAAGGCCAGGGAGCTTTTGCCGCTGCCGGACAGGCCGGTCAGCACCACCAGCTTGTCGCGGGGGATGGTCACGTCGATGTTTTTCAGGTTATTCTCCCGCGCGCCTTTGATGAAAATTTCCTTTTGCATGGTATTCCTCGATTCTGCGTGATTTGGTGCAGATAAGTGTAGTAAAACAAATTTTTAATGTCAATAAAGAATTAAAATGTTTCGCTCTGCGGAGCGAGAGGGGATTTCGCGCTTGCGAGCGCGAGGTACTTTTGGCCGCTGTCCCAAAAGTACCCAAAAGGACAGCTTGAAACCGCAGGTTTCAAGACTTCCTGCACGCTGTTTTGCGTTGTAAATTTGTGACCCTTTGCCGCGCGGTTGCGGAGAACGGCTGTTATCGCTGCGTATGACGAATTGACTTTCGTTTTGCGCCGCTGCCGCTCATGTTCTCAACGGTAGAACCCGAAGCGTTGTTCGGCGCAAGCATCAGCGGCAGCGACGCTGGTGTGGAGACGATTCGATAACGAAACGAAGAAGAAAATCTCACGCAAACGCGTGGTACACATTCACAGTTTTGCGTATTGTATAGCGTGCCCGGAAGTGAAGGAACCGGAGGTTCCTTCTGGCGTTTTTGCCTACTTTTGCCGCTATTGGCAAAAGTAGGTCGCTCCGGAGAGCGAAATTCTCCTTACACCACCACATCCGCTGTTTTGGCCCGGAGAAGCGCCAGCAGGTCACCGGGCTTTACCTGCACCTGATGGCCGATCTTTCCGGCGGAGACGGCGATCAGGTCAAGCTCGTTCGCCGTCTCATGGAACACGGTGGGGAACTGCTTCTTCATGCCCACGGGGGAGCAGCCGCCGTGGACATAGCCCGTCAGGGGCAGCAGCTCCTTCTGGGGCAGCATGGCGATGGATTTCTCGCCCACCGCCTTGGCGGCCTTTTTCAGGTCGAGATTTTCCGCCACGGGGATATCGAATACATAGTATGCCCCGCTGGCGCCCTTTGTCACCAGCGTCTTGAACACACCGGCGGCGTCCAGCCCCGTCTCCGCCGCCACCGACACGCCGTCGATGGGGCCGTTGGGGTCGTAGGAAAAGGCGGTATAGGGGATCTTCTTCTGATCCAGCGTCCGCATGACGTTGGTTTTTTCTTCCTTGTTCTTTGCCATAGGGACAGCCTCCTTGTTGATCAATGGTACATTGCGATCAATGACAAAATGAGAATATGAACGGGGTAAAAGGCGTAAAAGCCGTACTGCACCGCGCGGTTGGAAAAGCCTCTTTGGCCGTTATAGAGCCAGATGGGCAGCAGCGCCGTCAGCGACCACAGCTCGATGGACAGATAGCCGCCCATGACGCCGAGGGAGAAAAAGACGAGACCAATGGCCTGTATCGCCATCTTTGCCGTTTGCGGATAAGGGCAGCGGCGGGCACAGTAGAACGCGGCCACCAGCAGCATGCCCCAGCCGCCGTAGTCGGTGCCGGCCAGTTCCAGCAGCCAGTAGGCGGCCACCATGACCGCGCCCGTCAGCACGAAGGAGAGCGGCGTGCGCTTTTTCAGCGTCCAGTCCATGAGCCAGCATACCAGCGCACCGGTCAGCAGCGTCCACAGCACGTTCTGGTGATAGGGATCCCCCACCGTGCCGCTATTCATCAGGTTGAAGGGGATCTCCGACAGCAGGGCGAAGAGCAGCAGCCGCGCCGCGTACTTCTTCCGGTCGTGGGTGTATATGCAGCCCTCGGCGATCAGAAAGCAGAAGATGGGGAAGGCCACCCGTCCGATGCACCGCAGCCACATGACGCCGGGAAACAGCGCGTAGCCCATGTGGTCGATGAACATGGTGCAGATGGCGATGAGCTTCAGGTGGAAGCCGTTGAGGATGCGGACTCTTTGCATGGTTTGTCTCCTTTCGCCAGCAGGATGACGCCGCCCAGCACGCAGCAGACGCCCAATAGCGTCCAGATGCTGAGTGTCTCATGGAAGAACACCACGCCGGTCAGTGCCGCCACCACCGGCTCTACGTTGGCGATGATGGAGGCCTTTCCGCTCTCTACGCCCTCCAGGCCCTTGGTGTAGAAGATGTAGGGCAGCACCGTGGCGATGAGCACCAGGCCCGCCGATCCCAGCCACAGGCGGCTGTCAGGCAGCGCGGCGGCCAGTTCGGTGGGGTTCAGAAAGAACAGCGAGCCGATGCCCGCCACCAGGAACGTCCAGTAGATCATGGTATAGCTGTCGTAATGGGCCAGGCCATAGTGGGCGAAGATGGTATAGGTGGCGTAGCAGAAGCCCGCGCCCACGCCCAGCAGCAGTCCCACGGCGGACACGGAGGTGTCGCCGCCCACGATGCCGCTGACCAGCGCGCAGCCTGCGAAGGACAGGGCCAGCGCCAGCAGCTTCCGCTTTGTCAGAGGCGCCTTCCACAGCAGGGCGCTCATCAGCACCACGAAGGACGGCGCCAGGTACAGCAGGATGCCCGCCACCGCCAGGGAGCAGCGCATCTGGCAGTTGAAGTATGTGATGGCCAGGCACAGCACGCTGATCAGGCCCGCCGCCAGGAAGATGGGCAGATGCTTCAGCCTGATGCGGAACACCTGCCGGTGAAACAGGGCGAACACCACCGTCAGCAGCACGAGGCTGATGAAGTTGCGGATGAACACGCGGTTCCAGACGGACACGCCCGCCTCGCCCAGCATGCGGTTAAAAAGGCCGATGAAGCCCCAGCAGGCCGCGCCCAGGATGACGTAGAGATAGGAGATGGTCTTTTTCATGGTTCGTTTCTCGTTTCGGTTGAATTTTGACACAGCAGCGACCAGATCAGGCCGGCGCTGCGGGAATAACGGTTCAGAGAGGGGGCATCCACGTCCGCGCCGCGGACAGGCGGCATCAGCAGGCAATCGCCCACCACCGCCATGTTGATGATGCTTTCGTTGCGCGACAGCAGGTGCTGGGCATGGGTGCCGATGTAGCGGGAAAGCGCGTCATTCATGGCGTCGCACACCACAAGGTTGACGCGGGCACGGGACGCGATCTCCCACTGAGGGCCCTCCTGCTTTTCCGGATGGACGCGGTTGGCGGCCCGGTTGGCCCGGTCACGCTGGGCCTTGCAGGCGGACGCGGAGAACTCCGGCTGATGCAGCAGCGCCACCCGCCACGAAAACACACCCTCGATCCGGCAGATCCGGGCGGTCTCATCGCAGAGGTGCGTCCATTGAACGCCCGGCGCGGTCTCTATGGCGGCGCAGACTGTCTCATAGTCGAAGGCATGGGGAAGGGGGAAGGTATAATACCGGGTCGACTCCTGACGCCGGCGCTTTTGCCGACGCTCAAGACAGACCAGCACACCGATAAAAACCGCGCAGATGCCGGCGGTCACGGCGGTATCCCGCCAGTCCCCGCCTACGGCAAAGGCGATAGCCGGAATAAGGCTGAACAGGGACAGCAGCACCAGCAGCCCCTGCGCCAGTCCGAAGCGCTTGGCCGCCCAGATGTCCCGGCGGAATTCTTCCGGGCCGGGCATCATTTGCCGCCTCGCAGTTCGATGATCTGGTCACGCAGCAGCGCGGCGTACTCGAATTCCAGCATCTTGCTGGCGGCCTTCATTTCCTTTTCCAGGCGGGCGATGGTCTCGGCCCGCTCCCGGTCGCTGAGCTTCTTCTTGGAAAGCTGGGACGCCTCCTCGGCGCTGTGGCTGATCTCCACCATCTCCCGCACGCTCTTGCGGATGGTGCGGGGCGTGATGCCGTGGGCCTTGTTAAAGTCGTCCTGCAGCTTCCGGCGGCGCTCCGTCTCGTCCATAGCGGCGCGCATGGAGGGCGTCACCGTGTCGGCGTAGAGGATCACCAGACCCTCGGCGTTGCGGGCGGCGCGGCCGATGGTCTGGATCAGGCTGGTCTCGCTGCGGAGGAAGCCCTCCTTGTCCGCGTCTAAAATCGCCACCAGACTGACCTCCGGCAGGTCGAGGCCCTCACGCAGCAGGTTGATGCCCACCAGCACGTCGAACTCACCCAATCGCAGGTCACGGATGATCTCCATCCGCTCCAGCGCCGCCACGTCGGAGTGCATGTACCGCACACGGATGCCGTTCTGGCGGAAGTGGGCGGTCAGATCCTCCGCCATCCGCTTGGTGAGGGTGGTCACCAGCACTCGCTCGTTCCGCTCGGCGCGGGTACGGATCTCGGCGGACAGGTCGTCGATCTGGCCCACCACGGGCCGCAGCTCGATACGGGGATCCAGCAGGCCCGTGGGGCGGATCACCTGCTCCACCACCTGATCGGCGTGGGCCTTCTCATACTCGCCGGGGGTGGCGGAGACGTAGATGGCCTGGTGGAACCGCTCCTCGAACTCCTCGAATTTCAGGGGCCGGTTATCGAAGGCGCAGGGCAGGCGGAAGCCATAGCGCACCAGGCTTTCCTTTCTGGCCCGGTCGCCGTTGTACATGGCCCGCACCTGAGGCAGCGTCACATGGCTCTCGTCCACGAACAGCAGGAAGTCGTCGGGGAAAAAGTCCAGCAGCGTCATGGGCGGCGACCCGGCGGGCCGTTGGGAGATGATGCGGGAGTAGTTCTCGATGCCGGAGCAATAGCCCAGCTCGGTCATCATCTCCATGTCGTATTCCGTCCGCTGGCGCAGGCGCTGGGCCTCCACCAGCATGTTGTTCTCCTCGAAGAATTGCAGCCGCTCCGCCAGCTCCTTCTTGATTTGGATGATGGCGGCGTCCATCTTGTCCTTGGGGGTGACGTAGTGGCTGGCGGGGTAGATGGCCACATGGTTCAGTGTCTTCATGGCCGCGCCGGTGACGGGGTGGAACTCGGTGATGCGGTCGATCTCGTCGCCGAAGAACTCCACACGGATGGCGCGATCCTTATAGTAGGCGGGGTACAGCTCCACCGTGTCGCCCCGGACGCGGAACACGTTCCGCTGGAAGGCCACGTCGTTGCGCTCGTACCGGTCCTCCACCAGGCGGCGCAGCAGCTCGTCCCGATCCATGGTCATGCCGGTGCGCAGGGAGATCATCATCCGGGCGAAGTCGTCGGGCTCACCCAGACCGTAGATGCAGCTGACCGACGACACCACGATCACGTCCCGCCGCTCCAGCAGGGCGCAGGTGGCGGAAAGCCGCAGGCGGTCGATCTCCTCGTTGGTGGAGGCGTCCTTCTCGATATAGGTGTCGGTGTGGGGGATATACGCCTCCGGCTGGTAGTAGTCGTAGTAGGAGACAAAGTACTCCACGGCGTTTTCCGGGAAAAATTCCCGGAACTCCTCACAGAGCTGGGCGGCCAGGGTCTTGTTATGGGCCAGCACCAACGTGGGGCGCTGCACCTGCTCGATGACCTTGGCCATGGTATAGGTCTTGCCGGAGCCGGTGACGCCCTTGAGCACCTGCTCACGCAGGCCCAGATCCACGCCCTCGGCCAGGGCCGCGATGGCCTGGGGCTGGTCGCCGGCGGGGGAATATTCGGAATGGACTTTGAATTGAGGCATAGGGGTTCTCCTTTTGAGTGTTTCGCCGCGGCGGCATGTGGTCATGCCGCCCTACGGAATGTCAACATACCGCTTCGTAGGGCGGGGTGACCTCACCCCGCCGCACGGTAGACACAGAAGCGTTGTTCGGCGGGCCGTCGGGGACGCCGCCCCCTACGGAGTTCTATCGGTATACGGTGCGTAGGGGCCGGCGTCCTCGACGGCCCGACCTATGCAAGCAGCGCTTGCATAGGTTAATCAAACCAGATACCCGCTTTGGTTCATGCTGACGAAATCGTCATCCGCCACGATGATGTGATCCAATAGCCGGATGTCCATGGTTTTCAGTGCGTCCCGTACCCACAGCGTCACGGCGCGGTCACTCTCTGACGGCAGGGCTACGCCGCTGGGGTGGTTGTGGGCCAGCACCACGGCGCTGGCGCCGGACAGCAGGGCGTTTTCCACCACCTGCCGCACCGAAAGGGCGGTGCAGTCGGCGCTGCCCTGGGACAGCTTCTTGCAGCTGAGGAGCTTACCCTTGCCGTCCAGGCACGCCTGATAGAGCAGCTCCTGCCGCTCGCGGCCCAGCAGCTCCAGAAAATACCGGCCGCATTTGTCCACGCTGTTCAGCACCTGCTCCTTGCCGCCGCTGCGCATGGCCCGCTTCTGCACCTGGGGCAGCAGCGTCAGGAACAGCGCCGCGCTCTCGCCCATGCCGTCCACCTTCGCCAACTCCTCCGCCGGGGCGGCAAATACGTTTTGCAGCGAGCCGAACTTCTGCAGCAGCCGGTGGGCGATCTCGTTGGTGTCCTTCCGGGGGATGGCGTAGTACAGCAGCAGCTCCAGCACCTCGTGATCGGCAAAGCCGTCCAGTCCGTGCTGCCGGAACTGTGCCTTCTTCCTGGCGCGGTGCCCGTCATGAAGTCCCACGATCCTCGCCCCCTTCCTCCTGGTAAACGGAGATTTTTTGTCAATAATACAGTATACCACACAGCGTTTTCCGCGACAAGGTATATTTATAAAACATTTTTTCGATTTATACGAAAAAGGTCGGTGAAAGATAGCCGCCGCTCTTGACAAGGACTTTATTTTGACATAGTATAGTATTGTTCACCGGTAGGTAAGGCTACCGCGAGGGATATGGGCTACTGCCGCGAAATGGTGGAGACACCATGAGATGGTTTGAGCAGGTACTATCGAAACCAAGGTAGTATCTAACGTAGCTTCACCGCCCCGCGATGCTAAAGCTTGTAACGGTAGGGCCTGAAGCCAGCATATCAGGATGGCTTCCCGCTTACACCGCAGCGCCTGCCGCGCTGGGGTGTTTTTTGCTGCCCGAAATGGTGGACGATCCGGGGAAAGGAGGAACGTGGCATGATTGATTTGGAAAACAAAATGGACGGTCTGCTGGACGAGATCAAGGAGATGATCCGTGAGAAACGCTATGCCGATCTGCGTGACATGTTCCTGCCTATGGAGAGCGCGGATATCGCCCTGATCCTGGAGGAGGCGGGCCCCGAGGTCATGCCCCTTCTGTACCGGCTGCTGCCCAAGGAGACGGCGGCGGAGGTATTCGTGGAGCTGGAGAGCGAGAGCCAGGAGATGCTGATCAACGGCTTTTCCAACACCGAGCTGAAGGAAGTGCTGGACGAGCTGTATCTGGATGACGCCGTGGACATCGTGGAGGAGATGCCCGCCAGCGTGGTGATCCGTATTCTGGACAAGGCCACGCCAGAAATGCGCAAGTCCATCAATGAAATTCTGAAATATCCCGAGGACAGCGCCGGCTCCATCATGAATATGGAGTTCCTGTCCCTGAAGAAGGACATGACGGTGGCGGACGCCTTCAAGCGTATCCGCCGCATCGGCGGCGAGCTGGAGACCATCAACATCCTGTACGTCACCGATCCCACCCGCCGCCTGCTGGGCGTGCTGTCTGTCCGCGACCTGCTGCTGGCGGACGAGGACGACCTGATCGAGAGCATCATGGATCCCGACGTGGTGTGGGCCAAGACCACCGACGATAAGGAGGACGTGGCCCAGGCCCTGAGCAAGTACGACTTCCTGGCCATGCCCATCGTGGATCTGGAGAAGCGGCTGGTGGGTATCGTTACCGTCGACGACGCTATGGACGTCATCGAGGAGGAGACCACCGAGGACTTCGAGAAGATGGCGGCTATGCTGCCCTCGGACAAGCCCTACCTCCGCGCCGGTGTGTTCGACACCTGGAAGGCCCGTATGCCGTGGCTGCTGATCCTGATGCTGTCGGCCACCTTTACCGGCATGATCCTGAACCACTATGAAAACGCGCTGGCGGCCTGCCTGGTGCTGAATTCCTATATTCCCATGCTGTCGGGTACCGGCGGCAACTCCGGCACCCAGGCATCCGTGGCGGTGATCCGTGCCCTGAGTCTGGGAGAGGTGGACTTCTCCGACGTGCTGGCGGTGCTGTGGAAGGAGATCCGGGTGGCGTTCCTGTGCGGCGCGGCGCTGGCGGCTGCCAACTTTGTTAAGATGCAGCTGGTGGATCGGCTGCTGCTGGGCAACAGCGAGGTGACGCTGCCGGTGTGCCTGGTGGTGTGCCTGACGGTGATGTTCGTGGTGATTTTCGCCAAGTGTGTGGGCTGCTCGCTGCCGCTGCTGGCGGAGAAGATCGGCCTCGACCCGGCGGTGATGGCCAGTCCCTTCATTACCACCATCGTGGACGCTACCAGCCTGCTGATCTATTTCGCATTGGCCTCAGCACTGCTGGGGATATAGTACCTGGCGAAAAGTCTTACGACTTTTCTGCCAATAGGTTTGCGGCCGACTGCGTGCCTTTGGCGCTTATTCCTGTGCGTAGGGGAGGGGGTTCTACCCCTCCCTTTCAAAATTGTATGGTGGGCGGGGCAGAGCCCCGCCCCTACGCATGGATCACCGAAAACGATCCATATCCCTAGGGGGCGTCGTGGATGCCGCCCCTGCATAACATGACAATTTCAAAAAATTTCAACTGCATACTCCCGTATTTGACGGACACACTAGGGTCAGGCAAATGGAAAGCCACGCTTTCCGCGCCTGACCTTACTTTTTTATTCGGGAGGAAACCACAATGAGCAATTACGAGAAGTGCGGCTGCACCAACGACGGCTGCGAGTGCACCCCCAACAACGCCATCAACTGCACGGTCACCAGCTGCGCCCATCACTGCAAGGACGTGAACCGCTGCGGCCTGAACTCCATCCAGGTGGGCACCCATGAGCAGAACCCCTCCATGGATCAGTGCACCGACTGCCAGAGCTTCCGCAAGTTCTGAGAAGCCTACGCAAAAGGCCGCCCGCAGGCGGCCTTACATATACGCGGAGGTGAACAGAATGGAGCAAAAGGGTAAACTGCGGCTGGCGGGCGCGGCGGCAGGGGCGGTGAACGGCGCCTTCGGCGGTGGCGGCGGCATGGTGATGGCGCCCATGCTGGCCCTCTGGTGCGGCATGGAGCAGAAGCGGGCGCTGGCCACCTGCGTGGGGGTGATCCTGCCCCTGTGTGTGCTGTCGGCGGGGATCTATGTGCTGCGGGGCGGCTTCGACTGGCTCACGGCGCTGCCGTATCTCATCGGCGGCGGCATCGGCGGCGCGGTGGGCGGAGCGCTGTTTCGGAAGGTCAGCAGCACATGGCTGCGGCGGATCTTCGCCCTGTTCCTGCTGTACGGCGGCGTGAGGTATCTGCTGTGACGGAGTGGCTTCTGCCGCTGCTGGTGGGCGTGGGCACCGGCATCCTGTCCGCCTGGGGTGTGGGCGGCGGGACGCTGCTGCTGTTGATCATGACGCTGTTTCTGGGGGTGGATCAGCGGACGGCCCAGGGTATCAACCTGCTGTATTTCCTGCCCACCGCCGGGGCGGGACTGCTGTTCCACCGGAAGAGCGGGCTGCTGGACAGGGAGGCTCTGCGGCAGGCGGTGCCATGGGGCTTGCTGACGGCGGCGTTGGCCGCCTGGGTTGCTGCCGCCATCGACACGGAGCTGCTGCGCAAACCCTTTGGCGTGTATCTGCTGGTGATGGGCGTGGTGACGCTGGTGAAGAAGGGCGATGAATGAGAGCGGCAGGACAGCTGTTTTGATGAACTCTGCCTGGGCATTACTCTGGGCGAGTTCTTCTCCACACCGGAGTTCGACGCGCTGGAGCAGGAGATCCAATAAGCAAAAAAGTGACCGTCCCCACGGGACGGTCACTTCTATTGGACACAAAAGAGAACCCCCGGCTCTGCCGGGGGGAGAAAAAAGCCTATGGCGTGGAAGAAAGCAGAAAAGAAAAAGTCTCCAAGTTAGAGTAAGTGAAAAGTTTGCCGACCAATACTTACAAAAACGAGGAGACTAATTCATGACAAGCAATAGAACCACCGACAAGCAAAAGGCTTCCGGTGATGGTGATAGCCCGTTTACGGGCGGTAGGGCAGAGAATGCAAGCGAAGAAAAATTCAGTGTCCCTTGAGGGGCTTGCCAGTAATAGGCCCTTATAGGGCCTGGTCAAACCTCCGGCTTAGCCGGAGGTTTTGATTCAGTTCTTTTTGCCGTGCTGGGCCTTCATGCGGCGCTCGTGGTTCAGGATGGTCTTGCGGATGCGGAGGTTCTTGGGGGTGACCTCCAG
>CAKTNW010000026.1 GCA_934589145.1 uncultured Oscillospiraceae bacterium | reverse complement strand
CAGGTCGGTGCCCACCACGTCGGGGGAGTAGCTGGCGGTGCCGTTGCGGGCGGAGCAGAACAGCATGGGGCTGTCCAACTGCTCGGGGGTGGCGTCCAGATCCAGCAGTAGCTCCAGCACCTCGTCGATGACCTCGTGGATGCGCTGGTCGGGCCGGTCGATCTTGTTGATGACCACGATGACACGGTGGCCCAATTCCAGGGCGCGGCTCAGCACGAAGCGGGTCTGGGGCATGGGGCCTTCGGCGGCGTCCACCAGCAGGATGACGCCGTTGACCATCTTCAGGATGCGCTCCACCTCGCCGCCGAAGTCGGCGTGGCCCGGAGTATCCACGATGTTGATCTTGGTGTCGCCGTACTGGATGGCGGTGTTCTTGGCCAGGATGGTGATGCCGCGCTCACGCTCCAGGTCGTTGGAGTCCATGACGCGCTCCACGGTCTCCTGATTCTCACGGTATACGCCGCCCTGCTTCAGCATCTGATCCACCAGCGTGGTCTTGCCGTGGTCAACGTGGGCGATAATGGCGACGTTTCTCAGCTTTTCGTTCTGCAAAGGTAAAAACCCCTTTCTCTTGGGTATAATTTCATTAACCTTGCTATTATATGCCCTGTCTCTCCCGATTGCAAGGGGTTTCGCCAACTTTTTCTGCGGTTTCCGTTGACAAATATGCGGGCAATGGAGTAAAATACAGGTTACATATGCCTCCGTAGCTCAGTTGTATAGAGCGACCGCCTCCTAAGCGACAGATCGTTCAAATCTATTTCCGCAAGAAAACCGAATATTTTTACACAAGCCCCAGTACCTCAGTTGGATAGAGGGTCCGCCTCCTAAGCGCACGGACATCAATTACCAATGGCACCGATTTCCGCACAATTTCATCATTTGCGTCTGTAGCTCAGTTGGATAGAGCGCGAGCCTCCTAAGCCCGAGGCCCCCGGTTCGAGCCCGGGCAGGCGTACCAAAAATGCTGTGATTTCAAGGGATCGCGGCATTTTTTCTTTTCGCCTTTTGATGCCAAATCAGATCGTAGTGCCCCTTCTGAACTCCCGCCGGAACCACCGGCACACATCGAACCATTTTTTCGTTTTTCCGGAGGTTGGCACCATATTGGCACCATGTCCCCCTCATCAGGCGGTATGCCCATGGTTCGATATGAGCGCCGTGAGCGCACGCAAAAGCTCCGGCGACTGCTGAAGCTGCAAAATGATGCTCTGCACATCCAAGGCAGGCTGCGGCTCAGCAGGGGCTTGCACACCGCGCAGATCGGGATTGGCATAGAAAGCACTTTCAAACCTCTGTGCATTGACCTTTCGATCTTCATCGAGGATATGTGCATAGACCTTTGTAACCATATCCGCCTGCGAGTGTCCGGTGTCGCCCTGTGTAGCCTTTATGTCACCATGGTTGAGCTTCAGCTTATAGGTGGTACTGGAATGGCGAAGCGAATGGAATACAACATCAGGAAGCTGAGCATCCCGCTTTAAGCGTCGGAACGCATTGGAAATGACCGTTTCCTCGCAGGGGCGGCCATTAGGCAGCGCGACCACGAGGTTGTAGTCAAGGTATTCCTCTCCAAGGAATTCCTTTTGCCTGTCCTGGGAGGCTTTCCATTCCCGCAGAATGTAGGCCACCGTTTTCGGCATCCACACTTTGCGGACACTGCTTTCCGTTTTGGGCGTTTTCAGTACGATGACCGTGCTGGCATCCTCCAGATACATTGTCCGGGGAAATTTTTTGATGATTTCTCCTTCCCCTAAGACTGCGAGAGATTCCTCACGCACACGCACCAGCTCTTTCTCAACACACAGATACGCGTTATCACTGGCAATATCTGCATCTGAAATATGGATGTTATCCCAAGTCAGGCCGACAATTTCACCGATCCGCAGAGAACAGGCAAAGGAGAGGTTGATAGCAACATACAGGCGGCCATCCTTACATTCATCCAACGCTTTACGGATGGTAGCAGCATCCCATATCTCGCGGGGTTTACGCTTGATTTTTGGGAGCGTTGTATTCTCGAATGGGTTCTTTGCAATGATGTCCCAGCGAACAGCCTGCCCGAAGGCACATCGGAGAAGTCTGTTGATGCGCTCAATATTTGCAGGAGTCATATATTCCGTCTTAGAGTATCGGTTCTTAAAGGTTGGACATTTTGTCCGCTGCAAAGTGGAGATAAAGCGATCTGCGGCAATCGAAGTCATATCCTGCATTAAGGTGTCGCCAATTATCGGATTGATATAATTGCGGATAAGCCCTGTATTGGCTTCATAGGTACTTGGACTCCATTTTTTGGTGCCATACAGACTTACAAAGTCCTCAAGGAACACCGCAATGCTCGTCTTATTGGGCGCAATAAAAGTACGGTTTCCTTGCTTATATTCAATTTCCGCCTTGCGATGCTTTGCTTCTGCTTCTGTGTCATACGACTCCCACTTCTGCTTTTTCTCACCGTTTTCATTGAGATAATAATAGACGACGTGATACTTGCCTCTACGTCTTTTGATAGATGCCATGATAAACCTCCTACAAGTCCTGTTTATCCAGCCAATCATCAAATGACACTTTGGAAACTCTGATAGACGAACCGATCCGCACCATCTTGAACACACCGGAGTGGACAAGACTGTATGCAGCGGTTCTGCCTATCCCAAGCAGCTTTGCGATTTCATCGACGGTATATGTTCTCTTTCCTGTCGGAGAATGCGTAAGATTGCTGTGGTCATTATTCATAGTTGCCTCCTTTCCGTGACCCCAGCACCGTGCTTCAAGCAAATTGTAGCATGGTACTGGCATGGATGCAAAAAAAGTAATCGAGTTGATTAAGAATAGTCGAACAGCAAAACAGGCGGCTGGTGGCTGCCAGCCTCACGGGAATCTCACCCCGGCCCATGCTGATGGGTACGCCGCACGATGCTTTGAGGGCGTCCAATGCGGGAGTATCTTTAAGGGTGTCGGTGGTCATGGCCCACAGAGTGCCACTCTGTTTTGGAGCAGCGCCTGTTTCGCTCCCTCCCCTGCGGAAGATCATGGCGGACGCTGTTCTACGGCTCACACCGGCACGAACGTACCTGTCTGCTTTATTTATGCCGCGAATGCGGCTCTTTTCAATGTGCAGCATCGGCTCTTTATCAGCCTGCATCAGCCATCAAAGGTTTGATGGCTGATGCACACTCGTAAAGAGGAAGCTGCGGCGGCGGTGCGGGGGATGTGCACCACCGCCGCAGAAACAGGGGGAGGCAATTTAAGCGCTATTGCGAAGGTAGGCGGCCAGCATATCAATGAACTGCGTATTTGTCGGTGGCTGCGACAGCGGATGTCCTGCGATCCGATCAAGCAGGCTGTGATCCGGCTGTCTCCAGCAGGCGTGCACAAGGGTACGCAGGTTTCGCTCCACGCAGCCGCTCGTTGTGTGGAACTGCTGCGCCGTCTGCTTATAGAGCCGCTTTGTGATCAGCAGGACATACTCAGGCTTTTCCTGTACCTGCTCCAGCATATATACCGCAAAGTAAAATCCCGACAGCTTTCCGGATACGCCCAAGAGACGCAGCAGGCGTTCGGCGTCCAAAGGCACGTTCTTTTCAAGGTCCGAAACATAATAAACTAACGGCATTGGTACTCCTCCTGTCGTGTGTATTTTGAAAGGCAACCATCAAGCCGTTATGGCGGGCTTCTTGCCGAATTTGGTAAGCTTCTTCGCTCCTTCCATACTGATTTTACACGATTTATGGCTATTTGTGTCATGTATTCGTTCTACAATGGTCTACGCAAATGTGACGGGTTTTGTGTGTTTTTGTCGATTTTGGGCATCTATCCAGCCAAACAGCGCCCCTATGCCATGATGATCGTAGCGGAAACGGTCGCTGCACAGGAAGTCTTCTGCAACGGATGCGCGCATCCATCGCGTTCTGACGCAAAGAAAATGCCCGCGTCCTGCCGGTCACAGGGCGCGGGCGGGGACAGCACAAGGGCGGCAGACGCGATGCGTCCGCCGCCCTTGCTATTAAGATGAAGTGTTTGCTTGTCTGCGCGTTGGCTTACTTGTCCTTACGCTTCTTGCCAACGACCCATGCGCCGCCGGTCAGGCTCAGCAGGCCCATGGCCGCGTAGAGCACGATGCCCGCATCACCCGTGCCGGGAGACTTGACAGGCTGGGCAGTGGTCGTCCCGTCGGAGCCGGTACCGCCGCTATAGCTGCCGCTTCCGGTGGCCGGGAACTCGCAGGTGATGACCACCTGCTGGGCATCGCCGCTGACCACCTTGGCCTTTTTGCCGTTGATGAAAAATTCCGTATTGCCGACGCCCAGAATGCCGTTCAGCTTGAAGCCGTAGTCATCTATCGCCTCCAGCACCACCTTCACGGTATATTTCGTGCTGATGCCGAACTTGTTGTTCTCGGTCAGGGGATCCCAGTCGGTGTTCGCCACAGAGTAGCGTGCTTCCGTGCTGTCCTTGAGGTTTGCATTGTCAGGCGTTCCGCCCCGCACGGGACTGGAAACGGTAAGCTGCACCTTATCGATCTGGGTACGCCCGAACATGGTCGTCTCCTTGTTCAGCTTATAGCCGCAGACCTTTTTGGTGATCATGTTGAAATTGTCGCAAAATCCATCGCCGTTGGTGTCGTTATGGCCGGTGGCCTTCACGAAATTACTCTTGTAGTCTCTGCCGCAGGCTGCATCCTTGCAGGTATAACGCGTATACCCATTCTGGGTGCAGGTGGCCGGCACCGTGGTGGTTTCGTAATCATGAACGTGGGCATCCGCCGCCACGATCCTGACAAACACGGTGTCGCTTACCTGCTGTCCCAGCACATGGGATTCCACCGTGCGGACATTCAGGCGAACCGTGCCGGTCTTGTTCGCCTTGAGCGTCACCGGGCCGGTGATTGCCTTGCTGATCGTAGAGCTGCTGCTAAATCGATACTCCGAAGTGAACTCCAGCTCCGGATCGCCGGTTGTTGTGCCGAAGACCGTCCATATGACGCGCTTCTCCACAGCCTCCTCCGGAGAGAGGATGGTATCCACCGAGAATTCCGTCCCGACATGCACCGTGATAACGCCATTCTCCACCAGAACGGGATCCTCTCCGGTGCCCTTGATGGTCACCTTGTTTACCGGCCCCTTGTCGCTGTATACGGCCTTCAGCGTGATATCGCAGTTGGGCATCGTAAGGTAGGCGTTGCCAAGCGCGCCCTCATAGGTTTCGTTTTTGATCGTAAAGTCCTCGGGAAGCGTGCCGCCGCCGACAGGCTGCGCATCCCATCTGACGAACACCTTGTTATCAGCGTTCACATAAGGAGCGGACGCTATAAGTCTTTCACCCGATTCCACGTACCCGGAGGTGATCTCTCGATCATCATCGGTCACAATATACGCGTCCGGCGTATCCACAATGGTGATCTGATGAAACGCCGTCTCTATCTGCTGCGGATACCAATACACATTCTCATAGCCGCAACCGGCGCATGTGGTACCGTAGTAGTAGTACTCGTTGTGTTGCGTGTCGCTCGTACTATAGCCTTTGCCCAGATAGAACATGGCGCCGAAGTTATGCTTCGTTTCCGCCGGCAGCTTGGTATGGTTGCATTCCACACCTGCGTTCTCGCCGCGGCACCACTGGTTGTGATACATGCTGCCTTTATGGTACGTTTTTTCAGTGACTGCTTCGGGGCCTTCTGTGATAGGACCACTTTCGAAATGAATGACATAAATGCCTGAGGTGGCACTCACGACGGGCTTCGGCTCGCCGTAGTTATGCGTCGTCCGCAGCAGTGCGGTGCGGGAGGTGACGGTGGATACCTCGTTGCCCTCCGCATCCTTGCCGGTGATCACGCAGTAGTACTCATACTTATGGCTGCAGCCGTCATTGGGGACCGCGACGGTCAATTCACGGGTTGTCGCGCCCCGAATCAAACGCTCGTCCGGGCTGTCCTCCAGTTTGTTTTCCTCTTTATTAGTCGGATCGTCCTTCTTTGTACGCACCTCGTACCACTGGTATTCCAGCGTTGTGACGAGTGCCGATTCTTCCACCTTAACGGTGAATTTGGTATTCTGCCCCATAGCATGAAACTCGGGTACCATGTGAGTGACGTCCTTGGGCTGGACGGTGATGCGCAGCTTGGCGTTTCTCTCGTAGTGGCAGACGCTGCACTCGTCCCCATCCCAGATATGCGCGGCTACAACTCTCATCCGAGCGTCGCAGAAGCGGCACTCGTACCAGTGGCCGGTGCCATCCATGCTCCACTCGGCCTTGGGCTTGTGCGTGTGATCATCCGGCACGGTACCCGCAGCGTTGTGGTAATCCGCCAGATGCTGGGCAAAGCCGTCTTCTTCCACACAGACATCGCCGCAGTCGCAGCCATTCTCCTGAGCGATCTTTTCGCAGCATTCGCGGCAGTAACCGCAATACTCGCAAGCCGCTTCCTCGCAGAAGCACACCTCGCCGCAGTTCTCGCATTTATGGTCACGCCATTCAGGGCTATCCACGCAGGCCTCACCGGTGGAGCAGCCGGCAGTCTGGGAATTATACTTGCAGCATTCCTCGCACAGACCACAGTCAAGGCAAAAGTCAAGGCCGCTTTCATATTCACACTCGCCGCACTGCTCGCAGATCGGTCCCGCGCAGCTGAGGCAGTGCAGCGCATCATCGGGGTAAGGGCAGCGGCCCTCCGCCTCAAAGCACGCGCCGCAGTCCTCGCAATGCAGTTCATATTCTTCTATGCAGTCCTCGCAATAGCCGCAGTCCTCGCAGATCTCGACGCAGTCGATGCACTGGCCGCAGCCCTTGCAGGGATCATCGTACAGGTGGATGCCGCACTCCGGGCAGTGATCCTCAGCCGCGCATTCGCTGCACCGCTGGCACTCCTCGCAGATTTCGCCGGCACAGTCCACACACCTTCCGCACTCCTCGCACAGGTTTTCGCGTTCGCCCAGAAAGCATCCGCCGCAGTCCGTGCAGTGGCCGCCTTCGCTTTCCATGCAGTCCTCGCACCGGCGGCACTCCTTACAGAAGTCATTGCGCATCAGGCATGCGCCGCACTCGTTGCAGTGGGTCGTCGTAAAGCACTCCGAATTGCTGCAGTCCGCCGAACACAGGCCGCATTCGTCGCACATGTAATCGCCCCAGTGATAGTGGCCGCAATAGGCGCACTCCGTGCCGTCCTCGTAGTCATTGGCAAACGCCTGAATGGGCAGCAGGCTGAGCACCATCATGAGACAGAGGACAATGCTCAATATCCGTTTCTTCATGTTTGCTCCTCCTTTTCGGGGAAAAGTATTGGTTCCGCGGGTTCGGCTTTCGCCCCGGCCCGCGGGCCGGATGGTTCACGGCTTGCCTACCGTGGGGTTCCATTGGTCACAGGGTGTCCATCACGGCGGCCAGATAGTCCGGCGACACCGAGCCGTAGATGAAGTTATCCACCAGCCCGTCCTTTTTTGCCTGCCGTACCGCCGTTGCCAGCGCCGCGTCCGCCTTTTCGTCCACCAGCAGCACCACCTTGCACAGCGGTATCTGCCGCTTGACTTCGTCCCGCAGCGCCAGCCGCTCGCCCAGCCGCCACGGCGTATAGCCCGTGACCTCCATGATGACGGCGTAGGCCGCCATACTGCGGCACAGCTTCACCGTGTCTGACGGCGACTCCGCCCGACATACCGCGAAATCCGGGTCGCTGCGCGTCAACGCCTGTGAAATGGCCTCGGCGAACATATTGCATTGCATGTCCAGCACCACCCGCCGCATTTACTCACGCTCCTTTCCTTTTGTGTTCCGCATGAAAGGTCTGTCTTTCCATGTTTGTATCTACTATATCGGAAACCGCCCCATCGCGCCCCCTACTATTGGACAGGTTTTCCGGGAAAATCATAAAAAGTCGCCTGCGGCAAAGTGCCGCAGGCGTCGAAAAAGCGCGTATTCACAGCTCCGTCAGGTCGGCGATGAGCTTGCTGCCGCTGACGGCCAGCGCCAGCTGGAGCTTGTTGTCCAGATTGGTCTTTTGCAGCATATTGGTGACGTGGTACTTGACGGTGGTGACCTCCACGCCCATGGCCTCGGCGATCCTGCCGTAGGACAGGCCCTGCACCAGATATCGCAGCACCCTCAGCTCGGTGCGGGTAAATTCCGTACTGCGTGCGGTGCCGATGTCCACCGGCGGCGGCGCATCCGGGAAGATGTGCTCCCCGGCCATGGTGCGCCGTACCACGTCCATCAGCGTGGTGGGGGCGGCGTCCTTGTACCACAGGCTGTCGGCTCCCACGTCTTTGGCCTGCTCCAGCACAGCGCAGTCCAGCAGCGACGTGACCACCACGATCTTTACCGCCGGATAGCGGCGCTTGATCTCTCTGGCGGCGGTCAGGCCGTTCTCACGGTGCTCCGTCTGCACGTCCATCAGCACCAGATCGATGCCCTCGCACAGCGCGGGAGCCTGTGCCGCGCCGGACAGCGACACCGCCACCCGGTAGTCCGGCTCCTGCAAAATGTACCCCTCCAGCAGGGTGCGGATCATCTTCTGATCCTCCACGATCATGACATTTTTCATAGGGTCGCCTCCTTTTCCGGCAGCCGCACCGTCAGCGCAAAGCGGGGCCGGGCGGTGACGGTCATCGTCCCGCCGCTGTCCTCGATGCGGCGGCGCAGGGCGGACAGTCCGCCGCCCTCGGTGATCTCGCCCTCCGGCGGTATGCCGTTGTTGGTGATGGTGACGGTATACGTACCGCCTCCGGTCCCGGCGGAGACATACAGCTCGGTGCCGCCGGCATGGCGGACGCAGTTGGTCAGGCACTCCCGGATGGCCAGCGCTGTCAGCCGGCGGTTTTCGCCTGTTTCGGGAACCGTGCCGTCGATGCGCAGATCGACATACAGCTCCTCGGCGCGGCGTCGGGCGTAGGTCAGGGCGTCCTCCGCCTCCGGGGCGGTGTTGGAGCGGTGCAGCAGCGCCACGGACTGCTCCCACACGGCGGCGCTGCGGCGCATTTCGTCCAGTCCCGCGCCGGTCAGCAGTGCCTGCCGCGCCGCCAGAATGCTGTGGCCGATGTCGTCGTGTACACGCATCTTCATGGCCAGTATCTCCTGTTCCCGGACGATCTCCGGCATCTGCTCCATCAGCCGCCGTGTGCGGCGGTTGGCATCGGCCAGCCGCGCGTTCTCCGCCGCCAGCTGCTCCTGCCGCGCCACCAGCTCCGTCACGTCCGCAGCGGTGACCTGCTGATAGGTCACGCCTTCTGCATCGGTAATATTCTCCCATGCGAAGCGCAGCACCGTGCCGTCGGGAAAGCGATAGACTCCCGGCGCATTTTCCAGCGGCGCAACGCCCTCCGGCGGGCAGGCCAGCGCCTGCTCCAGCTCCTCCCGGGTCTGGACGCCGCTGCCCAGCAGCGCGGCGGTGACCGCCAGCATCCGCCGGTTCATCAGCCGCACCAGCCCCCGCTGGTCGAAGATGCACACCGCCATGGGCAGATTGTCAAAGCTCTCCTTGATGGCGTTCATGCGCTCACCCCCTCTTTTGAAAGAACGGCGGTCATGTACCACAGCCCGTCCTCGTCACGGGTAACGGTCAGCGCCGGGAAACGGCAGCACAGCGCCGTCATGTCTGCGGCGCAGGCGGCGCTCATGTTGACGCACAGCGCCCCTTCCTCCTGCCCCACAAACAGCAGCAGGGATGTCAGGTCGTCCAGCGCCAGCTCCACCACCGCCTCGAACAGGTCGTACACGGCGTTGGCCTGCGCCGGGGGCAGCGCCCCCTCCAGCGTCACGGTGACCTTGCAGTCCACGCCGCACAGGCCCAGATTGGCCGCCGACTCGTTCAGGCACAGCCGCAGCTCCACCGCGTCCACCGCGCCCCGCTGACCGGCCACGAAGATCAGGTTGCTGCGCCGCTTGATATACGTGCCCACCACCACGATCCTGCCCAGCAGCCGCCGGGCCTGCGCTTCATCCTCCGTCGCGCCCAGCTGCGTCAGATAGTCGTTCAGCAGCGCCACCTGCATACGGGTGTCCTGCTCCATCATGTCGTACAGGCGGTTTTCCTCCGTCAGCCGCAGCCACCGGGCCTTCTGGGCGCTCTCCTCCTTCAGGATATCCCCCGTGTCCCGCAGCTCCTCCCGGGTCTGCTCCAGCTCCGCCGTCACGGCGGCCAGCTCGGCGATGTCCTCCTCCCAGAACACATAGCCCCGGCGGATGGGATGGCTGCGCAGCAGGGTATGACTGTCCAGATAGACCGCCTCGCCTCCGGCGGCGCGGCGCAGGGTCTTCTGCGTCAGGGGCCGGTCTGCGGCAGCGGAGACAGCACGGCTGTGATAGTTCTCGTCCGTGATGCGCGCACGGACGGTGGATGCTCCAAAAAGCGCCTCGTACCCGGTGTTGGACTGGATCAGGCCGCAGCGGATGCAGCTTTCAAAGATGGCCATGAAAATCAGACACAGGGACACCGTCATGTCGCCTGCCAGCAGCCACACCCAGTAGATACCCCGGATGTACGCCGCGCAGTACGCCAGCGCCAGCAGATAGGGCGCCACCGGCAGCCACAGATAATACCGGCTGTGGGGAATGCGGCACTTGACGAGGATCAGCACCAGCGCCGCTACGGCGCACACCACGATCCATGCCAGCACCACGTAGTAGCCCACGCCGTACGCATAGTCGGAGTCCGACAGCACGCCGGAGGGGAAGGCGAACACCGTCTGGTGCAGGTCGTTGGTCAGCACCAGCAGCAACAGCAGCGCCGACGGCACATACAGCAGCCGCGTCCATTGCGGCAGCCGGTAGTTCTCCGGCCGTCCCAGCGTCAGCGCCACCAGCACCGCCAGCACCGGGATGAACAGCATGGGCAGGTAGTAGCCGTACCAAAGATACCGCTCCGCGTCCATGTGGACAAGGCTGTATTTCACGGTGCGCAGAATGAGCCACAGCATCATCAGCCCCGCCACCGCCAGCAGGCAGCGCCGCACCTGGGTCTGGATAATGCGGGCGTGGATGGACCAGCCCCACGCGCCGATCAGCGTCACATAGATGCCCGAGCGCAGCAGGCCGGACAGCGGGAACTCCTCCGCCGTGCGGGAGATCACCCGCAGCGCCATGGCGCAGCCCACCAGCACCGCCACGGCGATGACAATGCAGATATCCCGCCTGCGCGGCTTTGTCATGGCGGCTCACCCCCTTCGTTTTTCTCAGTATAGCAAGCTGCGGCGTCTTTTGCAACGCAAAATCCCCATGCGCCTTGCTCCTTCCGTAGGGGCCGATGCCCACATTGGCCCGCTTGCAGGCACTCCTCGCGCCCCTCCGTAGGGGCCGGCGTCCTCGACGGCCCGTTTGCAGAGACTCCCGGCGAACCGTTGTAGGGGCGGGCGACTCTGCCCGCCCGTTCGCCGCACCCGTAGGGGCGGACGACTCTGTCCGCCCCAAAAGCAGAAACGGCAGGCATGGGACAGCCTGCCGTTTCTGCGAAAAAGAGGAGAAAAGCGTTTACTTGTGCTTCTTACCGGCCATCCATGCGCCGCCGGTAACGCTCAGCAGCGCGGACACGGCATAGAGGCCGATACCGGCGTCAAAGGTCTTGGGGGAGGTGGCCGGCGTTGTCTCTGTCGGAGTATACGTCACATGACGGGTGTAGGTGTTGGTGAAGCTCATCTGCGTCACGGGGTTGTCGAAGTCATAATCGTAGGAGTCCCCGTTGTCGGTGGTCTTCTTTTCAGCCGGATAAATGGTAAAGACATTGTTAATGGGCAGCACACGCCACAGCGCATCGGAATACGTCCAGTTGGCAGCACCGGTGTTCTTTTCCCGGACATAAAAGTCCTCGCAGGTAAACGCATCGACCTCATTCTCGGGGCCGGTGATGACCAGCTTGCCGGTATACGTGCCCTCGCCGCTGGTCTCCACCTTGGCGGTATACGTCACGTTGGCATATTCCATCTCGTTGCGGTTTGCGACATTGAAGATCTCCAGCTCAAAGCTCTGACTGCCGGCGTTTGCATTGCCGCCCAGCTTTACCACCTTGGTAAAGGGGATCTCAACGGTCTTGTTTGTCACAGTCTGCTCGGTGTAGGTGTAGGTGTTGGTGAAATCAGCAGTTCCGAAGGTCACATCATTGCCGGGTTCCTTTACAGTACACGTCATGGTCTGCGCATCGCAGTCATACTTGAAGACCACCTCATATTTAGCGGTGCTGTATCTCCAGCCTTCCTTACCGTCGTTCTTCTCGGTGATAAGGAATGTCTTGTAATAAGAGCTGACTGTTTGTGTTCCTATAGGAATAATGGTTTCCCAGTCATAGACATTTCTCATGTTGATCCTGGCATGTATGGTTTTCTCATACGTACCGACGCCATTGGTCGCGATCTCCAGCTCATCCTGCAAATCAATGCCGTAGGTTGCGGGAGTTTTTTTCTCCACCTCTTCCGTATCCTCCAAGTCAAACTTAAAGGTTTCGGCAGAGGGCTCTGCCGCGTTCTGAGCCTTTTCCACCTTTTTGACGATGGTAAATTGTACCATGGGGTTCGCAGGATCCTCCTCCGCTCCCGTGGCCCATGCGGTCACACACAGCGACAGCGCCATGACCAGCGCCAGCACCAGTGCCCACAGCTTCTTTGTATGCTTCATGTTCGTTCCTCCTAAAGATTTTTTATGATTTGCGCCTGCGCGCACAGTCATCGTATGCTTTTCAGCCCATGGCACCGGGGTACAGCACCACGGAGGGGCTCATGTCGGTCTGGAAGGGCAGGCGCACGCCGCCCTCGCCCTCGTCGATCATCACAAGGGGATAGTCCGCAAAGCCCATGGGCACCGCCACCGGGAACACGCAGTCATAGCTGCCCTGCTTGCCCAGATCGTACTCCGAGCCGCCCACCAGCTCCATCCGCAGCAGCAGATAGCCCCGCTCGCCTACGGACTCCTCGGAATACGCCCACGTGCCGATGTAGATCTCACGGAACACCACGTCGTCCCCGTAGTACCACGCCAGGCTGGCGCCGCGCTCCTCGTTCATCTCCAAGCTCAGCGTGGCTCTGGCGTACCGACCGTCGGCCATCACGCCGTCCCACGCCCAAATGGTGCTGGTCAGCTGCTCCTCCGTGGGCGCCTGCCAGCCCATGTCGTCGCTGCCCGCCCCGGGGCCGTCGGCTTGGAAGTTATAGCCCCGCTGGTTGCCCTCGCCGTCATCAGCCAGATCGACCCAGCCCTCGTTCACGGCGGGATACCAGTCCACAAAGCCGTTGTCCCCCACGATGTTCACCTGCAAAGAGGAATACCCCGGCATGTTGGGATCCTCCTGCGCGAACAGCAAAATGGGGTCGCCGCTCTCGCTGCGGTACAGCACCTCCTCATGCTCAAAGCTGTCCCCGTCCTCGTGCCAGCGGATGCGATTCACCGACAGCGTAGCGTTGGGGTCGGTGGGCACCACGCACAGCAGACAGCCCTTTTCCCCCACGATCTGTCCATCGGGAATCTGCGGGATGAAGCTGTACGTCGCACAGGTAGCGGGATCCATGGTGTTGGCCCACTCCTGTGGGGTCAGTCCCGCCTGTGCCTCCATCTCGCCGAAGCTGACCGTGCCGAAGATGTAGCCGCCTGCTCGCAGCTCGTCCCGCAGCCAGCTCAGATCGGCCTCCACCGCGGCAGGATCGCCGGTCTCGTCTCCGGCGTGGTTCGGCTTATCCAGTTCAGGCAGCTTCTTGCCGCCGCCTGTGCCGCTGTCGCTGCTGCCGCAGGCGGTCAGTGACAGGGCCAGCACCAGCGCCAGCATAAGGCAAAGCAGTCGTTTCATAGGCATATCCTCCTCAGAACTTGTCACTGCGGCCGCTGCCTCCGCCGCCGGATTGGCTGCCGCTGTCCTTGGATATTTTCGTCCGCGTCTCCGTGGTGTGGGTGTAGTGGTCGTACCGCTCCGTCAGGTGCAGGCCGTCGGCGGTGACGTATTCATCCGCCTCCACACCCTGCCGCACGGATTTCATCTTCCCCTTCAGGATGAAGCACACCACCAGCGCCAGCACCACGCCGATGACGATGCCGGTGCCCAGCGAGGCCGTCAGGGGCTTCTTCACCGGGTGGCCCTGCGCCGCCTGCTCCAAGAAGTCGCCGCAGGTGGTCAGATAGGCGCGGAATCCACCGTACCAGTCGTCCTCCCGGAAGTAGTTCAGATATTCCTCCGCCAGCAACCCTTGGGCGTACTTGCCGATGGCCTCCCCGGCGTCGCCGTCCCGCACATACAGCGCGGCGTCTCTGTCCCACATACTCAGCAGCAGCATAACGCCGCTGCGCTGATTGCCGATACCGAAGTCCTGTCCGTTGTAGATGTTCACGGCGGCGTCATAGGGCTCGCTGCCGTACTCCTCATAGTCGGAGACCGTCACCACATACAGGGCGCAGTCATACTTCCACGACAGCTGGTTGGCCAGCGTCTCCAACTCGATCCACTGGTCGTCCGTCAGAAGGCTTTCCGTGTCATAGACAAAGACGTCGCCCTCCTGCTGCTCGGCCCAGGCGGGAACGGTCAGCGTCAGCACCGCCAGCAGTGCCAGCAGCAGCGTCAGTAGTTTCTTTTTCATGTTCCCCTCCCTCCTTAAAACAGCGAGGCGATGACGGTGGCAATGGCCGCCGCCGGCACGGCAATGGCCGCGAAGGTGCTCCAGAACCGCCCCCACGACATGGGCAGGTCGCCCACCAGACGGCCGGTCTGCCCATTCATGGCGAACAGGAAGTCCTTGCCGCTCCATTTGGTGTGCAGCATCCACACCGGCAGCAGGGCGTAGTGTACCTTACCCCGCCGCAGCCGGATGCTCTGCCCTCTGGACAGACAGGTGTCGTACTCGTTGGCGGTACGGCGCAGGGCGGCCTCCAGTGTGGCGGCGCACCGCCCGTCCGCCCGCTCATGGCTCTGCTCCACCGTCACGTCGTACTTATCCGCCAGAAAGCCCGGCAGGTACGCGGTGGAGAAGGGCTTCAAATCCGCGTAGTCATACGGCTCGATGGAATCCATGTGGTCGTCCGGCATCTTGCTGGACGCGTCCACCGGCACCTTTTCAAAGGCGATGAAGCCGGCGCGGTGCACGTCGTAGTGCTTTGTCTCCGTCACCCGGTAATCGCCGCTGTCGTAGGTAAAGGAGATCAGGCCCTCGTAGTCGGCGCTGCCCTCGGCCTCGCCGTCAAACATCCAGAAGGGCACGTACACGCCCTGGATCTCCTCGATATGGTTGCTGTTGGTGAACGCCTTGGGCAAGAAGGGTTTGCCCTTGTAGTGGTTCTTCAGCGCCGCCACCGCGTCCTCCTTGCTGAGCTTGAAGGGAATGACAAAATCCGGCTTCAGTGCGCCGCTGAACTGCCCCGGCACCACCGTGGGATTGCCGCAGTAGGGGCAGGAGGTGGCGGCAGTCGTCTCATCGCAGATGAGCTGTGCGCCGCAGGAGGGACAGCTGTAAGCCTTCATGCCTTCGCCCTCCACGCCCCAGTCGCTGGTCATGCCAGAGGTATCCCAGCCCTGGGATTCCAGCTCCTCCAGCTCCTTCCGGCGCTTTTCCGCCTGCGCGTCCGCTTTCTCCGACGCGGCCACAGCGGCGGCTTCCTTCTCCGCGTACTGCTTCTCAATATCCGCTACCTCGTACTGTGCGCCGCAGTAGTCGCACTCCAGCTTGCCCGATGCGCCCACAAAATGCAGCGGGCCGGTACAGGCTGGACACTTATAGTTGGTCACTTGTGACGCCATAGGTCTCTTTCTCTCCTTTCGCACGGGAGCGGCATAAAGCCGCTCCCGCAGAACTTATGGAAATGATATGTTCCGTCGTTTTCCTCAGTCAACAGAGGAGGTAACGGAGGAGAGCGTGCCGTTGCTGCTGTTAAACACGGCCAACACGGCGGGGCCGCTGCTGCCCTCTACATACCAGGTGTAGCGATACTGCTGCCAGCTCTCAAAATACTGGAACTCGGAGGCGTCCACGCCGATGTGATCCTTCATATCCTTGTAGGTCATCTTGGCGAACTCGGAGGGGTTGGAAGCCAGGCCGTCCATATAGTATTTTCCCGCCTCCGCCAGCGTGTCCTTGCTGGCGCGCTCATCGGTGATGGGCTGCAGCTCTTCGGAGGTCATGTCCAGTCCGCCGGTGGCACCGCCGTTGTTGCCGTTGCCGCCGTTGTCCTTACCGCCGCAGGCCACCAGCGTCAGCACCATCATCATGGCCAGCATCAATGCAATGATCTTTTTCATGTTTCGTTTTCCTTTCTTTTCAACAATATTTTGGTTGACAGGTACAGGGAAAGCTTATCCCAGACGGCTGCCGCAATTCTGGCAGAATTTCTCGCCGCTGGTCTTTGCGCCGCAGTTGGGGCAGAAACCGGTTTGGGTCTCCGGCTGCTGAGGCGCCGCATACTGGGACTGCTGCTGAGAATAGGGGTTCTGATAGGGCTGTTTTGTCTGCTGGGGCGGCTGATACTGTTGGGGCTTCTGGGGCGGCTGCCAGCCATTCTTCTTCACCTGCGCCGCGCCGTAAATGTACAGCACGGGCACCACCAGATTCAGCAGGATATTCGTGATGGAAAATTCGCCGCCATTCAAAAGATTGATCACGGTGGAAACCACAATGATGGCGGTCACGGCAATGCCCCATACCACACACTTGTCGGCATTCTCGCCGGTTTTGCAGGTTTTCAGGCCCTTGAGACCCGCGATGAACTCCACCACACACGCAAAGATCGCCAGCACCAGCGCCACATACAGCAGCAGTGCGGCAGCGTGGGAATCGGCGGCAGCTGCCAGCAGTGCCACCCCCGCGATACCCAGCAGGCACGACAGCGCTCCCAGCGCGCCGCCAATGACCATCAGGATCGACGTTACCTTCAAAAATGTCTGTCCCTTTGCCATAGAAGTCTCCTTTCACTCACCCGCGTTGCACGCGGCTTTCTCCGGGGTCATTCTGCTTCCGGCGGCGCGTAGTCAGCCGTTGTCCGGGCGAGAATGGTTTGCAGCAGCGTCCGCAGCGCGTCCTCGCCGCCGCCTGCGTATTCCGCGTGGCCGGTCTCGCCCTCCGGCGTCGTCCACGTTACCGACAAGCGGCTGACGGTTTCGTCGGAAACAACCACGCCGTCATTGTCATCCTCTGGCGCAGGCGTATGGGGACTGTCCTTCAGGCACTGCTCCACCGCCATCCAGTCCTCCGCAGTCAGGGGCGCGCCCTCACGTTGGAGCCGCTGACCCTCTCCCTGCGAAAAATCGCAGGAGGCCCCATACCGTCCGTCTTCCTGTCGGAGGGAGAAGGTGAAGCAGTCGTCGCCGTTCATGGCATTCTGTGTCCAGTCCAGCCCTTGCAGCGCGGCGTCCGCCGGAAATTGCGCCAAGAACGGATTTTCCATGCCGCCCTTGTCGGTGATCTGATGGGTCACAAAGTGCCGGTAAGCCAGTATGCCGCCGACCACCACCGCCGCTCCGATGACCACGACAATCATGAGCCGCTTCACGGCTCAAGGACGGGGGCTGCCGCAGTTGGCGCAGAATTTGCCGGTATTGCCGGTCTGGCCGCAGGCGCAGGTCCACTCGCCTGCCGGTCTGGGAGAGCCGCACTCAGCGCAGAATTTGCCGGTATTCACCGCGCCGCAGCTGCACTTCCACTCCCCGGCGGGGGCGGGCTTGGGCTGGCCGCACTCGGCGCAGAACTTGCCAGTGTTGCCGCCGTGACCGCAGGCGCAGGTCCAGCCGCCTGCCGCGGGAGCGGCCTGCTGCTGCATCTGCTGTTGCTGCTGCATCTGCTGCTGACCCATGGCGTACAGGTTCTGGGCGTTCATGCCGCCGGCCTGACCGGCCATGTTCATGCCCATGAAGGCCATGGCCGCGCCGCCGGTGTTCTGGGCCGCCATCTTCATGGCGTCGCCCTGACTGCCCACCAGGTGCGCCGCCGCGCGGGTGGGATCCATGAAGGCCGCGTTGCGCTGCATCTCCTTCATGGCCTGTTCGTCCGCCTCGTTGGCCGTCACGCTGGCCACGCCGAAGGAGACGATCTCGATGCCACGCAGGTCACGCCACTTCTTGGACAGCACCTCGTTCAGCGCGTCCGCCAGCTCCATGGTGTGACCGGGCAGCTGGGAATAGCGGATACCGCTCTCTCCGATCTTGGCAAAGGCGGGCTGCAGTGCCGTCAGCAGCTCGGACTTCAGCTGGCTGTCCATCTTATCGCGGGTATACGCCTCGCTGACGTTGCCGCAGACATTGGTGTAGAACAGCATGGGATTGCTGATGCGGTAGCTGTACTCGCCGAAGCAGCGGATGCCCACATCCATGTCGATGCCGGCCCGCTGGTCCACCACCCGGAAGGGGACGGGATTGGCGGTGCCGTACTTGTTGCCCATCAGCTCCTTGGTGTTAAAGTAGTAGATCCGCTGGTCCTTGGGAGCCTCGCCGCCGAAGGTGAACCGGTTGGACATGTTGTTGAACACGTTCCGGATGCCCTCGCCCAGATCGCCCACAAACAGGGACGGCTCGGAGGACATATCGTAGGTGTACTCGCCGGACTCGGCGCACATATCCACGATCTTGCCCTGGTCCACGATGAGCATACACTGGCCGTCCGCCACGGCGATGACGCTGCCGTTGGTGATGATGTTCTCGTCACCCTTGGTATTACTGGAGCGCTTGGAGGTCTTCTTCTGGCCCTTCACCGCCAGTACGTTTTCAGGAATGGACTCGCAGTAGAAGTATTCCTTCCACTGGTCGGCCATCACGCCGCCGACACTGCCCAGTGCCGCTTTGATCAGTCCCATAGTTTTTCTCCTTTTTATGTATTATTGTAATAAGCTGTATGCTCACGCCCAGGGATCCTGGGCTGCCGGAATACGGATGCCGCTGAGGGGGCTGGAATACTCCCACAGGAACCACTGACCGGTGGAGGGCTTCTGCCGCAGCTTGATGGGCCGGGGCGAGTCCGCGCCGGGAGTGCTGATAAACACCCGGATGTAGCCCGGCTCGATGTCCTGGGGCCGGGGGTCGGTCTGCACGTTCAGCACATAGGGGGTCGTGGGCGTATAGCTGTTCTGGGGTGTGGCCCCGGCAAAATACGCCAGCGGCAGGTACTCCTTGCCCCGCAGGCGGTCCCGCAGGAACTGGCTGTCGTAGGGGGTCATGGGCCGGGGGCCGCGCAGCACATTCATGGCCGCCACGCCGTCATTCTGGTTTTTCAGATATAGGTGCAGGGCACACAGGAACGCCGCGCACACATCCTCCGGCGTTCGGAGCTGTGTCTGGGGCATCGCCTGGAATTCCGCCAGCGTGGCGGGCAGGGCATTCAGTGTCACTTGCATGGTGTTCTCCTTTCAGCCAATGGTTTTATGGGGGTGCAGCTCAGTCATCCACCTTGCCGGAATAGCTGGTGGTGGACTGGAATTCGTTGCCGTCCTTCACATCGAAGCGGATGGTGTAGAAGTCACCGTCCTCGGTGAACCATGTATAGGTGTGCTGCTTATCGTTCCACCACTTCTCCTCCTCGCAGGTGCGGGGCAGGCCGTCCACGCCGCCCATGATCTCCTTGACGTCGGCGTAGGTCAGCAGCCCCCACTCGCCGGGCTTCAGGGCGTTGAAGGAGGTATACATATACTTGAGAGTGTCCAGCGTCACAAGACCGGTGGCGTCGGCATTGGACATGCCGTACTCGCCCTGCCCGTTGGTGCTGCTCTTTTCGAAGGGATAGCCGTCGGGAACGCCGGCGGTGCCGCCCGTCTCCTGTCCCGCCGTGCCGGTGTCATGATCGTCGGGGCTGTAGGGGATAGCGCCCATGTCGATGCCATACGTATCAGCGATGGCCAGGAAGGACATGCCGCGGTAGTGTTCCACCGCCGCTGCCGGCATGGAAAGCGCGTTGGTATCCGGATCGGGCCAGTTTTCATCGTCCAGATGGCGCAGATTGGCGATCAGGTTCACATAGTTGCCCTCACCGTCGTCGATCTCCACGTTGATGCCCAACGCCCCGTCTGTCATCACCAGATAGCTGTTGACGATGGGCTCGCCGAGGAACTCGCCGTTCAGCAGCAGGGCGTCGGAGTCATCGGGATCCGGGCTGACGGTCATGTTCTGGAAGTTGTACTCGTTATCGCCCTGCATGGGAACCGCCATCCACACGGCGCAGCCACCCAGGCCGTCGAACACCAGCCGCGCCAGCATCTCATGGGCAGGCTCATCAGCAAAGCCCTCATAAATACCGGTGGCATCGGCGGTAAAGCCGTACATGCCGTGCCAGTCGCCGCCGAAGATGTCCGCGTAGTCGTTCAGGCTGCCGGTGGCGCCCACAGGCTGGACGCCGCTGCCGTCCTCCTTGACGAAGGTCAGCTTCATCTCTACGCCGAACAGATCGTTCAGGGTGATGACGCCGTCAGCCAGCGTGCCCTTGCTGTCCTGACCGCTGAGGGTCAGGGTGAAGGCGTTGTCTGCGTCAACGGCCCAGGTGATGGGGTTCCTGTCGCCGTCCAGACAGATCTCGCCCTTGCCGCCATCCTTCAGCTCGATGTAGCACTCGCCCTCATACAGCTCGCTCATGGGCGTGCCGCCGTCGCCAAAGACGTCCACCTCGTGGCCGATGTACTTGCCCAGCAGGGGGTCGCCGCCCTTGTCGCCGCTGCCGCCGCAGGCGACCAGCGTCAGCGCCATCGCCAGTGCCAGCAGCAGGGCCGTCAGTTGCTTGATCTTTTTCATCATATTCCTCCCGTTTCTCCGTTTTCCGTTACTGTGCCGTCATGGGGCCGCCGCACTCCGGGCAGAACTTGGCCGTCTCGCCGTCGCGGGGCTGCCAGCCGCACCGGCTGCACCGCAGGACTGCCGCGGGTCGGGGCGAGCCGCAGCTCTGGCAAAACTTGCCGGTATTCTCCGCGCCGCAGCCTCTGCAATGCCACGCACCGCTGTTGGCGGTGGCGGGAGCGGGTGCGGATGCGGACGCAAAAGCAGGTGCAAGCGTCGGTGCAGACGCGGCCATTTCGGCCTGCGCCGCCTGGGGATCCTTGCCCACCTTCATCACCGCCACCACCATGGTGGCCATCTCCATATACTCCCGGTACTCCACGTTGAACTCCGGGTGGATGTCATCGGTGGGCATACCCAGCAGACCCCGGCGCGCCTCGCTGCGGATGGTGATGTCCCGGTCGTTCAGCCGGAACTCCATGCTGCCGATGTAGGGGTGTCCGATGACGGTAATCTCGATCCAGAACGTGTAGTCGTACTCGTACTGAGGCGGATCATAGCTGACCATCTCGCCCTCGGCGTTTTTCCGCTTCAGCTCCGTGCGGGTATGGCGGATGTCCATGGTGCAGTCCGCTACCTGACGCATCTCGATGATGTCTGGATTGGCCTTTACGATGTCCTGCGCGTCCGTGACGATGAAGCGGCCGTTCGTCTCGTCAACATAGACCTTGGTGTCCACGCCGATGGTACGGGTAGGCCGGAAGCTCGCCAGCTTCTGGCGGTTTTCCTCCCGCATCTGAAGCTGCTCCCGGATCTCTTCCACCGTGGACTGCTTCCGCTCTGTGAACCAGCGGGACAGCTTTGCCGCGCAATCCTTGCACAGATTGCCGTCCGCCAGCTTCCGGTTGCCCAGAAGGCCGATCTTCTCTCCGCAGATGTCGCAGTATTTTTTGTCAAATAATCCCATTATCCATCTATCCTTTCCGTTACATATTCTGCCGTGTGATCATGTGTTCGTTTTGTGCTGTCAGTATCCATATACGGGACTTGTCAAGCTCGTTCCAGCAAAATCGTGCCCATACCGTAGAGCAGGCAGCCATCCGGCTTTACCGGTATTTCAACGAAGGGATCTACCGCTTCGCCCAATATCTCGCCCTCAAAGCTTGCATCATAGTAGAATTTGCCGTCTTTCTCTTTCCATGTGGTGCTTTTGATCACGCCGCGGCCGTTCCGCACCGTCACGCCCTGCGCCACCACCTCGTCATACATCTCCTCCGGAATCGGCATCAACGTATCCAGCGTACCCTCCGGCGTAAACTCCAGAAACGTCCGTGTCATCTGGGCGAAATCCTCGAACTGTTCCCCCTCCGGAAGCGTATCCGGTGTATAGGTCAGTACGCCATCCGGCGTGGGGAGATGGAACTCCTTGATCTTCCATGTGCCGATGATCTCCATTTCACGTCCTCCTCGGTTTCATTACGTTCTGTTCAAATCTGTCGCCAACGCGGCCACCGTTCTGCCATTTTCCCGCAGCGCTCGTGCGCAGTCCGTACACAGATCGATGTCCTCGCCTACGACGAAGCAGCAATCACACACCAGCCGCCCGCAGATGGGGCACAGGCTGAAGGTCTCCATGGCGTCTGTGACAGCACGTTCCCGTGCTGCCTGCCACTCCCGTTCGTACAGCTTTTGGAAGATGATTCGCTTTCCCTCGCTCTCCGGCGTCACGCCCGCTTTGGAAAACCGCGACGTCCGGCTGATCCATGTCACGCCGCACACAGCACAGTTCAGGGAAAAGCGGAACGCCTCCGGCGAGGATCGATCTTCCATTGCGTCTCTGATCATCTGGCGCATCCTCGTTTCCTCCTTTCCTCCTTTCTTCGCAGCGCCGTTCTTTACCTGCTTCCTATTTCTATCATCGCCGCCCACATATATTTCTTCATGGCATGATCTCCTTCGCAAAACCACAAACCGACCCACTTTTGCCTCTTATAATAGCAGACGCAGCCCAGCTCCACCCCCTACTTTTGGATAGGGTTTTGGAAGAAAACGCAGCATACACGCATCAAATGACTACAGGCGCATCGGCGGGATAAGCAGACTCCCGCCAAATTGGCAGACATTAAAATAGCGAGGGCAGAGGAATTTCCTCTGCCCTCTATTCATCCCCATACCACACCGGTCTTGCGGCTGTCTCAAAGCCGGTTCGGTGGGAGATCGCCACGCCGCCTGTGCCGGAGGCACAATGCACCACCAGCAGGCGGCCCAGCCAGTCGCGGCCTGCGGCGATGCCGACGTGTTCATCCTCCGGATAGAACAGCAAGTCCCCTGGCTGCACCGCGTCCCACTCAATGTCCACGCAGTTGGCGTGCTGCTCCATGGCTCCGCCGCCCTGTCCGATCACATACTCGCCGCCGCTGGCGTTGTAGAACGCCCAATCCACGAAGCCGGAACAGTCAAGGCCGTAGGGCTGCTCCGTGCCGGTGGTATCGCTGCCCTCGGCTGTGACCTCTGTCAGCTTGCCCCATCGGTCATCCCAGCCCAGCACCAGCGATTTGCCGCCCCAAAAGTAGTCCACCTTGTCCACCAGTGCCAGCGCGTAAGTGACGACCATGCGCCGTTCCATGGAGAGGTCGTCCGGCAGGCGCTCCCACACCTCCATGGCTTCGCCGGTGGGCTCCATGGTGTGGCTGTCCGCCACAACACCTGCCGGGGAGAGCGCTGCCGCCACCGCGATTACCGGCAACGCCAGCAGCAGGAACAGCACCACACCGCCGCCCGCTGCGGCTATCGCCTTGATACCGGCGCAGACGGCCTTGCCCGCCGCCTGCGCCATCTGCTCCAGCCGCTGTCCCGCCTTGCGGACGGCGGCTTTCGTCTGCCGGAGCATCTGCCGCTGGGCGGCGCGTTGGGTTTGCTGCTTCGCCCGCTGCTGTGCGGTGGTCATGGCAGGTGCAGGCGGTTTTTGCGCCGGTTGGCGCGGCACCGTGGCAGTGTGCTGCGCCGCGGCGGTCCGCTCCGTTGACCGCCACATATCCCTCTGGCGCACCTGCGCCGCCGTTGTCTCCTGCCGCTGCCGCACCTTCTGGGTACGATATTTGTGCAGGGCATATTTCCGCTGGAGCTGCTGCGTAGCGTGGAAAGTCAGATGGGCGGCATCCGCCGTTCCCCGCCGCACCTGCTCCGTGGCGTATTCCACCGGCTGGTGCTGGGTCTGCCGTTCCTGCTTCTGCTGGGCGTAGTGCCGCTGTAGGATACGCACCGCCGTCCGTGGCATGGTGTTCTGCTGCCGCGTTTTCGGCTGTTCCATGGCGGCGCGAGTCTTGACGTCACGCATTTTGTTCCCCCGGTTTGGTGGTCATCAGGCGGTACAGCTCCGTATCGCGGGGCAGCTCATTGATGAAGGGCACCAGGCAGGAGCCGACCTTGATAAGCCCGTGGCCTGCCGGTGCGTCACTGACGTAATCCATCTGCGCGTCGCTGGCATCCAGCAGCTTGGCCAGCTCAGCACGGTCGGTAGGCGCTTGGTTCAGCAGTACCAAAAATTCGCTGTTGGCGAACATCAGCCGCGCCGTGTCGGACAGCAGACACTCCTCCACATTCTGCGTAATGCCGGTGAGGGTGGCGTAGTATTTACGGAACCGCTTCCAGCATTTGTAAAGAAATTCGCTGGAATAGTTGTTGATGGCGCTCTTACCGCCCACACCGGGGCTGGCGAAGAACAGATAGATCTCGTCAATGTAGACGTGGGTGTACCGCCCCTGCTGCCGGTTGCGAATGACGCGGTTGAGGATGCTGTCCAGCATCACCAGCAGGCCGATGGGCTTGAGGTTTTCACCCAAGTCCTGAATGTCGTAGCAGATGATACGGTTGCGGGTGTCGATATTGGTCTGATGGGCAAACACGTTGAGACTGCCGGTGGTGAACAGCTCCAACGCCAGCGCAATTTCATGGGCAATCGGCTCCTTCTGACGCATGAGGTCGTCGTAGAGGTCTTTCAGCGTGGGCGGTTCGCCCTCGTATTTGCGGATGTACTTGCGGTAGATGTTGGCGGTGCAGCGGTCGATGATGGACTTCTCCTTTGCGCCGATCTCGCCCGCGCCCATGAGCTGTTCGCACAGGGACATGATAAACTCGCTTTTCAGCACCAGCGGATTGCGCCCGTCGCCGTACTCCTTGGAAATGTCCAGCGCGTTGACATAGCTGCCGTTGGAGGCGGAGATGGTGATGACCTCGCCGCCCAAGGCGCGGATCAGCGGGCCATACTCCCGCTCAGGGTCTACCACGATAATGTCGTGGTCGGTGTTCAAGCCCACGAAGCCGATCTCCTGCTTGGCCATCATGGACTTGCCGCTGCCGGATACGCCCATATAAAGGCCGTGACCGTTGAGCATCGCGTCGCGGTTACAGATGATGAGGTTGCGGGACACAGCGTTGACGCCGTAGTACAGGCCGCCGGTGTCCATGATCTCCTGCGTCTTAAAGGGCAGCAGCACGGCGGTGCTCTCCGTGGTCAGCGTTCGCATGGCGTCGATACGCCGCAGGCCGTAGGGCAGCACCGTGTTCAGCGCGTCCTCCTGCTGGTGCTTCATAGTGGCGAACTGGCAGCCGTGGGAACGGCCAATGGCGGACAGCGCCTCCGTGTCCTGCTCCAACTGCTCCTCGCTGTCGGCAAGGTGGGTCAGCGTCACCAGCGCATACATCATCCGCTGGTCACGGGCGGTGAGGTCGTCCAGAAACTCCCGTGTTTCCTTCCGCATCTGCTCCAGGTCGTAGGGGATATTGGCGGAGAAATTGTTGTGGTGGTTCTGCCGCTGCTGCCAGCGGGTAATGTCGCTCTCCACCGCCATGATGCGCCGGTGCATCTCCGATACAGCCTCATCAGTAGCCACCGGCACGATGTCGATGGACAGCATCATGTTCCGGGGGTAGTCCATCAGCTCGGTGATCATGGTGTCCTTGATGAAGCTGGCATACTCCCGCAGGAACAGGGTGCGGCCTACACGCTCGCCCACGGCATAGTGGTCGTGGAAGAATTGCAGCGCCTCCGGCGCGATGGCATCGCGGAAGTCGTGGCCGCGCCGCTGAGCGGTTTGCAGGTCGAAGGCGAAGGCCGATTCCTGTCCCACACGGAAGAAGTCATGGAACAGTCGCAGGCGCTCGTTTAGGGTGATTTCCCGTATACCGGAATCCATGCGGCTCAAGCCAGCGGTCAGGTCAGTTCCCACGCGGGCGAAGAAGGTGCGAGCCTCCTCGATGCTGCGCTTGGCCACGGACACGGTGATGTACTTCTCCTGCACCAGGTTGTTGCTGCCGCTGGCCTTGTCCAGCAGAATGCCGTTGTACTCGCGGCGCATATAGTCGCGGCCATCCTGCCGGTAAGCCATTAGGAGGTTTTGGCTGAACTCCTGCCGGTTGAGCTGGCGATTCACCAGCGTCAGCTTGATGCCCGCGTCGATGGGCAGGCTGTTGAGAACACCGCAGTAGCCCAGGAACAGCTCCATTTGCTTTTCCGGCGAGGCCACGGCGTAATTGACGTCAAAAAAGCGCCAGGTCTTGGAAAACCTGCCGCTTACCTGAAAAACGCCGTCCTTATAGATGCGCTTGATGGGAATGGACTGCTGTACGCTGCGGGGGATGCGAAAGGCGTCCCGTTCCGTGCTGCGGCCCTTGAATAGTTTTCTCACTTCTTGTCCTCCTTCTCCCAAATGTCATATAGGTAATTCTCGCTGTGCCACAGCCGCCGGCCGGCCAGCAGAAAGTTGGTCTTACACCACGCCCACAGGAATTGCTCCAGCGTCAGGCCGTTGTAGTGAAAGAAGCCTGCCGCCGCCATAGGTGCAGCACCCACGATGCACAGCCAACCCAGCGTCTCGCGGTCTAATACGCCCCGCAGGGCGAAGTACAGCCCCACCGCCGTACCCACCGCCAGCAGCGAACAAATAAGCTGTCGCGCTGTCAGGCCGAAGTAGACGGTTTCCTTGTAGCTTCGTATCTCTTTGTTGATTTTGATCTCCATGTGTTTCCTCCTTACATCCCAAACATCTCCCGCACCACACGGTCGGCACCCTTCACCAAGCCCACCAGCACCAGCATATTGAAGATGACCTCGCCCAGATAGCCCCACACCTGCGTGACTACCGAGCTGCCGCCCAGCACCACCGTATCGCTGACGGCAAAAGCCGAGAATACGATACAGGCCAGCACGATCACTGCGCCCTCCAGGCACACGCCCATATAGCTTTTGAGAAAGGCACGTCCCATCTGGGACGTGCCCTCTCCCGCAAAGGACGCCAGCGCCACCGGCGACAGCGCGGCGTACAGGTACAGCTTAAAGAATCGACCATACACGGTGAGGATCATCAGAAACGCCAGTACCGTAATGACCAGACAGCCCAGCAGCGTTACCAGCCACAGCGGAATGCTGGCGAGGAAGCCCACGTCCTCGATGGCAGTCGCCATCTCCGCAGGCAGCGACACGGCTGCACCGTCGATACCGCCCACACTGCCGGCAGCGGCGGAGATGATACCGGCGCAGACCGCGAAAATGTCCACCATCAGGTCGATGCCGTAGGTAACAGCCAGCTTCGCCATGACAAAGTAGATAAAGTGCCGCAAGACGTGTTCGGGCCGCTGGAAGTCCCGAAAGCTGGCGCTGCTGCGGAAGATGCCGATAGCCAGAAACAGCACCAGCAGACCATATCCAATGCCCTGCATGGCTCCGTTGACGGTCTGGATCGTCTGCCAGATGGTGCCGCCCTTAAATGCCTGCGGCGATTGGGTCAGCAGCGACCACATCTCCGTCAGCTTGTCGTTCCACACGCCAAAGGCATAGTTCAGATTGTCAATGATCCAGTTGTTGTCCAAATAGAAATCACCTCTCAGAACGAAAAATGAGCGCTGCTTTTGTGTAAAGCAGCGCTCATCTCCTGTAATTTTATTTCAGCAGCTTGGGATAATCCGTTTTACCGTTGACAACGCGATAAACAAATACGCTGCTTCCGATCAGCTTGTAGACGCAAACGTAGTTGCCGCAGATCACCTTCCGAAAGTCCCTCCGCGCCAGCTCCGGATCGGGATGCTGTGCCCCCATATAAGGGAAGCCGCCCAGCCGTTCCAGCGTGTCCAGGATCTTATCCGTGATACGCTGCGCCGATGCCGCGCCAACCATCTTCTTGTGAAAATCTGCGATCTTGTCAATATCCTGCCATGCGGCAAGCAGTATCTCGACCTTGTATTCAGCCATTGGCGTACTTCTCCGCCAGACGGCTGCGCACCTCATCCACGCTCAACGTGGGTGCGCCGGACAGTCGGGAAAATTCCGCCTCCAGCACGCTTGCGCGATGCTCCAGCATTTTTTCCCGTTCTTCATAGGCCTCCACACTCAGGACGACCAAATCGGCTTCTCCCTTGTTGGTAATGATGATCGGCTCGCCGGATGCCTTTGCCAGTGTAGCAATTTGCTGGTACTCGTTTCTAAGGGCGGTAGACGGTTTCAAATTCATCGCAATACCTCCTATCACAGTTCTGATATTATTATATCATTTTTAGTCGCTTATGCAAGAGTATGTTTTGAATTCGCAAGAATCATCACACCGCGCCGATCAGCGTCAGAATCTCCTTGGCAAAAGTGATAAGCAGGCCGCCGAACAGACACAGCAGGCCCTGCGTCCGCTGGCTGGCGTCGTGGCTCTGGATGCTCATGCCCACCTGCACGATGCCCCAGCCGAGAATAATGATGCCGATGGCCTTAATAACCGAAAAGATGAAGTCAGACAGGTTGTTGACGATGCTCAGCGGATCGCCGCCGGTGGCGTAGGCCGGTACAACGCAGCACAGAAGCAGCAGCGCACCGGCGCACACGCTTCCTTCCACGGTTTTAGCTTTTTTCGTTTTCATATTCGTCCTCCTACAATAAAGTTACGGTTAAAGGCGCGGCAGCCAGCCACGTCTTTTTCCATCTCAAAGCCG
>CAKTNW010000025.1 GCA_934589145.1 uncultured Oscillospiraceae bacterium | reverse complement strand
CTCGCTTCTGCCCACAATACTTGGCTGGAGACGGCCCGGGAAGATAGGTAGCGCCAACACAAAACCCCTGTGACGAAAGTCACGGGGGTTTTACTTTTTCTCAACATAGTTCGGGATGCCTCCGGCACCATCCCGTGACAGGTCAGTTAAGCTCACGTCTAGCCTACAATACTTGGCAGGCCGACGCGCCCGGGAAGATAGGTAGCGCCAACATAAAAAGAAACACCACTCAAAAGAGTGGTGTTTTCTTACATTTACCGCAAATTGTAAACGGCTCTGTTGCGGTGCCCAAAATTTCTGCGCTGCCTTACGGCGGCCGCTTGAAATTTTGACCGCGGCCACTCGCTCACCTCGCTTTATCTGCCACAGGCAGCGCTCGGATCACTCCCATCCCGTGACAGGTCAGTTAAGCTCGCTTTCGTCCTTCGATACTTATCTGAAGGCAGGCAGAGAAAATAGGCAGCGCCAACATAAAAAGAAACACCATCCATTCGGATGGTGTTTCTTTTTATGTATAATTCTGGTGATCAGACGGAATGTCTTGCACCGCTGAGGTTTCTTCGCCCCTGATCCCTATTCTCCGGCTTTCATCACCCCGTACCGCAGCTTGGCACCCTGCACATGATCCTGCAGGATGCAGTCGGCGGAACGGATCAGCTCCTCCGGCGTGCGGTCGATCTCGCCCAGCAGCCAGCTCTCCAGCATGCCCGTCAGGGCCACCACATAGAAGTGTGTCACCAGCTCCACGTCGGATTCCGTGACGCCGGCGCTGATGGCGCCCACCTCGTGGCCGAATTGCTCCACCGTGCGGTGGATGATGGCGTGGATGTCCGTCTCAAAAAACCGCTTGAGATGATCCCGGCCCACCGACCGCAGGGCGCACAGGCACACCGCCTTGTTCTCCTCAATGTACCGAAAGAGCTGCAGAAGGCCCTCTTGCCACAGCAGCGTCCCCTCATGCTGGCGCAGCAGGGACACGGCCTCCTCCTGGAACATCCAGCGCATGAGATCGTACACATCCTCGAAGTGGTAGTAAAAATTCTGCCGCCGGATGCCGCAGCGCTCGGTGATGTCGTGAATGGTGATCTTGTCGATGGGCTTCTGGGCCATCAGCTCCTTCAGTGCCGCCGCCAGGGCGTGCTTGGTCTGGTCGGACGCGGCATAGGTGCGCTTCTCCACGGCAGATACCTCCTTAACTGACAGTAGTGGAATTATACCATAGAATCGGCTCCGGGTCAAACGTCTTGTCCCTGTCAGAATTGTGACACGGACGAGCCGTTTGACCTTTGCATTTTCAGGCCGATTCCGGTATCCTTTCACCGTTGATTTGAAACGGGAGGTGCCCTATGGCCCGATATCAGGTGATCGTAGAAAGCCCGCTGGGAGAGCGCAGCGGCACATTGATCCTATACGAGCGCGGCGGCGCTGTGACCGGCGCACTGTCGCTGCTGGGGGTGAACAACCCCGTGACCGGCAGCCGGGAGGGGGAGACCCTGACGCTGCGGCACACACTGCAGACGGCGCTGAACGCCTTCGCGTGCGAGACACGGCTCCACGACGAGGGCGCGGTGCTGCGGGGCGTCATTCACATCGGCGTCGTCCGCATGCCGCTGCAGGGACAGAAAATCGAGGAAGAAAAGGAGCATCAAGCACATGGCACAGCAGACCAAGCATAAACAGACCTTTATGGAGAGCCTGGCGACGTTTATCGTGGATAAGCGGAACCTGTTTTTCCTGCTGACCGTCATCGCCCTGATCTTCTCCGCCTTTTCCCGCAACTGGGTGGAGGTGGAGAACGATCTGACGGCTTTCCTGCCGGATGACGCCGAGACGAAGCAGGCTCTGAACGTGATGGAGGCGGAATTCACCACCTACGGCACGGCGGAGGTCATGGTGGACAGCATCACCTATGACGCGGCGGAAGCGCTGCGGGACACCATCGCCGACGTGAAGGGCGTCCAGAGCGTGGATTTTGACGAGACCACCGACCATTACAGCAATTCCGCCGCCCTTTACACCGTTACCTTCGACTATGACGAGACGGACGACGCCTGCCTGACGGCCCTGGACGCGGTGAAGGACACCCTGTCCAGCTATGACCTGTACATCTCCACCGACCTGGGCAACACCCTGCAGGATACCATCGCCAGCGAGGTCAGCGTCATCATGGTGTATGTGGCGGTCATCGTGGTGGCGGTGCTGCTGTTCACCTCCCAGACCTACGGCGAGGTGCCGGTGCTGCTGCTGACCTTCGTTATCGCCATGATATTGAACCAGGGCAGCAACTTCCTGCTGGGCAAGATCTCCTTTGTGTCCAACTCCGTCACCAGTATTCTGCAGCTTGCCCTGAGCCTGGACTACGCGGTGATCCTGTGCAACCACTTCAAGGAGCAGCGGGAGACCATGCCCGTCCGCGAGGCGGCCATCGCCGCCCTCAGCCGCGCCATCCCGGAGATCAGCGCCAGCTCACTGACCACCGTGGGCGGCCTGGCGGCCATGCTGTTCATGCAGTTCAAGATCGGCCCCGACATGGGCATCTGCCTCATCAAGGCCATCCTGTACGCCCTGCTGTCGGTGTTCGTGGTGATGCCGGGCCTGCTGGTACTGTTCGGGCCGCTGATCGAAAAGACGAAGCACAAGAATTTCGTGCCCCGAGTGGACTTCATCGGCAGATACGACTTCAGGACCCGCCGCATCGTCCCCGTGATCTTCGCGGTGTTCGTGGTGTTCGGCCTGTTTCTGTCCAATAAGTGCCCCTATGCCTACGGCTACAGCGACCTGACGACCCCCAAGCTCAACGAGACCCAGATCGCCGAGAACAAGATCAAGGATACCTTCACCAGCAAGAACATGGTGGCGCTGGTGGTGCCCTCCGGCGACTATGAGAAGGAGGCGCAGATGCTGCGTGAGCTGGAGGGCTATGACGAGATCGACTACACCATGGGCCTTGCCAATGTCGAGGCCATGGACGGCTATATGCTGGCCGACAAGCTGACGCCCCGGCAGTTCGCCGAGTTGGCGGACGTGGATTATGAGATGGCCCAGCTCCTCTATGCCGCCTACGCCACCCAGCAGGGGGATTACGGCAAGCTGGCGGGCAACATCGCCTCCTATAAGGTGCCGCTGATGGATATCTTCCTGTACGTCTGCGACCAGGTGGACGCCGGCATCGTCACCATGGACGAGGAGCAGACCCAGACCCTCAACGATGCCAAGGGCCAGATCGAGAGCGCCAAGGCCCAACTGGAGGGCGAGGATTACAGCCGTATGCTGCTGTATCTGACGCTGCCGGTGGGCGGCGACGCCACCTACGCCTTCACCGATACCATCCGGGACATTGCCCGCAGCTACTATCCCGACGGCAATGTGTATGTGGCGGGCGATTCCACCAACGAATACGACTTCCAGAAGTCCTTCTCCCGGGATAACGCGGTAGTCAGTATCGTGTCCATCCTGATCGTGCTGGTGGTGCTGCTGTTCACCTTCAAGTCGGTGGGCATGCCGCTGCTGCTGATCATGGTGATCCAGGGCAGTATCTGGATCAACTTCTCCATCCCGTCCCTGACCGGCACGCCGCTGTTCTTCATGAGCTATCTGGTGGTCAGCTCCATCCAGATGGGCGCCAACATCGACTACGCCATCGTTATCGCCAGCCGGTATGAGGAGCTGAAGGATAAGATGGATCACCAGCAGGCCATTATCGAGACGCTGAACTTTGCCTTCCCCACGGTGCTGACCTCCGGCACCATCCTGACGGTGGCGGGTACCCTCATCGGCCAGATGACCTCCGAGGCGGCCATCGCCGGTATCGGCCAGAGCCTGGGCCGGGGCACCATCATCTCCATGTTCCTGGTGCTGTTCGTGCTGCCCCAGATCCTGCTGGTCGGCAGCGGCGTCGTGGATAAGACCTCCTTCGCCGTGCCCAAGGTGATCCGCAAGCGGGAGACCAGCGGCCGCATGTTTGTGGACGGCGTGGTTACCGGCGAGATCAACGGCACCGTCAGCGGCATCATGCGGGCCAGCGTGGACGGCGACATCAATCTGAACCTGCTCTCCGGCAGCGTCAGCGAGCAAGCGCTGCCGGAGCACACACCACCGACAGAGCCAACGAAAGCGGAAACGGGAAAGGAGGCGGATACCAATGAAGAAGCGTAACATCATCCAGCGCGTCGTGTCCGTCCTGCTGGCGGCGCTGCTGCTGGCGTCCCTGTGCCCGCTGGCCTTTGCCGACAACGACAGCAAGACCATTTACATCGGCACCCAGCAGGAACTGCTGGAATTTGCGGATCACTGCGCCTCGGACACCTATTCCAAGGGCCTGACGGTGCTGCTGACCGCCGACATCGACGCGGGCGGTCAGGCCATCTCCGTCCCGGTGTTCTACGGCACCTTCGACGGCCAGGGCTGCCATATTTACAGCCTCTCCCTGACGGACAGCGCCTCCGGCTACGGTCTTTTCAGCCGTATCGAGACCGGTGCGGTGGTGAAGAACCTGACCGTCCGGGGCGACGTCACCCCCTCCGGCACCCAGACGCAGGTGGGCGGCATCGCCGGTACCAACGCCGGTACCATTGACAACTGCGCCTTCTCCGGCATCGTCATAGGCGGCGACTATGTGGGCGGCATCGCCGGAAAAAACGAGACCGGCGGTACCATCTCCCTGTGCCAGACCTCCGGCGTGGTGCGGGGCACCCGCTTCACCGGCGGCATCGCCGGACAGAACGCCGGAACGGTGCTGAACTGCACCAACAAGGCGGCGGTAAATACTGCCGTCAGCGAGGAGGATCTGTCCTCCGGCCTGGAGGACGTGGAGAGCACCATCTATACCCTGCTGAAGCGGGAGGACGTGAAGGAGAACGCCGTCACCACCGACACCGGCGGCGTGGCGGGCTATTCCAACGGCATCCTGCAGAGCTGCACCAATCTGGGCGCGGTGGGCTATCCCCATGTGGGCTACAACGTGGGCGGCATCGCGGGCCGCCAGAACGGCTACATGGCAAGCTGCGTCAACCGGGGCAAGGTGCAGGGCCGCAAGGACGTGGGCGGCATCGTGGGCCAGATGGCCCCGGACATCACCCTGCAGTTCTCCTCCAACGGCCTGGAGGAGCTGCAGAACGAGCTGAACGGCCTGCACAATCTCATCGACGCCACACTGGACGACGCCCAGTCCGCCTCCGACACCGTGTCCGGCCGCATCACCCGCATCTCCGGCTATGCCGACGCTGCCCGTGACAGCGCCCACAATATGACCGGCCAGCTGGGGGATTTCGTGGACAGCAACGTGGACACCGCCAACAATATCCTGCTGCTGGTGGAGCGGTACCTGGCCAAGGCGGCCCCCATCATGGAGGATCTGGCGGCGGCCTCTGACAGCACCACCCAGGCCATCGCCGCCCTGCGGCAGCTTCTGGACACGCTGGACGGCATGGAGGAATACAACGACCAGCTGCTGGCCCAGCTGCAGGACGCCTGCCGTGAGCTCGCCCAGGGCTGCGACGATCTGGAGAGCGGCCTGACCGCCCTGGAAAACGCCTTTGCCCTGATGGAGGGAGGCGTGGCCAAGCCGGATACCCAGCCGGTGCGGGACGACATCGCCGCGCTGCGCGAGGCGGTGCTGACCCTGGAGACCACCATCGGCCGCGCCATGGAGGAGATCGGCATCAGCGGCGCGGTGACGCCGGATACCAAGGCGCAGCTGAAGGCCGATCTAAAGACCGTGCTGGACTGCTATGGTACGACGATCCGCGACCTGGTGGATCTGCTTGTCCACACCAATTTCAGCGCCCTGCGGGAGCAGAACCTGGAGACATTGCGCCAGATCCTGGGCTATCTCCGCAGCGCCATGGGCTCCTTTGCCGGTGCCTCGGGCCATTTCAGCAGCGCCATGAACGCCCTGGCCGACGCCATGGGTACCCTGCGGGAGATCAACGCCCGGATGGGCCCGGTGTTTGACCAACTGGACGAGGTGCTGGCCAACGCCCAGCAGGCGTCCACCTATCTGACCAGCGCCTTCACCCGGCTGGCCCAGTGGGCCCAGGAGCTGTCCGGCGAGAACCCCGGCTCCTTCAGCGGCCTGGGCGACGGCTTCGGCGACAGCTCCGACAGCCTGAACACCGCCCTGACCGGCATCAGCAACGAGCTGACCGCCCTGAACGGCGAGATGTCCAGCGCCACCACGGCCCTGCTGTCCGACGTGCGGGCCATCAACAACCAGTTCATGAAGGTCATGAACCTGTTCCTCAACGTGCTGAACAACACCCAGAACGTGGACTATACCGACGTGTACGAGGACGTGTCCGAGGAGAGCCTGCAGAGCGCCACCCGTGGCAAGGTGCTGGAATGCACCAACTACGGCAGCGTGGAGGCCGACCGGAACGTGGGCGGCCTGGCGGGCTCCATGGCCATCGAGTATGACCTTGACCCCGAGGACGATCTCCTGTCCAATGAGCACCGCACCACCCGCTTTACCTACCAGACCCGCGCCATCCTGCTGTCCTGCGACAACTACGGCGCGGTACAGGCCAAGAAGAGCTGCGCCGGGGGACTGGTGGGCCGCATGGATCTGGGCACCGTGTCCGACTGCGGCGGCTACGGCCCCGTCTCCAGCGAAAACGGCGACTATGTGGGCGGTGTGTGCGGCCTGTCCCTGTCCTCCATCCGCCACAGCTACGCCAAATGCACCCTGACGGGCCGCAAGTATGTGGGCGGCATCGTGGGCTCCGGCAGCCGCGTGTCGGACTGCCTGTCCATGGTGGCCATCGCCGACTATACCCAGCTGGGCGGCGCGGTGGCGGGGGAGATCACCGGCGATTACAGCGGCAACTGCTTCGTGTCCGATACCCTGGCCGGTGTGGATCGGATCAGCTACGCCGGCAAGGCGGAGCAGATCACCTACGACGCCCTCTGCCAGCGGGAGGATACGCCACAGCAGTTCCGCAGCCTGACACTCCGATTCCTGTCCGACGGAAAAACTGTGAAGTCGCAGACCTTTACATATGGCGCGTCCTTCAGCAGCGACGTCTATCCCGACCTGCCGGAGCGGGAGGACAGCTATGTCCATTGGGATAACCGGAACCTGACCGGCCTGCGCTTTGATACCGACGTGACGGCGGTCTACGAGCCCTATGTCACCACACTGGCCTCCACCCAGCAGCGGGACGGCCAGCCTGTCCTGCTGGTGCAGGGCAAGTTCCGCGAGGGTGACGCCCTGCGCGTCAGCCAGGGGAGCGCCAGCCTGACGGAGAACGTGGTGGAATCCTGGGCCGTCACCATCCCCAAGGACGGTCAGGAGACCCACAATGTCCGCTGGCGGATAACTGACAAGGGAAAACACTATACAGTATATCAGGAGACCGACAGCGGCGCCAGGAAGCTGGACAGCGCGGTGGACGGCAGCTATCTGTGCTTCACCGTGGACGGCAGCGCCACCGTCACCGTGGTGTCCGCCCAGCGGATGACCTGGTGGATCTGGGCGGCAGGCGGCGGAGCGCTCCTGCTGGCCGCAGGCGCTGTGCTGCTCCTGCGCCGCCGTGCCGCGCGGAAGAAGCGGACGCCCGCAGGCGAATAAGCACCCCACAGGAAGAAGAAAAGCAGCGCCATACCGGCGCTGCTTTTTTATATGGCGGATGTTCAGCCGTGATAGTCGCCGGTGGCGGGGTCGACCACGACGAAGGGGATGACCTTGCCGTCCATCTCCACATAGACCTGATAGACGCCGCCCTCCAGCTCCTCATAGTGATCCGGCGTGACGTTGTAGTTGTCCAGCAGGCTTTTTTCAAATTCCGCCTTCCAGGCGTCCTCGTCGGTGTCCGCATCCCCGGCGGCATCTTCCGCCGGTGCGTCCGCGTCAGCGGAGGTGTCTGTCTGCTGGCCGGGCGCGTCCCCCTGCGCCGGAGCAGCCGGGGCAGGCGTACTGCCGCAGGCGGTGAGCGAGAGTGTCAGCAGTGCCGCCAGCAGGGCGGCGATGATTTTGTTTTTCATGATGATCTTCCTTTCTGTCAAAGCAGTATTCTTGCGACTTCCATGGTGACGATCTTTATCACCGCGCCGCCGGACATGATGTAAAACCAGACCTGCCGTGCCTGCTGGGTCTTGGCGATAGGCGTGGCGACGGCGGCGATGACGATCAGCAGCGCCCCGGCGCAGCCCACGATGGTGGGTACGCTGACCAGCGGGAACAGGCCCGGCGCGCAGCTGCCGTCAATGGCGTGCTGGATGGTCTTGTCCAGACCGTCCTGGGCCGCCGCGAAGCAGCAGACCGCAAGGCCGAACAGCAGCAATATCACGCTCCGACGGCCCCAGCAGGCGACGTTGGCGCGGTTGACGATGGAATAGCCGATAAACCCCAGCAGCGCCAGGATCATCAGCGTGGTGGCCGTCGTGACGGCGTTTCCGAAATAGAGCCTCATGGGTGTCCTCCTTTCATTTCCGCGCGCCGTACCAGTCCAGTACGGCCTGCAGATTTTCCGGCTTGACCCGCTCGCCGCCGTGAAGCATCATGTCCAGCATGTCGTCCTCCTCCGGTGTGCGATCCGGCTTTTCGGCAAGGGCTTTGCCCGCCGTTTTTACCATGATCTCCATCATGGGGCGGTAGACGCCGTGAAGCTGGTTCACGTCAAAATTGCCCTGCAGGGTGAATACCGGGATACCGGCGGGCACCGCCGTCTTTTGCCGCACGCTGTCCTCCTGGGTGCCTGTCCGGCCCATGCCCACGCCGCAGACGGCCTTGACGCGATAGCGCCTGGCCGCGGAGGCATAGCCCTTGACGGCCCCCGCCATGATCCAGCCCAGGTAGATGACCGGCGTCCCGGCGGAGAGCGCCTTTTTCGCCTCGGCAAGGGAGTAGACCGGCAGCCCGGTCTCGTGGCCCAGCAGCCTGGCATAGTGCCTGGTGCTGCCGGTGTTGGTGGTGTAAATGATCGCGTTCATAGGATCTTCCTTTCCAAAAGAGTAAGACGCGGCGCATGATCGTCTTTACGATCCGCACTGCGTCTCAGCGTCTGGCTTCTTCGGTCTCGATGATGAAATTCTTCGCGCGGATGACGCTCTCACGGCGGCATTTGGGGCAGAACAGGGGAAAGGCTTTCAGCTCCGTCTCACGAAGGAGCTGCAGCCGTGTTTTCGCGCCGCACCGGGGGCATAAGATCCATCGTTTTTCTTTGGCGGCAGCCCTCATGTCTCTGCCGCTTCCTTCCTGTAACGGGATTCTACCATGGCGATAAACCGATCCACATGGGCGGCCAGCATAGGGGAGACGCTGTCCTTATCCTCCGCGCCGTCATACACGCTGTACAGCAGGTACATGGGCCCGTAGAACGCCAGCGCCAGCTCCATGGCCGCCGCGTCGGAATCCGTCAGCTTCCGGAAGATCGCCGTCATGTACGTCAGCGGCCCGGCGGAAAGATAGTTCTGATACAGCTGCGCCAGCGCCGGGTCACGGTACTGCTCCAGCGTCAGCATCCTGCGGAAGTTGGCGGAAAACGGCTCCCTCGTCCAGTGGTCGAACTGCGCCGCGCTGTAGGCCCGGATCTTTTCCACCGGCGTATGGAGATACGCCTCCGCAAAGCCGTCCGGCGCCGTCTCCGGCATCTCATACGCCTTGGCCCGTTCATAGTCCATCTCGTTCATCCGCTCCACGATCCGATCCAGGATCTCCTGTTTGCTGGTATAGTGCTTGTACAGAGCCGCCTTGGTGATGCCCAGCCGGTGGGCGATGTCATTCATCGACGTGCCCAGATATCCGCTTTGGGCAAACAGCTCCAGTGCCGCCTCCAGGATCCGTTCTTTCGTATCTCCGGCCATGCGCATCCCTCCACACAGAAGTAACCACTTGGTAACTTGTATTATAGTTACCGAGTGGTTACTTGTCAAGAGGAATTTTGCGAATGGCGCGGATTTTTTTCGGCCATGGGGTCAGATGCCGCGCAGGGGGGAACCGGCGCTTCGCTCCGGCTCCATTCCGGGTCAGAGATGACTTCCGGTATAAGCCATCTCACACGTCTGTTGATTCCTGCTGCTTTTTGTATTCCTCGCCCCACGCCCACATGGAATCCAGAATGGGCTTCAGGCTTCTGCCCAGGTCGGTCAGGGAATACTCCACCCGTGGCGGCACCTCGGCATAGACCTGCCGGTGGACAAGGCCATTTTCCTCCATGGCGCGAAGCTGGGCCGTCAGCACCTTCTGTGACACATTTCCGATGGACTTCTTCAGTTCGCCGAACCGCTTTGTCCCCGGCATCAGATCCCGCAGGATCAGCACCTTCCATTTGTCCCCGATCAGGGTCAGCGTGGTCTCCACCGGGCAGGCGGGCAGTTCGTTTTTGACGGCTTTTTCCATGATATCCTCCAATGGTATCCTTTTGGTAACTACACCACAATATTGTGCTTACTTTACGAATGGGCCCTATGGCGTTATTATAATGCCAACGAAAGAAAAAAGCAACCTTTCGGCATCAAACACCATTTGGAGGTACTTATCATGAACAAAGTCGTAGAATTTCTGAACGCCAACCCTGTGCAGTATCTGGCCACCGTGGGCCGTGACGGCAAGGCCAAGTGCCGCCCCTTCATGTTCGCCGGTGAGCTGGACGGCAAGCTGTGGTTCTGCACCAACAGCACCAAGGAGGTCTATAAGGATATGCAGCAGAATCCGGAGGTCGAGATCTCCGTTTCCAGCCCGGACTATGCGTGGCTCCGTCTCCACGGCAGGGCGGTGTTTGAGAACAGCATGGCCGCCAAGGAGATGTGCATCAAAAACCCCATCGTGAAGAGCCAGTACGGCGAGGCCACCAACCCCATCTTTGAGGTGTTCTATCTGGCGGATGCCCATGGCATCATCGCCGACTTCTCCGGCAACCCGCCCTACGAATTCTGATCGACACGGCGGCAAACGCGTGATAGAATGATGCAGAGGTGATACAGCATGAACCAGAGTGAAAAGCGGCTGTTTCTGATCCAGTCGCTCCTGAAAGAACAGCAGGAGTACCGGGATATAGACATACCAACTGATCCGGACAGCCAGCGCCAGCTCCTGCGGGGACTGATGAACCTTCGCAGACCGGCGCGCATCGGCGCGGAGTTCCTGCAAATGCAGGACGCATATCTGCAAGGCGAGACCGCAGTAAAAGGTGTTACCGATGCTGCTGACCTGACACCCATCCAGCCGGGGCTGTATCTCTGGCAAGGCGATATTACGACGCTGAAATGCGACGCCATCGTCAACGCCGCCAACAGCGGCATGACCGGCTGCTATATCCCCAACCACCGCTGCATCGACAACGCCATCCACACCTATGCGGGCGTGGAGCTGCGGCTGGCCTGCGAGGCGCTGATGGAAAAGCAGGGCTATCCGGAGCCCACCGGACAGGCGAAGATCACCCCGGCGTTCAATCTGCCCTGCCGGTATGTGCTGCACACCGTTGGCCCCATCATCCATGGGCGGGTAAGCCGGCAGGACGAGAAGCTGCTGGCTTCCTGCTACCGTTCCTGTTTGGAGCTGGCAGCGGAGAACGGTCTGGAGAGCGTGGCGTTCTGCTGCATTTCCACGGGAGAGTTCCATTTCCCCAACGAACGGGCGGCGGAAATCGCAGTCCGGACAGTCAAAGAATTTCTGCAAAAGCAAACCAGTGTCAGGAAGGTGATCTTCAATGTTTTCAAGGATCTGGACAAAGCCATCTATGAAAAGCTGCTCCGGGCAGATTGAGCGGCTGCGGACAGCTTTACGGGACTGCGACGCCGTGGTGATCGGAGCGGGTTCCGGACTGTCCACGACGGCGGGCTTTATCTATACCGGCGAGAGGTTTGAACAGCACTTCTCCGATTTTGCCCGGAAGTACGGTATCCGGGATATGTACAGCGGCGGCTTCTATCCCTTTCCCACACAAGAGGAATTCTGGGCCTACTGGAGCCGCTATATCTTCATCAACCGCTATCAGGATGCCCCCAGGCCGGCCTATGATGACCTCTTGACGCTGGTGGCCGGGAAGGACTACTTCGTCATCACCACCAACGTTGACCACTGCTTTCAGAAGGCTGGCTTTGACAAGAAGCGGCTGTTCTATACGCAGGGGGATTACGGCCTGTTCCAGTGCAGTGAGCCGTGCTGTCAGGAGACCTTTGATAACGAAGCCGTGATTCGTGAAATGGCCGCGCGGCAGGAGAACATGAAAATCCCAACCGAGCTTCTGCCGACCTGTCCCCACTGCGGCAGGCCCATGACCATGAATCTCCGCTGCGACGATACCTTCGTACAGGACGAGGGCTGGCATCGGGCGGCAGAGCGGTATGAAAATTTCCTCCGCACCCGTGAGGGGCAGAAGCTTCTATTCCTGGAGCTGGGCGTGGGATATAACACACCTGTTATCATCAAATACCCCTTCTGGCAGATGACGGCCAAGAACCCCAGCGCCATTTACGCTTGCGTCAATCAGGGACAGGCGGCTTGCCCGCGGGAGATCGAAGGGCAGTCGATCTGTCTCGACGCGGACATCGCCAGTACCCTGCAAGCTCTCTCGTAAATGCAGCATATGCCGATAGACAACAGATTCCCGCACACTGCCATCAAAAAAACGGAGCCGTTGGCCGGCTCCGTTTTATGCTGTTTATTGCGAATTCACTCGCCCGACGATAGCGTCCTCGATCATCTTTGCCATGCGCTCTGTGGTCAGCGGCATGATCTGGCAGGGCATGGGGCCGAAGGAAGCAATGATCTCTGCCAGCTTCCCGTGCTCCTGCGGGTCAGGCGCCAGTTCCCCGTAGGTGAAGGCGATGCCGAACTCCTGATAGAGCTTCTTCAGTGCGGCCAGCGCCTCTTGCAGCAGCGCTTCCTCGTCCTGACCGTCTGCCGTCACGCCGAGAATTGCACCGAAATAGCGGCGGAAGATCGCCTTATCCCCGCTGGCCCGGTAGATCTCCTTGAGCCAGTAGGGGAAAAGCCCTGTCAGCGCATGGGGGTAGTCAAGCCCCAGATACCGCTGGGCGAAGGACTGGAGGGGATAGGGGGCAAACTCCCCCTGGCGGCCCAGGTCGTTGATGCCGGAGAGCGCCAGGGCGCTGTTCAGCAGCAGGGTGCCCCGAGCATCCACATCGCTTTTATCGGCAAGGCTCCGCCGCAGACACTCCAGCACGGTTTTCATGGATGCCTCCGCGTAGTGCTCCGCCAGCGGGGAGCGGGTCAGGTTCAGATAGTTGATGGACAGCTGCACAAAGGCTGTCATCTGGCCATAGGCCAAAACTTTGTCCGGCAGAGACATGGCGTATTCCGGATTCAGCCAGGTGAACACAGCCTTGCCTACCGGGCATCCGGCCTGAAGGCCGCTTTCGTCCAGAGTGATCTGAATGTCTGCGTTGGTCTCGGAGCCGGACATGGGATTGGTGGGGATAGTGACCACCGGCAGCATAGGCCGCCCCTCAGTGGGCACCGCATAGGTCAGGAAGTTCTCCATGGGGACATCCGTGTTCCGGGCGGTAAAGGCGATGGCCTTGGCCAGATCCATGCTGACGCCTCCGCCGATGCCCAGAACCACGTCGATCTGCTTTTCGGCGCATAGCCGTGCTCCCTCCTGAACCTTGCTCAGCAGCGGCTGCTTTCCGGCGTTCATGGGAAAGACCTGAAACCCGGCGGCGGTCAGGCTCCGCGCGAATTCTTCATAGTGCCCATTGGCGATGAAGCTGCCGGTGGATACGGCCAAGAGCCGCTTGCCCAGCTTTGCAAGCTCCGCTGCAACTGCCGGCAGCTGACCTGCACCGTAGAAAATGCGGACACCGCTGTCATAGATAAAATCTTTCATCGACCTTGCCTCTCAATTCGTAATGCCCAGGCTCTCGTTGGCGCCCAGGGCTTCGTCGGCGATCATATCCGCCATGCACTGGGCGATGGCGGCCCGGTCAACGAACCAACAGGCGGGCTTTTCGCCCTCCCGCGTCAGACGGTAGGTCTCGCCCTCGCCGTCGCGGATGCCGGGGCAGCGCAGCAGCGTGGTAACGGCGGAGCTGGCGGCGATGGTGTCGGCCGCCGTGATATACTCCGGCATCTTCATTGCCAGTTGATTCAGCATGATGCCGTGGATGCCCTTGATCTCGTGGTGGATGCCCATGCCGGTGATCCAGATGATGCGCTTGACGGAGGTCTCCTCCAGCGCCGCCGCGATATTCCTGGCCATGGTCAGCACATCGCCCTCCAGCGAGCACAGCAGCACGTCCTGGCCCTCCATGGCCCGCAGTACATCCACCATGTCCAGCGCGTCGCCCTGGATGACATTGACGCCGCTCAGATCCATGTCCCCGAACTTCTGGGGATTCCGGACAAAGACGGACAGCTCGATGTCCGCGATGGACTGCATTTTGCGGGTCAGGTATTTGCCGGTATGTCCGGCAGCGCCGAAGATCACAACTTTTTTCATGGTACAGTTCCTTTCTTGACACGTCAGTTTTCAGCAAGCCGCCTTTGGCGCCTGCCACATACCGCGGTATTTGATAAAATAGAAGATACTCATTGCAACACTCAGTATTTCCCCGGCGGCCAGAGCCATCCATACGCCGTCCATCTCAAAGAACCGCGGCAGCACCAGCACGGGGATCACCATAAAGACCATTGTGCGGCAGAAGGAGAGGATGGCGGAGGTCTTGCCGTCGTTGAGGGCGGTGAACCAGCCGGAGGCGAAGATGTTGTAGGCCATCATCAAAAAGCTGGCCGCCGCGATGTGGAAGCCGTGGAGGGCGATGGCCGCCACATGGGCGTTGCCCTTGGCAAAGACGCCCACCACCGCGCCACCGAACAGATAGCTGGCGGCGGTGACGACTGCCGCCGTGACGCCCAGTGTCCAGACGCTGATGCGGAAAAGCCGGCTGAGACGGGCCTTGTCGCCGCGCCCCAGATTGTAGCTGACCACGGAGGCAATACCGTTGATATAGCCCCGGAACAGACCGCCGAACAGCCCCTGCGCGTACCAGATGATGGTCAGGGATGCCACGCCGTCGGAGCCGCCCAGCTCCATGAGGATACGGTTGAACAGGATGGTGACCACGGAGAACGCCAGCACGCTGACCATCTCTGACGAACCGTTGGCGCAGCTTTGCAGGATGGTGCGGAGCCGCCATTTGGGCCGCACTACATAGAGCACCTGCTTCCGGTTGACGCAGAACCAGACGGTGCCCACCACTGAGGGAAAGGCGTAGCCGATGCTGGTGGCGATGGCCGCGCCCGTCAGTCCCCAGTCAAAGGCCCCCATGAACAGCCAGTCCAGCACGATGTTCAGCACGCCGCCGATGACGGACAGCAGCGCGCCCAGACCGGCACGGCCCACAGTGATGAAGCTGAGCTGAAACACCATGCCGAACACGGCGAAGGGCACGGAGATCAGCACCGGCACCATATACGCCCGGCAGTAGGGCATCAGCGCATCATCGGAGCCCAGGAAGCGGCACAGCGGCTCCAGATAAACGAAGCTCAGAATGGCCAGCACCACACTGAACACGAAGGCAGTGGCCATCAGCAGGGAGAAATCCTCCCGGGCCTCCTGTGTTCGCCCCTCGCCGATCTTCTTGGCCACCAGCGCGTTGCCGCCGGTGCCGAACATGATACCCAGCGCCGAGGACAGGTATGTCAGGGGCAGGGTGATGTTGATGGCGGACAGCGCGTCGGTATTGACCCACTGGGCCACGAAGATGCCGTCCACCGTGGTGTAGAGGTTGGCGAAAATACTGGAAAAGATGGTGGGCAGAGCAAAAAGGATCAGCCAGCGAAAGCTGACCTCATGCTCCAGTTTCATTTGTGTTTCCACAGGTATGCTCCTTTGGTAAAAATAGAATACTGTCCCGTTTGGGACGATGTGCGGAGAAGAAAAGGGGCGTCACAGCCCCTTCATGGCGTTTTTGCAGCCGGTGACGTACCGCCTTGTGGCGGACAGCAGTACGCGCCGCTCCTCCTCGGTCAGATGGCTCATGGCCTGCTGTTCGCTTTGCTGCACCCTTTGCAGGATGCGCTCTGCCTCAGCGCGGCCCGTTTCGGTGAGATGCACCGTCTTGTTCCGGCGATCCTCCGGCAGCTCCCGCAGCTGAACCCAGCCCTTTTTGTAGAACCCGGTGATGACCGCGTTCACCGTCTGCTTGGGCAGGAAGCATTGCTCCGCCAGCAGCTTCTGGGTGCATTTCTCCGTCCGGTAAATGGCGCTGAGCAGGGAAAGACTGGTGAAGGACAAGCCCTCCGACTTGGCGTATTCCTCGTAGGAGGCGTTCCATTCCTGCAAATAAGAGCAGTATTCGCAGATCTGCTCCCGTATATCCTGCGGCATCGTATCACTCCGATCGTCCTGAAAATAGTTCGTCCAATTTCGTACCATTATATGCGATCTTCAGGAAGTTGTCAACACAAACCGGTTGACTGTTCTCTCGCAGCATGGTACAATACGTTTTGCTTATCAGAGGACTTGCGATCCTATGGATCGTTGAAGTGGGATAAGACCGTTTCGGGCCTTACCCCACTTTTGTTTTGCGGTGGGGTAAGGCCAACAGGGCTTTGCCCCATTTTTGTTTTCTGGAGGGTATTTCACATGAACGCAAACGCAAAAGCTTTGATCCGTTACATCCTTCCCGCGCTGGGCGGTCTGTTCGTGACGTATCTCTATAACGTTGTGGACGGCATCTTCGTGGGGCAGGGAGTAGGCTCCGCAGCCCTTGGCGCGGTGAATATCGCCGTGCCGTTCATCACCTTTGTGGTGGCGGTCACCGCCATGTTTCCCATGGGCGGGGCCACGGTGGTGGCCATCCGCATGGGCCGCGGCGACAGGGAGGGGGCCAATCACGCCTTTATGACCGCGTTTTCTCTGACGCTGCTCATGTCCGCTGTCCTGATGGCCGTGGGCATGGTGTTTTCTCAGCAGATCGTGGATATCAGCGGTGCAAGAAACCTCGGCCCGGAGATGCGGGAGATGGCGGCGCAGTATCTTTTTTACTACTCCGCGTTCTCCATTCCCATGCTGATGGGTACATGCCTGTCGGTGTTCGTCCGCAACGATGGCTCACCCACGCTGTCCTTTGCGGGCATGTGCGCGGGCGCCGCTGCCAATATCTTTCTGGATTGGCTGTTCATCTTCCCGCTGCAGATGGGCGTCATCGGCGCGGCCATCGCGTCCGGCCTGGGACAGGTGCTGACGGTTCTGGTGCTGCTGACACACTTCCTGCGGCGAAAGGGCGATCTGCGTATCTGTCGGTTCCAGCTCAGCGGCGCACTGATGGGAAAGGTCTGCAAGCGCGGCGTACCGGAGGCGGTCACCCAGCTCACCACACCTGTCACGGCCCTGTGCTATAACCTGATGCTCTCGCGGCTCATCGGCGATATCGGCGTGTCCACCTTCAGTGTTCTGAGCTTTATCTACTCGCTGGCCAACGCCATTCTCTCCGGCGTGGCGCAGGGCTTGCAGCCCTTATGGGGCCAGTGCTACGGCAGAAAGGACAGCAAGGGTCTGGCCTGGTACTTCCGCAGCGGCCTTATCATCAACATCGTGCTGTCGGTGCTGATCTATGGGGCGCTGTTCTTCTTTGATGCTCCGGTCATCCGCATTTTCAACAGGGAGCCGGCGCTGGTAAAGGAAGCCACGGCGGCGCTGCCGCTGTTCGCGCTGTCCTTCGTTCCCATGGCGCCGAACCTCATCTATACGGCGTACTTTTTCTCCACCAAGCGCACCGGAACGGCCAATGCCATCGCCGTCAGCCGCGGCATCGCGTTGAAGGCGATGCTGATTTTCTGCCTGCCGCTGGCTTTCGGCACGGAGACCATCTGGCTCGCGCCGTTTGTCACCGAGCTTGTGACGCTATGCGCCGCCATCGTGCTGCGCAGAACGAGCAAGCTGGTCTATCGGTGAGACGGCTGACGGTTTAGAAAGCAGGGGACACGCCGGCAAATGTGGGAAAACCGCATGCTGCATGTGTTACAGCCTGTTCAAGTATGGAAGTCTGCATTGCTTCAGCAGGCAGCCGCCGTAGCGGAAGGTCACTTCCTATTTAATAATTACTTATGCAAAACAAAAATCCCCAAAATCTTACGATTTCGAGGATTTTTGGCACGCCGTGAGGGATTCGAACCCCCGGCCTTCTGGTCCGTAGGTTGTCTCGAAGAAAAAACGGAGCCGTTTAGGCTCCGTTTCAAGCTGTTTACCGCTGTTTACTGGACAGATTTTTCGTTGCTTCCGTCCGGAACTGCCTGTTCCGGTTCCAATCTGGGTCAAAAATGGGTCAGAGGTCGCTGTCCAAATCGGACAGACAGTCGATACCGAATTGCTCTGCACGGTGCTTACAGAGCATAAGCGCGCCGACCGCTGTCAACAGCAGAAGGGGCGGAATGATATAAAGCAGTTTCTTCACGGTTTATCCTCCAATTCAAAAATTCACGGTGGAAATGCAAGCCGCCTGCCGCTTGGCTTTGTATTTCTGTTTTAATTTTTATTCGGCTTCCACACGATGACCAGCTTGCCGTTTTGATACTGTGCCGTTATTTTCCCACCGAGTTTTTCGGTCAAATCTTTTGCAATCGAGAGTCCTAAACCCGTTGACGTTTTTCCTGAATCAACACTGAAAAACCGGTCAAACAGTTTTCCGACGGCAATATCGTCCAATTCCTTCGCCGTGTTCTCAAATGTGATCGTCCCGTCTGGAGAAAGTACCACCGTAAAATCATCCTTGCTGTATTTCAGTGCGTTGCTGATCAGATTGCCGAAAATTCTGGTCAGGCAGTCCGCATTGGAGCGGATGACGATCTCCTCCTGCGGAAGAATGATCTCCGGTTTGATCTCACGTTTTGAAAAAGCCCCGTAAAATGAGCCGATGCACTCGGTCAGCACTTCATTCAGGGAAACATCGGAAAAGACCACTTCGGAAGCAACGAACTTTGTGGTCAGAACGGAATAATCGAAAAATTCTTCGAGCAATCCTTTCATCTTCACAACCTGATCGTCGATAACCTGTAAGTATTCCGCTTTTGCAGCTTCGTCCGTTTCATCTTTCAGCAGCTGAACATAACCGTAAACGGCAGTCAGCGGTGTTCTTAAATCGTGTGCAAGATTTGTGATCGTGCGCTTTACCTCCTGATCTCCTTCGGCGTACTTTTTACGCAGCCTTTTCAGATTTTCCAGCTCAGCGTCGATCTCACGGGCGAGCGCCCGCATCTGTTTGTCACCGCAGGACAGGTATATCCCTGCATTTGTTGCCGATCTGAGATTGTCCGAAAAGCCCTCGGACAATTCTTTCATCGAGCGATGCAAAGAGATCAATTTCACCAACAGCACGATTGCTGCCGAAGAAACGATAAACAGGGCTACTGTGCGGATTTTCTTCTTTATATTACTGACATGGTTGTGAATTACTTTTTTAGAGTAAAAAGTACAATCCTCATTCCAGATAATATCCACGATCATTTCATAAGTAAACACTCTTTTGGGATTGGAGATAAGCAATGACAATATATCAAACTCTGTGGCGGTCAGGCTGATTTCGTGTCCCTGCACACTAACTATTCTGCGTTCAAAATCTACCTGCATATCTCCAACAGCAATAAGATTGTTATGCTGCACAGCGGCATCAATATAGTGCTTTATTGTACCAACAGTTATGCAGTGCTGAATTGAGCCGATGATAATAGGTACCGCCTGAATACTTCTCATGGCGCAAATATAGGGAATGGAATCCAAAACACTTGTGTGGCAAAAGATACAGTTGTACTTCCTAGAACGTGATAGGCGTGTAAGCTCTGCCGGAGAGTCTGCATATTCATAGATAACATCGTCAGGAGCCGTATCATGCAAGCCTCTAAACTCATCATAGCTATACCCCGCCATAAGAATAAATTCAGACATACGACTCTCCTTTCTAAAAAGCAGCGAGTGAGCCGCATTTCCTTGCGGCTCACTCGCTGTTTAATAAAGCGAAACAAGTTGGTCGCTTTGAACGCTTCGCGGAAATATGTCGTGTGGCAGGGAGCTAAACAGTATGGGCAACTCCCTTTCAGTCGGCAAAATCCTCACTACTTCTATCGGTGTCATCGTATTCATTACGAGAAAACAGCTCTTTGAGAGCATTCTTTTTGCCGGGATCGATCCAGCCATATACCATGTGCGCAAGCAAGCCAAGAACGCCCGCACCGAAAACAAATTTCAGAAAGCCTCTGCACTTGCAGTGCTTCTTTTCACGACAGTCATGATTTGCCATCTTCATATCCATACCTCCATCAATGATGATTTTCTTCTGTCCAGAGCTTTTCGGCTTCGGGCTTCCAGCACTCAGCGTAGGCCTTGCACTTTTCACACAGATGTTCCGCGCTTTCCGGGGCTTCAAGGTCGGTGGAGTGCGCACCGCTCTGGGCCACCATCTTCGGCAGCAGCTCCGGATTCTCCAGCATGGGGCAGGGCCGCAGGTGGTTGCCGTTGAAGGGCTGTCCCTTGCGGTAGAGCTTGAACAGCGGCTGCTGCAAGCACTCCAAAAAGCTCTTGTCCCGGATATTGGCGCTGGAATAGTGGATGAACACGCAGGGCTCCACATCACCAGCAGCATTGATATGGCAGTAAATTCTGCCGCCGGCTACGCATCCGCCTGCAAACTCGCCGTCGTTCTGGAAGTCGATGCAGTACAGCTCCTTGCCGCCGGTAAGCCCCCGAATCTCTCGGACACGGTCTTTCATGTATGCTCTTTGCTCCGGCGTCAGCAGCAGGGAGGTATCGGCATTCAAACCCACGGGCATATAGTGGAAATACCACGCAAAAATGCAGCCCTTGGAGATCAGCAGATCCAAAAACTCGTCGCTGGTGACCACCTTGTAGTTCCGGCTGGTGTAGCAGATGGACACGCCGAAGGGGATGCGGTGGCTGTGCATCAGTTCCATCGCGTCCAGCGCTTTCTGGAAATGTCCCTGTCCACGGCGGCCATCGTTGGCTTCCTCAAAGCCCTCGACGCTGATGGACACGAAGAAGTTGCCCACCCGCAGCATCTCCTGACAAAATTCCTCGTCGATGAGGGTGCCGTTGGTAAAGGCGTGGAACGCCATATCCCGGTGCTTCTCGCATAGGCGGATGATGTCTTTTTTCCGCAGCAGCGGCTCGCCGCCGGTGAAGAGGCAGGCGTGGGTACCCAGTTCCTTGGCCTCTGTCAGCACCCGGTCCATTTCCTCGAAGGTCAGGCTCTGCTTGTGACCATACTCCGCCGCCCAACAGCCGGTGCAGTGCATATTGCAGGCGGATGTAGGGTCCATCAGGATCAGCCAAGGTACATTGATGTCGTATTTGGCGGCGTTCTCCTGCGCCGTCTGATAGCCCCGGAAGCCTCCCTCGTAGGCCACATTGGTCAGGAAGGTCTTGAGGATGTAGGGATCGTTCTCCCGGATCAGGCGTTGGGTGTAATGCGCCCACTTGCCATCTGGATTTTCCGCAATCATGCGCAGCGTTTCGTAAGACTTGTCACTCCAAGTCCCCTTGTGAATCTTCTGGATCATGTCGATGAGCTGTTCGGCAAGGTCGCCTACATCCTGCGTCTGGCCCTTTTTCAGCATGGAGTCCAAAATCGTTTCAAAGGCTTTGCGTTCGGCTGCATGGGAGATTTTTTCGGTAATGCTCATAGTTCATTCGTCCTTTCTGTTGTATGTCAATTTTTGTGCGTTGTGTGTTTTTTTCGATAGAAATGAAATGCGATGCAGGAGAGCAGCATTGCTGCAAGTTCGATGCCTGCCGCAGTAAGAAACTGTGGAGAGCGTATATCCGAAACGCTTATTCCCATAATAGGGAACAATACACAGGTTGGCAGGAAGCCCAGCAGACAAGCGGGCAGGTAGGCTCGGTACTTCACGTTTACTGCACCCATATATGCGCTGACTACATCAGCAGACAGGATGCCCAGCAAGCGGACGATCAGCACGAAAAAGAAATCACTGCCGCCGCGAAGATCGTGGAGCATGGCGGATTTCGGCCAGCGATGCAGAATATACTGCACTGCTTGACGGCCCAGCTTTTTCTCCAACCAATAGGGAATACTGACCATGACCGCTGTGCCTGCGATGTTTACCGCGATTGCCACGGGCAATGGAAACAAAATGCCGCTGGCAGCATAGAGCAGACCACTATACAAAAGATGCTCAGACTTTTCACCGCAAACAGCATCCATAATACTGCTGCGGCTAAAATTGGCTGCTGGGGTGTATAGCTCAAAATGCCCTCCAGCGTAAACTCATCTTTATGCAGCAGACATACTGCAATGATTATGAGCCAAACCAATGCAAGCAGACATTTGGCGATTCGTATCCGCCGATTCTCCGGCGATGCGTTACTCGGCTTGTGCATGAACGGACTTCTTTCCGGGTAGAGAAGCCATTGCAGCATGGATAAAAGCGGGGTGACGGCCTTTATCCAGTGCAAATACGACAGCGTAGGCCGCAGCTCCTGCCGTTTCAATCATCATATCGCCCATTGTGTCGATCAAGCCAATATCGATATAGCCCTCCAACGGTTCTCCATTGACGATGACGCTGTCAATTTGGTCGATGCTGCCGATCACGCCGGTGGCCTCGCCTAAGTCGTAAGAATGGATGGCGTGAATGATTGTGTCCCGCTGCATATCCATGCCGAACCAGCGAATGCCAAATTCGTAGAATTCCCATAGCGCAGAAACGGAAATAGAGAACAGCACCGCGAAAAGCACACGCAGCAGACGATCATTCTCGTATTTCCTGTTTATCACCACAGGGAGATAAGAGCCAAACAGGGCAAAAACCACACCGCCGCATAGATGCAGCAGTTTATCCCAATGCGCAATGAGATAGTACAGCTTGTAAATCCGTCCTGACATGGAGGCCAGCAGGTAAAGCAGGCTGAACACAAACAGCGTATCAGACATCCGGTAGCCGAAAGCCTCAAGGATATACGGTACTGCCACACCGACGCCTACCAGCAGGCACACCAGCGCATCGGACACCGGCCCTGAATGCAGAGAGCGCAGCATGGAGTACAGCACAAACAGCTCGCATACTGTCCAAAACCACATACGCCAGCGCGTCTGTTCAGATTGAATCCTTAGCTTAACCTTCTGCATTTCTGTTACCTTTCTGCCAGCACCTCTGCGCAGGCCGACGCGCGATATGTAGTTACATCGGGAATTGTTTCTCCGTCGATCTGAAGTGGGGCAGGACGGTCAAACTGCACCGTGATCTCCTGACCGGTCAGAACTTCCACCACATCCGTATGCTTGATATGCTTTCCCTTGAAAATAGAGGGAAAGACAGTCAAGGCTCTCAACTTACCGGGACTGCGGAACACCATGACGGATAGCTGCTTCGGCTGCGCGAGACGATCCTGCTGCGGCGTCGGGATCATGCCGCCGCCGTAGTAACGCCCGTTCATGGTCGGAGCCAACCAGACATGCTTGTATGTGTGCTTTACGCCATCCACCGTGACAACGGCGGAGGTGGGTTTATAGTGGAACAGCAGACCCTTTATGGCGATGGATGTATAATTGACCGGCTTTGTAGAGCGCTCCCGCTGACGGTCGCCCTCCAGACAGCAGTAACCGTCAATGCCATAGCCGATGCCGTTGAGGAAATAACGGCGTGTGCTGTTCACATACACCGACGGCAGCTTTTGAAGGTACTGGTTAATGGGGCGAGGTGTGTCACCTGCTTTTCCTCCAATGTCGGTGAGAAAATCATTTCCACTGCCGGTAGCAAAGTAATAGATGTTCCGTTCGATGATCAGCGGCGCAGTATCGTTGATAAAGCGGTTCAACGTCCCGTCGCCGCCCGCGATCACCACACGGTCATCGTGAGGGAGCGAGTCGAAAAATCCACCGTAATCGTCGACTTCCGTAATATCTTGGAACAAAATTTTGTCATCGGGCAATAACGTAGCCAGCCGGTAGGCGGCTTCCTTGCCGCGCCCATTCCCTGCATGGGGATTGTATAAAACATGGTATGTTATCATAGGTTTGTCTCTTTCTCTGTTGGCGTTGTTTGTATGTCCCCCAGCATCAGACTTCGAGCGTAATCGCTAATCTCTCGTGTAGGCAATTTGGAAACAGCGGAACCCTCCAGCACATCCAATACATCAAACCGGACTATTGTGCGTTTTCGAGCAAAGCGATGCGCGATCAACTCGGTGCCGGACGTTTTTACAATTACGATAGGCGCGCCTGCGCGTTTTGCAATTTGGAACGCGCCACTGCGGAATGGCAACAGTTCTCCTGTCTTGCTGCGGGTTCCCTCCGGGTAAATACCGAAGGACACAACGCCCTTCTGCAACAGTTTGGCAGCATATTTGATGGTTCCCAGCGCTTCGCGGTTATCCGTCCTGTTGATAGGCAGAAAAAAGCACTTATGTACGATGCGCCCAGTGATGGGAATATCAAAAATCTCTGGCTTGGCAATGTAGGCTAAATCCGCCTGCGGACAGGTGGCAATGGCAATGAACGGGTCAAAGTTGGAGCGGTGATTGGCTACCAGCAGAAACGGGGACAGACCCTCCAGCTTTTCAAGCCCGGTGCATTGAATCTCGACCCGTCCCAGATGCAGAATCAGCCATACCGTCTGATTCAGCAGCCAGCGAAAAAACGGCTCTTTTTTTCGGACAGGCTTGGATTTGTCTACCGTCAGAGAGATCAGGTACAGCAGCAGAAAGTATAGCGCTGTCGCTGCCAGAAACCATCCCAGCCCGATTGGTAACGCCAGAAAGACGTCGTACCAGTTCCGCAGCAAAGCGTGATGAATAAATGTTCCGATTGTCATTGCCACACTGATGGCGACGATCCAAATATAGACGGTCATAAGCGCTATCCTCTTAAAAAGAGCTGAAGAATCAATGTTGCGATAACCGGGTAGCAGCTTCCCAAAAGAAGCTCTTTGGGTGAATGGCGTCCCAGCTTGACCGAACTGATCCCGACAGGTATCATCAGCAGCAGCCCAAAAAGATACCACGGACTTACCCGCAGAGACAGGATCATGACCGGACCGACCACACCAGCAGCATGGCCGCTGCTCCTTATGTGAAAAACGTAAGAGGACAGCGCAATCAAGACTCCGCAGATCACATAGCACAGATACATAAACAGTTCCGTCTTACTGCCTCCAAATGCGATGCAATATACTGTACCAAGGACATATCCAATTACAGAAAAAATGATGGCAAGTTTTCTTTGCGATTTGCGCCCCTGTTCACGCAGTTCAGGTGAAATGCGCCAATACAAATAGGAAATCAATGGAACAACACAGAGCAGCACGATGGCCATTTCATGATGCCACGGTGGAATCTGATCGCCTAAAAGCAGAATCAGGAAAAATACCAGAACCTGCGGCAGCGTGATGATGCGAATTACTTTTGCACAGTTTTCGCTCATAGATAACCTCCTGTAAAATACTGCGGCGGGTGGTTATCACCCGCCGCAGCTCCAAACATTGAATGACTTGCTTTTGTGTGATTTCACACGTCGAGCTGCCGATCGTCACATCCACATACGGCAGCGCTGACCGCATGATCCTTCAAAAACAGAATACCCAATGTGTTTGGACTGGAATGGAAGGTCATTACTGCACCGACTATGAAACGTGTAAGAACGCTGTTTCCATATGTTTCACAGCTTGATCGTAAGGTCTGTCTGCTCCCACGGCATCAGGCAGGCGTTGCTGCCAAAATGTCCATAGCAGGACACATTGGAGAAAATGGGCCGTGTCAGTCCGAATCTTTGAATGATAGCGGCGGGACGCATATCCACGCTGTTCCGTATTGCCCGGTTCAGTGTACCTCTGTCCACTTTTTCCGTTCCGAATGTCTCAATGCGTACCGACATGGGCTCCGCCAGACCAATGGCATAGCTGAGCTGAACTTCACATTGGTCGGCCAAATCCTGTGCCACGATATTCTTGGCGATGTAGCGCGCCATATATGCACCGCTGCGATCCACCTTGGTGGCATCCTTTCCGGAAAAGGCGCCGCCGCCGTGTCGGGCATAACCGCCGTAGGTATCGACGATCAGCTTGCGTCCGGTCAGACCGGAATCTGCCGCCGGGCCGCCGTACACAAACCGTCCGGTGGGATTGACATAGAACTGGGTGTTCTCGTCCAGCAGCTCAGCGGGCAGCACGGCTTCCATCACATGACGGCGTACCTCGGCGCGTACCGCTTCCGTGGAAACCTCCTCCTGATGCTGGGCAGATACCAAGACAGACGCAATACGGACAGGCCGATCTCCGTCATATTCCACCGTCACCTGCGATTTGCCATCTGGCAGCAGGAACGGCAGCTCACCGGTTCGGCGTACTGTTTCCAGCCGCTTGGCCAGTTCATGCGCCAGCTCAATGGGCAGCGGCATCAGACTCTTTGTCTGCTTGCAGGCATAGCCAAACATCATGCCCTGGTCACCTGCACCGGCATCCAGTTGCTCCGCCTCCCGGCTGCGGGTGATGCCCCGCGCAATGTCGGGTGATTGATGGTGCAGATCCACCGTAATGGCGCAGGTATCTGCATCAAAGCCGCGCCCCGGCTTCGTATAGCCGATTTCAGCAATGACCTGCTGCGCAACAGCACAATAGTTGACCTTGGCTTCGCTGGTAATCTCACCGAAAATGTGCATCTGGTTTTCGGCACAGGTCACCTCGCAGGCAACACGGGAATAGGGATCCTGCGCCAGCAGTTCGTCCAAAATCTTGTCCGCCACCTGATCGCAGACCTTGTCCGGATGGCCGCAGGTCACAGATTCCGATGTAAACAGCATTTTATCCATCGTATTTCCTCCTATCAGGATGTTTCAGAGGCATTTATCACGACATTTTTGTTATCGATACTGTTATCTTAACGAAACCCTTATGCAAAAACTATGGTGGAAAAAGTCGATCCTTCCGAATTTCAGAGAAGCCGTTCAAATACGCAAATTTGCGCATTTTTGAATTTGTGCGCAAAAAGGCTGCCCGTACAGGGCAGCCTTTAGGAATATGTATCCGATTTCTCACTCAGCAATTTGGACAGCTCCAGCCACAAAGGTATCAAAAAGTCCCCCTAACCGGTTTACACTCTCATCAATATCGTTTCCCATCCCATTCCAGAAAAATTGCATCACAAAGCCGATGTAGGCATAGCGGCAGAAGGCTGCAATGCTGCGCAGACGATCATCCGAAGTCGGGTATCCTTCTGCCGCTTGCTGTACAACTTTCAGAAAAACATCATCGGTTAAGGAAAAGATATACCGCTCCAAATGGTCGCGGGAAAGGCTATCAAAAACATGATAGATTGTTTTGGGATGCGCTTTGCATTGGCGAAGCATGGTTTTTGTTGCACTTTTCCACTCGATAGGGGTATTCGCTGGAACAAAGGAGTCTACTCTTTGCCGAAACCATGCATCCAGCAAAGCGTAGATGTCTTGATAATGATAGTAGAACGTATTAGGGCTGATACCTGCCCGTTTCACCAGCGCTGCTACGGTGATCTTGTCAAACGGAAGCTCCTCCAGCATTTCTTGAAATGTGGACATGATGAGCTTTTTTGTATATAAGGCCATGCTATCCCTCCTGTTTCGTATGGTCTTACATCGGAGTCGTATATACTATTTATTTTACAGCAAAAAGCGCAACCCCGCAAGTAAACTATTTGTGACCAAGCACTTTGACATATTTGATAGGAACATCCCATTTTTGCGAGTGGCACGGAAGAACAATTCTGCCTACTGCAATCTCCGCTAGATCTTTTTTCATGCTATGAGCCAGTCGGATCGTTCCAACTGTGCCGCCTTTCTCTCGACCATCGTAGACGGCAATCACACGGTCAGACCGCTCGACCATGTAGCGGTTTCGCTTGGCATACACGCTGGGATGATATTCTTCGGCAGCAACATATATTTCAGTACAGAGGTCGATCAACGCTTTTGTCCGTTCTGATTTTTGCAGCGTATCCAGCCGCCGCCGATACGGAATGGCTGCAATCAATTTGAGCGCCGGATTTTTTGCAATTCTCTCTGCGACGATCTCCGCAAACAGCAGATCAATACCGTCGGCAAAGCCGGAGATGAAGCAAGTAAAACCGCTCATTCTTTTTGCGACAAGGACGAAGGACGTGTGGCAAGAAAGCGGCAAGCAATGCAAAGCGGTACCCACTTTGCGAAAACAGGCGGATTCCGTTTACACGGAACCCGCCTGTTTCATGCTTGTTGGGGCGCTGCCCCAATCCCCGCAGAACACAAAACTTGTGTTCTGAAACGATGGATTCGTCCTCGCGGATTGCGTATCCTTCGCCTCGCCGCAGGCGGCAAGACTCAGTCACTTCATCGCTCGTCCTCTCCCCACAAAGCCACGGCTTTGCGGGGACCCCTTCCATCGGCTGCGCGATTTTGCAAATCGCTTATGGATACCCTTTTATATTTCATATCTTCATTAAAAAAAACTTCTTGAAAATCATTTTAATTGGGGTTACGATTGGTTTTGGCATCGATGTACTTTATACGATTGGAGATACTATTTTGAAGTTTTATATCAGTATAACGCAGGAAAACATACCGTCCTCAAAAGTGATCTATATGAGAAGAACCGGCGCGTATGGTATCGAAAATTATAAATTGATGGACACATTTAAGAAATGGTTACAAGAGAATAATTTATACAACGAAGATACTGTAATTTATGCAATACCTATGGACGACCCTGAAAGAGTAATGCCTTGTCATTGCCGTTACGATGTTTGTATCAACAAACCCGAAAATCAAACCTTTGCCTCAAACCAGATCGGATGCAGAGATTTGGAAAGCGGCAACTATTTAATTTTCCTAATTCCCCACACAGCAGATGCAGTCCAAGCAGCGTGGCAAATGTGCTTTTCTGAATTAAAGAAACTGGGGTACTTATTAGATAAAAACAGACCGGTGATAGAGCGATACAAAAAAACTCTTGTAGATAGGCATCAGTGCGAATTGTGTATCCCTATTCAATAGGCACTCAGACGTTTGATAAGAAATAATCCAAAGCGATTTTGTAGAAAGGGGCGGGCAGCTCAGCGCTGCTCCGCCTCTTTTTCCCGTCGTTCATTCGCTTCCTCCGGTGTGATCTCGCCGGGGACAAAGGATTGCCGCAGATGGTAGGCAATTACATCATCCTCGCCGCGCACTCTGCCGGTCTTTTGGATGTACTGATTCTTGGTGAAAAGGAACTCGGCGTCGGCGATCCTGCTGTCGCATTGCCAGCTCGTAATCAGCCTGCCGCCGTCCGTCTTTTGCGGATTTTCGGTGTAGTCGATGATGTCGCTGATGGCCTGTCCCACCGTGCGGCCTTTGCCGGTGTGCAGGGGCATCAGGCGTGTGGTTGCCATGTTGGACACCTCCTTGAAAAACAAAACGGCCTGCCGAAGCAGACCGTTTGAAGCGAGTTGATTTGCAAAAAGGAAAGAATGTTTAGCAGAGAGATAAACTTGAATTTATTCTTCTGCCATTGCGTACTGCACGATCATGGGGTCATCATATTCTGCCCACATGGATTTGTTTTCGTCCAGCGTTTTGAGCTGCTCCATTTCATCAGCAGTCAGCTCAAAATTAAAAATGTCCAGATTCTGCTTCATGCGCTCTTTATGCACACTCTTGGGAATTACGACAATGCCGCGCTGAACGTGCTGCCGGAGAGCAATCTGCGCGGGCGTTTTCCCGTGGGCATCCGCGATCTGCTTTACGATGGGGTTTTCGAGGATTTCTTTCAGCCGATGCTGGGCAAGCGGCCCCCATGCTTCATGCTGGATATTGTACTTTGCCATCCACTCATGCAGGTCATACTGCTGCCAGAAAAGGTGCGTTTCCACCTGATTGACTGCTGGGACAATACGGTTAAAGGTTGCAATATCCGCCATGCGCTCTGCGCTGAAATTGGAAATGCCGATGGCTTTGATCTTGCCTTCGTCATATAAGTCCTCCAGCGCGCGGTAAGCACCGTAATAGTCAGACAGGCATTGATGGATCAGCACAAGGTCAAGATAGTCGGTCTGGAGCTTCCGAATGGATTCTTCCACAGAAGCCTTTGCATTCTCATAGCCAAACTCCGTCACCCAAACCTTTGTGGTAAGAAAAATATCCTCACAGCGAATACCCAGTTCCTTGATGGCGCGCTGAATACCGTCACCAACTTCTTTTTCGTTGTAGTATGCCTGTGCGGTGTCGATCAGACGATAGCCGGTTTCCAGCGCATTAAACACACATTCCGCGGTCTGTTCCGCAGGAATTTCAAAAACGCCAAAGCCAACCATCGGCATCTGAACGCCGTTATTAAGGGTCACATATTCCATTTTAGATATTCCTTTCGTAATTGATTTTTTGATCCTGAAAGGAATATCAATAGGGTTTGCCCTTTGAGAAGAATTTGTTGAATAACTCTTGAATGGTCATCGCAGTACCTCATAAAATTCTGGTCGGACTTATCGTACCATACCATAAGAGTATTGGCAACTGAATTTGAAAACAGAAATATATGTGTATTGGCATAGTGATAGTTGCCGTACTGAATGTAGCGATGTCAAGCCAGCGACAGGGTCGCGCAGCCCTTCGGGGCCGCGACGCCGGAGGAAGCGGACGCACGCTGTAAACGCGTACATCCGCTTCCTCCGGCTTGATATATCATCCCCAAAGCACCCAACACAGAAGTACCCCTTGTTTGCCCATGTGAGCCGCTGTGTGCGATTCTTTGGGGGAGGGCAGCATCCCTGCCCCAGAAAGGGATTTCGAGCCGGTTTTGGGCAAATTTGAGCAAGCTTCCGGTGCGCCGAAAAAGAAGCAGGAGAAAGGCATTGGCGCTTTTCTGCGCCAACGCCCATTCACAGCAGCCCGCAGTGCGAGCTGCCGCAAGGGTTTGCGGATTTTGAAAATTGACGCTTTTTTCGGGCTTCCCGGAACTGTTTGACGTTAAATTTGAGAAAAGTCGCCGCAAAGTCCCGTGTCACAAGGGTTTACTGCGGCGCTTTAATATAAAATCGTCACGTTTTCGCAGCAACAATCAATAGAAGACTTCCATAGCAGCTCAAATCTTGGTACGCCTTAAACAAAGATAAGCGTCTTCGGGAAATTGATAACTTTCTGATAATAGTGCATCCGTCCCATAGCTTTTCTCTGTCCTTTGCGGTATTGTGTACCGTTACAAAGGAGGGCGATACTATGCCAAAACGACGAGCGAATGGAGAAGGGGACGTTTGCGAGCGCCGCCGGTGGCGGATAAAGCGAGCAAAAAGGAGTGGCAGCCGCGCCGTTGGCGGCCCCGAAGGGAGGCCGGGAACGGCAATGCGGCAACAGGAAATATACGGGGAGGTGCAGTGAGTATGGCAAGAAAACGACGTGCAAACGGGGAAGGCAGCCTTCGCAAACGCAAAGATGGCCGATGGGAAGGCCGCTACACCGTCGGCCACGATCCCGAAACCGGGAAGGCCATCATCAAGAATGTTCTGGGAAAGACACAGGCGGAAGTGAAAGAGAAATTAAAGACTGCCATCGAGGAAAATGTGGGCATCGACTATGGCAAGGCGAAAAGCTTCACAGTCGGCAGCTGGCTGGAGGTCTGGATGGAGAACTACGCAAAAATCAAGCTCCGTCCATCCACATTCAAAACAAGCCAAGGCTTTCTCAAAAACCACATCAAACCACATCAAACCACAGATCGGCAGCCTCCCGCTGGCAGAATTGACTTCTCTGGATTTACAGCGGTTCTACAAGCATCTGCTGGAAGGCGGGAGGGTAGATCGAATCGGAGCCAAGAAAAAGCCCAAGGGCCTTGCACCAAAACCGTCCGCAACATCCATCAGATGATTTGCTCGGCCTATAACCTCGCCATGGAACAGAAGTTGGTGAACAAGAATCCCACGCAGGGCTGTGCGTTGCCGAAGGTGGAGCACAAGGAAATGAAAACCCTGACTGCCGACCAACTCAGTACATTCTTTCTGGAAGCCAAAGAAACCGGTGTGTACGAACTCTACTACCTCGACCTCGCCACCGGCCTGCGTCGTGGCGAACTGCTGGGACTGAAATGGACAGACGTGGACTTCGACCGCGGCGTGCTGAAAATCCAACGAGCTATTTCAAGACAGAACGGCAGGGTAGAGGAAGCTCCTCTGAAAACAAAGAACGCCTACCGCACCCTACCGTTGTCGGCAGATGCAATAGACGTACTGAAAATGCAAAAGAGCAA
>CAKTNW010000024.1 GCA_934589145.1 uncultured Oscillospiraceae bacterium | reverse complement strand
GGGCAGCATAAATAAAAAATCAGCGAGGGTATCGGTTCAAAGAGCCGGTACCCTCGCTTGCTTTTGCTTTCAACTATTGCTGTACACCCCTGAACGCGTTATAGTGGTGGGAAGTTTCGCAACTTCCCACCACTATTGTCCCATGTCTGTCCAGCCGCCCTCAGCTTCGACGGTTACCATCTTCTTGTTACCGGGTGATTATTGAGCTCTTATGTAATGTCCACTGAACAAGTGCCCAATTTTGTTCTGAGCCAGAATCTCCAGAAGATATGTGAGCATACACTGTCATTGAAAGATATTTGCTGGCTGCTGTTTACTTTAAATGACATAAACCTTACCACCCTTCAAATCTATAACCATTATAACACAATAGATTTGGGGGTGGTAAGGTTGGCTGCGAATTATTCCATTTTCAGAAATTTCCTATACTTTTGACCCCGGCATCATGACATTGCATCAAGGGGGAGCATATCAAACCCACGGTCTCTTGAACCCCATGTTCACGCTGCGCGCCACGGTATGGATGATGCGCCGAAGCGGTCGCATGGGCCGCGGTGTGCGGCATCACCACCGGCATCATTGGCGGTCTGTTCGGCTCCGGCACTTTGGTGCCGGAACTGCATTTCTGCTCTGCCAAGATGAAAAGGCCCCAGGGAAGCGCGCTTCCCTGAGATCCTTCTGCGTGTATATTCGCTCCCCTCATCCCTCGACCGGCAGGACAAGACGCGAGCAGTAGCGCTGCGCCGCGATCTCGCGGCCGGTGGAGGGCGCGACGATGCCCATCACCCGCACGAAGCCCGTGGGCTTCATCCCCCGCGCCTTGACCTCGCGCCCCAGCGTCAAAAATGCCTCGTCCACGCCGTCGTAGCCGCCGTAGTAGAGCACCGACAGCGCGCGGCACTCCGGCAGCGTCACCGCCTCCGCGGGTGCGCTCTCCGTCCGCACGGGAACGCACACCTGATAGGGGTACGGCGCGTCGCCGATATAGCCGTCCAGATAGTCCCGCCGCTCCGAGATGGTGAACATCGGCTCGTCGGAGAGCCGATAGCCCCGGCGGACGCACTGACCGTAAAAATCGTACATGGCATTGTATTTCTCCGCGATGGTATGCCCCTCGCAGCGGCGCGTACAGCAGGTCACGGCGGGCAGCGTCATTATCTGAATGGACATTCCCCCGCTCTCTCCCGCGCGCAGGCGCAGCTCCTCCACCCCGCGGTCGATCTCCCGCTGCCGCCTCTCCAGCACGCTGAGCAGGTCCGTCACCTCGCCGCCGCGGGCGAAATAGCCGGCGATCTCCTCCGTGCCGAGCCCCATTGCCTTGAACTTCTCGATCTGCATGATGCGCGCCACATTGTGGTTGTCATAATACCGCCGTCCGCTCTCCGCCGCGATGCAGGCGGGCGTGAGCAGGCCCTTTTCCTCCATGCGCAGCAGCGTACTGCGGGAGAGGCCGCAGGCGTGCGCCGCCTCGGTGATCTGAAAGAGGGCTTTTTTGTTCTGTTCCATAAAAATGCTCCTAAATCAACACTTGCTTCGTTCATGGGTGGACGGGTCATACTGTTATTATACGCGATGCGCCGCCGCTGTCAAGCTCGGCGGCACGGTATATACACAGCCCCGAAATGCTGCGCTGAGAGCAAGGCGATCCCCCCTTCCCTCTGCCCTTTCTCCCGTTTTTTTCTGCTCGGGCGAAAAAAGATTGTATTTTACCGCAGAATCAGATATAATTGCTGTGTATACCAATGTGAGAAAAGTTGAATATTGTGCCGCAAAAGGCACGCGCGGCCGTTCAACTGATAAAAAACTTGCCAAAAGCACAGAAAAAAGGAGATGAAGAGGTCTATGAAAAAGAGATTGCTATCCCTGCTTTGTGTGGTCTGCCTGCTGCTGACCGCACTGCCCACCGGCGCGTTTGCCGTGGAGGGCGAGGAAACGCTGCCTGCCGGCCAAGCGGCGGAGGGCGGCGAGACCAAGGAGAAAACGCCGCCTGACGACCGAACCGACGGGGAGGACGGCGGGCAAGCGCCGCTCGTCGGAGCGATGACGATCACCGAATTTGTCACCCTTGACCCTGACGAGCTGAACGGCATCAGCGACACGGAGCTGCTGGAGGGCTATCTCTATTCCGTCAGCGGCCTGTACGGCGGCGCATCTCCGCTCCGCGCGCCAGCAAAACCGCTGACGTCTTTGCTGGCGGATGTGAAGAACCAGCTTGAAGGCAAGATCAAGGAGGTTGCCGAAGGCAAGCTTGATTCCACTAAGTTCAGTTTTACAAACACATGGACAAAAACAAGGGCCGAATGGGGCATCGAAGCTGGTGATCAAGTCATCGCCGACGGTAAACTGACGGAGACAGCAGAAAAGGCGATCAAGTCAAAGCTCAATTTGAGTGCGCTGATACAAAGACTGCTTGCGGAAATGCCCTACGAGCTGTACTGGTATGATAAGACCAAGGGCGCCAGCATGAGCTACGGGGTTGAGACTTCAGGGGAAAATGTCACCGTAAAAAACCTGACTATTTCCATGGCCATTAGTGCGGAGTATGCCACATCTGCAACGGAAAATGTGACAATAAATGGCGTACAAACAGCTTGTCATTATAAGCCAGATACCACCAAAACCAGCGCGGTGGCGAACACGCCTGACAAAGCGCAGGCTGTGGTCGATGCCCACAAGAGCGAGAGCGATTACAACAAGCTCAAGGCATATCTTGAGTACATCAAGACCGCAGTGTCCTATAATACTGATGCTGCAGCAACGAGCTATACCGGTGGCTACGGCGATCCGTGGCAGCTCATTTACGTGTTCGACGGCGACCCCAACACCAATGTGGTCTGCGAGGGCTACGCCAAGGCGTTCCAGTACCTGTGCGACCTGACGGACAGTTTCAAAACCAACGGGATAGAATGCGCACTGGTGACCGGCACGATGAGCGGCGGCACGGGCGCAGGACTGCACATGTGGAATGTCGTAACCATCGACAGCAGCAACTACCTTGTGGATGTGACCAACTGCGACGAGGGCACCGTCGGTGCGCCCGATAAGCTGTTCCTCTGCGGCGTTAGAGAGGACACGCAAGGCAAACAATACACCGCCGTCATTAACACCTCAAACAGCGTAACCTATGAATACGACAAGGATACGCTGGACAACTATAATGCAGATGAATTGGCGCTGTCGACTTCGGCGTACAAGCCACTGGCGGAACTGAGCGGCAGCGTCATCATCGAAGGCATACCGAAAATCGATGTGCAGCTGACGGCGAACACCTCGGGCCTGCCCGGTGATGCTACCGAGCTGACCTACCAATGGTACCGTGTGAAGGACGGCAAGCAGACCCTCATTGACGGCGCGACTGAAGCGACCTACACGCCCAGCACGAAGGACGACATGGACAAGTATATCATGGTCGAGGTCACCGCCGCGAATTACCCCGGCAGCATCCAACGTATGACGGACAATACGGTCGTCAAGGGCGCCGGCCCTCAGAAGCCCGCGGCACCCACATTGGTCAGCGTGACTGCCGACTCCATCACGGTCAGACACACCCTCACGGACTTGGAGTTTGCCTGCGTGGAAGCGGGCTTGGCTGTGACCGAAACGGGTTGGAAGAATACACCAACCTTCACAGGCTTGAATTCCGGCACCACATATGATATCTATGCCCGCTCGAAGGCAACCGATACCCACGAGGCAAGCGATCATTCCCCCGCGCTGAAAGTCTCCACCAAGAGGCTCACCCCGGATTCTCACACCATGGACCTGCTGAGGGGATCCCACGAGCCCTACATTAGTGAGTATGACGGCAAGGAGCATCCTGCGTTTAAATCCGGCCTCTTTCCCACCACCGGCTGGCAAGCGACCTACAGAGGTTACGGTACCACGATCCCGATGGTCAAGGATGTGACCGATAGCGGGAATTATGATGTCCATTTCCAACACGCTAATTATGAGGATGTGGACCTTTCCTACGAGGTGAAAATCTCCCCCAAGTCCATCACGCCGACCATCAGCCTTTCTTCGACCTCTTTTACCTATGACGGTACCGCAAAGACCCCCACCGTGACCGTCACGGACGGCACAACGGTGTTGACCGAGGGCACGGACTACACCGTTTCCGGCGAAACCACCGGCACCAATGCGGGTGACTACAGCATAACCGTGACTTGCAAGGGCAATTACACCGGCAGTAATACGGCAAATTGGACGATCAATCGGGCCATGCCTAAGGACGCGGATTTCACCATCACTAACCCGGCACCTGTTGATTACAATGGCCAGCCCCATTCTGTACCGGAGCCGACCACCACCAAGCCCGGTATAGGCAACGTGACGGTGTACTATGAAGGACAGAACCCTACGATGTACGACAGAAAGACGCAGGCCCCCACCAACGCCGGCAACTACACCGTGACCTTCGATGTGGCGGAAACCAACAACTATGAAGCGAGAGCGGGATTGCTCATCGGTGGCCTGACCATCAGCAAGATTGACCAGACCATCACCGGCGAGAACTTCTCGATCAAGAAGGGTTCTGCGGTGAATCTGAGCGAAAAATTCAAGAGTGAGGGTGCGTTGACCTTCGAGATCACCGGCGAAAACAACACCGGCAGTTCGATTTCCACTTCCGACAACAAAACGCTGACCGCTGGCGACAAGGAAGGAACCTTTACGCTGAAAGTCACCGCCGCCGAGGCCGAAAACTACAAGCCGGCGGAGAAAACCGTCACCGTCACGGTGAGCAACAAGCCCATCGACACCACCGCTATGACCATAACGCAGGAGGGCTGCACCTATGGCGAGACGCTGCCCGCCTATAACATTACCAGTATGCCCATAGAACAGGGTGCGAAAACTGCGTATTACAACGGTACATTGAAGGATGGCAGCGCTTACAACTCCAACACTGCCCCCACTAAGGCAGGCAGCTATACCGTGAAGGTGACATACGAAACGGATGCGAAGATTTATGAGGCAACCGCCGGCTTCACCATCAGCCCGCGCACGGTCACCATCTCCGGCGTCACCGCCAAGGACAAGGTGTATGACGGCACGAACAAAGCCGAAATCAACAAAGATAATCTCCGAATCTCTGGTCTGGTGGATGGAGACGGTGTGTTCGTGGACGGTGGCAACGCCGCCTTTGCGGATAAGAATGTCGGCACCAGCAAGACCGTCACCTTCTCAGGCTACACTTTGAATGGTGATGGCAGTGCCGAGTACAACTACGCCCTGACCCAGCCCGCCAGCGTTACCGCCAACATCACGGCGAAGGAAGTTACCATCACCGGCGTCACCGCCACGCCCCGCAAATATGACGAAACTAACCTCGATGTGACCATCGACGGCGGCACGGTGGATGGTGCGATTTCGGGCGATGATGTGACGGTCAATAGGGGCAAAGCCAAGGGCACGATGGCCGATGCCAATGTAGGCACCGGCAAGAGCGTCACCGTCACCGGCTACGCCTTGGGCGGCGCGGACGCGGGCAACTACAAGCTGAAGGAGCAGCCCACCGGCGTCACGGTGAATATCACGCCGGCCCCCTATGTTGGCACAACGACCGCCAGCGGCTCCGCCAAGTACGGCATGAGCGGAACGGTGGACCTGAGCGGCCTGATCGTGGCCGGCGGCACGGCGTCTTACAAGTCCGCCACGGATACGAGCAGTGTGCTGAACGGTACGCCTGCCATGGATGGCACGACGCTGAAGTTTGCTTTTGCAGATAATGCCTCCAACGCAGCCAAGACTGCGGACATCGTGGTTGGGGTCACCAGCACCAACTATCAGCCCTATGACATCACGGTCACCGTTACCGTGAACGCCAAGACCGTTCCCACGGTCACCGCGCCCACGGCAAAGACGCTGATCTACAACGGCGGCGAGCAGGTGCTCATCGCTGCCGGCTCCACGAGCGGCGGTACGATGCAGTACAGCCTGACCTCCGGCAGCGGCTATGCCACCGCGCTCCCCAAGGGCAAGGACGCCAAGAGCTACACCGTATACTACAAGGTCATCGGCGACGGTGAGTACGCGGACACTGCGGAAGCCAGCATCACCGTAGCCATCGCCAAGAAGGCGGTCACTGTTGCGCCCAAGGCGGTCAGCATCACCAAGGGCAGCGCTATCCCCACCTTCGAGCTGGCCTACACCGGCCTTGTGAGCGGCGAGAGCCTGACGCCCAGTGCTGCGCCCACCTTCACCTGCTACGAAACGGGTACCACTACGCCGGTCAGCACGAGCACCGCGGCGGGCAGCTACACCATCACCTGGACGAATGAGGACACCACAGCCTTCACGGGTGCGGGCAACTACGATGTGACCAAGACGGCGACCGCCAACCTGACTATCAGCAATCCCCCCGTCACGCCTCCCGGCGGCGGCTCCTCCTCCGGCGGTGGTTCTTCCTCCTCTGACCGGGATACCTCCGGCAGCGGCACGGTAAAGACCGAAACCACGAAGAACGACGACGGCTCCACCACCAGAACCGAGACGAAGAGGGACGGCACCGTGATCGAGACCACCACCGGCAAGGACGGCTCCGTTTCCAAGACCGAAACCAAGACGGAGACCAAGAAGGACGGCACCAAGGTCGAGACCAGGGCCGAGACCGTGACCAACAAGGACGGCAGCAAGTCCACCAGCAAGACCGAAATCACCACCGCCAAGGACGGTACGGTGACGGAGAGCAAGTCTGAAACCAGGACAGGGGCGGACGGCACGAAGTCTGTGACCAAGGCTGAGTCCAAAACCGACGAGAACGGCGTGACCTCCGGCACGGAGACCACCACGACCACCGCCCCCAACGGCTCCACAAGTACGACTGTCACGATCACCGAAAACGGCAGCAGCAGGACCGAGGCGGAGACCACGCTCAGCAGCAAGGCGGTGGAGGAGGCAAAGCGCAACGGCGAGCCGGTCAAGGCTCCCGTTGAGGTCGAGGCTGCCAGAAACAGCGACAGCGCGCCCACCGTGAAGATCGAGCTGCCGAAGAACTCCGGCGACACCAAGGTGGAAATTCCTGTCACCAACGTGAAGCCCGGCACGGTGGCCGTGCTCGTCCATCCCGACGGCACCGAGGAGATCATCAAGGACTCCATCCCCACCGGGAACGGCGTGCAGCTGACGGTCAACGGTGGCGCCACGGTGAAGATCCTGGACAACTCCAAGGACTTCGGCGACATTCAGAGCCATTGGGCAAAGGACGCCATCGACTTCGTCAGCGCCCGCGGGCTGGTGAACGGCATCAACCCAACGCTGTACTCGCCCAACGCTTCCGCCACCCGCGCGCAGCTCTGGACGATTTTGGCACGTCAGGCGGGCGCGGAGCTGATCGGCGGTAACACTTGGTATGAAAACGCGCAGAATTGGGCGAAGGATAAGGGCATTTCCGACGGTGCGGACCCCAACGGCACCATCAACCGTGCCCAGATGGTGACGATGCTGTGGCGCGCCATGGGCGAGCCTGTTGTGGAGATCACGCACAGCTTCACCGATATTGCGGCGGACAACTACTACGCACAGGCTGTGGCATGGGCTGTGAGAAACGGCATTACCACCGGTGTCGGCGACGGACGCTTTGATCCCAACGGCGCCTGCACGCGCGGCCAGATCGCTGCATTCCTGATGCGTTACTGCAGCGCGAAGTAGCGTCAAACCTAACCACATATAGAAGGCCACCATCTCAATGAGCTGCTGCTCACTGAGATGGTGGCCTTCTATTGTTGCGGCATATAGCATTCGTAACCGTCAAAGCTGAGGGCGGCTGGACACACATGGGACAATAGTGGTGGGAAGTTGCGAAACTTTCCACCACTATAACGTTCAGGGGTGTACAGTAAATGACGAGCAATGAACTGAAACACGAAGCCAAGAAGCAGGAATGGAACATAGCTATACAGGAATGCCGCAGCAGCGGTCTCTCCGTAAGCGAATGGTGCCAGCAGCGGGGCGTTACAACAACCACCTATTACCGTTGGGAGCGGGAACTTCTGACGGGAGTGCGGAGAAACGGAACACCGCCATCAACGACCGTGACCTTTGCGGAGTTACCGGCGCCGAAGCAGGTATCATGCAACGTAGCGGAACGTTGCGCCACACTGCATATTGGGAAGGCCAGTCTGGACATTTACCCCGGTTGTAACGCGGAACAGCTGAGACTGCTGGTGGAGCTCCTGCGCCTATGCTGAACGATTTCACCGGCGCAGATCAGGTCTACATCGCCTGCGGCTACACGGATCTGCGTAAAGGCATAGATGGTCTGGCGCGCCTCGTCAACAACAGCGAGGATGCGAAGATCACTGCCAACGGCACGATCCAGACGGTTGAGGCAAATGTCAAGACCGAGATCAAGGGCGACGTCAAGGTCGTCGGCGCGACAGGCTCCGCCGATGTGAAGGTCAACGGCTCCGCCGTTGCCAAGACCGACAAGCCCGCCGCGGGCGGCAGCTCCGGCGGCAATAGCGGCAGCGGCGGCAATAGCAGCACGACCTCGAAGGAGATCACGGGCGCTGAGGTGGTAATACTCAACGTACCTTACGGCGAGAAAACCGCAGATGAAGCGCTGGCAGCGATCCCTACGACCGTTACCCTGAAGCTCAAGGGCGGCTCGACTACCACCACAACGGTAACAAACTGGAAATGGGGAACAAACGCAGCCTATGATCCAAAGCCTTCACAACCAGACTCCACCCCGGCAGTGGCCACCGTAACCATACCCAGCGGCTATACCTACAACGGCACACTGACCGCAGAGGCGAAAGTAACCGTACTCCCGCTGGATAAGGCTAAGCTTGAGGCGGCGAAGGCTGCATATATGGACTTGCAGAATAAGCAGACAGACGATGAGAAGGAAGCCGCAACGGATAAGACAAAAATCCTGATAATAGACAGCACTCCTGATCAAATTACGGCTGGCGTTCGATTTGCGACACCAAAAGACTGGCAACCACTGGACGATGCAATCAAAAGCGTAGAGAATCAAGATCGCATTGGCTTTGCATCCCAGAGTATATGCGATGACACGGCAAAGACACTGCAAGCTGCGATAGATGACTACATCCAGAATAAAGTCAAGGTAGGCACAAACAAAACCACGGATGCATATATCCTGCAGAAGGCAAAAGACGTTGTGTCTGAGGATAGAAATTCGGATGCCCCGTATAGCTCCTACAAGCAGCCTTTGAAATTGAATTACGTCTATCAGTTTGTAAGAGATTATAGTCTTGATGGTATATATCTAACCTTTGAATGGGAAGCCCAGTGGAAAAATCAGAATGAAACCGGTAATATTGGAGATTATATCAAAATAGGGAACGTCAGTGGTACAGGCGGCACCTACAGTAGTGGGGCGAAGGTAATAAAAGAGCCAAATGAACCGAAAGAGGTTCAATTTGTCGTTACAGTTAAAGCTCCTAATAATAACAGGGAAATCGGCAAGCTGGGCGAAAACGGCGAATACCCCGCTACCATCGGCGCACCGATCAGCGTGAGCGCAGACCAGCCGGACACTCTCCCTCAATTTACGGCTACAAACGACGCTATAAACGCTACAAATGCTACAAAATTCACAGGCGTTGTTCCGATTACCCTGAATGGTGCTGATGCAATCGCATCCGTGCCCGATGGCTGTGTAACGATGGATACGAGTAATTCAACTACTGGCAACGTCAATTTCCGATCTATCAAAGTGGATAAGGTTGAAAAGAGCAAGACAGGGCTGAATGTGACTGTTTCCGTTACAACCGGCAGTATAGGCGGCGTATGGGACGAGAACTCCCCATATCCATTCAAAGAAGGGACATTGCCGAATATTTCCATTGACACAAGAAAATTCCAGTTGAAGGAAAACACTCTCGGCTGGTATCTGCCGACCGACGTATTGAAGCTGGATGATATGACGGTAGATGTACTCACACCTGCATTTACAAAAGTGGAGCATGCTGATGATCCGACAACCGGCAAGCAAACATTCACCATCCACACACAGAATATGCCGGAAAATGCCAAGGTCGAGGTGGCATTGGCAAAGAAAGATGTCGGTGCATCCAACGTTGAGAATGACAATGCAACAATTAAAAAAGATGCTACGCGCGGGAGCGATGGCAAGTATTCGGTAACCTTCGACAAGAACGTCTTTGAAGCAAACGCAGAATACTTTATTTGGCTTAGGTATGGCTCGTCCGGCTCGAATTGGGCTTATCCGGATAACATCAGACCTACCTACACCCCCAATCGCACCACCAGCGGCGGCGGCGAAAGCGGCGGCAATACTACCGAAGGCAGCCAAGCAGGCGCATAATCGCCGCTATCGCAAAAAGCACAAAAAAATAAGGGTACGGGAAGTGATATGCTCCCTCTATGAGCAATGTCATGATGCCGGGGTCAAAACAAGCCTTTTATGTATGACCAATAGCAAAGAGCTGGAAAAATAGCGCTGAAATGAGCACCCATAGGAAATGGCCTTTTGAGGCTGTCTCTCTGGGTGCTTATTTTTTCATAGGTAAGCGTAAAATGAAGCCGCGTATAAAAGGCCGCCATCTCAGTGAGCTACTGCTCACCGAGATGACGGTCTTCTATTATTGCGGCATATAGCATTCTTCCGGAGCTTTCGCGGGCAGCAACTTTTCAGCCCATGCATCATCTGTTTTACTCAGCCCCGGCGCATTTCGCAGGACCCAAAGCAAATATCGGTACGGATCTAAGCCGTTCTCCTTAGCCGCCCTCAGCTTTGACACTTACTTATTGTTTACCAATAATCGCTTTAAGACTCTGTAATCCCGTGCAACGCAAGAGCCGACCCTATTTCAGCGCTCTTTAGTAATACATGGGGAAATATCTGTTGCTAGATACCGTGTGAGAGCATCCATCTCTCATAAGCCGGAGTATATTCCGGTCTCCCCTTGATAGCGGCGGAGAAAAAAGACCGACATTGCAAGGCAAATCGCCTCGGAGATGATAGGTGTGTACCACAGTGCTTCCCCGCCGAAGACAGCGGCGAGCGTCAGCAGCACCGCGCTTTGCAATACAAGTCCGCGGCCGACGGAAATAGAGATCGCGGGGACGGGACGCTCGAGCGCCGTGAGGAAACCGCCGATGACAACATTGAAGCCGACGAGCAGATACGAGATGCCATAGTGACGGAATGCACGCACGGAGTAGGCGACGAGCTCGTTGCTCGCATGTGAAAGATATAAACTCACAATCTGCGGCGCAAAGAAGCATACGCAGAGGAACAGTAGCGGTGCAATGATGCACACAGTGGTCAGACCGTAACGCAGGAGCTTTTGGCATTGGGCATGCTCGCCCTTGCCGTAGTGGAAACTGACGAGCGGTTGCGAGCCCTGCGAAATGCCTACCATCAGATTGATGACGACGGTGTTGACATAGGCGATGACCGTATAGGTCACAACGCCATCTGTGCCGATGCAGCGCAGCACCGTGTGGTTGAAGAAAAAAATCATAAGACCAGAACACAGTTCCGTCACACCATCGGCAAGACCAATAGGCAGAATACGGGTGTAGAGTTGCGGGACGAAATGGAACTTGCGCAGGTGGAAGGTGCACTTTTTACTGAAAAAGTGGATGAGGTAGAGCACACATGTGACGAGTTGGGAGATACCGGTCGCCGCCGCCGCGCCGAAGACGCCCATATTGAGCCAAAAGATCGCAACATAGTCCAGTACACAGTTCGTCAAGCAGCCGGTGATGACGGTGAAAAGCGCATAGCGCGGGTAACCGTCGGTCTTGACAAGCACCTCGAGGTTATAGGAGACGAGAAAGCATACGCTGAACGGTGCGATACCGGTGAGATATTCCTTGACATAGTCAAGCGTAATCTCGTCCGCACCAAGCAGGATCGCAAACGGCTCTAAAAAGGTGAAGACGAGCGTGGTGGCCAGCGCTCCGATGACGAGCAACGTGGCAAAGTTCTGTGAAAATAGTGTGTCGGCCTCGTGCCGTTTGTCCTGCGCAATGTAAATGGCGATGAGTGTTGACGACCCGACGCCAAACAGCACTGCGATAGAAAAGAGCGCGTTGGTAAAGGGAAGAGAAAGATTGACGGCGCTCATGGCGTATTCATTTACGCCAATCGAAACCATCAGACCGTCGACCATGGAGTAGAGGGAAAAAACCATCAAAGAAGCCACGGTGGCGGAGACAAAACGGACAAAGTCATGTTTCAGACTTTTGCCTGAGAGTATCAAAATAACACGTCCTTAAATAAGTAGAATATATCAAAGTTACAATATGTCTGACTGCTCAGAGAAGACAGAATGTGCGCTGCTTCTACGCGTGGCCGCGTAGAGAGATTTTACTGCTCTTCTTCGGGGAAGAGATTATCGAGCAGTGCAGTGCAAAGATGTTCCTCCCACTGGTACATGCCAGAGTAGTCGCCATGGTGGTCAACATCGGGCGCGCCCTGGCCGTTGATCATGTAGAAGATGCCGTCCTGACGTTCGCGGTTGACGAACAGCCCTGCGAGCAAGCCGTAGGCCTCACCGAAGTGGCCGGACATCACAACGGTACGGTGACGGAGGAAACGGTCACGCTTTCCGGAGGTGAACACCTGGATGCCGAGACCGTAGCAGGTCATCAGGCCGTCGTACGTGTCGCCGTTGTTGGCGCTTTCGGAATACGTCCAGTAGGGGGTGAACATCGTGTCGATGGATTCTTTGCTCAGAAAGCGCTTGCCGCCGATGCAGCCGTCTGTCAGAAACAGCTCTGCGAGCACCTTGAGTTCCTCCATGCTGATGCGGAGACCGCCCTGCGGGGAGAACAGTGTGCCGTTGTAACCGATGTGATAGTCACGCAGATCGGCCAGCATATTTGTACCGCCTAGGTCAGGGTTCGTGATGAGAACCTGATCGCACGGCTGGACCTCGTCATGGTAATCGTCGATCTGCGCCTGCCAGGGTTGGGAGGCATCCCAGTGCTCGCCGTTTTTCGACTGATAGATGGGCGAGAGGTTATGTAGCTGCTTGGCGGTGAAATCGCCGACGTTGAAACTGGCTTCAAGGCCCATGGGCTCGAGTACATGCTTTTTCATGTAAACGTCAAAGCGCTCGCCGCTTAGACGCTCAAAGATTGTGCCAATCACGCCGTAGTTGAGGTTCGTGTATGCAAAAAACTTGCCGGGCGCACGGTCCACGCCGTCATCGCTGTTGGCAAAGTGTTCACCACCAAGAAAATATGTGCCTTCGGACAGAAAAAACTGCTCGATGTTGTCCTCGGGCGGAATGGAGTACACGCTGCCGTCACGGATCGATGAGGTGTGCGAGAGCAGCATGCGCAATGTGATGGTGGTGTCAGGATAGCTGGGGTTGCGCAGCGGAAAGCCGAGGTAGTCACTCACGTCGCGGTCGAGCTCCAGCGTACCCTGCTCGACAAGGCGCATCACGCCAAGCGTAACAAAAACCTTGGAGATCGACGCTGTGCGAAAGCGAGTGCTTGTCTCAAACGGCAGGTCATTTTCAGGGTGCTGTGCATCGATGCGGCGGCGGCCCTTGCAACCTTGGTAGAGCAGTTTCCCGTCGCGGAACGCCATCACGCCGTATGCGGGCACGGGCATGACAGAGTCATGCAAGATGGCGTCAAGGTCCTTTTCCAGTGCCGCAAAATGCGCACGGTCAAGTTCAGTGGGGTAGATTACATCCATGGAAGATTCCTCCTTATAGTCTGATTGGATCGAAAAATGTCATTTACAATAGAAATGCGTTAGGGTATAATAAAAAACAATCGAAAAACCGGCCGGACCGGCGAAGGAAGGAGTATTTGCGCATGAAGGACGATTTTTTTGCAGCCACCGCGCCCTATCTTCCTACGCTCAACCAGACAGACCGCAACATTTACGACTATGTCACGCGCAACATTGAGACGGTGAAGGATGAGAGCATCCGTATGCTTTCACACGAATGCTTTGTCTCCACGGCAACGATGTTCCGCTTTGTGCAGAAGCTTGGTTTTTCCGGCTATGCGGACTTTATCAACCTTCTGCGCCTGACCTACTACACCTCTCTTGAGCAAAGCGAGCCGAAGTCCGCTTCGCTTGAGGCTTGGGTGCAGGACTATATCGAAAACGTGAGCGCAACGCTTCACGCTTTCTCCGAGGAGAAAGCCAGCCGCTTTTATGAGCACTTGCAATCTTCGCGTAGCGTGCTATTGCTGGCGGATGAGGATTGCCGTGAGGCGGCGTATTACGCAAGGCGGCTTTTCTGCATGCAGGGCAAACCATGCTTTTTGCTTGCCTCCGGTTACGAGATGAAGACTGCCGAGTGCAATATCACGCGGGACGATATGCTGTTGGTCCTGACCACGACCGGACAGAACCAGGCGCTGCTGGAGCAGATTCGCCGCCTGCGCGCCGAGCAGAGCGCGTATCTTGTCGCCATCACGGGACAGAAGCACGGCTCGCTGCAAAAGCTCTGTGATCTGAGCATACCGGTGTCGAGCGGAGAGAACGGGCAGCTTATCTCAGGCGCAATTATCGCTGCGATCGACCTCTTGGCGCACGACTGCCAGAGACAGGCAGACGGCGCCGCAGAATAAATCGGAAAGGACATGAAGCGATGGCACTTTTACATACTCTCCCCGCTTACGACGGGTTCCGCCCTGTGGCGGAGAGCCACTGGCACAAGGGCTGCTGGATGATCTGGCCCCAGCGGCAGGATAACTGGCGCATGGGCGCAAAGCCTGCGCAGAAGACGGTTTGCGAACTGGCGCAGATCATCAGCCGCTACGAACCCGTCACCGTCTGCGTCAACGCCGACCAGTACGAAAATGCGCGCGAGCGTCTCGACCCCGCTGTGCGTGTGATCGAGCTGAGCAGCAACGAGGCGTTCCTGCGAGACTCGGGGCCGACGTTCGTCATCAGTGATACGCAAATCCGCGGAATCAACTGGACGTTCAACGGCTACGGTGGGACGCAGGAGGGACTCTATTTTCCTTGGGATGCCGATGAGCTCATTGCGCAAAAAATCTGCGAGCTTGAATGGCTTGACTACTATCAGGTGCAGGAATTTGTGCTGGAGGGCTGTGCGTTCCGCTTTGACGGCGAGAGCACCGTCGTTGTGACGGAGGAGTGCCTGCTCAGCGAAGGGCGCAACCCGCACTTGACGCGTGAGCAAATGGAATTGACGCTCAAGTGTTATCTCGGCGTGGAGAAGACCATCTGGCTGCACCGCGGGCTCTACATGGACGAGGGCCGCGGACATATCGACAACCTGTTCTGCTTCATCCGTCCCGGCGAGGCGCTGCTCTCTTGGACGGACGATCCGGGGCATCCGCAGTACGAGATCGTGCGCGAGGCACTCGGAATTCTGGAAAACGAGACCGATGCCGTGGGGCGAAAGCTCGTCATCCACAAGATGCCGCTGCCGCGCCCGCTTGTCATTACGGCGGAAGAGGCGAGCGGGATTGACCGTAGCCGTCATACGCTGCCCCGTCAGGAGGGAGATATGCTCGTCGCGTCGTATCTCAACTTTTACATGCCAAATGGCGCGCTCATCTGCCCGAAGTTCGGCGATCCGAACGATGCGGAAGCGCTCAAGCTCTTCTCGCAGTTCTATCCAAGCAGAGAGATTATCGGCGTGAATGCCCGTGAGATATTTCTCTCCGGCGGAGGCTTCCACAGTATGGTGCTGCAGCAGCCGAGCATTTCTTAAAAAGGTAAAAAGTTCATAGACAGGGAAAAGGCCCTTGCCGGATATGCTCCGGTGGGCCTTTTCCTTTTTTGTGAGGCCTTACTTGGACTTACACTCAAGTTCAGCGAGCTTGGCGTTGTAAACTTTGCGAGAGTAGGGGTAACGGATGGCGAGGAACGCGATAATGAGACCGAAGATAAGACCACCGATACCGTAGGTGCTGCGGATGCCGGACACAGCCGCATCGGTCTGGACAAGCACGGTTTCGTCAAAGCCGGTGAGCTGTAAGCCCATACCGACAAGCCACATACCGATGGAGCAGCCGAACTTGTTGACACAACTTAGAAGAGAGGTCATCGCGCCGGCACGACTGTTGCCGGTTTCGAGAGAGTCGATCGTGATGACGTCAGCAAGGACGGAGTAAATCAGTGTCCAGAACGTGGCGTTGCCCAGCGCGGAGAAGCAGAGAGCGAAACAGTACAGGGGGATGGACGCTGGCAGGATACGGATGCAGAACATACCAAAGCCGTATGCGAAGAAACCGAAGATCATGAACTTGCGTTTGTCGACCTTGCGAGCGAGCGAGCCGATGAGCATGGAAACAATGATCATGTAGAGGCACTTCGCGCCGTTGATGAGCGCAATCTGCATTTCGTCAAGGCCGTAGAAGTAGGTCTGCACGTAGATGTTGCCAGAAGCCTGAATGCCGACGATGCAATTGGCAAACAATGCGATGAGAACGAGGATGACAAACGTCTTGTTGGTGAAGCAATCAAGGAAGTCCTTGAACTTGAAGGAGTTCGAGGTGGCCTCTTCCTTAGATACGGTAATCTCCTTGCCCTTGGTGCATGCGCCGGCGAGGAAGTAAGAAACGAAGCAGAATGCGGCGGTGACAGCGGCGACGATGCCCCAGCCGACTTGCTCGGTGGAACAGCGGCGGACGAGTAGCATGGTGCAGCTCGAAACGATTAGCTCACCGGCATACAGGAAACCGGAGGAGAAGCCACGGATAGAACTCTTTTCATCATAGTCCTCCGTCAGCTCCTGACCGATAACAATGTGGTTGATGTCGCACATCGTAAAGAACAGCCAGAAAAAGATATTGAGCACAACATAGTAGAAGATTTTCACGCCATCGGAGGTGAAGTCGAAAGCGGAGAACAGCAACCACACCGTGACGCCGAGAGGAAGTGCTGCGCGCATCATCATGGGGCGGCGGGTTCCGGTCTTCAGCTTTAGCTTATCGCTGAAGTAACCGATGATGGGGTCGGTCACAGCGTCCCACATGACGGCGAACATCGAAATGGTACCGGCAATGCCGGGAGCCACACCTGCGAACGTGGTCATAAAATAGATGAAGTAGTAATAATACAGATTATAGGCAAGACCGGAACCTAATTGTCCAATACCATAACCCACTTTTGTCCCGACGGACAGCTTCTGATTAGCCTGATTCATGTTTTCTCTCCTTTTTACACAATTAGGCAATATATTGCCGGCAAAAGTATGGTAACACATACCAAGGGAAGCTGCAATGCTTATGAACAAAATGTAAACACTGTTACACAAAAATGAAACGCCAATTACGAGGATGAGCACGACTTTGCATGAAAAATGATGGATGAAATATTCTGATTTGCGATATTTGGTAACTGAGTGCCAAGGGTGACAACATACAAATAAAGTAAGCGTCAAAGCTGAGGGCGGCTAGACACACATGCGACTGGAAATGTCAAGATTTGCGCAAAGGCATAGATGGCCTGGCACGGCTCGTCCAACAGCAATTTGAACTGGATCCGTTTACCAACACGCTGTTCCTGTTCTGCGGACGGCGTCGAGACCGTATCAAGGGCCTGTATTGGGAAAAGGACGGCTTTATTCTTCTGTATAAGACAATATGTAATGACCTCCAATTTGTAGAGACGCGGATTTACCTGTATAATGGTAAGCGTAAAACCTGGGCACGTAAAAAGGCGGCCATCTCAAGGAGAGCTACTGCTCACCGAGATGGCGGCCTTCTATTATTGCGGCATATAGCATTCTTCCGGGGCGTTCGCGGGCAGCAGCTTTTCAGGCCATGCTTCATCTCTTTCGCTCAGAGCTGATGCGCTTCGCAGGACCCAAAGCAGGTATTGGTACGGATCCAAGTTGTTTTCCTTCGCCGTTTCAATCAAACTGTAGATCACGGCGCTGGCTTGCGCGCCACCGGCTGTATTGGCAAACAGCCAGTTCTTCCTGCCCATCACAAAGGGCTTAATGCTGCGTTCGGCACGGTTATTGCTCAGTTCCAGACGGCCATCTTCCAGATACCTTGTCAGGTACGGCCATTGCTCCAATAGATAGTGAATGGCCTTTCCCAGCGCAGACTTCGGCGCAGCCTTCGCCTGTATTTCATTTGCCCATGACAACAACGCGTCTAAAACAGGCTTTTCCTGTTCCAGCCGCTTTTTATACCGTTCTTCTGGCGTTAGTTCCGCAAATGTTTGCTCCAGCTTAAAAAGCTGTGAGCAATAGCGTTCACCCATGGCCGCGGGAGAATCTTTCCGTTTCTCTTGCGGAAGAGTGCTCAGCGCCTCGTCAAATTTTCGCCGTGCATGTGCCCAACAGCCCACCACACGGATATTCCCTGGCAGCTTGTGGTAACCCTGGTATCTGTCTGCGTGCAGCCAGCCCGAGAAGCCTTGCAGGAAACGCTCCGCGTGCTCCGCTTTTCTCGTGGGCTGGTACTCATACAGCACAATGGCCTGCTCTGTGCAGCCGCTGGTGCGGTACAGCCACATATAGGACTTGCTGGTGGCCATACGTTCAGGTTCTTTCAGCACCTGCAGCGTTGTCTCATCCGCGTGCAGCACAGTCTCCCTGCAAAGCTGTTCGTGCAGCGTATCGTAGATGGGCTGCAGCCACTTCTCTGAAATGTTCAGCAGCCAGTTGGCCATCGTCTGCCGGGACAATTTCAGACCCTGACGCTCAAACTCTTGCTGCAACCGGTACAGCGGGGAGTACATGACAAATTTCTGCGCTGCCAGATACGCCACTGCCTCCGCGGAGGCAAAGCTGCCGGGCAGCAGTGCAGGCTCTTTCGCCGTCTTTACAATATTAGCTTCGCCGGTCTCCTGTTCACAGTTCTTGCAGGCGTAGGTGTAGTATACGTCCTCACGAACCCAAAACTCTGCCGGCTTCATCTGCAGCGTCCGGCGAACCTCTTTGCCAATCTCAATCAATTCGCTGCCGCAAGCAGCGCAGGCCCGTTCGTGCTCAGGAAGACGGTGCTCCACCACCTCGGTGCGTGTCCCCTCTGGAACAACATCCAGCACATTGCCGGACTGCCGTTTGCGCTCGTGCGCTTTCACAGCGATCTGTTTCTCTGTGGCGGCTTTGGTTCCGAAAGCATAGGCTTCCAGCTCGTTCATGGTTAAGCCTAGTTGGTCCATGACCACCTGCTCCGCCTGTTCCGAGGACCGGCCAAACAGCTTTTTCCTGGACAGCTTCAGCTGCGCCAGCAGCCACTCATTCTGCAGCGTTAGGCTGGTAATGACTTGACCTTGCTCCTGTTCACGGGCAGCAAACTTTGCTTCCAGCTGCGCATTTTCCTGCTGCAACCGCTCATATTCCGCACGGGAAATGGTCACCATTTCCTCCGTGTTACTTGTCTGCATTTCTCTGTTTTCCATAAGGAAATTATACCACAAAACAGAGAGAAAAGCCAGTATTTTCAATGGCTTTGGGATATTCTTCCTTGCTCAGACTGCGCTCAATCCTGTCACCGGACGATGGGCTTTCGGCTGCTCGATTTTCAGTCCTTCCATGAGCCAGCGGTATTGCTGCGGCGTTAAAGTCTTCACCTCAGATTCTGAGCGCGGCCATTGATACGCCCCCTGCTCCAGTCGTTTGTACAGCAGGATGAAGCCATCCTTTTCCCAGTACAGACCCTTGATACGGTCTCGCCGCCGTCCGCAGAACAGAAATAATGTGTTGGTAAACGGATCCAGTTCGAACTGCTGTTGGACGAGACGCGCCAAACCATCTATACCTTTGCGCAGATCTGTGTAGCCACAGGCAATATAGACTTTGTCTGCGCCGGTGAAATCGTTCAGCATAGACGCAGAAGCTCCACCAGCATTTTCAGCTGTTCCTCATTACATCCGGAGTATATGTCAAGACTGGCGTTGCCAATATGCAGTGTGGCGGAACGTTCCGCAACGTTGCGGGACACCTGCTTCGGTGCCGGCAGCTCTGCAAAGGTCACAGCCGTTGATGGCGGTGCTCCGTTTTTCCGCACTCCCGTCAGAAGTTCCCGCTCCCAACGGTAATAGGTGGCTGTCGTAACACCCCGCTGCCGGCACCATTCGCTTACGGAGAGACCGCTGCCCCGGCATTCCTGTATAGCCATGCTCCATTCCTGCTTCTTAGCTTCGTGTTTCAGTTCATTGCTCGTCATTTGCTGTGCACCCCTGAACGCGTTATAGTGTTGGGAAGTTTCGCAACTTCCCAACACTATTGTCCCATGTGTGTCCAGCCGTCCTCAGCTTTTACGCTTACTTTCCCTGCTTATAGGCTTAGCTTTTTCCCGCGGGCACAGCCCGTGGTTGCATCTCTTTACAAGACAACAGAGGACAGGCGTGAGCAAATGCCTGTCCTCTGTTGTATAGCATATCAAGAGTTCCCGATATGTGCGGGTTATCCATGTGCTCTCAATTCCACCATCTTCTGTCGAAAGTGTTCAATATTTCCGTTCCAGTCTCTGTCACAAGGACCTCATCTTCGATGCGACAACCGCCGTGACCTGTTTGGTAGAGACCTGGTTCAACAGTAATGACCATTCCTGGAATGAGGACGGTTTTGTCCCGCTTTGCTAGCACTGGCGGTTCATCAACGCCGAGGCCAATTGCGTGGCCGAGGTATGTTGCAGGACCGCCGAAGGCCCGGGTATGATTGCTTGTAAAACCGTGTGCAAGCGCAATACTTCCGCTGATTTTCTCAAGCTCCTCGGAGACTACGCCAGGATGCATGGCGGCAACGGACTCTTCCAACATCTCCAGAGTCGTTTCCAAAATATAAATCTGCTCCTCGCTAGCTTTTCCTACTACTGTCGAACGGCAGATATCAATCATATAACCGTCGAGCTTTCCATTAATCTCCATATGGACCATATCGCCCGATTCAATGACCTTATCCGATGCAGGAACAAGATCATACGCAGTCTCTGAACGGTAGCCGGACTGACAAGTAGCGAATGCGCCGGTCACCCCGCGTTTTGTCAACTCGGATGTGATAAACTGATAAACCTGCTTTTCCGTAAGGCCAGGCTTTAAATAATTGCGAAGAAGTTGCCCAACCTCATCGCCGATTTTTGCCCCTCGTCGCAGAATATCGATTTCATAGGGGCTCTTTGCTGCCCGCAGAGACATAACAATGTCATCGGCAGCTGCAAGACCAGCTTTTGGCAACAGACGCCGAACATCCTGATAAACAGCTGCGGTCACAACGTCCATGCCCACGACACCGATATCCGACTTCTCCAGTCCCATTTCTTCAATCACCTTGGCAATATTGCTCGGAAGATCGTCATCATAGCGCACATCAGTGATAAACAGTTCCTTTTCATAAAAAGGCGTTGTGGTCAGCAGGACAGGCTCCCCTACGACTGGCAGGACAATTGCCGAGCATCCGCGGCCGCGGAAAGCAAAGCGGCGCGGGTGGCCTGGAAGGAGTGGCTGATGGCCGCATAGGTACATTAAGTCACCGACTCTTCGCGGTGCCATGCCGATAATGATCAATGCCTCATAGCCACGCTTTGCCGCCTCGGCGCGAGTCCGCTCCATTCGTGATTCGTATTCTTTTCTCAGAGCAATATCCATTTGGTTTGTCCCTCATTTCTTTTTTCTGCCGCTCCAACATCAGCCATCCTGATGTAGAAAGCAGGAGATGAAGTGGTCCTTTTCCTTTTCTATCAATGTCGGTTCACATTGACGACACTGATCGCTTGCATAGGGGCAGCGCTTGGCAAACCGGCAAACAGCATCAGGGTTAATCGGCGAGGTGATCTCACCCTTAATCAGAATTCGCTCGTTCTGCTTGTCCAAATTAGGGGACGGAATAGCCGAGAGTAGCGCCTTTGTATACGGATGCATGGGGTTTTCAAATAGCTTTGCGGCAGGGGCTTTCTCTATCAGTTTTCCTAGGTACATAACTGCAATATCGTCTGAGAAATGATGCACCACGCTGAGGTCATGTGTGATGAACATATAAGTCAGCCCCAACTCTGCCTGAAGATCCTTCATCAAATTTAGGATCTGTGCCTGAATCGAAACATCGAGAGCGGAAACCGGCTCATCGCAGACAATAAATTTTGGATTTAAGGATAGTGCGCGGGCAATGCCAATCCTCTGTCGGCGTCCACCATCTAACTCATGGGGATAAGTGTTGTACAGGCGGCGCGCCAGCCCAACCGTGTCCATCAGCTTAAGGGTCTGCGTCTCGCGCTCATGACTGCTTTTGTACATTCCGTGCAGTCGCATCGGCTCTTCAATGATCTGACTGACCGACATTCGAGGATCGAGTGAAGAAAACGGGTCCTGAAAGATAATCTGCATTTCGCGGCGCTTGGCGCGCATTTTCGCATTGCTGAGTCTGGAAATATCTTCTCCATCAAAAAGTACGCAGCCACCTGTCGGTTCGATTAATCGAAGGATTGCCCGTCCAGTCGTCGACTTTCCACATCCGGATTCTCCGACGACACCCAGAGTCTTACCTTTCCCGATGGTAAACGTTACATCATCTACCGCATGGAGCATTCCCCGCTTAGTTTTGAAATACTTTTTTAGGTTCTGCACCTCCAAAAGCGGTCTGTTATCATTCATTACTTGTCACCTCGCTCTGGCAGAAGCTTTCGCTGTTATAAAGATGGCAGCAAACATAATGCTCCTGATTGCGATATACCGGAACAGGAGCCTCCGTTTTGCAGCGTTCTGTTGCAAAGTCGCAGCGTGGACAGAATGCACAACCTTTAGGGAGATCGCGCGGATCAGGCATCAGGCCCTTAATTGGCTTCAGTTTGGCTGTTCTATCCTCCATGTTTGGAAGTGAATCGAACAGTCCCTTTGTATACGGGTGGAGCGTGTGGCGGTACACATCATCCAGTGTGCCGTGTTCTACAACCTGTCCGGCATAAATGATCGACACTTCATCGCAAATATCTGCAACGATACCCAGATCGTGCGTAATCATTAGCATGGACATACCATATTTCTCACGCAGTTTTTTCATCATATCGAGGACCTGCGCCTGAATCGTTACATCCAGCGCAGTGGTCGGCTCATCCGCAATCAACAGCTGCGGATTGCAGGACAGCGCAATCGCAATTACAACTCGCTGCTTCATACCGCCAGAGAACTGATGTGGGTATTCCTTACCACGATGGGCGGGAATGCCAACCAATTCAAGTACATCCCGTGCTTTCTTGACGGCATCCGCTCTCTTTAAGTTTTCATGCTTACGTATCGCCTCAGCGATCTGATCCTCGACAGTGCGAATTGGGTCCAAGGAGGTCATGGGATCCTGGAAGATCATCGAAACCTCTTTGCCGCGTATTTTTCGCATCTGCTTGTCGCTTTTTTCCATGAGATCCGATCCAAACAACTCAATACTTCCGTTGACAATCTTGCCAGGCGGGTCTGGGATCAGCTTCAGGATTGAAAGCCCTGTCGTTGTTTTTCCAGCGCCAGTCTCTCCTACAAGGCCAAGAGATGTACCCTTCTTGATTGACAGATTCAAACCATTCAGGGCTTTTACGGTGCCTTCGTCTGTACGGTATTCCACGGACAGCCCCCTGATATCTAAGGCGAACTCATTTTGAGACATATTGTGCTCCATTTCGTCTATGCCCTCCCTTACTTCAGTCGGGGATCTAATGCGTCACGCAGGCCATCACCGAGCATATTGAGAGAAAGAATGGTGACCATGATCGCCAATCCTGGGATCACGCACAGGTAGCCGTACTCTGAAATAAAATTGCGTCCATTGGCCAGCAGTGCCCCCCACTCGGGCGACGGTACAGAAACGCCCATGCCGAGGAAGGAAAGCGCAGAAGTGTTGTAGATTGCCGAGGCCATACGTAGTGTTACCTGAACGATAATCGGTGCCACGCAATTAGGAATAATATGTTTGAAAATAATGGTGGAGTTCTTCGCACCAACTGCCCGTGCCGCCTCAATATACTCTGTATCGCGCACGGTAAGTACGGCGCTGCGTACAACACGAGCAAAAAGTGGGACGGAAGCAATACCGAGTGCGAGAATCAGGTTTGCTGTGCTTGTACCGAGAGCCGCAACGATAACAATTGCAAACATAGTCATTGGGATAGCCATGACAACATCCATAACACGCATGATGATGTTATCGACCCATCCGCCGAAGTAACCCGAGATCGCACCCAAAATACCGCCGACGACCAGAGAAAACGTCACAGAGGATGCGGACACCGCCAAGGAAATGCGACTGCCATGCACAACGCGCGCAAGCATATCACGTCCAAATTGGTCGGTGCCGAAGGGGTGCGCCCAGCACGGGGCGAGCAGACGTTCAGGAATATTGTTGGCCTCAACCATCGTTTCATAGTCAAACAGCAAATCTGCAAAAAGCGCCATCATCAGGATAATGAACAGGATAACCATGCCGATTACTGCGCCACGATTTCGGCACAGGCGGCGGAAAGTTGTCTTCCATTGACTCGTTTTTTTGAAGTCTCCAACTTCAGGGGCATATTTTTCTGACATAATTTCCCTCCTCCCTTACTTGTACATAGAGCGGACGCGGGGGTCAATAAAGCCGTAGATTAAATCTACGATGAGGTTGACCACGGAATAGCTGATAGAAAGCAATACAATGCAGCCGAGTACCAGCGGAACATCGCGGTTATTGACAGAGTTTACCATTAAGCGCCCCAGCCCTGGCCATGCGAAGACGGTTTCAACCAAAATTGCACCGCCAAGAAGATTGCCAAACTGTACGCCGATCACTGTAATTGTAGGGATTAACGCATTGGGAAAGGCGTGCTCCATTACGACCTCACCCTCGCCGACACCCTTGGCGCGTACGGTGCGAATATAGTCCTGTCGAATTGTCTCCAACACGGTTGAACGCGTCGTGCGGGCGATAGCCGCCATGTTAATAAAGCCGATGGAAAAGGCTGGCAGTACGTAGCTGAGCCAACCGTCCCGCATTCCCTGTGAAGGAAGCCATCCAAGTTTTTCTGAAAACAGCATCATCATCATAAGCGCTAGCCAGAATGCGGGCATGGAATTTCCAAGCAGTGAAATGATCATACTGCAGTTATCAAACAAGGTATTTTGCTTGACTGCCGCAAACACGCCGAGCGGTAAAGCTAATAGTGTTGAAATCACGGCGGAAACAATTGCCAGCTTTAGGGTATTGGGGAAACGCTGAAACACCTCATCCGCCACGGAACGGTTGGAAATATAGCTTTTGCCCATATCCCCATGAAGCAGACCAATTACATAATTTGCGTAGCGGACCAAAAGTGGCTTGTCCAGCCCTAGCTCCTCCGTTTTCTGCTGAACCGCCTCCTCAGTTGCATTGTCGCCCAAAATAAGCATGACCGCATTGCCGGATGCCAGATTCATGACGATAAACACAAGAAGAATCACGCCCAACAGAACAGGAATCATCATAAGCAATCGCTTGGATATATACTTTATCATCTGTCTGTCTCCTAAAAGTCTGTCTAACAACATATAGCGGTGGGCGTGCCGGATGGAACTCACCCGGCACACCCCGTGACGCCTTAAAACTTACTTCCAGTACATATCGCAGAAGTTGGCATAACCGGTCGCACTACAAAGAACTCCGTCCAGATCCTTGTCATAGGCACGGAACCATGTGGACTGATAAAGTGTGATCTGCGGAGAAAGGCTGTTCACGATACCGACGATTTCATCAATGATCTCCGCACGCCTGCTGGCATCCAGAGTCATTTTTGCCTGATTGACCAGCGCATCGAGCTCATCAGTCGCCAGGGCACCTGCATAAGTCTTACGACGGTCAGAATGGAAGCGCTGGACATAGGTTAGGGCATTCGAAGGAGACCACGAACCCATCGTCGCAACAAACTCGCCGGATTTCCATGCATTGGAAGCAGCCGCGGCATCCATGGTAACCACATCGACATGGATACCGATCTGTGCAAGGTTGCTCTGAATGACAGTGCCTACCGCCACGCGGGTCTCATTGTTACAGATGATCTTCAAATCAACGGTAGAAGGATCGCCCCCCCACGCAGCGAGGTATTTCTTGGCGGTGTCAAGATTATAGGGAATCGCGTTGGTATCCGTAGATTCAGAGAAGCCACTAGCAATGCAAGAGTAGTTGACGGAACCGTAGCCATTAAGCGCGGCAGCAATGATATCCTCTCGATTAATCGCAGCGGCAATTGCATTTCTCAGATTTGCATCGTCGAAAGGCGCGCGATCATTGTTGAAAAAGAGAATAACAGCATCTACGCTGGGTACTTCGGCAACAGTAATCGCATCATTGTTTTGCAGACTTGCAACATCCGCAGTATTAACATCCCAGACAAAGTCCACATCGCCGGACTTTAGGGCGATCGTACGGGAAGTCCCCTCGGGAATAATGTTGAAGACGAGGTTGGGGATCTTGGCCTTGTGCGCCTCGTCAAAATAATCGTCGTGGCGCTCGAGACTGATGTAATTACCCAGATTCCATTCCTTAAGCTTATAAGGTCCGGTACCAACAGGGTTTGCGCTGAAGTCATTGTTTGCGTCAATAAGGGCTTTGGGAACAATATAATTATAGTAGTAGGCAAGATCATACAGCAGACCGGCATAGGGGGCGCTCGTAGTGATTTTCACGGTATATTCGTCTATAGCTTCGATCTTGGACATGCTGGCTGTGTACAGAGTCGCAGCAGGGAGGGATTTCGCGTATTCGAGAGATGCGACGACATCGGCAGAGGTCATCTCATCTCCGTTGTGGAATTTAACACCCTTGCGCAAAGGGAACGTCCACTCCACTTCGTTCTCAACAGAGTAGCTTTCCGCCAGGTCACAGACCGGATCCAGCGTTGCATTGTCAATCCGCATTAGGCCGTTGAACATCTGAACATTCATTTGCACAGAAATCAATGCACTATGATCATAAATACCAAGGGATGGGGGCTCGCTGGTAAGGGCTACACGCAGGGTATCTCTGGGGTCTGTACCGATCTGTTCCCCATTTCCTGTCGGATTTTTTCCACATCCGGGAAGAAGTGTGAGCAGCATTATGAGTGCAAGGGACACGCTAAGCCATTTGGTGTATCTCTTCATGTTGACCTCCATTTTTCCGTTTTTATTTGCTGATTGCCTTTTACCGCCCAGTATGCAGTATTTATGTCTTCCCGTTTTCTGTCGTCTCGCCTTTGCAGGTGATTTGAGCGTGATTAGGGAAAGCATACCATTTCATTACGTCCCTATGAGGGACAATCCTCGTATTCCGCCAAAATGTATGCGTAGAGTTCTTCCATATAGACTGTAAGGCTACTCCGTTTGACATACTCGTTCTCCGTGTGGAATGCGATGCCGTGCGGGCCAAACAGGATCGTTGGAATGCCAAGGCTATTGTAGAGGATATTGCCGTCGCTAACGCTCTGGTTTATGCGCAACTCGGGGGCTCGTCCGAATCGTTTGTGCAGAAAGTCGGTAAGGTGCTGTATGTCCTTTTGTTGCGGTGAAAGCTGATAAGCCGGATAACTGGGAATCTCCCGTTGAATGGTCAGTGTCCCCTTCCCCACCTCACTTTGGTACAGCGTCTCAAGCTCAGAAATAAACGCTTCTAGACTTTCAGTGGGTAAAAGCTGCTTATTGATTAGAGCGCTGCAAACAGCAGGAATTGTCAGGCTATAGCCGGCATAGTCGCTCGCCATCTGCAGGCAACAATAGGAAGCTCGTTCCCCGCGCTCATATTGAGGCATATATTTTTTTTGCATTCCACAAAGCAGTGTTGCCATGCAATCAATCGCATTGACCCCTCTCTCCGGTGTAGATGCATGTCCCTCCTTTCCCTGCACACGCAAGGAAAGAAGTGCCTTTCCAGTCGCGCCAATCACCAAATTATCGTAGTGTGGTTCACCCATTAGAAAGACAGCCTCGCGCGAATCTCTTGCCGCAAGCTTTGCCTTTGTGACATAGGCGTTGGCTCCAATAGAATGCCGTTCCTCATCTGCAAGCCCGACAAATTCGATTGCGGCATTCAGCTTTTTACCCTCTGCACGCAGGCATTTGAGCACAGTGAGCTGTGCTGCAAGTCCGCCCTTCATGTCCGCGGCGCCAAGACCGTGGAGCTCGTCGCCGCAGCTTGTCAGTCGATATGGGTCGGTTTTCCAGCGTGGGGTGGGTACCACCGTATCGATGTGTCCGCCAAGGAGCAGCCTCCGAGACGGCGTGCCAGTTTCTTTCCAGTAACCGAGCACGTTATAACTCTTCCCCGCTATGTGCTGGAGTTCGCTTTCCATCCCCAACTCATCGTGCAGATAACTGCACAGAAAGCGTGCGAACGCCTCTTCATTCTGGGACTCGCTAGGGATAGAAACCATTTGCTCAAGCAATTCAACACAATCCATCAATCTGCCACCTCCTGTCGGTATGCAGCAACGGAGCGTCGGCTTGGGCAAAGATTCAGCCGGGCAGCAAGTTCGGCGCAGGCAAGTGCCAAGGGTGCCGGGTCAATGACCTTAACGCCACAGCAACGCTCGACCTCCTCACCGTACTGCGCCATTCCGAGACAGCCAAGCACAACCGTGTCGATTTGGTCTTCTTCGATGGCCTGTTCGCAAACCCCCTTCAGATATCGCATAGTGGCGTTTGGATCCTCACGAAGCGCCACCACTGGGATGTTCAGGGCTCGAACAGAGGACATTTTTCGCTGTGCAACCGCGTTTTGCATCAGCCTGCGGTATGTGCGCGAAATATTTTCCTCGACCGTTGTAATAACAGCGAAACGATTGGCAACAATATCCGCCGCGGCAAGAGCAACCTCACCGGGCCCGACAACGGGAATGGACACATTTTCCCGAATGGCGTCGACTGCCAAGTCACTGAAGCAATATACGACAAAGGCATCGTAACCGTCCCGTTCCGCCTGAACGGCAGCATCAATCAGCATGGAACCCGCGAGTACTTCGTCTGTGTTTGATTCAATGGCGCGGGGGCCGGAAGGAATACAGTCTACGGAAATTATGACCGCAGGAGAAACTGCGTGACTGAGCATCAGCTCTCGTGCGTTCAGCGTCCCACGACTCATCCCGCTGTTCGGAATCACGACTTTTATCTTCATACTGTTACTGCCCCTTTTTTTCAATATCCCGATACACAGTGAGTGACTGGCAGTGCGCGTCTCCTTCCAGAATATTTCTGACTGGACAGAATTTCACGTTTGAGCTATAGCCCTCGCGGATGGCTGTGTCAACAAGGCAATAAATATGCCCAACCTCGGCCCAATCCTTTTCCATCCATACATCTGCAAACGTACAGCTGTCCGTAACGTTCATTTTCATATCGTTTTCATATGTACGATGAAGGTCCCAGCCTTCAGCAATTGGGATGTCGTAGAAGGCATCAAGATTTTCGATCGTCAGCGGAAGTCCCGCGGCCAATACCTCTTCCGCAATCTTTTTCCCACGTGCGTGGCCGAATTCCATCATCGCCCGTTTGAAAGAATCCTTTGCCTCGTCGCCAAAGTCCTCAATCACCGCCTTTGTCATGTAATAGTACATATTTGCCATATGTATGGACATATTGCGGACAGCTTCACCAATCGTTTTTACCTGTGCCATATACTTTTCTCCCTCAGTAGTAAAATGTTTTCAGCGGCTGCTACACGCACAGTATGCGTTTATAAAGGTCAGCAAAACAACTGATTGTAAAGAGTGCGTCGTTAATGCGGTTTTTATTTTTCACGAGTTGGGTCTTTATGAGCCCATACTCCAAGGACGCAGGGTCTAGCTTGACCAGTCGTTCAAAGTCTGCAAACAGAGGGACAGGATAGGAAAGGCTTGTGTAGCCATAGCTGTCTTGTGAATACTTATCCGCACAGGTCATAGTCACATTTGTAATCTGCCGAGCAACCATCTTTACGAAATCGTTATAGAGCTTTGCTCGCTCCTCAGAAAGATCGTCGGCCATGGATTGAATCTCGGCAACCTGCCGCTCGACCATTTGCAGATTGTCCTCCAGATCCATGAAGTCCATGTGATCACCAAATTTGTCGGCGATTTTTTTGACGTTTGTGTGGAAAGCAGAAAGCTTATCACTAAAGTCATAGGGCAGAATCTTCGCCGTTGCTAAATCATAAAGGACCTTGAGCGTTGCCTGCGTGTCCTCTTCCAACGCTGTGGGATCGCATTTGTCCTCACCGTCTTCAATGGTGTGGTTCCACCACCCGAGTGTCGCGCCGTGCGCGTGCTCCATATATTCTTTGGTAAATGACTTCCTCTGCGTAATGGAGGAAACTCCGATGCCCATAAAACTCTGATCTCCGATTTTTTTGAGAGCCATGGCGCGCAACTCCAGCTCAGGGAGAACATCATTAATGTTCTTCTTGGCAAAGCTGAGCAACTCCTCGGAGGCCTTAATCTCGTAAAGTTCTGTCTCCTTTACACCAGTAGAGTCAATATGCATATAGCAAACGCAATGCTTATTGAGCTTGTCCCAGTTGTTGTCAACAAACCATGTAGAGCCGGCAGCCTCCGCGACCTCATGTCCGTCCCAGAATACAAAATACACATCACGGTCAAGCTCCTGACGATGTTTGCTGAGAATACGGCAGATTTCCAGCGTGGTGGCGTTGCCAGTCGCATTGCAGGTCACCCCTGGCTTCCACGCATCCAGATGGGAGCAGACAAGCAGAAATTCATCGCTTTTCCCATTGCCTCGAAGGATCGCTGTAGGCTGATGGACGATGCTCCAGGTGCGGTCCGCAATTGCTGTTACTTTGACCTCGACCTTCTTTCCTTCTAAGCAGAGTTGCTTGAGCTTAAGACCAGCTCCCCTCGTCACGCCGACACCAACAATTTCAGGAATACAATGAAAATTGGCCTCTGTCGGGTTGCCCCACACGCCCTTAAGCCCGCGCCTGCAGATAACCTCTTCGTCATTCCCCCAGTTCATGCACATAATGCCCGCAGCGCCCATCTCATAGGCAATACGGGCCTTTTCCGGTACAGGTGGTGCATAGGAGACTTCCACCAGTACCATCTTACCCTTGACATTGATGTCCTTGTAGGATGCATAATCCCCATTACCTACATAAATCAGCTCAAAGACCTCGCCTTCCGGTTTGGTCGCGCGGATATGGGCACAGGGCAGGCTGTCAATTTCCATTGCCGGATCGAGCACGGTAACCTTGGAATACATCGGATCGCTGTTGTAGGTATAAAACTCTTTGTTTTCCACCTCCAGTCCATATTGGCGCAGCCGCTCTGTCACATACCGTGAGGCTGCCGCTTCACATGGACTTCCGGCCAGGCGGTACGGAAAATTCTCCGTCATATAATGAATCGTTTCCAGCATTTTCTGCTTGCTTACTTCTTCCGTCAGCATACTCATAAAAGTTACTCCTTCTTCAGCTTGCTCACTTGGTCACCCAGTACATTTTTATAATATAAATAAAAATGCCAAAAGTCAAGAAAAACTTTCGGCATTTTTCGTATATTTTTATTATTTTTTAATTCAAAATGTCCAGCGTATGCTGAATATGGTCAAACATTGCCCGCTGCGCTTCATTTGTATCGCGATTTTGCAGTGCACGAATGATTCGTTGGTGGTCGGTTTTCTCTTCCTCCACTTGATGCATGTCCAATACACTATGAGACGTCGTATGCATCATTTCTAGGATCGTAGAGAGGACGATATTCAGGGTTTGTTCCATGAAAACACTACCAGTTTTCTTTGCATAGAGCTGATGTAACTCAAATTCGCCCATGGTCGTGTTCGTTTCCGCAAAACGGCAGAGCATCGTCTGATAAGCCGCTTCAATCTCATCAAGGTCAGCATCTGTTGCATTGCGAACAATCAAATCCATCGCCTTTGTTTCCAGCACCTGACGAACCTCGTAAGCCTCATAGAGAGAGTATCGTTCAAGATTTTTTGACATCTCTTCCTGCTTGTTCTCGCCAAATCGGCTAACCGGCAGTTCTCGCAGAAAACGGCCCTTTCCTTGTCGGGAGGTGATGATGCCACGCTGCTCCAAAATATGAAATGCCTCTCTCAGAACATTGCGGCTTACGCCAAGTTGCTCCATCAGCTCACGCTCGGCGGGCATTTGATCTCCAGGATGAAGGGTATTGTCATCTATAATGCGGTACAAAGCATTCACTACTTCCTGATAAAGTAGTGGGCGTTTTGCCGAAAGAGACAAACTCATTTTCTGTTTCCTCTCATAAGAATTTAACTTATCTTACTTTCTTTCTTTTGAAAAGTCAATAAGGGCTTTTTACCATGCGCTTCTCTATCCGCGTTGACCTCTTCCATCAATTCTTTTGCATAGTGCCTGGCAGCTGC
>CAKTNW010000023.1 GCA_934589145.1 uncultured Oscillospiraceae bacterium | reverse complement strand
ATTGTTTGCGCAGAACGGCTACCTTGGGACATCTATGAATGATATTGCGAGGCAGTTGGGATTTACGAAAGCCGCCCTGTATAAACACTATACCAGCAAACAGGAAATTTTAGATAAGATCGTGGAGCGAATGAACGAGATGGACTATAAGCGCGCGGAAAGCTATGAAATGCCGGAGACGGAGCCGGACGGCTTTGCGGAGGCCTATCTGCACACGCCGGTGCAGAAGATCCGCGCATACAGCATGGCGCAGTTTGACCATTGGACGAAGGAATCATTTTCATCAAATTTCCGCAAGATGCTGACGCTGGAGCAATACCGTGATCCCAAGCTGGCGCAGCTTCATCACGACTATCTTGCGGGCGGGCCTTTGGAGTACATGGCGGCGATTTTCCGCAAGCTGACGGATTCTGACGAGGCCGCTATGCAGCTGGCGCTGGAGTTCTATGGGCCGATGTATCTTCTTTACAGCGTCTACGATGGGGCGAAAGATAAGGATTCGGTTGCTCCCCTGCTGGACGCGCATATTGAGCAGTTTATTGCTAAGGTCGAATCCTGTTATAGAAAGGACAGGGAGACAACATGAAGGAACTCGAAGGGAAAAAGCAATGGATTTTATGCCCTTGGTGCGGCTCGAAAACGCGGCTGCAAATATTCCGGGAAACTGAATTGAAAGACTTTCCTTTGTTCTGCCCAAAGTGCAGACACGAAAGCATCATCAACGCAAAGAATTTCACGATTGAGACGAAAGAAGCCAGACGCTAAGACGCAGTGCTGATCGCAAAGCCGATCGCGCACTGTGTCTTCTTTTTTGAAAAGAGGATTCTTATGAACGCAATTATCTATACCACCAATACCGGCAGCACGGCGCGTTATGCCAGGCTGCTGGCGCAGAAGACCAGACTTCCGGCGTATTCTCTTGCAGAAGCGAAGAAACGTGTCTTTGCCGGGGCGGAGGTTATCTACCTTGGCTGGATCATGGCAGGCTCCGTCAAAGGCTACGCCGAGGCCGCAAAGCGCTATCAGGTACGCGCCGTCTGCGGCGTCGGCATGGGGAAAACCGGAACACAAACGGACAGCGTGCGGAAAAAGTCGGCTGTCCCGGCCAACATTCCGCTGTTCACCCTGCAAGGGAACTTTGATGTCAAAAAGCTGCACGGCGTCTACCGCCCCATGATGGAGATCATGGTCAAAACAGCAGGCAAGGGCCTTGCCGAAAAGAGCGACCGCACGCCGGAGGAGGACGATATGCTGGACATGATGCTTCACGGCGGCGAGCGGGTCAAGGCAGAAAATCTGTGCGCTGTTCTCGATTGGTACAGCGCGCAGCGATAAGAATAGGAGGAAATGATCATGATGTGTCCGAAATGCGGAAAAGAAACGAGAAACGGCTATCTGTTCAGCAGCAAGGACGGCGCGTTCAGTTTTGCAAATGAGGTGCCGAGCGCTCTGGAAAACGCCAAAAACACGGAGGGATTTGTGAAGCTCACCGGGTTGAAGGTTGGCGGCCGCACCAGCGTGAAGGCCTGCTGCTGTGATGCGTGCAGAACCATCACGATCCAGTATTGAGAGGTGCAGAGGGAATGAAGCTCTATTTTGGAAACGCCGTCACTACGGCGACAACTTTGATGATCCTTGCCCTGCTGGGCTTTATCGGTTGGTCGGCTTTTCATCACACGAACATTCAATATTGGGGACGCCGAAGTGCAATTCTGCTAGTTTTCGGCCTTGTGATCTGCTGCTTTGCGGCGGCACGTGACGGCTTGGATAAGACGATTCAGCACGCCATCGACGGAAGCTGCGCACCGGGGCTGTTCCCACTCGTCAGTATTCCCACCATCGTCGGCTGTGTCGGTGCGCTGCTGATCATCATTGCCGCCATTGCTACGCCAATCGCCAAAACGCAAAAGATGCGCGAAGTTTGGTTCTATGTGATGTCGGGCGGTGCGATGCTGAAGATCGTGACAATGGAGATCGCACGAATCATTCTCTAAAGCGAAAAGGAAGTGTACTTATGCCGCGGATGAATAAGGGTGGAATATTTATTTTCGGAGAATCGGTGATTCGCCCCGACGGACGGGTGCAGCTTCAAGAACTATATCCGTATATGCAGCAGCATCAGCCGAACATCTGCCAAATCAGCGTGCTGCAGGACGGAAACGAAATCTACTCCGCAGAGTGGAATGGCTATCAAAAAACGGACTGCGTCCATATCGCATCCGCCACGAAAAGCGTGATGGCACTGCTGATCGGCATTGCTATCGACCATAAAATGATTGGCAGTGTGAATGATAAGGTGCTTTCCTACTTTCCGGAGTATTCGTCCAAGCGCGGTGAAAAGACGATCTTCGATGTGACGATCCGGCATCTTTTGACCATGCGCGCACCCTATAAGGGGCAGGGCGATCCATGGACGAAGGTGTGTTCCGGTGAGGACTGGACGAAGGCATCGCTGGACTTCCTTGGTGGAAAGAGCGGCATCACCGATGAATTTGACTACCGGACGGTCTGCCTGCACATTCTCTCCGGCATCCTTTTCAAAGCCGCTGGGATGAAAAACCGTGGACTTTGCCAATGAATATCTGTTCCGTCCCCTCGGCATTGCCGAGCACAAGAACGCTTACGCCAGAACCGCGCAGGAGCATAAGCTGTTCATAACGGACAAGACACCGAGAAATAATGTGTGGCTTGCCGACCCGCAGGGGCTGGCCACTCCCGGCTACGGCCTGTGCATGAGCGCTGCTGACATGGCGAAGCTCGGTCAGCTTTGCCTGCAAAACGGCACATGGAACGGACGGCGGATCGTTTCCTCCCAATGGCTTTGGGAAATGCTTTTCCCCCGCAGGATCGAAAGCGGCGCTTTCAGCGGAATGTCCTACGGCTATCTCTGGTGGATCGTGCACCCGGAGAAACACATATATGCCGCCATCGGCGACAGCGGCAATGTGATCTATGTTGATCCGAACGAGAAAGTTGTGGCCGCAGTATCTGCTTCCTTCAGACCTGCAGTACATGACCGCATTGACTTTATTGAACATATTCTGCTGCCGGTGATACAAAAGCAATGACAGCCGCTGACAGAAACGCCGCTCTATCGGTATGGCGTTCTGCAAGAAAAATTCATCGTCTGCAACCACTTGACTTTCTTCCAAAAGCGTTTATAATACGACTAACTAATGTTAGTTAGTGATGCGCAATGATGAAGCAGGAAGCTACAAAGCAGAAGATTTTGGATAAGGCATTGGAGCTGTTTTCCACGCAGGGCTATGATTCTGTCAGCGTGGGAGAGCTGGCAAAGGCAGTGGGCATCAAAGCACCATCTCTTTACAATCACTTTCCAAGCAAGCAGGCGATTTTTGACGCCATTATGGAATCTACGGCGGCGCAGTATGAAGCGGATACCGATCAGATCAACATCCATGTGCAGCTCTTTTTTCGCATGGTTCATGGCGGCAATCCAAAAGGCGGTGAACGTCATGCGTGAGCCGGATAAAAAATGGGTGCTTTGTCCTGTCTGTGGCGCAAAAACACGACTGCGGCTGCTGCAAAGGATGGTGCTGAAGGACTTTCCGCTCTTTTGTCCCAAGTGCAGACAGGAGCGCATCATCAACGCGCGGAATTTTCAAATAGAGATCATTGATCAAAGATAAGGAGAAACACCATGTCAGAAAAGAATATTACCATTCGTTTGGAAAACGAAGACGATTACAGAGCCGTCGAAAACCTGACCCGCGAGTCTTTCTGGAATGTCTACCGCCCCGGCTGCATGGAGCACTATGTGCTGCACTGCTATCGGGACGATCCGGCTTTTGTGCCGGAGCTGGACTTCGTCATGGAGCAAAGCGGCGAACTGATCGGGCAGGTCATCTATGTGCGGTCGGAAATCGACTGCGACGATGGACGGAAGGTGCCGATCATGACCTTCGGCCCTGTCAGCATCGCACCGGCACACAAGCGGCAGGGCTACGGCAAACAACTGCTGGACTATTCCATGGAAAAAGCGGAGGAAATGGGCGCGGGTGCGCTTGCAATCACAGGCAACATTGATTTTTATGGAAAGTCCGGCTTCGTCCCAGCCAAGGCAAAGGGCGTGAGGTATGCCGACGACCCAGAGGCGGACTATTTCTTAATCCGCGAGCTGATTCCCGGCTTCTTGGACGGCATCTCCGGCACCTACAAAGACCCGGAGGGATATTTCGTCTGCGAGAAGGATCCGGAAGCGTTTGAACAGTTTGAAGCGACCTTCCCGAAGAAGGAAAAGCTAAAGCTGCCGGGGCAGCTGTTCTGAACAGGAGGAATCTGAGTATGATCGAATCAAGATGTGGGCTTCGGTGCAGCGATTGCAGTTTTCGTGAAGCAATGAGCTGCAAAGGGTGCGTGAATATGGAAAAACCCTTCTGGGCGGATAGCTGCCCCGTGAAATCCTGCTGTGAAAAGAAAGGCTTGCAGCATTGCGGCGAATGCGATGACTTCGTTTGCCCTTTATTACATACTTTTGCTTACGACATGGAGCAAAGCGATAACGGCGCAAGAATCGAGCAATGCAAAAAGTGGTGTAAAAATGGCATCCAGTAAAGAGTATCTTCATTTCATTTTGGAACAGCTATCCGATCTGGATGATATTTCTTACCGTCCTATGATGGGAGAGTTTATTCTCTATTATCGAGGTAAAATCGTCGGCGGGATCTATGATGATCGGCTGCTTGTAAAGAAAACAAGATCCGCTCTGGAGCTTATGCCCGCGGCAATTTGTGAGCTCCCGTATGAGGGGGAGAAAGAAATGCTGTCGGTGGATGAGGTTGACAGCAAAGAGTTTCTTACGAAGCTGTTTGAGGCGATGTACGATGAATTACCGCTGCCGAAGCAAAAACGAAAGAACAACGTGCGGTAAAAAACGCATTCACGGAAAAAACGAGGCTGCCGCGGCAGCCGTTTCGAACAGGAGTAAAGCATAATGAGAAATATGATCTATCCCCGCACGGGGGACAAGGAAACCGTGTATCTGAAGGATGTTGTCACCGGGGCGAATATCGAGGTCGGCGACTACACCATGTACAACGATTATGTTCACGACCCGCGCGACTTCGAGAAGAACAACGTGCTGTATCATTATCCCGTAAACGGCGATAAGCTGAAGATCGGCAAATTCTGTTCGATCGCCTGCGGCGCGAAGTTTCTCTTTACGAGCGCCAATCACACGATGCGCTCGCTGTCAACCTATCCGTTCCCGATCTTCTTTGAGGAATGGGGACTTGATTCAAAGGACATACGGAGCGCGTGGGACAACAAGGGCGATATCGTGATCGGCAGCGATGTGTGGATCGGCTATGAGGCGGTCATTCTGTCGGGCGTAACGGTCGGCGACGGTGCGATCATCGGCACGCGCGCCGTGGTGACAAAGGATGTACCGCCGTATACCGTCGTGGGCGGCGTTCCCGCCAAGCCCATCCGCCGCCGCTTTGACGATGCGGCGATCGAGAAGCTGGAAGAGCTGCGCTGGTGGGATTGGGACGAAGAGAAGATCAAACAAAGTATCCCCGCCATTCAGTCGGGAGATATCGCAGCATTGGAGCGTGCGGAATGAAGCCGATCGCGATCGACCCGAAAACGACCGCCCGCGCCGCGGCGTTCGACCTCTGGATGGGTGCGCCGAATCCCATGGTGACGTTCTTCAAAACGCTTGATGTCACGCCGCTTGTGAAGCTGAGCCGCAGGCGCGGGCTGAAATTCAATATGCTTCTCTGCTGGTGCATCGGCAGGGCGGCGAGCGAGGCGGGGGAGTTTTACCTTCTCCCCGTGGGACGCGAGCTTTGGCAGTATGACAGCATCGCGGTCAACACCATCGTGAAAAACAAAACCGGCGAGGTAAGCTCCTGCGATGTACCGTTTTCGGAGAGTCTTGCGCAGTTCAACGCCGACTATCTGCACCTGACGCGCGAGACTGCCGAAAGCTGCAAAAATCACGATCTGACCGACAGTATGGTTATCGGCACCTCAGCCATTGTGGATACCGAAATCGACGGAGCGGTCGGCATGAACAGCGGTATTTTCAACAATCCGTTTATCATTTGGGGCAAATACCGCAAGGGACTTTTGCGGACGACGCTGAAGCTTTCGTTCCAATTCCACCATACCCAGATGGACGGCGCGCACGCAGGACGGTTTCTTGAACGCCTGCAGGGGAATATCGACGGAATCGGAGTAATGCGCCGCGAAGCATTTCCGAGATTCGGGAGTGAGCGCAGATGAACAAGCGACCGGAACTTAATAAAGATACAAAATCCGCCGCTTTCCGCAGCTTTTATTATCTGAAGCAGGAGCTTGTTGACTTTTGCAGAGAAAACGGATTGTCGGCATCCGGCAGTAAAGCAGAACTCACGGATAGGATAGCATATTTTCTTGATACGGGAAATGTACTGAAATCCTCTGCCGAAAGAAAAACGGCGGTAAACATCGGCACGTTCACCGAGGACACGCTCATAGAGCCGAATATCGTCTGCTCCGAAAAACACCGTGCGTTTTTCATTGAGAAAATCGGAAAAGGCTTCTCTTTTCATGTTCCGTTTCAGAAATGGCTGAAAGCAAACGCCGGAAAGACTTACGGCGACGCGATTCGGGCGTATTATCGACTCTTAGAGGAAAAGAAACAAACCAAAACGGAGATTGGCGGGCAGTTTGAGTACAACACATACATCCGTGATTTCTTTGCAGACAATCCCGGAAAGAGCTTGCACGATGCGATCATGTGTTGGAACTACAAAAAGAGTCTGCCGGGACATCATCGGTATGAGCAGTCCGATCTTCGTGCGCTGGACTGACAAATTCCGTAAAAACTCAGGAGGATATTAAAAATGGTACATTTGGTTTATTGCGACAACGCAGGAAAGAAAGGCGAAAAAGAGCTGGACAAAATACTCGCCGAAACAAAAACTATGGTCGTGCGCGGTGCGGCAGGACGAAAAATTCCGCACAGCCGGGTCTTTGCAGGAGAGCGCCTTTATTTCATGGAAAAAGGAAGTGCCTCGATTACCGCAACTGCCACAGTCAAAGAGGTTCAGAATTTCGTAAAGCTGTCTGATGAGGAAATTACAAAAGTTCTTGCCGACAATCAGGAAAAGCTCAATTTATCAGATAAGCAAATTACACGCTGGCACAAGAAATGTCTGTGCCTTGTGGAATTTGAGAGCGTAGAAGAAATTGCTCCCCTCGCTTTTGACCATCAGGGCAACATGGACGACTGGTTGATTATTGATAAGATCGAGGATGTTGTTGTCGGGACAAGCATCCCGTACAATTATGAAAAATCAAAGTTTTAATGTGGTGATCTTGGCATAAAACCAAGGAGAGTATAAAAATGAAATATAAGTCTTTTATCCTACTGCTCACTGCCGTGATAGTGCTTTCCCTCGCGGCCTGCGGAAAATCACCGGCACCCGGCAAGAGCGGGTTATTCAAGCCGAAGGCCGATGAACAGCGGTGAACCGGACGCAAACGCTATTTCTAAGGAAAGGATTATCTGGACGCACCATGGCGGCGATTTTTATCCATGATTTAACACCGGTTCTGCTTTCCGCTGTTTTGCCCGATACCAGTGGCTTTTCCGTCATTGACGCAAATAAGAAGGCAGCCTGTTGTCAAGGCTGCTTTCGCTGCTGGCTGGCATCGCCGGGGCAGTGCGTGATGAAGGACGATCTGCAAACGGTCGGCGCGCAAATAGGGCACTGCGAAAAGGTCATCATCTTCTCCCAATGCTGCTGCGGAGGATTCAGCCCCGGCGTCAAGAGAGTGCTGGATCGTGCCATATCGCTCAGTCTGCCGTTTTTCACCTATCGCGGCGGGCGTGTCCACCATCCATTGCGCTATCAAAATCGTCCTACGCTCACAGTTTGCTTCTATGGTGCAGTCACGGACTTTGAGCGTGAAACAGCCATGAGGCTGGTCGAGGCCAATCGGGTCAATATGGGGTTTTCATCGGCGCAGGTGTACTTTGCGGAAAAGCCGGAGTTTCTGACAGAGGTGATAAAAGACAGATGAATGTTCTGATTCTGAATGCCAGTCCAAAATCTAAGGGCAGCGCTTCTGCATTCTATTCATCCCTGCTGCGGCTGTTTTTGACAGGGTGCAAGGTCAAGGTCAATCCGCTTCGCGGGGCAAAAGACTACGAAAAGGCTTTTGCGCTGTTTCCGTGGGCGGATGCTGTTGTGATTTCAGCGCCGGTCTATGTAGATGCTGCACCGGCGCACATCACCACATTTTTAGAGCAGGCAGAACAGCTCTGTCATGAAAAGTCATGCCATTTCAAGTTCTATGCTATTTCCAACTGCGGCTTTATCGAGGGGCATCAGAATGAACTGCATTTGCGAATTTATGAAGCGTGGTGCCAGCGTGCCGGCGTTTGCTGGGGCGGCGGATTGGGGATCGGCGGCGGAGTAATTCTGCGCTGGATGTGTATGCTGACAGCGTTGTTCGCCGTGTTAGATACTGTGCGGTTGATCCTGACGGTGCAGGCAGTGCCGCTGACTGTGCGAACGATCTTTTCCTGCTACAGCAGTATGCTCGTGACGCTTGTGATAAGCCTCGGCGCAGTGATCTGCCTTGCCGTTATGGGACACCGTATCAAGCACGGTGCTTGCCGCAAAAATCTGTTCACTCGCTGCCTAATGCCGTCATTTTTGTTTATCCCCGTTTCGGACATTTTTATGCTGCTTTCCGCGTTAGCACACGGAAACCTGCCGCACACACTATTCCGCAGGCACAAACGTCCTGCTCAGGAGAAAGGAACACACTTATGAAGCTGCCATTGGAAGACCACTTGCCGTATGCAGTGCTGGCCTTGACCGTACTGACCTTATTTTACGGTATCTATTTTACCAAGATGCTGGCACAGAAGCAGCGCGGTATCCAGACCCGACAGATCGGACGCAGAAAGGAAAAATCCATCCGCACAGTAGAACTGCTGATGAGCGCTGCGACGCTGGGCGCACCGATCTCACAGCTTCTCTCCATCGCGTTCGGTTGGAGCCATCTCCCTGCAAACGCACGGTTTACCGGCTTTTGCACCGGAATGCTGGGCGATGCCATCTTTCTGCTCACCGTACTGTGCATGAAGGATAGCTGGCGGGCGGGCATTCCTGACAAGGACAAAACAGAGCTGGTCACGACAGGAATTTACCGTTATAGCCGTAATCCAGCATTTCTTGGTTTTGACTTTATGTACATCGGCGTGCTACTGATGTACTGTAATCCGCTGACAGCAGTCTTTTCGCTGTTTGCAATCATAACGCTACACTTGCAGATCTTGCAGGAAGAACAGTATCTCACCGGTACGTTTGGGATAACGTATCAGAAATACATGGAACAGGTACACAGATACCTCGGAAGAAAATCTCACAGATAAGGAGCCGACAAATGGAATTTTGCGAGAAATTACAGGAACTGCGAAAAAACGTGGACTGACGCAGGAAGAACTGGCGGAGCAGCTTTACGTTTCCCGCACGGCGATCTCAAAATGGGAGTCCGGGCGGGGGTATCCCTCCTCGACGACCATGCTTGCGCTGTGTATCCTTCCGACTGCCATGATGCAGTTGAAAACGCGCATTCGCGGTGATGCTGTTCGCCGTGCAATTCTGGGTATCCTTGCAGCATTTACGTTTTTCATGGTCGTTGGGCGGCTGATCTCCGGCGTGCATTGGCTCACCGATATTATTGGCGGTGTGTTGCTGAGTGTTGGGCTTGTTATGTTATATGCGTTCGCTACGAAAAGGCAAGGAAAGTCGAGAAAGAATTCTCTTGCTTGTGTATAATGAAGGAGAAAGTGAGGGAAGGAATATGCAATCAGAAGATAAAATTATCATCCGGGGACTCCGACAGAACAATCTGAAAAATGTGTCGCTGGATATTCCAAAGGGCAAGATCGTGGTGTTCACCGGGGTCTCCGGCTCCGGGAAGTCCAGCATTGTCTTTGACACCATCGCCGCCGAGAGCCAGCGGCAGATGAACGAGACCTACACCGCCTTTATGCGGGGACGGCTGCCCAAGTACGAAAAGCCAAAAGTGGAGCGAATCGACAACCTCTCCGCCTCGGTCATCGTGGACCAGTCCCGGCTGGGCGGCAACGCCCGCTCCACTGTGGGAACCATCAGCGATATGTACGCGGCCCTACGGCTGCTCTACTCCCGCATCGGGGAGCCCTACGCGGGGACCGCCTCCTATTTCTCCTTCAACGACCCCAACGGCATGTGCAAGACCTGCTCCGGCATCGGAAAGATTCTGGATCTGGACATTGAATGGGCCATCGACCCGGATAAGTCCTGGAACGAAAATATGCTGAATCTGCCCGCCTTCAAAGTGGGCAACTACTACTGGAAGCAGTACACTGGCTCGGGTTTGTTTGATCTGGATAAAAAGTACCGGGATTACAGCGCAGAGGAGCGGAGCCTCCTGCTCTATGGTAGCCGGAAACCGGGCGGTCCCCGGGAACATAAAAAGGTGGAGGGCATCAAGACCCAGTTCCAGCGGCTGTGTCTGATGAAAGGTTCCGAGGAGCAGAATGACCATACACTGAAAAGGCTCAATCAGTTTATGGAGGAAAAGGTCTGCCCCGACTGCGGCGGGCGGCGGTTGAACCCCAAAACCCTGTCCTGCAAGGTAGCGGGTTACAGCATCGATGAACTATGCGCCATGGAGTTTACGGAGCTGGTGAAGGTACTCGGTACCATCACCGACCCCAGAGCCGCAAGCATTGTGGAGGCGCTGACCGCTTCCTTGCAGCGGATGATCGACATCGGCCTGCCCTACCTGTCCATGGACCGGGAATCTTCCACCTTATCCGGCGGCGAGGCCCAGCGCCTGAAGCTGGTACGCTACATGGGAAGCAGCCTGACCGGCATGACTTACATCTTTGATGAGCCCAGCACCGGAATGCACCCCCGGGATGTGTACCGCATGACCCGGCTTTTGCAGAGCCTGCGGGACAAGGGCAATACCGTGCTGGTAGTGGAGCACGACCGGGATGTGATCTCCATTGCCGATGAGGTCATTGACGTGGGCCCACTGGCGGGCAAAAACGGCGGTGAGATTTTGTTTCAGGGAAGCTACAAGGCCCTGCTACTCTCCGGCACCAAAACCGGCGAGGCCATGAAGCAGGTCATTCCGCTGAAAGACCGGCCCCGGACGCCGAAAGCCTTTCTTCCCGTGCGGAACGCCTGCATCCACAATCTGAAAAATGTGTCGGTAGACATCCCGCTGAATGTACTCACCGTGGTCACCGGCGTGGCAGGCTCCGGAAAAAGCTCCCTCATCCGGGACGTGTTCGCCAAACAGTACGCAGAACGGGTGGTGCTGGTGGATCAGTCCCCGGTGACCGCCACCGGCCGCTCCACTCCGGCCACCTTCCTGGGCTTCTTTGACGAGATTCGCAAGGTGATAGCGGCGGAAAACGGCGTGGATGGCTCCCTCTTTTCCTTCAACAGCAAAGGCGGCTGCCCGGTCTGCGGCGGCCGGGGGCAGCTCGTCACGGAGCTGGTGTTCATGGATCCGGTGACCACCGTCTGCGAAGCCTGCGAGGGGAAGCGGTACAGCAGCGAAGCCCTGTCCTACCGGTACAAGGGCAAAAGCATTGTGGAAATTCTGGATATGTCCGCTGCGGACGCTTATGAATTCTTCAAGGATAACCGGAAGCTGCGAAAGGCGCTGGGGGCCATGCTGGAGGTTGGCTTGCCCTACCTGTCCCTGGGGCAGCCCCTTTCCACCCTCTCCGGCGGGGAGCGTCAGCGGGTGAAGCTGGCCAAGGATCTGGACAAGAAGGGAAACATCTATGTGCTGGACGAGCCAACCACCGGTTTGCACGCCGCCGACGTGTGCAGGATTATGGAGCTATTGGACTCTCTGGTGGAGCGGGGCAATACCGTTATCGTCATCGAGCACAATCTGGATGTGATGAAGCAGGCGGATTGGATCATCGATGTTGGCCCCGACGGCGGCACAGCCGGCGGCGAGATCGTCTTTACCGGAACGCCAAAGGAAATGGCAGATAAGGCCCAGACCATCACGGCGGAATATCTGCGGAAATCAATCTGATCTTTCGTCGGGCGGGAGCCGGAATGGCTTCCGCCTGTTTTTTGCGTTGAAAAGGCAAAGAAAGTCGAGAGAACATTCCGTTGATACAGTATAATGATTTCATGAAGGAAGCTGAGGCAAATGCGGGAACAAACTCTGGCAGTCCAGCGGATGCAGGACTATATCGAGCAGAACAAGACCATGGAGATCACACTGTCGGATCTGGCAAAGGTTTCCCTGTTTTCACCGTGGTATTCCTACCGTCTGTTCCGGGACTATCTGGGGTTGACGCCCACGGAGTATATCCGCAAGCTGCGGCTGTCCCAGGCGGCCTTGCGGCTACGGGACGGGGAGGACAAAGTGATCGACATTGCCTTTGACCTTGGCTTTGGGAGTGTGGATACCTTCACCCGGGCCTTCTTCCGGGAGTATGGGTGCAATCCCAGCGATTACCGGAAAAATCCGTCCCCGGTGCCCCTGTTCATCCCTTACGGTGTGAAATACAGGGAACTCAGAAAGGAGTATTTTGATATGTCAAATGTACAGACAGTATTCGTGCAGGTCGTTCACAAGCCGGAACGGCTGTGTATCATCAAGCGGGGTGTCCGCGCGGAGGATTACTTCCCCTATTGCGAGGAGGTAAGCTGCGATATATGGGGCATCCTCATGAGTATGCGCTCTCTCTGCGGGGAGCCGGTGTGCCTGTGGCTGCCGGAAAAGTACAAGAAGCCCAATACCTCCACCTATGTGCAGGGCGTGGAGGTGGAGATGGATTACATGGGTATCATTCCGGAGGGCTTCGATACCATTCATCTGCCGGAGGCGGAATACCTGATGTTTCAGGGTCCGGCTTTCCGTGAGGAGGATTACTGTGAAGCCATCCGCACCGTGCAGGCGGCGATGGACAGCTATGATCCATCCGTCGTCGGCTACCGCTGGGACGACGAGAACCCGCGTATCCAGCTTGAACCCCGTGGTCAGCGCGGCTATATCGAGCTGCGGGCAGTCAGGAGGGTTCAGAAATGAGCGAGGCTGTTTTTGTTGAAGGACTGACCAAAACCTATGCCGGGAAAACCGTGGTCGATCATCTGAACCTCTCCGTAAAAAGCGGAACGGTATTCGGACTGCTCGGTGCCAACGGCGCGGGAAAAAGCACCACAATCGAATGTATGCTCGGCACAAAACAGGCAGACAGCGGAACCGTGCGTCTGCTTGGAAAAGACCCAAAGAAGAAACGCCGCACACTTTTTCAGCGCATCGGCGTGCAGTTTCAGGAGGGCGACTATCAGAAAGAGATCAAGGTTTCCGAACTTTGTGAGGAAACCGCAAGCCTTTACCGCAGCCCTGCCGATTGGCGCAAGCTCTGTGAGCAGTTCGGCATCGGGGACAAGGCCAAAGTCGCGGTAAAGAGTCTTTCGGGCGGCGAACGCCAGCGGCTTTTTATCGTACTGGCGCTGATCCCGCAGCCGGAGCTGGTGTTTCTGGACGAGCTGACCACCGGGCTTGATGCAAAGGCACGGCGCGGCGTATGGAAAACGCTGGAGGGCTTAAAAGAACAGGGTCTTACGATTTTTCTGACTTCTCACTTTATGGATGAAGTTGAGGCGCTGTGCGATGAGATCTGCATTTTGAAAAAGGGCACTCCCGTTTTCCGCGGAACCGTGGAGCAGGCAAAGACTCAATGTGGCTGTGAACGCTTTGAGGACGCTTATTTGCAGCTGTCCGATGAGGAGGTGGACGCATGAAACGCTTTTTTACATATCTTAAAACGGAACTGAAGCTCAGCCTGCGGGATATGAATATGGTGATTTTCGCCATCATCATGCCGCTTGTGATCTTTATCATCCTCGGCATCATTTACGGGACAAAGCCTGCCTATGACGGTGCGGACTATACATTCATGGAGCAGTCTTTCGGAGCCGTCAGCACAGTTGCCATTTGTGCAAGCGGACTTATGGGTCTGCCGCTGGCAGTATCAGGCCTTCGAGAGATGAAGATTCTCAAACGGCTGCGTGTTACACCGGTCAGCCCGGTATTCATTCTGGGCGTTGAGCTCACCATGTATATCGTCTACTGTGCTGTGTCCCTTGCAACGCTGTCAGTTGCGGCGCTTTTGTGGGGCGTGCGGCTCCACGGTTCGCTCCTCGCTTTTCTTGGGAGCTGGGCACTTACCATGCTCTCGACCCTGTCCGTCGGTATGCTGGTGGGCGGCGTGGCAAAGGACACCAAGCAGGCAAGCGTCATTGCATCGGTTCTCTATTTCCCCATGCTGGTCTTTTCCGGCACAACGCTGCCGATTGAGGTCATGCCGAAGGCGATGCAGAAGATCGTCAGCGTTTTCCCGCTGACGCAGGGGCTTACGATGATGAAAAACACATTTTTAGGTGTCAACACGGGCAGCATTCTGTTGCCGCTTTGTGTAATGATTGGAGTTGCCGCACTTTGCACCATTCTCGCCGTTCGCTTCTTCCGATGGGAATAAATCGTTCCAAGATTTTTAGGGTACTTAAATCAGAGGCTGAACAACCGAATATATTCTGAGCCAGACGCATAGACGCAGGGCCGATAATCCGTGAGCCATCAGGCAGCACGGGTTATCGGCCCTCTTTTTTGTTTTTCTCCAGCACGTCATTTCAGCTTGTCCGCGCTCATGCACAGGTCTATGTACTTCTGCGACTCGTCAGCACTCTTACCTGCGAAGAAATCTGCCACGCACTTGGCGACGGTCTGCGGCTCTTGGTCATGGAACACGATCCCGTCAAGGCTGATGTTCATTTCTTCCGAGATCAGCGCAACCGTTTCAAATCGCGGGCTGCTCTTGCATGTCTCAATAGCAAGGATGGTTCGGGTAGACATATCCCGCTACGGAGCATGATAAACGAAGTCTATGCGCTGGACATTGGACGCAAGATCAAGGCGCAGCAGCGGCAGGCCATGAAAGATGGCAAATTCATCGGTGCGCGTACTCCCTACGGCTACCTGAAAGCAGAGGACGATTGCCACCAGCTTATCATCGACCCGGTTGCCGCCGTTGTGGTACAGCGGATGTTCCGTTGGGCTTCTGAGGGCGCTGGCCTGAATACCATCGCTGTGCGGCTGAATGAAGAAGGCGTTCTCACGCCCAGCCACTACAAGAAGATGCAGGGCAAAATCACTCACGAGAATTTGCTCGGCAACGGCAAGTGGCAGACCCGGACAGTCGGCGTCATTCTCCGCTCCGAGGTCTATACCGGAGATCTCGTTCAGGGGCAGACCAAGACCGTGGATCACCGGCAGGTCAAGGCCGATGCCGAGGAATGGACGGTCGTGCGAGACACCCATGAGGCCATCATCAGCCGGGAACAGTTCGCGGCGGTGCAGGAAATTCTCAATCAGACCGCCAGCCGTGCCAAGGCACGGGAGATCAAAGCCTTCACGCCGAATCTGCTCAAAGGCAAGGTGTTCTGCGCCCATTGCGGCGGCAGCCTGCACCGGCAGCGGAATATCCGCAAGAAGTCCGACGATGTGTACTTCTAGCGATCCGCTGTGGCGACCCGCACATTGGGCTTGGCGTAGATATCGTACCAGCTCCGCAGCCATGTGGCGACGGTGTACTCGTCGGCGCGGCTGACGTCGACGCCCTTGGTGGCGTCCATCGCGGCAGCCAGCTTCGCCTTGCATTCCGCCTGCGTTTTACCGAGAACGTTTTTGATGATGCGCTTGCCGGTTTCTGTGTTATAGCCTGCGGTGTAGCGCCCTTCCCAGCGACCATCTGACCGTTTGCGTAAACTTCCTTCTCCATTTGCTCGTTTCTTACTTGCCATATTCAGTGCAACCTCCCAACATTTTCCTGTTGCCGCATTGCCGCTCCCGGCCTCCATTTGGGGCCGCCAGCGGCGCGGCTGCCACTCCTTTTTGCTCGCTTCATCCGCCACTGGCGGCGCTCGCAAACGTCCCCCTCGCCGTTGGCGCGTTTCTTGGCCATTGAACCAGCTCCTTTGCTTTTTGTTAGCCAACATACATACCACAAAGTCGACAGAATAGCTAGGAAAAGATTTTGCTTTTTCTTTGCTTACTGCGACGCAAATTATGGGTCGCTTATAGCGAACTTATTTGTGGCCGAGATAGGGGTATCTGCGGCGAAATAGACTTGTATCTATGGCGAAGCTATGCTAAAATGCATATACTGAAAAATATTTCCCAGGAGGTGCCGCCATGAGTAGATATGAGTTTTCACTGCTGCAGGAAGTCCTAATGGAAAAGGGAGCAGGCGTACTCGGCGATCTATCACGCTATAAACGCCAAAACGGAATCAGTGAGCGAACACATCCTGTTGCTGTTCTATATTCCTTGGTCTGGAACGCCAAACAGGACATCTTGTCCGCGAAATCAAAGGAAGAATTGGATCGAATTGAAGGCCAGTTTGATTTGGCCAATCAGTTTCTCTCCAGAGTCGGGAGCGTATAAATGCCTATTTCATTGAATGATCTGGCGGCGTTCAGCGAACAGGATGTTGCGGATGTATTGGCAGATGAGCTTGCTGACAGTGCAGAGCGCTACAAGCCTGTGAGCAAACCAACTGCTATACTTCTGGCGGGACAGCCGGGAGCAGGAAAAACAGAATTGGCCTCGGCAATGAGCGGCTTGCTCGCCGGTAATGTATTCTTCATCAACGCCGATGAGTACCGCCGCAGACATCCGAACTATCGTGCCATCTATACGCGTTGCGGTTCGGATTCAGTTCAGATGACATCTGCATTTTCTTCGACTGTTACGGAGCGCTTAATTGAGGCACTTTCGAACCGACACCTCAATCTCATTATCGAAGGGACTGGCAGAACAGCAGATGTTCCAAGAACTACAGCACAGCATCTTACGGCAAAAGGATATACCGTCGAGCTTGCGGTGCTGGCTGTCCGTCCGGAGATATCTTTGACCAGCACACTCCTCCGTTTCTATCAGATGAATGAGGGTGGGACGATTCCGAGAGCGACCGCCATTGGGTCGCACGATGTGGTTGTAGAAGGCTTGCCCAAGAATTTAGATACTCTTTGCGGTGAACCTGCAATTTCACGCCTCACAATATGGAATCGGGAACTTGAAATGCTTTTTGACAGCAACATTGACACTATCGCCCCATCTACCGTTTTAATGGGCCTCTGGAATAGCCCGTGGTCTGCTGAGGAATTACAGGCTATGCATCATACGATTGAACTTCTTCGGCAGAAAGAAGCTACCAGCCACTTGGGGCAAGGCAATGCTATTGATGAGTTGGAGCATAGGATTTACGCTTTAAGTCAAAATGAATCGCAGAACCAAAACCTCGATATGACATGTTTTTGAAGTTGTACTTGCGCGTTTCGCCGACCACCATTTAAGGTGGTCGGTGTTTTTACGCCGCTTACAAGCCCATACCGCCCATGCCGTGGTTCTGCTCATCTTCGTGGTCGTTCCACTTGTGGCCCATGGCCATCTTCTTTTCCCGCAGGCGCTGGAGACGCTTGTGGTCGATCTGGATGCCTGCGGGCGCTGCGGGACGCGGTGCGTTGTCTCGGAAGATATTGCCCATGTGGTGCAGCAGCCGCGTGGCGGACAGCAGGATGTTGGGCGGCGGCAAGTCCTCCTGCCGCTCCATGCGGTCGAGGAAATATCCGGCGTAGGCGTGACCGCTCCGCTCCGCCACGGAAAACCAATATTGTGCGGATTCCTTATCTTTGGGGACACCATCCCCATGAGGTAGAGCTTTCCCAGCAGATATTGCGCGTAGGGATTGGCCTGCTCTGCGGCCTGCCGTAAGTACGTTACTGCACATGTGGTGTCCTTGGAGGCATTCTCTCCGGACAGGTATTCCTTGCCCAAGCGGTAGGCGGCGTATTCGTGCCCGCTGTCCGCCGCCTGTTGCAGCCAGTAGAGACCTTTCACGGGATCGTGGATATCAGGATCATCCGAAAGGTACAGTTTTCCCAAGGCATATTGCGCGTCTGCCAACTCCTGAGCTGACAGCTCCAGCCAGCGTGTTGCTTGCTCTGCGTCTGGCACCAGCAGGCCACCATCACGGTACAGAAGCCCCATGAGGCATTGTGCGTGAGGGTCGCCTTGGTGGGCGATCTGCTCCAGCTCCGCAGCGGCACGGTCCCGTTCCTCCAACGGAGCCTCTTTATCATGGATGATTCTTTGTAGCTCCCAGCAATCATAGGACATATTGCGGTCATCTATCTGTTCATCTTCCTGCGTCAAGCCTGTATCCTCGAATGACATACGGCCTTGGCGGATATGCTCTGCCTCCCGAATGACCGCGTTCTTGATTTGACGGAACTCCTTCTGCTGTGACAGCGGCGGACGCTGCCGCTGCTGCTCCGAGTAGTAATCGTTGAGCTGGCATTGCAGTTCCCACCACTTTTGGTAGCACTTATTGACCGTGGGCAGCTTCCCCATGGTATCCACCACCTCGTCCACAAGTTGCTTCATGGGCTTTGGCAGGTAGCCATACACTTTCTTCCCCTGCACATCATTCAGCTTCTGCGACAGTTTCCAAAGCTTTTGTTCGGCAGTCGGGCAGATGCAGAGACCATCCCGCATACGCTGGGCCAACTCTTGTTGTACCTTGGCGTTCAGCAGCAGCTTCCGCCATAGCCAGCTGTCGCTGGTGGAACTGCTCCACCGCCTGTCTCCACGGCAGCAGCGTATAGAGCAGTGACCCGTTTCGCTTGCGGCCATTCTTGAGAACGATGGAGGTACGCTCTGTACGAATGAGGCCCTTTTCTTCCAGTGACCGCACATACTTACACACTGTGTTGCGGCTCATGCCTACGGCGTCACCGATGGTACGGTAGCTGGGGTAGCACTGGTAGGTCTTACGATCCTCGCAGAACAGCAGAAACGAGTACACGGCGATCTCACCTGGTGACAGGCCCAGTTGGCAGATGATCTTCGGTACGGGGTAGTAGTTCTTGACAGGGTCGGGCTTCTGCCACGGCAGGGTGCGAGTCATCTCGCACCGCCTGTCTGCGACTCTACCCACTGGCAGAACTTTTCTTTCGGGACAATGATGCGGCTGCCCACACGCAGAGCGGGGAAGCTCGCTTCGTGCATGAGCTCGTAGGCACTGGAAATAGAAATGCCCAGCACCTTTGCCACCATTTCCGCATTGAGGAATAACGGCAGCTCGTCGTAGGTGGTGTATTTCGACTGTTTCATGTTTGCGTTACCTTTTCTTTTGAATTACCGCAATCGTATCTGATTGACTTGCGGCTATCCAACACCCGCATGGCCGATGACATCAAGCGATTCCAGTATGACGTGGACAACATGTTGACCGATTTTTTGAGGAGCTTCCTTCCCGCAGGCTGGAGGCCTACGCAGCAGCATTTCAGGAGTGTATGGAGTCCTTCAGGGAGATCTATTCGCAGACTGAGGACAAAGATGATCTTTCGTATATGGACGAGCGCAAGGACAATTTTCCGGTGAACATTTCTTTCACGGTGGAACGGAACCAGAAAACGGGACTGCCGTTCATCGCGGAAAAAGGATTCCCTGCTCGATTCGAGCTGGGAATCCCTTTTCGTTGCTTACACCGGCGCAAGCTTTGTGCCGCTTAACCGTCGTAGAGGACGTAGATCAGTAACATAATTTTAGTTTTCATCTTGTTCTTCCTCCGTTGCGCAAAGAACGGCCAGGGCTTCCTCTGACCGTTCTTTTTGGTAGGGTGTCGTACATGATTCTCACCTCCCGCGACAAACAAGTATCACAGAAGAGGAAGAAAGTCAACGGGAAAGAATTGTTATTTCTGCACTTCCGTAAGAAACATCCCGAAACCTCTTGCATTTTGTAGTTCTTTACGCTATAATAACGGCACTATTGATAACGCTATTATTGATTGTGTGGAGGTGAAAACATGGCAAACAGGGATCATTCCCTTGACAGCGGAATTATAAAAGCTGCCTATGATGAATTCCTTTCCTGTGGTTTTCAAAAGGCGTCCCTTCACAAGATCGCGGAGAACGCTGGAGTCACTACCGGGGCCATCTACACCCGCTACAAGAATAAGGACGCGCTGTTTGTTAGTCTCCTGCAGGATTTTCTTGGCAGTATGGAGGATATCTTCGCACCTGCCGTGCAGGAGTATGAGAAGGCGCGTCAGGCCGGCACCACGGAGGCGCTGCTCCAGGCCATCGATTTTGAAGAGCGCATCTATCTCAAGCTTCTGACCGAGCACTACGACGAATGTACTTTGTTTTTCAGCCGCAGCGACGGCAGCTCTGTGGAAGTGATGCTGACCGGGCTGATGCAGCGCAAGACGGAACAGACGGTGAAATTCTTCCGCCAGGTCTACGGCAAGGCACCCAACGCCGACGCACTTCGGCTGCTGATGGGCTCCCAGTTCTGGTATTTCCGGCAGCTGCTGAATGAGCATCTGGAGGAGGCAAAAATGCTTGACTGTCTACACGCGCTGCTGGACTTTTTCAACGCCGGATGGCGGCAGCTATGCGACACGCTGAAATAAAACATCGAGGAGATTCGGACGGTGCTTCCGTCCGTTTCTTACGGCAGCCGGTTAGAGTAAGCTAACCGGCAGAAAAGAGAGATACATGATCGATTTTGAGTTTGCATTCCAATACGCGGAGGAAAAACGGGCCGCGCTGCAAAAGATCAGCGGCAACATCCCGGCGGGGCGCTGCGTGGTGCTCTGCGGCGGCAGCGGCTGCGGCAAGTCCACGCTGCTGCGGTGTCTCAACGGCCTGATCCCACAGTTTTACGAGGGCGAACTGAAGGGCTTCTGCCGCCTGAATGGCAAGGACACCGCCGGGATGAGCATCGGTGAGATCGGTGAACTGGCCGCCTCGGTCTTTCAGGATCCCCGCAGCCAGTTTTTCACCGTGAACAGCTCCAACGAGGTGGCCTTTGGACTGGAAAACCACGGTTTGCCGCAGGATACAATACGGCAGCGGGTGGACGAGGCGTTCCGGACATTCCATCTGGAGCGGCTGAAGGATCGCAATGTCTATGAGCTGTCCAGCGGTGAGCGGCAGTTGATCTCCATTCTCTCGGCATGGGCCATGGATACAGACATCTTCCTGCTGGACGAACCCACGGCAAATCTGGATTTCGCCGCCACGCAGCAGCTGAAGGAGATCCTGCTGGCGCTGAAAAAGCAGGGTAAGACCCTGCTGCTCAGTGAACACCGTTTGTATTACCTTGCCGACATTGCCGATGAATACTGGGTCATGGCAGACGGGGAGATCAAGGGAAAGTATAGCGCTGAAGAAGCAAAAGCATTTTCACCGGAGCAGCGAAAGGCACTCTCCCTGCGTACACTCGACCTTGACCAAATCTCCGTACCGGAAAAACCGCAGATGTCGGAGACGGCTGCGGCTGCCCTTGACCTTTCGGATGTCCGCTATACATACGGCAAAAAGGTAGGCACCACCCTCTCCGGTGTCAGCTTTTCCGTCCGGGAGCATGAGATCGTGGGACTTGTGGGGGCCAACGGCTGCGGCAAGACCACCCTGGGCAAGCTGATGGCAGGACTTTACAGGCCCTCCGGCGGGCGAATATCCCTGTTTGGCAAGGCGCAAAGCCCCAAACGGCTGCAATCGCAGGTGCTGTTCATCATGCAGGAGGCGGAGTTCCAGTTTTTCACCAACTCCGTTCTGCACGAACTGCAATACGGTCATACGGTGACGCCGGACTTTACCACAAAAGCGGAAGCGCTGCTGAAAAGCATGGACATGTGGGAATGCCGCGACCGGCACCCCTTCTCCCTCTCCGGCGGACAGATGCAGCGGCTGACGCTGATGATGGCGTATCTCTCTGATAAGCCGGTCGTCGTGCTGGACGAGCCTACGGCGGGGCAGGACGCGGAGAGTCTGGAGCGGTGCGCGGCGCTGATCCGGGAAATGCGGAAAGAGAAAACCGTCCTGATCATCACCCACGATCTGGAGCTGATCGCCAGTGCCTGCGACCGCTGCATCGGCCTGTCAGGCGGGCAGGTGGAAACAGAGTTTCCCGTACAGTCTGAGGACGATCTGCAAGCCATCCGGCGGTATATGGAGGACTTCCGTCCTGCCGACGCAGTGCCGCGGAAAACGCATAAAGAGCTGTTCCATCCGGTGACGAAGCTGCTTTACTGGCTGGCTCTGATGGTGGTGATCTCCACCGCCAACAATCACCTGGTATACGCTTCCTACGCGGCGCTGCTTTTGCTGACCGTCGCTGACGGCTGGCTCGGGACGGCGCTTGCGGGCGGCGTGAGCTTCGGCCTTCTGTGGGCGGCAAACGCCCTGCTGCCCAATACGGTATTTTCCTTCATGCTGGTGCTGTTTCCCCGGATCATTGCCATCGCCATCTCCATGCGGACGCTGATCGGGCGGAACGAGGCCAGCCGCACGCTGGCGGCGCTGCGCAATATGCACCTGCCGGAGCGGCTCATCATGATCGTGGCGGTGATCTTCCGGTTCTTCCCGGTGCTGTCGGGGGATATGAAGCTGCTGCGGCAGTCCATCGCCACCCGCGGCGCGTTCCGGACACTGGGCGAAAAGCTGCGCGCCCTGCCCGCCTACCTGGAGATCCTGACCATTCCCATGGCGCTGCGCGTTATCCGCATTGCCGAGACGCTGTCCGCTTCTGCTGAGACGCGGGGCATCGACCTGAAGCGCCGCAAGAGCAACTACCTGTCGCTCCGGTTCTCACCGTGGGACGCCGTGTTCGGCATCATTCTGCTGGCGGCTGCCGCCGCCGGTCTCTTCCTGTGACCGCCGCCCTTGTGGCGTTCAACCATATTTTGATCAAAAAAGGAGTCTTTCCCATGAGCACTGCAACCACCAATAAGCTGAAAATCAAGGACATCATCACCGTTGTCCTGCTGGCCCTTATCAACGTCGTGATCTTCTTCGCCAGTTCCGCGCTGTACGCGACGCCTGTCACCATTATCCTGATGCCGGTGTTCTTCGCGCTGCTGGAGGGCGTGATCTACTTCATGATCGGCACCAAGGTGAAAAAGCCCGGCGCTATCCTCATTTACAGCATCGTCCGCGCCATTATGGGCGGGTATCTGCCCTATATCGTGCTGTTCATTCTCTCCGGCGTTATCGCGGAGCTGCTGCTGTGGAAGATGGGCTACGGCAGCGCCAAGGCGCTGACCATCAGCTACATCATCAATCAGGTGCTGGCCGCCTTCGGCAGCACCATCATCCCCTACGCCATCGCCGCCAAGGCCATGGCCGGACAGGCGGTCTCCGACGGCCGTCAGGACAACATTCTGGCCGCATCCGAGCTGCTGCAGTCATGGATTTCCGTGGCGCTGGTGGTGGGCGTGATCGTGGCCGCGTTCATCGGCGCCGCCATCGGCAAGCGCATTGTGAAGAAGCATCTGGCGGCGTGATGTATAGCGAAGGAGCTGCCAATGAACAAAACCTCTGAACAAAAACGCTCCGCCGCTTCGTGGCTGATGGAGCTGGCGGAGGGCAGGCGGGGCGAATACGCCCTGAGCATCCTCGCGGCGCTGTTGGGCGTAGCCTGCTCCCTCGCGCCGTATTTCATCATCATCCGGATCATCACCGCGCTGGTAAACGGCACGGCAGAGCTTTCCCGATGTCTGACGCTCTGCGTGTGGATGGCGGGCTTCTGGGTGGTGCGCTATGTGCTGCACAGCCTGTCCACATTCCTTTCCCACCACGCAACCTTCCATGTACTGGCCAATACCCGCACACGGCTGCTGGACAAGCTGGCCACCCTGCCGCTGGGGACGGTACTGGACCGTTCCTCCGGCTCCTATAAGAACATCATCGTGGAGCGGGTGGACTCCATCGAGACCACGCTGGCCCATCTGCTGCCGGAAATGACCGCCAACATCGTGGGAGCGCTGGCGGTGCTGGTGCTGCTGTTTATCGAGGACTGGCGCATGGGCCTTTCCATGTTCATCGTCCTGCCGCTGGGTATTCTCTGCTTTATGTCCATGTTCAGCGGATATAATGAGAAATTCCAGCGCACCGTCACCTCCACCAAGGCCCTGAACGACACCGCCGTGGAGTACATCGGCGGCATCGAGGTCATCAAGGCCTTCGGCCAGTCCAAGACCAGCTACGCCAAGTTCGTCTCCGCGGCTAAGGAGGGTGCGGACTGCTTCATCGACTGGATGCGGGGCAGCCTGTTCGGACAGGTGGCGGGCATGGCCATCTTTCCCTCCACGCTGCTGGGCATTTTGCCGGTGGGCTGCCTGCTCTATATGCACGGCACTCTTTCGGCAGAGACCTTCCTGACGGTCATCGTCCTGTCCTTCGGTGTCATGCAGCCGCTGATCACCGCTTTCTCCTACACCGACGATATCGCCCAGGTGACCACCATCGTGGGCGAGGTGGCGGACGTTCTCTCCGGTGAGGATATGCAGCGTCCGGAGACGGCAGAACGGCTTCCGGAGGACAACGCCATCGACCTGAAAAACGTCCGCTTTGCCTACCACGATAAGGAAGTCCTCCACGGCGTCAGCCTGCGGATCGAGCCGGGCACAGTCAACGCGCTGGTGGGGCCTTCCGGCAGCGGAAAATCCACCATCGCGCGACTCGTCGCCTCCCTCTGGGACGTGAAGGACGGGACCATCCTGCTGGGCGGCGTGGACATCCGCACTCTGCCCCTTGCGGAGTGTACGAAGCGCATCGCCTATGTGTCGCAGGACAACTACCTGTTCGACCTCTCGGTGATGGATAACATCCGCATGGGCCGAAAGGGCGCGAGCGACGAGGAGGTCATGGCCGCCGCCAAAGCCTGCGGCTGCCACGAGTTCATCATGGGGCTGGAACACGGCTATCAGACCGTGTGCGGCGCCTCCGGCGGACACCTCTCCGGCGGCGAGCGGCAGCGCATCTCCATCGCCCGGGCCATGCTGAAGGATGCGCCCATCGTCATTCTGGACGAAGCCACCTCCTACACCGATCCGGAGAACGAGGCGGTCATTCAGTCGGCGCTGGCACGGCTGGTGCAGGGCAAGACCCTGCTGGTCATTGCCCACCGGCTGTCCACCATTGCCGACGCCGACCAGATCATCGTCGTCAATCAGGGCCGGATAGAAGCCGCCGGTACACAGGAGGAACTTCTTGCGTCCTGCCCGCTGTACAAGGCCATGTGGGAAGCCCACATCAGCGTCAAAGACGACGGGGAGGTGGCGTAAATGTTCCGGACACTGAAAAAATTCTTCGCCTTCTGCGGTGCGGACAACCGCAGAATGTTTGTGGCGTCCATCTGGCTGGGCGTGGTCAGCGCCATCTGCTCCGCCATGCGTATCCCTGCCGCTGCCATCGTCATTCAGGCGCTGCTGGAAAAGAACGTCACCATGGCCACGCTGTGGACGAGCCTTGGCGTCATCGTCATTTCGCTGGTGGTAACCATCGCCATCAACATGAAGTCCACTATGCTCCAGACCCGCGCGGGCTACCGCGCCTGCGCCAACAAGCGCATCGAGATCGCGGAGCACCTGCGGTATCTCCCCATGGGCTGGTTCAACGACAACAGCCTGGGCGAGGTGACCTCCGTCACCACCAACACCATGGAGAATATGGCCAATGTGGCCACCCGTGTGGTGATGGTCACCACCCGGGGTTTCCTGACCTCCGGCATTATCGCGGTTATGATGTTCCTCTTTGACTGGCGCATGGGGCTTATCACGCTGGCGGGTCTGGTGCTGTTCTTTGCCGTCAACGCTGCCATGCAGCGGGCGGAGCAGGCGCTGGCCCAGCGGAAGTTCAACGCCGACGAGCGGCTCGTCTCCAAGGTGCTGGAATATGTGCAGGGCATCGCCGAGGTCAAGAACTTCGACCTGACCCGAGACTCCACCACCCAGGTACACGCGGCGGTTGAAGAAGCGCGCAGGGCGTCCTTTGGCATGGAACTTCCGTCGGTGCTCTACATGCTGGCGCAATTCATCATCAACAAGCTCACCGGCATTGCCGTCTGCGCCGCAGCTATCGCCTTTTACTTCGGCGGCACCATGGCGCTTACCAACTGCCTGCTGATGCTGATCTGCTCGTTTATCCTCTTTGAACAGCTGGACAGCGCCGGCAGCTTTTCCTCCCTGTTCCGCTCCATCGACATCGGCGTGGACAAGGCCAACGCCATTCTCAGCGTAGCGCCTATGGACATCGACGGCGAGGAACTGACACCGGAACGTGAGGATATTACCCTCTCCCATGTGGACTTCTCCTATGACAGCAAGGCCATCCTCCGCGACGTGTCCCTGACCATCCCGGAGAAGACCACCGTGGCCATCGTCGGCCCCTCCGGCAGCGGCAAGACCACGCTGTGCAACCTGATGGCCCGCTTCTGGGACGTGCAGGGCGGCAGCGTGAGCCTTGGCGGCCACGATGTGCGGGAGTACAGCTACGACAGCCTCATCCGCAATTTCTCTTTCGTGTTCCAGCGGACGTATCTCTTCTCGGACACCATCGCCAACAACATCCGCTTCGGAAGGCCCGATGCCTCTCTGGAGGAGGTGAAGGAGGCCGCCAGAAAGGCCCGGTGCTATGACTTCATCATGGCGTTGCCGGGCGGCTTCGACACCGTCATCGGCGAGGGCGGCGCGACCCTCTCCGGCGGCGAGCGCCAGCGCATCTCCATCGCCCGGGCCATCATGAAGGACGCGCCCATCATCATTCTGGACGAGGCCACCGCCAATGTTGACCCGGAGAATGAGAAGGAGCTGATGGAGGCTGTCGCCGAATTGACCCACAACAAGACGGTCATCATGATCGCCCACCGGCTGAAAACCGTGCGCCATGCCGATCAGATCTTCGTGCTCGACCACGGCCAGATCGTTCAGCAGGGTACCCACGACCAGCTGGTCGCCGTGGACGGCCTCTACCGCCGCTTCGTGGTGGAGCGCCAGCAGGCTGCCGGCTGGAAGGTGTGAGCCGCAGTCCCTGGACAGAAAAAGCCCGTACCGGTCATGTGACCAGTACGGGCTTTGCCTTTTAACTTAGAGACTGCAGCGAGAAAGCCGCATTATTTTCTTCCGACGATCATGGCAGAGTTGCCCAGCATCATCATAGCAGCACGCTGCTTAGAGCCGAAAATGGTCTCTGCGGTCTCCACATAGAACACGGGATTCGACATCCAGCTGCCGTAATCCTCTCCATGTGTACCCACTTTGATTTGCTTCTGAGCATCGGTAATACTGTTTTTCATGTAAAAACTCCTTCTATTTCCTATGTTAATTTCGCTTTGCCACCGTTTGCGGATGCTATTTTACTCCGTAGATAATTCCCTTTTTGAATGAGAGGTAAATGGGCAAGCCCGCAGCAAAGTTCAAAAAACCGCCGATGACGATCCACGCGAGATCTGGGGAAGCGCCTGTATATATGATCTGAAGTATTCCGATAATGGCCCCTGCGAGTCCTGAATAAGCCGTCACGCCAAAACTCAGATTCTTCTGGCGTCCTGTGGCGATCTCCTTTTCATGTATTTTGTTCAGGTAGATCAAATAGGCAACGCCAAACAAAACGGCAGCCAATGTAATAAGCGCCACATAGTCCAATACATGATGAAACCCGTTTCTGCCAAAGTAGAGAACGCCTGCGATCAGATGGATGATCCAGCCGATATCACTGAGCAGCCCCAATACCAGAAACGGCATATCCGGCATCATGGCCGTATAGCGGACGCCCTGTTTCCCGTCCCGCTGGAGCTGCCTGATATGGTCTTCGGTCGTTTTCCTCTTCTCATGGAGGACTTCTTTTATCGTACTCATAGAAAGATCCCGCCTCTCATAATTTATTGCTCGCACTCAAAGAAGCGTACACAGCCACGCTGCCGCAGCGGAGGCGGGAATGTAGATCACAAAGTGCCGGATATGCGCCGCTTTGTTATAGCCGAACATATGCGGGCCGACCACGCCCTTCAGCTCCGGATAGAAGTACGGAAAGAAATTTGAGTGACACAGCAGCACCCAGTCAAAGAAAATGATATCGTAGACCTCCATGGCATAGAGGACGATCAGAAACCGTGTAAAGAACTTCAGAAAGCCGAAGTCGTTTCTGATGCCGTCCCATACGCCGAGCGCCGCCGCAGAGAGGAAAAGCAGGATGGCAATGCCCACGATCACCCAGCCGAGGATATGCGCGCCACGAAACCGTTCCTTTTTATCGGGAATCGCGGCCAGATTCTCCTTCGGCGCGGAGGAGAAAAACCGCTTGTCCTGAATGAAGCCCACGCCACCGTACAGGACGAGAAAATAGGCCAGAAAAACTATGAGCGCTGCAAGGACTGTGATCTTCATTTCGACGCTGCCGCCTCCTCTATGACAAACTTCTGCTTTTCCGTGTCCGGGTATTTGATCAGGTCATACAGTACGCCGTGCTCGCCAAAACGACGTGTTCCGGCAAGCTCCATGCCGAGATGTATGTATTTGTCGCATTTGGATTTTGCATCGGTGTCGAGGATCACCGGCACACTAAGCCGGTTGCCCTCGGAAAATGCCATATCCATGACCCGCCGCATATACCCCTGCCCCTGATACGGTCCTCTGACACAGACCATACCGACGTAGATATACGGCTTCCTTGCCTTATTGAGCTGTTTGCCGAGCTCAGAACCACCCTTTGACATGATCCGCATGAAGCGGATGATCTCTTTCATCTTCATGGAACTGAGGAATCCTTTGGCTAAAGGCAGTGCAGCTTTCAGACCGACTTTCTGTCCGGGGAGCTTACAGGCGATAAAGCCCTCGCCGGCTTCGCTTGTGGTATACAGCATTCCGCTTCGCAGCGCCATCTTTGCATAGCCGCGTATGACTTCTTTCCGTTCCATATTCGCTCCTCCTAATGCAAGAACTTCTCCGCATACCGGCAGAATTCCTCCGGATGGACGATGACCAATTCCGCGTGCGCCATCTTGGGGATGCCGTGGATGCGTATCTGCGGAAAATACCGCCTGATGAAGCGGATGTTGCTCCGGCGCTCCTTCTTTTCGTCGTCGCCGTACCAGTAGGTAAGCTTTGTGCCGCTCCCGGCAGGCGTCTCCGGCAGGGCGTAATTGTTGCCGGACCAGAACACATTGCGGATCGTCCGGTCAGAGTAGGTTTTGAGGTAGCGCTCTATCTCGTCGTACTCCTTGACGGCGTCATGGCCGGGAAGGGTAAAACGCTCCGGCGGAAATGCCGCCTCCAGCACCTTGCGGTTGTTGGCCACGAGCTTGAAGGACAGCACGTCCAGCGCCAAACGCAGCTTTCGTACCAGATAGGGAAGCTGATAGGGAGTGATCCCACCGTCGATGATGGCCCGGCTGACCGGAATTTCTCCCAGCGCCAGCAGACGGGTCAGACACGCGCCGCCCAGAGAGCAGCCGTAGGCCGCGTCCAACCGTACAACACCATGGCTTTTCAAGTAGGCTGTCACCTCGTCCACGGTCTGCTCCACGGAGGTGAAGTCCCCCGGATACTCCGGCTGATGGCCGTCATAAATCACCTGAAAAACGTGCCACTTCCGGGAAAGCAGCGCGATGGTCTCCGAAAATGCCCATACAGGCTCCGCTGTGCAGGGAAAGAACAGCAACGTTCTCTCATGCTCCTGCCCGTGTTCCCATATCTGCATAGTCGATCCCTCCCATTCCACAGATTGCGTTTGATTTGCATTTTGCAGCCAGTTAGAGAAGGCTAACCAATCGTCTTATGAAAAGCCGCTTAAACGCGGCTTTCTGCTGCAAACCATTGTGTGGGTGCGCACATCACAGCGCCGGCTATCATGACGCTGCCATGCGTCCCGCAGGTTATTCGATCATATGGTAGCAAATCCCCGTTCCCATGTCAAGACGTCCTATGCAGCCTTACTTGGCCAGACGCCGGAATTCCAGCAGAGAAACGCCATAGATCTCCGCAAACCCCTTGGCGAATTCCCCTTCCGTCATGTTTTTCGCGTCTATTCATTGCTTACTGCGTCACCTTTTTTGCGCCGCGAACCTGCTTGCAATCACCGCCGTATCGAGTATACTTATCAGCAACACAATTTGCGGGAGGTGGCGGCATCGTTGACATCGATTGTGGCTGCGCTCATCAAAAGACATCGCACCACCGTCTGGCCTGTCTCCGGTTGGATGATCTGGCGGAGTTTTATGTTGGGAATACGGATACAGAGATATGCTCCCGACCCACACCGTGACCCACACGGGGAAACGAGCGGACGGAACACATGGAGCAAAGAGTTTTCGACCTCATCCTTTTTGCAGTAAAAATGCTCGCAAAGCCTTATATACCAACGGCTGGAGGTCTTTTTATCACTTGGTAAGGATGAGGTCGGCGGTTCGAATCCGCCCAGCAGCTCCAAACAAAACTCCCGAAACACATGTGTTTCGGGAGTTTTTTCATGCCCGAAAACGGGTTTTAGCCTTATTGGGTCAACCGGCGGAAACTGTGCGGATAAAACGCTCCATGCAGTCGGCACTTTCGCGCTCCATCTGGTCCGTCACATAGCTTCACGCACTCTGCACCAGCCGCTTCACACCAGAGAGCAGGCGGTGTCACATCCGTCAGATGACGGACGAACCAGACCGAAGGCAGTTCGGCGGTTCAAACCCACGGCTGCAAAGGCACTCCAACCGGCGGCACATCTCCCGGAGTACGCAGAGGGCGTCCGGCTCTAAATGGGCGATATGATGAATCATATACATTCCTCTTGTGTCGTATTGCAAGACGGCACACGGTTTGCTATAATAAAGAAAACCACCGGCATAACACCGTGACAGGGAGGGATACGCTGTGGGCGACGGCTATTTTCTGTTGACAAATCTGCTTTCCGAGGATGAGAAAAAGGTGATCACCAGCATCACTGCCCATATCGAACGGGGCGAAAAGCGCGTGGGCATCCAGCAGATCGCCAACGAGAACTTTCTCTCCACCACTACCATCGTGAAGATGTGCAAGCGTCTGGGCTTCGACGGGTACAGCGAGCTGTACTACTACCTCAGCCGCCAGTTCGACTCCCACGGCCAGGGCCGCAGCGCCGAAAGCCTGAAAAGCCTCATCGACAACTACTCCGACGCGCTCATCTCCGACTTCTGCAGCCTGCTGGATGGCTCCCGCACGGCCAAGCTGTTCACCACCGGCGAGGGGTTCTCCAACATCGTCGGCTCCTATATCGCCCAGCGGCTGTCCATCTGCGGCTTTATGGTATTCAATAACGTGCATTTCTACGACTATATGCTGTTCCGTGACGCCCACCACCTGCCGGACGATCAGGACGCGCCGCCGGTGATGTTCGCCGTCAGCCAGAGCGGCGAGACCGCCCCTGTGCTGAACGACGTGCGCCACGCCCGCCAGAACGGCCACCGGATCGTCACCTTCACCAAGCGGAGCGACTCCACCCTGGCCCGGATGTCGGACATCGTGTTCGTGGTGGACGGCTCCAAGCAGACGCTGGCGGGCAGTCTGCCCAACACCTTCTTCGGCCATGTGATCCTGGCCTTCGAGGAGCTGGTGGCCTTCTACTTCGACGGCGGCCACCGCTGACAAGATATTACTTTTTTTACCAAAACGAAAAATTTTTCCTCACAAAGGTGTGCTATACTGTGTGATGGTATGGTGCGCCTTATGCGTATCATGCGCCATCACGTCCCGGACAGTCCGTCCGGACACAGGAACACTATGATAAATTGGAGGAAAAACGATGAAGAAGATTTTTGCGCTTCTGCTGGCGCTGGTCATGACCCTGTCTCTCGTGGCCTGCGGCGGCAATGCTGCTGACGATCAGCAGGGCGGCGACGCCGAGGGTTCCAAGAAGATCGAGACCCTGAAGGTCGCGTTCGTCCCTTCCCGTGAGCCCGAGGAGATCATCACCGCCACCGAGCCCCTGAAGCAGATGCTGAAGGACGAGCTGGCCGCCCAGGGCTATGAGGTGGGCGACGTGGAGATCACCGTCGGCACCACCTACGAAGCCGTTGGCGAGGGCCTTGAGGCCGGCACCATCGACGTGGGCCTGATCCCCGGCGGCACCTATGTGCTGTATGATGACGGCGCCGATGTCATCCTGACCGCTACCCGCAACGGCCTGAACAAGGATTCCGACAACGCCAAGGATTGGAACGACGGCCAGCCCACCGAGGCTTCCGAGAATCAGGCTGTCTCCTATCGCGCCCTGTTCATCGCCGGTCCCTCTGCCAAGGGTCAGGAGCTGCTGGCCAAGGTCAACAACGGCGAGGAGCTGACCTGGGAGGATCTGGACAGCGCCAACTGGAGCATCATGGGCACCTCCTCCCCCGCCGGTTACATCTATCCCGCTCTGTGGCTGCAGGATCACTACGGCAAGGGCATCTCTGATCTGAAGAGCGCCGTGCAGTCCGATTCCTACGCCAGCGCCTTTGCCCGTCTGGCTTCCGGCCAGGTGGACGTGCTGGTGACCTATGCCGACGCCCGCCGCGACTATGCCGAGCGCTGGAACAGCGAGTTCGGCCGTGAGGCCTCCATCTGGGAGGAGACCGGCGTCATCGGCGTTACCGCCCCCATCTATAACGACACCATCTCCGTCAGCAAGAACTCCGAGATCATGGACGCCGACCTGATCGCTGCCCTGCAGCAGGCGTTCATCAACATCGGCAACACCGATGCCGGTAAGGAAGTCATCTCCATCTACAGCCACAACGGCTATCAGGTGGCACAGGCCTCCGATTACGACAACGAGCGCGCCGCGCAGAAGCTCATCCAGGAGCTGACCGCCGCCAACTAAAGCACTTTCCCAAACGCGGGGAGGACTGTAAGGATCAAACCTTCCGCTGTCCTCCCCGCGTTTTTATTTCAGGAAAAG
>CAKTNW010000022.1 GCA_934589145.1 uncultured Oscillospiraceae bacterium | reverse complement strand
AAGATCATGGACCAGATATAGCCCAGCACGATGCCGCCGATCAGGTTGGGCATGAAGAACACCGTGCGGAACAGGTTGGAGCCCTTGATGCCCTTGGTCAGGAAGTAGGCCACCGTGAAGGCCAGCACGTTGATGAACAGCACCGACACGAAGGCGAACAGCGCCGTGTACCAGAAGGCATGGAGGAAGCTGCTGTCGGAAAAGGCCTTTACATAGTTGTCAAGGCCCACCCACTTCCACTGGCTGGTCAGCTTGAACTTACAGAAGGACAAAAACGCGCCTTTCAGGAAGGGGTACAGAAACCCGATGCAAAAGGCGGCGAAGGTGGGCAGCAGGAACAGCCACACCATCCGTTGAATGGGCCGGCGGATCAGACGGCTGCTGAGGGCGGCCGCGTCCCGCTTTCGTTGAAATAGCTTCATTCTTTCACTCCTGTTCTGCGGTTATTGTTCATCGATCGGCGTCGATCGGCATCTACAGTGTCATGGCGAAAGCTCTCGGCCGAAGCAGCTTCGGCCCACAGCTCACGCCATCACGGGCGGGAGAGAGGAAACGGCGGGGCGGGCGATGTCGCCCGCCCCGCTGTCAGTTATCTGTTTGCGTCAGTCAGCTGTGTAAGACTGCTCAGTTCTCGTTGGCGTACTGGGTGGCCCAGCCTTCCACGAAAGCGGTCTTGACGTTGTCCCAGCTGCCGGAACCGGTGGTGTACTGGCTCAGAGCGTCCACAACGGCGGCACGCCAGTCATCCACAGCGGGAGTCCAGTTGAAGGCCCAGGTGACGGTGTAGTTGCCGTTGGCAACATACTCGTTGGCCTGTGCGAAGAACACGTTCTCGGGGGTCTTGGCATTCTTGAAGGGGCAGGGGCCAAACTGCTCGGCCAGCATGGTGGTGCCGGCGTCGGAGGTGACGACCCAGTTCATGAAGTCCAGAGTGGCCTTGATGTCCTCTTCAGAGGCGTTCTTGTTGACAGCCCAGCAGTTCTCGGTGCCGCAGCACAGACCAGCCTGCTCTTCGCCGTCCACACCGCAGTAGATGGGGATCATGGCCAGATCGTCAGCGTTCATGCCGAACTTGTCAGCGGCGGTCAGGTTGCTGTACTCCCAGGTACCGTTCTGATAGAACACAGCCTTGCCCTCGCCGAACTCAGCCTCAGCCTGGTCGCCGGTGGCGGTCAGCAGGGCAGCGCCGGTGGTGGCGGAGTCAGTGATGTACAGATCCCAGATAGCCTTGTAGTTATCCAGATAGGTGCCCTTGATGGTGGCGGGCTGAGCGGTGACGTTGTCATCGCGGAACTCGTAGTACAGGGGCATGTTGGCCAGGTGGCCGGAGAAACGCCAGGAGGAGGAACCGTCCAGACCGGCGGAGGTGAAGGCGTCGAAGCCCAGGGTGGCGGCGTTGGCGTGAATATCGTCAGCAACAGCCTTCAGGGACTCGAAGTTGGTGATCTCGTCCAGGGAGTGGCCGGCCTGCTCCAGCAGAGCCTTGTTGACGATGATGCCGAAGGCCTCGTAGCAGTAACCGATGGACACGGTCTCGCCGTCGGCGTTCTTCAGATCGAAGTCATGGGTGGTCATCTGGTTCCACACGTCGGTGCCTTCCAGATTGTAGCAGAATTCACCGTAGCTGTTGACGGCGCCCACATTGCCCACCTGGAACATGGTAGGAGCAGCGTCCTTGTCCAGCTCGGCGGTCAGGGTGGTGTCGTACTGGCCGGAGGCAGCGGTCACGACCTTGACGGGCACGCCGGTCTCAGCGGTGTAAGCGGCAGCCAGATCCTGCCAGGCCTGGTCAGCCTCGGGCTTGAAGTTCAGGTAATAGACGCTGCCGGTAGCAGTGGCATCGCCATCACCGTTGCCCTGTGCGTCATTGCTTCCGCCGCCGCAGGCGACCAGAGACAGAGCCATCACAAGAGCAAGGATCAGTGCAAGAAACTTTTTCATGTTGAATGATCTCCTTCTAAAATGATTTTATTTTCACAGTATGCACTGTAAAAAACGGTTTATACCAGCTTTTTCACGCTGCCGCCCACACGCAGCACCGTGGGCAGCACCTCGTGGAAGTTCCCGGCGCGGCCCTCGATCATATCCAGCAGGATCTCGATGCTGCGCCGTCCCATCTTCTCCATGGGCTGGCACAGTGTGGTCAGCGGCGGGTCGATGTAGTCCGACACCTCGATGCCGTCGATGGCGATGACGGAGCAGTCGTCGGGCACGGTGCGCCCGTGCTCCCGCAGGGAGCGCATGGCGCCGATGGCCATGTTGTCGGAGATGGCGAACACGGCGGTGAAGTCCGCGCCGCTGTCCAGCGCCCGGTTCATGGCCTGATAGGCCGCCTGTATATTAAAGGTATCGGTGCAGATGACCAGTCTCTCGTCGGGGGTGATGCCCGCCTCGGCCAGGGCCTTTTTATACCCCTCGTACCGGAGCTGGCTGATGGAGTGGTCGTCTGGCCGGGTGATCATGGCGGCGATGCGCCGGTGGCCGTTCTCGATCAGGTACCGGGTGGCCCGGCTGGCGTTCTCGATATCGGCGATGGACACGGAGGAGTAGTCCCCGTGCTCCAGCGTGCCGTAGTGGTTGCCGAAGGAGCAGCATACGAAGGGCACGTTCAGCCGTGCCAGATCGGCGGCGGAGTAGTCGAACCGCCCGCCCAGCAGCACCAGGCCCAGCAGCCGCTTCTCCCGCTCCATCATGGCGGCCTGCTTCAGCTCGTCGTCGCAGGAGCCGATCTGCTGCATCACCATGGTGTAGCCGTTGGCGGTGATGCCCGCCTCCACGGCGCGGATGATGTCGGTATAGAAGGGGTTGGAAATACCCCGCACCACAAGGCCGATGGCGTCAGACTTGGTCTTTACCAGATCGCGGGCGGAGTTGTTGGGAATATAATTGGTGCTCTCGATCACGTCCAGCACCCGGCGCCTGCTCTCCTGGCTGACGTCGGGCCGGTCGTTCAATACGCGGGAGACCGTGGTGATACTGACGCCGCTCAATCGGGCGATATCCTTGATGGTCACACGCTCTCCCTCCCCTGTCGTCGTTCCTCAGGCGAAACAGCGGTACCGTTTCCGGAAACGTTTTCACGCCTTGAGTGACTTAATACTAGCAACTTTCACACTGTGTGTCAATGTGGTTTTGTGATTTTCGTTGGTTATGACAGTTTTTTGTTTGCCGTTTGTTGATTTTGCCGAATGTCGTGTGGACACTTGTCGCCGCAGCGCCGATAGGTGTTTCGCGGCGGGATGCTGCCGCCCCACCCTGCGGACTTGCCGTGACAGCCAGGATGCAAAAAAGGGAGAGGCAGCAGCCTCTCCCTTTTTTGCGTTATCCCATGTCCCACAGGTCAACATATTGTCCCAGCCGGGCGTTCATGTCCTCCCGGGCACTGTCGCTGAGTTTCAGGTGCCGTCCGGCCTCCAGATCGTTGAAGATGCCGCAGTCCGCGCAGTAGTCAACGTGCCTGCCGCTGCCGTCGGTCAGCCTTACGCCCCAGCAATCCGTCAGGCCGTCCTGCCAGTCTTTGGCCTTCAGGCACCGGTCCACCGCGGCGGCGTCCTGAGCGGAGAGTTTGATGTCCGACATCGTCCATTCCGTACTGCCGCAGCCCGCCAGCGCGAAAACGCACAGCACAGCCAGCAGCAGGGCGATCAGCTTTTTCATGGTGTTACCTCCGTCAGAAAGGGCGGTTTACTCCTCCGTGGGCATTTTCCACGCCGTCAGGTCGGTGTGCAGCAGCTCGTGGGAGCGGTGGCTGAGGGGCTTGTGGAAATACTGGTTATAGATGGCCCGCACCTCGGGATTCTCGTGGGAGAACCGGATGGGGGCGTTCCTGTCGATGTTCCACAGGATGTCGCCCCGGGGCTGGGCCAGCTCCACGCCGTCCCGGATGGGCTGTCCGCCGCCGCCCACGCAGCCGCCGGGACAGGCCATGACCTCCACGAAATCGTAGCTGGCCTTGCCGTCCTTCAGGGCGTTCATCAGCTTCCGGGTGTTGCCCAGACCGCTGACCACCGCCACGCGGACACGGCCCGCGCCGGGGATCTCGAAGGCGGCCTCCTTCCAGCCGTCCATGCCCCGCACCGCCGTAAAGGCGTCGGGGTCGGGGTTGTGGCCGGTCACCAGGAAGTAGGCGCTGCGCAGCGCCGCGTCCATGACGCCGCCGGTGGCGCCGAAGATCACCGCCGCGCCGGTGCCGGTGCCCAGGGGGCTGTCGAACTCCGTCTCCTCCATGACGGCGGGGTTGATCTGTTCGCCCCGCAGCATGCGGACGAACTCCCGGGTGGTCAGCACCACGTCCACGTCCGGATCGCCGCAGGCGCTGTTCAGGTTGGGGATGGCCCGCTCCGCCTTCTTGGCGGTGCAGGGCATGATGGACACCACATAGATGTTGTGGGGATCCACCCCCAGCTTCTCGGCAAAGTAGCTCTTGGCCACCGCGCCGAACATGGCCTGGGGCGACTTGGCGGTGGACAGATTGGTGGTGTATTCCGGGAACTGGCCCTTCACGAACCGCACCCAGCCGGGGCAGCAGGAGGTGAACATGGGCCACTTGTACTGGTCACGGTGGGTGAACCGCTGCAAAAACTCCGTGCCCTCCTCCATGATGGTCAGGTCGGCGGTGAAGTTGGTGTCGAAAACGTAGTCGAAGCCGATCTCCTTCAGCGCCGTCACCATCCGCTTGGCGGTGGCGAACTTGGGGTCAAGGTGATAGTACTCCGCCCAAGCGGCCCGGACAGCGGGCGCGATCTGCACCACGGTGATCTTGTTGGGATCGGCCAGGGCGTCCCACACCTTGCCGGTGTCGTCATGCTCCTGCAGCGCGCCCACGGGACAGTGGGTGATGCACTGGCCGCAGAAGGTGCAGTCCGACTCGCCCAGGGTGCGGAACCGGCCCACGCCCACGGTGGTGCGGATACCGGTGCCCACCACGTCCCAGATGTTCATGCCCTGGATCTTCTCGCACACCTGGATGCACCGCATGCAGCGGATGCAGCGGTTTTCGATGCGCACCACCGGGTTGGAGAAGTCGGTGGGGATGTTTTTCAGATCCTTGATGTAGTGGTCGCCCAGCAGGTTATAGTCGTTGCACAGGGTCTGCAGCTTGCAGTTGCCGCTGCGGGTGCACTTGGTGCAGTTGTTCTCGTGCTGGCTGAGGATCAGCCGCAGGTTCACCCGCCTTGCCTCCCGGACGCGGGGCGAGTTGGTGTGCACCACCATGCCCTCCACCACCGCGTTGTCGCAGGAGGGCACCAGCCGGGCGTGGCCTTCAACCTCCACCATGCAGATGCGGCAGGCGGCGATCTCGTTGACACCCTTCAGATAGCACAGGGTGGGAATGCTGATATTGGCGCTCTTGGCGGCCTCCAGGATGGTGGTGCCCTCCGGCACGGAGATGGTTTTCTTGTCGATGGTCAACGTTACCATTTGCTGTTCCGACCTCCTCTGAATATCCCGTATCCGTAGTGGTCGCAGCGCAGGCAGCGGGACGCCTCGGTGCACGCGCCCTCCCGGGTGAGACCACATTCGATGTCCTCAAAGTCGTTCTTCCGCTGGGCCGCCTCCCGCTCGGTGGTGTTGATGCGGCCATGGGGCGGGGAGTTGTTCAGCCGCGGGGCGGGAATGTCGATCTCCACCGTGATGTCGTGGTGGAAGCCCAGATGCTCGTCGATGTTGGCGGCGGCCACCTTGCCGGCGGCGATGGCGCGGATGGCGCTGGCCGGGCCGGTGACGCAGTCGCCTCCGGCGAATACGTTGTTCATGTTGCCCACCTGGCTGGAGCTGGCCGCCACGAAGGTGCCCCGCTTGATGGGCACGCCGGACTGCTCGAACCCGGCGATCTCGATGCCCTGGCCGATGGCCACCACGATGATGTCCGCCTCGATCCGCTCCTCCGGCAGGTCGGCCTTCTCCGGACGGGGACGGCCGGTCTTGTCGGCCTCGCCGGGGATCTGGGGCTGCACCCACAGGGCCACGGCCTCGTCATTCTCGTTGGTCTCGATGCGGACAGGGGCCATCAATGTCAGCATCTCCGCCCCCTCGGCCATGGCGCCTGTCACCTCGTCGGGCAGGGCCGTCATGTCCTCGATGCGGCGGCGGTACACGCAGGAGACCTTCTCCGCGCCCAGGCGGATGGAGCTGCGGGTCACGTCCATGGCCACGTTGCCGCCGCCGATGACCACCACGCGCTTGCCGGTGAAGTCCGGCATGTCGCCGTCGCCGATGCCCCGCAGCATCTCCACGGCGGACATGACGTTCTTCCCGTGCTCGCCGGGGATGCCCGCGCCCTTGCCCTGGTGGGCACCGATGGCGATGTACAGGCAGTCATACTCCTGCTGGAGCTGCTCGAAGGTGATCTCCTTGCCCACGGTCACGTCGGTGTGGGCCTCGATGCCCAGGGACAGAATGGAGTTGATCTCCGCGTCCAGCTTCTCTCTGGGGAAGCGGTAGCTGGGGATGCCGTAGCGCAGCATGCCGCCCAACTGCTTCCGTTCCTCGAAGATGACCACCTTGTGGCCCATCAGCGCCAGATAGTAGGCACAGCTCAGGCCGCTGGGGCCGCCGCCGATGACGGCTACGGTCTTTCCCGTGGCGGGGGCGCATTCCGGCTGGGGCACATCCCCGGCGTTGTCCACGGCATAGCGCTTCAGTCCCCGGATGTTCAGGGGCGCGTCGATCATGTCGCGGCGGCACCGGGCCTCGCAGGGATGCTCGCAGATATAGGCGCAGGCGGTGGGCATGGGGTTGTCCTTGCGGATCAGGCGCACCGCGTCGGCGCAGCGGCCCTCGCCCACCAGGGCCATATAGCCGGGCACGTCCACACCGGCGGGGCACAGCGCCACGCAGGGCACCGGCAGGGCCAGGCTTGCCAGGCACCGGTGGTGCTCGATATGCTCGATATAGTCGTCCCGGAAGCCCTCCAGGCCGTCCACCACTAACCGGGCGGCGTCACGGCCGATGGCGCAGTCAGCGGTGTTGACGATGCTGCGGGCCGTCTTTTCGATGATGGCCAGGGTGGACAGATCCGCCTCGCCGTCCAGCACCATTTCGATTAGCTTGGTCAGCTGCCCCAGGCCGATACGGCAGGGCACGCACTTGCCGCAGGTCTGGGCGTGGCACAGCTGCAAAAAGGTCAGCGACATATCCACCGGGCACAGGCCGGGAGGCGACGCCGCGATACGGCGCTCTACGTCGCGGTAGAGGTTATCCACCACGGTCTGCGCTTTGCTGGGAGTCTTGATGTCAAGTCTGCTCAAGGGGTGGTCACTCCTTCCTTCCTTCCCTGATGCTCCTGAAAAATGGATACAGGGTGGTACGTTATCATAGAGTATGACACAGCTTCTCGTATTCGTCAACATTTTTATCACAAGTTGTATTCTCAAGAAACGTTGAGAAAAAATGCCGGTACAAATACTGTCTGAAATAGGTACATTAACCGCCCTTTTGTGGGGAAATAACGCCTTGGTAGTTCCCTTTGTGCAATTTTCCAACAGCGGTTTGCAGTTCTCCTCTGGTCGACCTTCATTTCCTAAAGACGGCGGGAGCCGTTTTCCCCCTCTTCGCCCGCTGTTTTGACGGTTTTCTTGCAGAGAGATGCATTTTTCTGGTCGTCCACGCAAGCTGTCCGTCAAAAGGGAGAAATCTGCGTTTGGGGCATTTTTTACGGAAAAAGCAGTTTACATTTACTGCCATATGCGCTTAAAATGGAGGCAGTAAATCATCGTCAACAAACGATCCAAGGAGGTCATCACATGATCCAACTGACGAATCACGGTATGTATCTGGTAAACGGTGTGCCCCAGGAGAGCGCAGACGTCTCTCAGGCAGAGGCGCGCCAGGGCACCATGGCCTGGCGCATCCTGCAGGCCCACAATGTGTCCGGCGACCCGGAGAACCTGCGCATCCGCTTTGACGCCATGGTATCCCACGACATCACCTATGTGGGCATCATCCAGCAGGCGCGGGCCAGCGGCATGAAGGAGTTCCCCATCCCCTACGCCCTGACCAACTGCCACAACAGCCTGTGCGCCGTGGGCGGCACCATCAACGAGGACGACCACGTCTTCGGCCTGTCCGCCGCCAAGAAGTACGGCGGCATCTACGTTCCCGCCAACCAGAGCGTCATCCACTCCTATGCCCGCGAGCAGATGGCCAAGTGCGGCGCCATGATCCTGGGCTCCGACTCCCACACCCGCTATGGCGCATTGGGCACCATGGCCGTGGGCGAGGGCGGCCCGGAGCTGGCCAAGCAGCTGCTGAAGAACACCTGGGACGCCCCCATGCCGGAGGTGGTCATAGTGTATCTGACCGGCAAGCCCCGCCGGGGCGTCGGCCCCCACGATGTGGCCATTGCGCTGGTGAAGGCCACCTTCGAGAGCGGCTTCGTCAACAACAAGGTGCTGGAATTCGTTGGCCCCGGTATCAAGGAACTGCCCATCGACTTCCGCAACGGCATCGACGTGATGACCACCGAGACCACCTGCCTCTCCTCCATCTGGGAGACCGACGAGGAGACCCAGGGCTTCTACGCCGCCCATCAGCGCGCCGGGGATTACGCGCCGCTGCACCCGGCGAACACCGCCTACTATGACCGGATGATCACCATCGACCTGAGCAAGGTGGAGTCCATGATCGCCCTGCCCTTCCACCCCTCCAACGCCTGGACCATCCACGAGTTCCTGGAGAACGCGGAGGAGCTGCTGGCCAAGGTGGAGGCCGACGCCGCCAAGCGCTTCCCCAAGGCACACCCCCATCTCACCGACAAGATCCACGACGGCGGCGTATGGGCCGATCAGGGCGTCATCGCCGGCTGCGCGGGCGGCCTGTTCGACAACATCACCGAGGCGGCGGACATCATCCGGGGCGGCAGCACCGGCAACGGCGCCTTCACCTTCGATGTGTACCCCACCTCCGTGCCCGTCTCGCTGGAGCTGACCCGCGACGGCGTCACCACCGACCTGCTGCAGACCGGCGCGGTCATCAAGCCCAGCTTCTGCGGCCCCTGCTTCGGCGCAGGCGACGTGCCCGCCAACAACGGCCTGAGCCTGCGGCACACCACCCGCAACTTCCCCAACCGTGAGGGCTCCAAGCCCGGCGAGGGCCAGTTTGCCGCCGTGTGCCTGATGGACGCCCGCTCCATCGCCGCCACCGCCGCCAACGGCGGACGCATCACCGCCGCCACCGACGTGGACTATACGCCGGTGCGCCGGGAATATCACTTCGACAAGTCCGTGTACGACAACCGGCTGTACTACGGCTTCGGCGAGGCCGATCCCAGCGTGGAGCTGGTGATGGGCCCCAACATCACCGACTGGCCCAAGATGTACGATCTCACCGAGAATCTGCTGGTGGAGCTGGCGGCGGTGATCCACGATCCCGTTACCACCACCGACGAGCTGATCCCCTCCGGCGAGACCTCCTCCTACCGCTCCAACCCCCTGCGTCTGGCGGAGTTCACCCTCAGCCGCCGGGTGCCGGAGTATGTGCCCCATGCCAAGGAAGTGGCGGCGCAGGAGGCACAGCGCCGCACCGGCGACGTGCCCGCCCACATTCTGGAGGTACTGGGCAGGGTGGGCGACGCCAAGACCCTGGCCGCCAACACCCAGTTCGGCTCCTGCGTGTTCGCCAACAAGCCCGGCGACGGCTCCGCCCGTGAGCAGGCGGCCTCCTGCCAGAAGGTGCTGGGCGGCTTCGCCAACATCTGCTACGAGTTCGCCACCAAGCGCTATCGCAGCAACTGCATCAACTGGGGCATCCTGCCCTTCACGCTGGACAAGGACGCGGCCTTTGACTACGAGCCCGGCGACTGCGTGTTCGTTCCCGCCATCCGCAAGGCCATCGAGGAGGGCCGGGAGGACATCCCCGCCCAGGTGATCCGCCGGGACGGCAGCGTCCATGAGCTGCTGCTGCACGTCCGGGGCCTGACCGCCGATGAGAAGGAGATCCTGCTGGACGGCTGTTTGATGAATTATTACGCCAAGCGGATCTGAGAACGCATGTGTTCTCTGCCTCACTCTAACGAGGGAGGTGGCTCGGCGTAAGCCGAGACGGAGGGAGAGACGATGAACGTAAAAAGCAAAGAGAAGCGCCAATCTCTCCCCCAGTCACCTTCGGTGACAGCCCCCTCGTCAGAGGGGGCCAAGGCGGCTGATACCCCGCCCCGACCCAACAACAATACATATATATGAAAGGACACGCGCTATGGATAAGATCAAAATGACAACGCCGCTGGTGGAGATGGACGGCGACGAAATGACCCGCGTGCTGTGGCAGATGATCAAGGATGAGCTGATCCTGCCCTTCGTGGATCTGAAGACCGAATACTACGATCTGGGCCTGCTGAGCCGCAACGCCACCAAGGATCAGATCACCATCGACGCCGCCAAGGCCACTCAGCGTCTGGGCGTGGCCGTCAAGTGCGCCACCATCACCCCCAACAAGCAGCGGATGGAGGAGTATCCCCAGCTGACCGAGATGTGGAAGAGCCCCAACGGCACCATCCGCGCCTATCTGGACGGCACCGCCTTCCGCGCCCCCATTGTGGTGCCCTTTATCCACCCGGTGGTAAAGAACTGGGAAAAGCCCATCACCGTGGCCCGTCACGCCTATGGCGACATGTATAAGGCCGTGGACATGGTCACCGATGAGCCCGGCACCGCCACGCTGACCTTCAAGGGCGAGAGCGGCGCCGAGAAGACACTGACCGTCCAGACCGTGAAGGGCCCCGCCGTGTGGCAGGGCCAGCACAACACGGAGAAGAGCATCCGCGCCTTTGCCAAGAGCTGCTTCCAGTACGCCATGGCCAACAAGCAGGATCTGTGGTTCTCCACCAAGGACACCATCTCCAAGGTCTATGACGGCGAGTTCAAGCGGATCTTCGAGGAGGAGTACGAGCAGAACTACAAGGAGAAATTCGCCGAGCTGGGCATTACCTATTTCTACACCCTCATCGACGACGCCGTGGCCCGCGTCATCCGCTCTAAGGGCGGTTTCATCTGGGCGCTGAAGAACTACGACGGCGACGTGATGAGCGACATGATCTCCACCGCCTTCGGGAGCCTTGCCATGATGACCTCCGTGCTGGTGTCCCCCGACGGGGTGACGGAGTACGAGGCCGCCCACGGCACCGTGACCCGCCACTATTACAAGCATCTCAAGGGCGAGGAGACCTCCACCAACCCCATGGCCACCATCTTCGCCTGGACGGGCGCATTGCGCAAGCGCGGTCAGCTGGACGGCCTTGCTGATCTGGCCGCCTTTGCCGACAAGCTGGAGAGTGCCTGCTTCACCACGCTGAATCAGGGCACCATGACCAAGGATCTGGCCGGTCTGGTGGACGAGGGCTTTGAGGCCCATCCCGTCACCTCCGCCCAGTTCATCGCCGCCATCCGTCAGAATCTGGAAGCCGCGCTGTAAGGAGGCCGTCTATGAAACTGATCACCACCGGCAATGCCGGGACTATGGAATCCAACGACATTATGATCACCGTGGAGCCGTCCGACGCGGGCGGCGTGCAGGTAGAGCTGACCAGCAGCGTCTATCAGCAGTTCGGCAAGCAGATCATCGCCGTCATCCGTGAGACGGTGGCCGGTTACGGCGTGGAGAACGCCGTGATCACCGCCGTGGACAAGGGCGCGCTGGACTGCACCGTTCGGGCGCGGGTGGCCACCGCCCTGACCCGCGCGGCGGAAAGCCATGACTACACATGGGAGGTGCGGCAGGATGTATAAGAAGGATCGCTTGCGCCGCAGCATGATGTTCGTGCCCGGCAACAACCCCGGCATGATCCGGGACGCCCACATCTACGGCGCGGACTCCATCATGTTCGACCTGGAGGACAGCGTGGCCTATACCGAGAAGGACGCGGCCCGCTTCCTGGTGTATAACGCCCTGAAAACGCTGCATTTCGGCACTAAGGAGACGGTGGTGCGCATCAACGACCTCTCCAGCGGACTGGGCATCGAGGATCTGGAGGCTGTCGTCCGGGCCGGTGTGCAGGTGGTGCGCCTGCCCAAGACCGACAGCGCCCAGGATGTCATCGACTGTGAGCGTGAGATCGAGCGCATCGAGCGGGAAGCCGGTATCCCCGTGGGCACCACCGGCATGATGGCCGCCATCGAGAGCGCCAACGGCGTGCTGAACGCCGTGGAGATCGCCAAGGCCAGCGACCGGCTCATTGGTATCGCGCTGGGCGCGGAGGACTACGTCACCGACCTGAAGACCACCCGCAGCGACGGCATCGAGCTGCTGTTTGCCCGGTGCATGATTCTGAACGCCGCCCGGGCCGCCGGCATCGCCGCGCTGGACACGGTGTTCTCCAACGTCAACGACGAGGAGGGCTTCATCGCCGAGGCCACCCTCATCAAGAAGCTGGGTTTTGACGGCAAGTCCATCATCAATCCCCGGCAGATCGAGCCGCTGCACAAGGTGTTCATGCCCAGCGAGAAGGATCTGAACAAGGCGCGGGCCATTATGGAGGCCATCGCCGAGGCCAACGCGCGGGGCAGCGGCGTGGCCAGCCTGAACGGCAAGATGATCGACAAGCCCGTGGTTACCCGGGCCAAGCGGCTGCTGGAGCTGTATGAGGCCGGCAGCAAGGCCGACGAAGTGGAGGAGCTGTAACATGGTAGAAGTGAACAAGATTCCCCATATCGACGAGATCAGCAACCACGGCGCGTTCGCCGGGGCTGGGCAGAAAAAGACCGCCACCTTCCGTGAGCGGTATCATCAGCAGAACAAGGTGGTGCCCTCGCTGGAGGAGGCCATCCGCCGCACGGGACTGAAGGACGGCATGACCATCAGCTTCCACCACCACTTCCGCAACGGCGACCACATCATCAACATGGTGGTGGACAAGCTGGCGGAGATGGGCTATAAGAACCTGACGCTGGCGGCTTCCTCGCTGGCCTCCGTCCACGCGCCCCTGATCCACCACATCAAGAACGGCGTCATCACCCATATCGAGACCTCCGGCCTTCGCGGTGAGCTGGCGGAGGAGGTTTCCCGGGGCCTTATGGACTGCCCGGTGGTGTTCCGCTCCCACGGCGGGCGGGCCAGCGCCATCCGCAGCGGTGAGCTGCACATCGACGTGGCGTTCCTGGGCGCGCCCTCCTGCGACCCCTACGGCAACGCCAACGGCTACAGCCGGGACGATGACGACGGCATCGCCTGCGGCTCGCTGGGCTATGCCCGCACCGACGCCAAGTATGCCGACAACGTGATCATCATCACCAACCATCTGGTGGCCTATCCCAACGCGCCCTGGGCCATCCCGGAATATGACGTGGACTATGTGGTGCTGACCGACGACATCGGCGACCCCAAGGGCATCATGTCCGGGGCCACCCGCTACACCAAGGATCCCAAGGAGCTGCTGATCGCCAAGACCGCCGCCAACGTCATCGAGGCCACGGGGTATCTGTACGACGGCTTCTCTATGCAGATGGGCAGCGGCGGCGCGTCTCTGGCCACCGCCCGCTTCCTGCGGCAGAAGATGATCGCCCAGGGCATCCACTGCCGCTTCGCCCTGGGCGGCATCACCGGCCAGATCACCGCCATGCATGAGGAGGGCCTCATCGACCGCGTGCTGGACGTCCAGAGCTTCGATCTGGACGCGGCGCTGTCCCTGAAGAACAACCACTTCCACCACCAGATCGGCGCGACGTACTACGCCAGCCACATGATCAGTGCGGCGGTGGATCAGCTGGACTTCGTGATCCTGTCCGCCCTGGAGATCGACACGGACTTCAACGTCAACGTGCTGACCGGCTCTGACGGCGTGATCCGCGGCGCGATCGGCGGCCATCCCGACACCGCCGAGGGCGCCAGCCTGTCGGTGGTGGTGGCGCCGCTGACCCGGGGCCGCATCCCCACCATCGTCAAGCACGTCAACACCGTGGTCACCCCCGGCGAGGTGGTGGACGTGGTGGTGACGGAGCAGGGCATCGCCGTGAACCCCCGTCGCCCCGACCTAAAGGAGAAGATCGAGGCCGCCGGACTGCATGTGTTCACCATTGAGCAGCTCCAGCAACGGGCCGAGGCGCTGGTGGGCGTACCGGAGCCCATCCGCTACAAGGACCGCATCGTGGGCGTGGTGATGTACCGGGACAACACCATCATCGACGTGGTGCGCGAGATCGACGAGGATGCGTGAATTACTGCTTTGCAAGGCCGTCCCCCCGCAGTGGGGGGCGGCCTATGCCGCTCTGCTGGCCGAAGGCGGCCTGCGGGATGAGGGGCACACGGACATCACCGCACTGCTGACGGAGGACGGCGCGCTGCTGGGCTGTGGCTCACTGGGCGGCAAGGTCATCCGGCAGGTGGCCGTCTCCCCCGACGCCGAGGGGCAGGACGCCTGTGCCCGGATCGTGACGGCGTTGGTGAATGAGGCGGCGGCACGGGGCGTGCCCTTTCCGTTTCTGTTCACCAAGCCGAAGCATCTGCGGCTGTTCCGCTCGTTGGGGTTTTACCCCGTGGCGGAAACGGCGGACATGGTGATGCTGTGCCGCCGCCGGGACGCGCTGGCGCGGTTTCTGTCCCCCCTGCCCCGGTGGCAGGAGGGCGTCACCGGCTGCGTGGTGTGCCACGCCAACCCCTTCACGAGAGGGCATCTGCATCTGATCACTACGGCAGCGGGGCAGTGTGACCATGTGTTGGCGTTCGTGGTGGCGGAGGAGGGCGGCCCCTTTCCGGCTGCTGACCGGCTGGCGCTGGTGCGGGAGGGGACGGCACACCTCGACAACGTGACCGTATGCTCCGGCGGCGATTTTCTGGTGAGCCGGGCCACCTTCCCCGCCTACTTCCTGCGGGATGAGCAGTCGGAGGAGGCGCGGTGCGACATGGATCTGACGCTGTTCGGCCAGCACATTGCCCCGGCTCTCCACATCACACGGCGGTTCGTGGGTGAGGAGCCCTTCTCCCCCACCACCACCGCCTATAACCGGAGAATGAAGGAAATGCTCCCCACTTATGGCATTTCCGTTACGGAGATCCCCCGTCTGGAGGGCATCTCCGCCACCGCCGTCCGCCGCCTTCTGGCGGAAGGGCGGCTTGCCGACATCCAACCACTTGTACCGGAGACCACCTATGCCTACTGTGAACGTCACTTTGGAGGACATCCTCCGCGCCCGTGACGGGCGGGCGGACGCCCAGCGGCGGCTGCTGCACAGCCATCGTCTGCCGCTGGTGTCCTTTACCATGAATATCGCCGGGCCGGTGAAGTCCGCGCCGCTGATCGAGCTGGTCTTTGACGCGGGGCTGGAAGCCCTGTATGCCGCGCTGGGCCGGCCGGAGGCGGCGGAGATCGTCCGGCCCACCACCGGGTGCGAGGCGCTGCTGGTGTATGACCGTCCGGCGGCAGAGCTGAAGGACGCCTGTCTGGCGCTGGAGGCCGCCGCTCCCATCGGGCGGCTGTACGATCTGGACGTGCTGGACGTGGACGGCGGCAAGCTGTCCCGTCCCGTGCAGCGCACCTGTCTTATCTGCGGCGGGCCGGTGACGGTCTGCTCCCGCAGCCGCGCCCACGGACTGGACGCCATCGTGGGCCGTACCAACGAAATTCTGGCGGATTTCGCCGCCGGATATCTGGCCAGTCTGGCGGCGGAGGCGTTGCAGCAGGAGGTACGCCTGACGCCCAAGCCGGGGCTGGTGGATGAGCGCAACAACGGCGCACACAATGATATGGATCTCCCCCTGTTTCTGCGGAGCATCGACGCGCTGACGCCCTGGTTCCGCCGGATGGCGGCGCTGGGGATGGCGGGCGCGGACGCAGACGCCCTGCAGGCGGTGGGACGGGAGGCTGAGGCCGCCATGTTCCGGGCCACCGGCGGCGTCAACACCCACAAGGGGGCGCTGTTCTCCTTCGCGGTGCTGCTGGCGTCGCTGGGCCAGTGTCTGGCGGAGGGCGGCGACGTATTCGACCGAAGCGCCGCGCTGACGGCGGCGCTGCTGCCGCCCCAGGGCACCAACGGCGCGGCGGTGGCGCTGCGCCATCAGGTGGGCGGCGCACGCTCGGAAGCGCTGGCGGGCTTTCCCACCGGGCGGCAGGCCACCGCGGTGCTGCGGGAGAGCGATCCCCTGACGGCCCTGCTGTGGCTGATGGCCCACACGGAGGACAGCAACCTCTATCACCGGGGCGGCGCGGCGGGTGCGGCTTTTGTGAAGGCACGCTCCGCCGCCATACTGGATGCGCCGCCGGAGCGGCGTATCGCACTGACGCAGGCGCTGGACGACGCCCTCATCGACCGTTGGCTCAGTCCTGGCGGCTGTGCTGATCTGCTGGCGCTGGCGCTGTTTCTGGCGCGGTGTGGGGATATCCCCGCACTTTCCGGCTTTTTGCGGGCAAAAGGCTTGCAATCCGGCGGCCAACAGCGTATAATATAGGTCTGGTTTTTACCGGAAAAATACGACCTATAAGGAGTGTGAGACAATGACCGAGGAAAGAAAGACCAATACCCCCGAGACTGAGGCGGTAGCGGAGAGCAAAAACTTTATTCTGAACTTTATCGACGAGGACATCGCAGAGGGTGGTCAGTTCCAGGGAATGACCGTCCACACCCGTTTCCCGCCGGAGCCTAACGGCTATCTGCACATCGGCCACTGCAAGGCCCTGACCATCGACTTTGGCACCGCCGAGAAGTACAACGGCCTGTGCAACCTGCGCATGGACGACACCAACCCCACCAAGGAGGACGAGGAGTTCGTGGAGGCCATCAAGCAGGACATCCACTGGCTGGGCTTCGACTGGGGCGACCGGTTCTTCTACGGCAGCGACTATTTTGAAGAGGACTACCGCCAGGCGGTGCTGCTGATCAAGAAGGGACTGGCCTATGTGTGCCAGCTGACCCCGGAGGAATTCAAGGCCAACCGTGGCGACATCGGCATCCCCGCCGTATCCCCCTATCGTGACCGCCCCATGGAGGAGAGCCTTGACCTATTTGCCCGTATGCGTGCCGGCGAATTCCCCAACGGCGCCATGACCCTGCGGGCCAAGATCGACCTGGCCAGCGGCAACTTCAATATGCGCGACCCCGTCATTTACCGTATTAACCACATGAGCCACCACCGGCAGGGCACCAAGTGGTGCATCTATCCCATGTACGACTTTGCCCATCCCATTCAGGACGCCCTGGAGGGCATCACCCACAGCCTGTGCTCACTGGAGTTTGAGGCCCACCGTCCGCTGTACAACTGGGTCATCGAGCACTGTGAACTGCCCGCGCACCCCCGTCAGATCGAGTTTGCCCGCCTGGGCATCGACCACACCGTCATGTCCAAGCGGAAGCTGCGCAAGCTGGTGGAGGAAAATTACGTCTCCGGCTGGGACGATCCCCGTATGCCCACGTTGTGCGGCCTGCGCCGCCGTGGCTACACCGCCGCCGCCATCCGCAATTTCTGCGAACGCATCGGCGTGGCTAAGTCCCCCAATGTTATTGAGTACGGTTTTCTGGAGCACTGTCTCCGGGAGGATCTGAACGCCACCGCCGAGCGCACCATGGCGGTGCTGCGCCCCGTGAAGCTGACGGTCACCAACTATCCCGAGGGCAAGAGCGAGCCGGTCACCGTGGAGAACAATCCCACCGATCCCACCCAGGGCACCCATGAGATCACCTTCTCCCGCCATCTGTGGATCGAGGCGGACGACTTTATGGAGGTTCCCGTGCCCAAGTACAAGCGCCTGACCCCCAACGGTCTGGAGTGCCGCCTGAAGGGCGCGTATCTGGTGAAGTGCACCGGCTGCGTGAAGGATGAGAACGGCAACGTCACCGAGGTGCTGTGTGAGTACGATCCCGACTCCCGTGGCGGCGATCCCGCCGACGGCCGCAAGGTGAAGGGCGCCACCCTCCACTGGGTGGACGCGGAGAACTGCATGGACGCCGAGGTACGGTTGTACGACAATCTGTTCTCCGACGCCACGCCTGACGGCCCCGACAAGGACTTCCTGGACTGCCTGAACCCCGGCAGCCTGACCGTCCTGACCGGCTGCAAGGTGGAGCCGGAGATGCGCAAGGTGGCGGCGGAGTTCGACAAGCAGGAGAACCGCACCGGCGTCAACGCGCCTACGTTCCAGTTCATGCGGGTGGGCTATTTCTGCCTGGATAACCGGGACTCCACGGCGGAGCATCTGGTGTTCAACCGCAGCGTATCTTTGAAGGACAGCTTCAAAAAGTAATAAACGGCCCTGTGCCGCCGGAAATGCCGCGGAAGCGGCATTTCCAAAGTCACACAGTTAGCGTTATCTAACCGCATGGTACGGCACAGGACAGGAATTTTGATATGGAGGTATCTATTATGGTTCAGATCACATTGAAAATCGACGGGATGGCCTGCGGCATGTGCGAAAGCCACGTCAACGACGCGGTGCGCGCCAAGTTCCCGGTGAAGAAGGTCACGTCCTCCCACACCAAGGGCGAGACGGTGATCCTCAGCGAGGAGGACATCAGCGAGGAGGCCCTGCGGGCCGTTATCGAGCCCACCGGCTACAAGGTGCTGGGCTACGCCAGCGAGCCCTATGAGAAGAAGGGCCTGTTCGGCCGCCTGAAAAAGTAAAGCTTGTTATTACCATCGAATGACAAGGACAGACGCGGTTTTGACGGGCAGAAATGCGCCCATACGGCGTCAAGCCCCTTGACAATACGACAAGTATTCTCTGCGGGCCTTTTCTTGTCTGGATACATTTCTGCTCCGACAAAACTGCATCGCACCTGCCAGCGATGGATTTTCGAGTGATTTTTGGCTTTTGAGACGCAGGCTTGCTGGCGCAAGCCAAGGTGAAAAGGGCAAAAAGCGCCGGAAAGACACGCTGTCAGGCGTGTTTGCCCTTGTCATTCGATGGTATTGCCGTGCCTTATACTGGTGACAGAGCATCACCGGAGGGCACGGCGGATGCCGTATGCAGGAGGATCAGATATGAACGATTTTATGACGCGCTTTTCCATCAACTGTCACAGCTCCATCCGCTGCGGCGGAGAGACGGTGATGTGGTTCGACCCCTTCCGGGTGGCGGGCAATCCGAAGGACGGCGATGTGATCTTCGTGACCCACGAGCACTATGACCACTTCTCGCTGGAGGACATCCGCCGGGTGATGAAGCCGGACGGTGTGATCGTCCTGCCGGAGAGCTGCCGGGAGACGGCGCTGGCGGCGGGCTTTGCTGCCGGGCAGATCATGACCGTGCGGCCCGGCGGAACGTATCAGGTGAGGGGTGTGGCCTTTGAGACCGTGGCCGCCTACAACATCGGCAAGAAGTTCCATCCCCAGGCCAACCAGTGGGTGGGCTATGTGGTGACGGTGGCGGGCCGCCGTGTCTATGTGGCGGGCGATACCGACGATACGCCGGAGGCACGGGCCGTCCGGTGCGACGCGGCGTTTCTGCCCGCAGGCGGCACCTACACCATGACAGCCCATGAGGCCGCGGCGCTGGCCGGCGCCATCCGCCCGCAGGTGGCCGTTCCCACCCACTACGGCAGCATCGTGGGCGAAAAGACCGACGGCGACGCCTTTGCCGCCGCGCTGGACGGCGGCATCCGCTGCGTGAAATTACTGTGAACGAAGAAAGCATCCCCGGAGCAGGCCGGTTCAGGCGCTCCGGGGATGCTTTTTCACTCTTTCAGCAGCTTCATTCTCTGCTTATAATCCGGCAGCACACGGGCCACCTGGGCGTAAAAGGCGGGGCTGTGGTCGTGGTGACGGATGTGGGCCAGCTCGTGGACTACCACATAGTCGATGGCTGCCTCCGGATACTGCATGAGATACAGGGAAAAGCAGATACCGTTCTTCCCAGAGCAGCTTCCGAACCGCGTCCGGGCGGCGGTGATCTTCACCGACGCGGGCGTCACGCCCATGATGGCCGCGTAGTGGGCCACCTTCCCCGGCAGCACCTCCCGCGCCCGCTGGCGCAGCGCCGCCATCTCTGCCTCGGTCAGGGGCGGATGGGCCGCCTGCCGGGCCGCCACCCTGGCTTTGGCCTTCTCCAGCCACGCGGCGTGGCCGTCCACGAACCGCTGGATCTCCCCCTGGGACATCCGCAGCGGCGCCCGCACCAGTACCCGGCCCTCCCGGGTCACCTCCAGCGCCACCGTGCGGCGGCGTGAGCGGATGATCTCATAGTCCATGGCCCCGCCCTCCTTCCGTCTTTCCTGCCGCCCAGTATACCACAGCGCTGTACAAATTGCAAAAGGTGTGGTAGAATAGTACGAAACATTATTCCAACGTCATTCCAGAGGAGGACACCGCCTATGACCACCATCTGCCGGAGACTACACCGGGGCGACGACCTGCTGCTGTCCATCAAAGCCATCTGCGCCGAATACCACATCGCCGCCGGCGTGGTGCTGTCCGGGGTGGGCTGCCTGACCCGCGCCGTGCTGCGGGACGCCGACGGCGTCACCGTCCGCACGGTGGACGAGCACTGCGAGATCCTGTCCCTGATGGGCACCGTCAGCCAGGAGCGCTGCCACCTGCACATCGCCCTGAGCCGTCAGGGCCTGTCCGCCTTCGGCGGCCACCTGAAGGAGGGCTGCCTCGTCAACACCACCTGTGAGTTGGTGCTCGGCGTGCTGGACGGCTGGCGCTATGGCCAGGAGCAGGACGCCGAAACGGGCTATGACGAGATCACATTTGAAAGGGCTTGAACAACATGTATAATTCCACGCTGTGTTATATTGAGGATCCCCAGGGCAACTATCTGATGCTGCACCGGGTCAAGAAGAAGAACGACCTGAACCACGATAAGTGGGTGGGCGTCGGCGGCAAGTTCGAGGATGGCGAGAGCCCGGAGGAGTGCGTCCTGCGGGAGACCTGGGAGGAGACGGGCCTGACGCTGACGGACTATCAGTACCGTGGCCTTGTCACCTTCGTGTCCGACCAGTGGGAGACGGAGTACATGCATGTGTTCACCGCCACCGGCTGGACGGGTGAGCTGATCGAGTGCAACGAGGGCGTGCTGGAGTGGATCCACAAGGACGCCCTGATGGCCCTGCCCCTGTGGGCGGGGGACAAGCTGTTCCTGGATCTCATCCACGAGCCGGACACCCCCTTCTTCTCCATGAAGCTCCGCTACGAGGGGGAACGCCTGGCCTACGCGGCCCTGAACGGAAAGGAACTGCCGTTGGCGTAAGGAATACCGCTGTAAAGAGGGCGGCCTGTGACCACAGGCCGCCCTTTTTGTATGCGTCTCAATATGTGTTTACCGCGTGACCACCTGGCGTCCGTCCGACCAGACGGATACGATGTTGTGGCGGTGGGTCATGTAGATGATCCGCTCGAACCGCTCCTCCACGCTGAGGGGATGGCTGGCCTCGGGGAAGTCACCGTCGTCCACCACGATGGCGTGGAGCTTATCACCCACGGCGAAGCCCTCGCCCGCGCCGAAGTACTTGTGGCCGGCGGTGGTGCCCAGATAGTAGCCCTCGCCCACCGTCAGGAAGTCGGTGTGCCAGTCGTCGCTGATGCGGCGCACCTTGGAGGTGCGGATGGAGGTGGCGATGACCTTGTACATGGGCAGCTGCGCGCCGCCTGCGATGTCGCTGCCCAGGGTGACCCAGATGCCCTCGTCCAGCATCCGCCGCACCGGACACACGCCGGAGCAGATGTTCACGTTGGAGTCGCCGCAGTGGACGACCACCACGTTGGCATCCTTGATGGCCTTGCGCTCCACCTCGTCGGAGTGGACGCAGTGGGCCATCAGAGTGTGATCCTTCCACAGGCCGTACTTGTCATAGGTCTCCCAGTAGCGCCGACACTCCGGGTGCAGCTCCCGCACCCACTGGATCTCGCCCATGCTCTCGGACAGGTGGGACTGGACGTACAGGCCCTTTTCCGCGGCGATGCGGCCCAGCGCCGCCATCAGCTCGTCGGTGCAGCTGGGGGTAAAGCGGGGGGTGAGGATGGGCTTCACATGCTCGAACCGGCAGCCCTCCAGCCAGCGCAGCGTCTCCCGGACAGACTCCTCGGTGGTCTCCTGCAGCACGCCGGGCAGGCCGTTGCGATCCATGTTCACCTTGCCCACATAGCCGGTGACGCCCGCCTTTTCCAGCTCCTCCATCAGCACCCATGTTGCCTCGGTGTGCAGGGAGGAGAACATGGCCACCCGGGTGGTGCCGTTGGTGATCAGGTCGCTTGCCAGGCGCTGATAGGTGCGGCGGGCGTAGTCCAGATCGGCGAACCGGGACTCGGTGGGGAAGGTGTAGGTATTCAGCCAGTCCAGCAGCGGCAGATCCATGCCCATGCCCAGCATGGGGTACTGGGGGGCATGGAGGTGCATGTCGGCAAAGGACTGCATGATCAGTTTATCGCCGTAGTCCAGCAGCGGGGCATGGGCGTAGCAGTCCGGCAGGGTGTGATAGACCCCGGCGATCACGCCGTCCTCCAGCACCAGAAAGCCGTTTTCCGCGATGTCCACCCGGCCCAGCGCCGGGGCGTGAACGATGTGGCCCTTCAAGACCTGTGTCATGGAACGATCCCTCTTTTCAGACAAAATAAAATGAGCGCCCCGCCGCCTATTGCGGCAAAGCACCCATAGTGGCGTCACCGGTGACGCCGTAGAAACGCCGTACCCCGTTGCGGCACGGCTATATGAGTTTTCTTATGTACAGGATTATGATACCATACGGCGAAGCATTTTGCAAGGGGGAGATTTCAAACGGGGCGATAGGGGAGACCCCTTGCGTGCGTTTACCGCACTACCGGAGCGTCGGGCCAGTAGATCACATAGCACTCCTGCATCTCGCCCATGAAAAAGAAGATGTTCTCGCCCATCTCGATGTGCTGGCCAAAGGCCAGATCCGGCACAAACAGCCGCCCGCTGGTGCGTTTGGGCCCCTTGATGGTAAAGCCCTCCGGCGTGGGATGCTGCCGCAGCGCGTTGGCGGCCTCCTCCAGGCCGGGAAAGCGCAGTGTCCGCTCCAGCTCTGCCAGCTGTGTGGCGCCGTTGATATAGATCAGATTGTTTTCGTCCTTGAACCAGTTGATACGCATTGCGTCTCCTCCTTGTGATGTGATGGGGATTATAGCACGGCATGCCTGATTTGTCAGCGTAAAACCACACCCGGCCACGGGCGGGTGGCCGGGTGTGGTTCGAGGGGAGGATAACCCTCATTATGGAAAAGATTGGGTACAGATAGGGGGATTATCTGACTCGCAGCCGGGGATAGCGGCGTCGCAGTGCCGCCAGCTCCGCACTGTCATCGCCCAGGGAAAGGGCCTGGTCGATGTGTGCCAACGCCGCGTCGGACATGGGACGGTCGCCCCGTGCGCCGCAGGAGATGCAATAGTAGCATCCGCTCCGGTATACCACATTGCTGCTGCCGCACAGGGCGCAGCGGATGGTTTTCACAGGCGATGCCATGACTCGTGTCCTCCGTTTCGTAAGCTGTATACAGCATAACACGGAAACTCGCATTTGTAAAACGCATCTTTGCTATTGATTTCATGAGCGGTCGTCATGTATAATGACGCTATCGACAACAGCGAGGTGGTTCCCATGAGCATTTCCAAGTATCAGGTATTTTTGAAGGTGGTGTCCTGCGGCACCTTTACCAAGGCGGCGGAGGCGCTGAACTTCACCCAGTCCGGCATCAGCCACGCCATCACGTCGCTGGAGAGTGAGCTGGGCATCACCCTCCTCAGCCGCAACCGTGGCGGCGTGGTGCTGACAGCGGATGGCCGTGCCGTGCTGCCCAAGATCGAGAAGCTGTGCGCCGCCCACCACGCCCTGATGCAGACGGTGGAGGGCCTGAAGGACATGGACAGCGGCCTGGTGAAGATCGCCACCTTTTCCAGTGTGTCGGCCCAGTGGCTGCCCCGGATCCTGAAAAGCTTCGGCAAGCTGTACCCCAATATCGAGTTCGAGGTGGTCACCGGCGACTTCTACGACCAGATCGAGAACTGGATCGTCACCGGCGCGGTGGACTGCGGCTTTCTGCGGCTGCCGTCGGTGAAGCGCTTGCAGACCTACGCCCTGCACCGGGACGAATTGCAGGTCATCGTGCCATGCGACCACCCCTATGCGGACAGTGATCCCTTTCCCAGGGAGCTGCTGGCGTCGGAGCCGTTTATCCAGCTGGAGGAGGGTGACGACTATGAGATCATGGCGGCCTTTGACGAGATGGGCATCCGGCCCAATGTGAAGTATGTGGCACGGGAGGATCGGACGATCCTGTCCATGGTGTCGGAAGGGCTTGGCATCAGTCTCCTGCCGGAGCTGATGGTACGCCACAGTCCCGCGCCCGTCACCGCCTGTCGCCCGCCCATGACCTTCCACCGTACCATCGGCATCGGAGTGAAGGACGAGAAGGCCCTGTCCAACTCCACCCGCCTGTTCGTGGACTATGTGCGGACATGGGTGGCGGCCAACGGAGATCAATGATCAACGCATCAACAAAGGAGCCCCGGGCCGTATGGCCCGGGGCTCCTTCACTGTGGAGGTACTTACTTGTTGAGAATGTGCATGAATTCCTCGCCGGTGATGGTCTCCTTTTCATAGAGGTAGGTGGCCAGCTCGTCCAGCTTCTCGCGGTTGTCCATCAGAATTCTGATAGCCTTGTCGTGCTGCTTCTGCACCAGCGCCACCACCTGCTGGTCGATCTTGGTCTGGGTCTCGGCGGAGCAGGCCAGAGAGGCGTCGCCGCCCAGATACTGGTTGGTGACCGTCTCCAGCGCCACCATGCCGAACTCGTCGCTCATGCCGTAGCGGGTGATCATGGCCCGGGCCAGCTTGGTGGCCTGCTCGATATCGTTGGAGGCGCCGGTGGTGACGGAGCCGAACACCACTTCCTCGGCGGCACGGCCGCCGGTAAAGGTGGCGATCTTGTTCTCGATCTCCTCCTTGGTCATCAGGTAGTGGTTGCCCTCCTCCACCTGCATGGTATAGCCCAGAGCGCCGGAGGTGCGGGGCACAATGGTGATCTTCTGCACGGGGGCGGAGTGGGTCTGCATGGCCGCTACCAGAGCGTGGCCTACCTCGTGATAGGACACGATCTTTTTCTCGTGGTCGGTCATGATGGCGTTCTTCTTCTGATAGCCTGCGATGACCACCTCGATACTCTCCTCCAGATCGGCCTGCGTGGCGAAGCGGCGGCCATCACGGACGGCACGCAGCGCCGCCTCGTTGACGATGTTGGCCAGCTCCGCGCCGGACGCGCCGGAGGCCATGCGGGCGATCTTGCTGAAGTCCACATCCTCAGCCACCTTGATCTTCCGGGCGTGAACCTTCAGGATCTCCTCGCGGCCCTTCAGGTCAGGCAGCTCCACGGGTACGCGGCGGTCGAAGCGGCCGGGGCGGGTCAGCGCCGGGTCAAGGGACTCGGGGCGGTTGGTGGCCGCCAGAATGATGACGCCGTTGTTGCCCTCGAAGCCATCCATCTCCGTCAGCAGCTGGTTCAGGGTCTGCTCACGCTCGTCATTGCCGCCCAGCTGGCCGTCACGCTTCTTGCCAATGGCATCGATCTCGTCGATGAACACGATGCAGGGCGCTTTCTCCTTGGCCTGCTTGAACAGGTCACGCACCTTGCTGGCGCCCATGCCCACGAACATCTCCACAAATTCCGAGCCGGACATGGAGAAGAAGGGGACGTTGGCTTCACCGGCCACAGCCTTGGCCAGCATGGTCTTGCCGGTTCCCGGAGGGCCCACCAGCAGGATGCCCTTGGGCATGGACGCACCGATGTCCTTGTACTTGCTGGGGTCGTGGAGGTAGTTGACGATCTCGGTCAGGTTCTCCTTGGCCTCGTCCTCACCGGCCACGTCGTCAAACTTGATGCCCTCGGCGGACTTCACATAGACCTTGGCGTTGGACTTGCCCATGTTGAACATCATGGAGTTGCTTCCGCCGCCCATTTTCTTCATCATGCTGCGGGAGATGACCTGCCCGATGCCGATGAACAGGATCAGCGGCAGCACCCAGCCCAGGATGTCCACCAGCAGAGAGCTCTGCTGGATCTCCTCGCCGGTGGTGGAGACGCCCGCGTCCAGCAGACGCTGCACCAGTCCGTTGTCGGGGACGATGGCGGTCTTGTAGATGGTCTTTTCATCCTTGCCGGTAAACAGGATGCGGTTGCTCTGCTGCTGGATCTCCACCTGGCCGATCTGGCCCTGCTCCGTCATGGACACAAAGGTGTTGTAGTCCACGTCCTTGATCTGGTGCTCCGACAGCCACGGCATGGCCAGCAGGTTGAACAGCAGCACGATCAGAAGCGCGACCATATAGTAGTACAGCAGCGGTTTTTTCGGTGATTTCACTTCATTCATTTGCTTGTTTCCTCCGTATTTTCCGGGATATTCTCCCGTTCCTCGCAGTTCATTTGCAGATCAATGGCCGACAGCGCCGCCAGCAGCGCGTGGCGCATGGCCTGTGCCGCAAAGTCGATGGCGTACTCGCCGTAGAGGCTGGCGGCCTCCGCCTGATCCTCCGTCACGTCGCTGCCCTCGCCGTGGACGTAGCCCGGCAGCTCATTCTGCAGAATATCCTGAATTTTCAGGTCGTACTCCAACTGGGCGGCGGACAGGGCCGCCACGGCGGGGGAGTGGCTCTTGGCGATGCTCCTTTGCAGCAGCAGATCGTTCTCCCGGTACTCCTGCCACAGGCACCGCAGCGCCCGTTGGATCTCCCGGTGGTCTGACCGCTGGCAGCACCGGAGACAGCGGATGGTCTGCTCATACTGCCGCTCCAGCTCACAGAGCTTTCCGGCGAATATCCCGTTTTTGGTTGACATGGGCATCGGCCCTCCCTTGCTGTGATGGTACTGTTATAACAGACGGCGGGGCATTTTGCCACTATCAGTTTGTGTCCCCTGTCATGACAAAATCCCCAAAGTGTCAAAAAGCCTGACACTTTGGGGATTTTGTCATATAGAGAATTGTGTTTTTTCTGTTATAATAGGATTACGCGCCGTGCCTTTCCGCCATGCGCCCGGTCAGCAGGCGGTACATCTGCCGCGCCAGGCGCTCCCGGTCCACATCCTTCTTCTCGCAGTACTCCAGCAGCAGGCCCACGATGCCGTAGGTGCAGAAGCTCAGCGCGGCCTCCGCGTCCTCATAGGGGATGTCCGCGATGGGGCCCTTCCGCCGGATCAGCTCCTGCAGATAGGCCCGGACGGAGCGCACCATCAGCCGCTCCACCTGCTCCCGCTTCTGGGAGTTCAGCAGCTTGCGCAGCATGGCGCTGGCCTCGTCGGAGGCGGTGATGAAGTCCTGGAATACGGCCTCCGCGTCGTCGGTCTCCATGCTGCGCTCCAGCAGCTTCTGGAACGCCTGCTCCGCCGACCACTCGATGACCTCCAGAATGTCCTGGAAGTGATAGTAAAAGGACTGGCGGGAAATGCCGCACTCGTCCACGATATCCTTCACCGTGATCTTGTCGATGTTCTTTTCCTTGGACAGCTTCAGAAACGCGTCGGCAATCAGGGGCTTTACATTGACAGGCATACGAGACCTCCACCATTGGCTTACTGTCCTCTATTTTACCATAAAACACCATCTTTTGTCTATTGAGAAATTCCACGGAGGAACCGATCCCATGAAAAAAGCGGCAAAGATCACCCTTACCGCCCTGTCCGCCGCCGCAGCCTGCGGCGCCGCCGTCTATGGCGTGACCCATGTTCTGATGGACGTGGCCATGAACCGCCAGCCGCCCCGCCTGCGCAAGAAGAAGGGCGGCGCGTCACGCCTGACCGGCGAGACGCCCAACGACGGCTTCCGCGCCGCCCAGAAGGAGGCCTCCCGTCAACTGGCCGCCGCGCCCCACGAGGTGGTCGCCATCGAGAGCCGGGACGGCCTGCGTCTGGCGGGCCACTGGTTCCCCTGTCCCGACGCCAAAAGGATCATCATCGCCTTCCACGGATGGCACTCGGCGTGGCACCGGGACTTTGCGCTGATCTCCGATTTTTGGCGGCAGGAGCGGTGCAGCGTCCTGTATGTAGAGCAGCGGGCCCAGCAGAACAGCGAGGGCGACTATATCGGCTTCGGCCTGACGGAGCGGGAGGACTGCCTGGCCTGGGCGCAATGGGTGACGGAGCGGTTCGGCACGGCGCTGCCTATCTATCTGGCGGGCGTCTCCATGGGCGGCACCACCGTGCTGATGGCGGCGGATCTGCCGCTGCCGGAGGCCGTCCGGGGCATCATCGCCGACTCGGCCTATACCTCGCCCCACGCCATCTGGCGGCATGTGGCCCGGAAGAACCTGCACATTCCCTTCCTGCTGGGGGGCTGGATGGCCGACCTGGTCTGCCGCGCCCGGCTGTCCGTGGGCTCGGACGAGTGCTCCACGCTGGACACCCTCGCCGCCGCGAAAATACCGGTGCTGCTGATCCACGGCCAGGACGACCACTTCGTCCCGGTGCGGATGGCCTATGAGAATCAGGCCGCCTGCGGCTCTCCCTGCCGCCTGCTGGTGGTGCCGCGGGCCGACCACGCCATGAGCTATTATATGGCCCGGCAGGAATACGAGGCGGCGCTGCGCTGCTTCTGGGCAAGCTGTGAGGAATGAGAAGCAAAAACCTCGTAACCGGTACGGTTACGAGGTTTTTATCGGTGTTATTCCGGGCGTAGCGGTTATTGGTGGTCGTTAGAGGGCCGTTGGAACGGAGATCACTTGTAATATCCCGGATTCTGATAACCGCTTCCGCAGGGTTCGCTTTCGATCATGGTCAAAATGGCATCGCGGCAGCCCCGTACCATAACATCCTGCTCCTCAGGCGCGCGGTTGACCATTTGGTTGGTGGGGCTTGTATAGAACCACAGTCCCTCGTCGGCGGCAAGTCCTACACCGTCCTTATCGGTAATGGCATCCGGATCCAACCCGAGCTTATCCCGGATGTCGTCACGGGAGTAGAATACCCACTTGGCTTCCGGCATGGTATTTTCCCATTTGCAGGCGTTGATGTCGCCGTCCTCAGACTTGCCGGGACTGTATACCTCGATCGTGTAGGCGTGGATATTATAGCGGCCGTAGGCGTAGTCGATCAGTTCAGCGGCGGTGGGGTAATCCTCGTTTGAGCTCATGCTGTAAAAACCGCGGCCCGTATAATCCTGGAAGGCCTGCGCCATTTGGGCGGCGGTCTCCTTCATGAAGGGGATCTCGGCATCCTTGGGATCATCCGCATCATAGGCGCGATAGCACCACGGGTAAAGGACGGATTGAATACCGGTGTGCAGCGAGGCAAGGGCGTCGATCTCGTGCTCATACATAAACTGCTGGAGCGCCTTGATCTCCGGCTCGGTGGCGGGTGCTGTGCCGGCTGTTGTCCAGTTCACATTGCCCACCTGCTGCCCGTCCTTTGTCTCGATATCGTAGCGGTTCCACTGGTAATCGAATGTGCGGTTCATGTCGATCCCGCTGGTGCGGGGATCGTCGCCAAGAACACCGTTCTCATCCCAGTCGGGGCTCTCCATGCCGAACACGGGCAGATCTCGCGAGGGTGTATCGTCGGCTTTTCCGCGATAGAGCGTGGCGATGAAGCCGTCTCCGTCAATGTCCGTGTATGGATCGCTGTAGGGGATGTTGTCCCCGTTGGCGTCTTTCGGCCGCAGGTTGGGGCGGTTGTTGATGACAAAGGACTGCTCATAGCCGTCCGGGTTGATGACGGGGATGATATAGATAATGTAGTTGTCCAGCAGTCCCTTTACATAATCGTCTCCGGAGCAAAGGGTCAGCCACCATGCGGTGTACATCGCGGAGGAAGCGCTTTCACGTTCGCCGCCGTGTATGTTGGCAAATACGCCGATCCCTGTCTTTTCTTCGGCAGGGATCGCTTTGTTGGTGATCTCCATGCACCAGAGGTCGCGCTCCTGCCACGAGGTGCCGATGGAATAGAGCGCGGTGATATCGGGATAGGTTTCGGCCATCTTGGAAAGCTGAGACTCAAGCTCTGCGAATGTGTAGCGATAATTCCAGTCAATGTCCAGGCCCTCCGGGATCTCGTTGGGCGCATCGGGCCGGGCGTCCATCGGCAGCAGTTCCGCCTTTTTGCCGCTTGCCGTGCCGCTGCCGCCGCAGGCGGCAAGTCCCAGCACAAGAACGAGGGAAAGACAGAGGCACAGGATCTGTTTTGCGAGTGTTTTCATTCGAGTTCTCCTTTCTGTTAAGCTTGACGACGTATACTTTAGTGATTTATCAAGGTATCGCTTTAGCGTGATAATATATTACATAATTTTTCCATAGTAAGCAATAGCAAAATTTTATAAAATTCCGCGCCGCCTTTTTGAAAACTATTGTGTAGGGTGACGGGAGTTGGACATAAGAAAAACCTCGTAACCATAGCGGTTACGAGGTTTTCATTTGAAGGGGATACCAAGCTTTGAACGGCCCGCGGTGCGTGTTGCCGCAGCTTTTTCCATTTATTAAAATGAAATAGCAAATATATGCCGAAGTGTCAGCGCGCGGGGCTTATTCCTTGGCGGCGGGCAGGAGCCGGAAATCACCGTGGACATCCGGGATGGCGTCGCCGTACTGCTTGAAGTAGTCCAGGATCAGGTCGGACATCTCGGTGCCGATCTCCCGCACCACGGGACAGCCCGTGTAGCAGTCGTACCCGCCGGTGCCGCTGGCCCGGTAACTGTTCAGGCAGATGGTGAACACATCCCCGTCTGCCACCGGCTTTCCACCGACGGTCATTTCGGTCACCCGTTGGCCTACCGGGCGGGAGATGTCGTAGGTGTAGGACACCCCGGCGTAGTAGTCGTAGTTATAGTGCTCTACCTTCGGCTCCAGGAAGCAGTCGGAGACCCGCACCGTACCGTCATCGTTCCGGGTGAAGTACTCGGCGCTGCGCTCCATGGCTTGCCGCAGGACGGCGCCGGTGATCTCCAGTACCGACAGGGTGTTGGTGTAGGGGTAGGCGATCAGCAGATCCCGCCGCCGCACCACCTGGGGCAGCCCCGCCACATCGTTGGCAAGGCTGGAGGCGGACAGCTGCGCGCCGGTGGCCCAGAGCTGCACCGCGTTGAACAGGTCGGCAAGGCCGCTGCCCTCCGCCGCCATACGCAGCGGCGTGTCCGGCAGCAGGGGGTAGGGGAGATGGCCCACCACCTGATCCAGCCAGTCCTGTGCGCCGTGCTCCATTTCCGCGAACTCCGCCAGCCATTCCCGGCGGCAGGCGCCGCCCGCGGGGACGGTCTCGCTGGTGAAGCGCTTTTCTTCGCCGGATACAGCCGCCCGGATGCGCAGGAACTCCTGGCCCCGGTCGGTGGGCTGCACCACGAAGGTGCCGCACACCGTCTGGCCGTGGACGGTCATGTGCTGGTGGCCCGTCAGCAGGATGTCGAAGTTCAGCTCCTGACACAGGCGATAGGCCACGTTTTCGTGGGTAGTGGACAGCACCCGGCCCGTGGCCAGATCCCGCTCGAAGCCGCCGTGATAGATGCACAGCGTCACGTCCACCTGGCCCTTCAGCGTCTCCAGCGCCGCACGGGCGGCGGGAATGGGATCGTTGACGGTGACGCCGGACAGGTGCTCCGGCCGTTCCCAGATGTTCACATAGTCGGTGACGATGCCCACGATGCCGATCCGCAGGCCGTTTTCCAGCGTGTGGATGCGGGCGGGGAAGCGTACTCCTGCGCCGTCCCAGCGGACGTTTTCGCAGACGCAGCGGGCATGGAGGGCGTTGAGATAGGTGTCCAGATACGCCATGCCGTAGTTGAAGTCGTGGTTGCCCAGCGTCACATAGTCATAGCCGCAGCGGTTCATCATCTCGGCGAACCGGCTGGCGTCGCCCAGGGTATCGTGGCAGTAAGCGCCCAGGGGGGAGCCCTGCAGGATGTCGCCGCCGTCGATGATCAGGGTATTGCCGTCCTTCTGGAACTGGCTGGCGCACTTGAACAGGCCGATGTCCCGCTCCTGACGGCTGCGGTAGTCGGTGGGGTAGATATAGCCGTGGAGGTCGGAGGTGAAGTAGATGGTAAAGTGTTTTGCTGCCATTGCGTCACCCCCGTGCCAGCTTGACGCGGATCCGGGAGGAGATCCACTCGATGATCAGCACCAGAATGATCAGCCCCAGCAGGATGGCGCCCACCTCGTTCCAGCGGTAGGAGCTCATGGCGAAGATCAGCGGCGCGCCGATACCGCCTGCGCCCACCAGACCCAGCACCGTGGCGTCACGCAGGTTCATGTCGAAGCGGTAGATGATGGTGGAGGTGAAGTCCGCCGTCAGTTGGGGCAGGATGCCGTAGCGGATCTTCTGGAAGGTGGTGCAGCCTGCGGCGTCCAGGGATTCCAGGATCCGCTTGTCCAGATCCTCGATGCTTTCGATGAACATCTTGGACACCATGCCGATGGAGCACAGGGACATGGTGAGCAGTCCCGCGAAGGGGCCGGGGCCGGTGACGCGGATGAACATCAGACCATAGACAAAGGCGGGGATGGTGCGGATGGCGGCAATGACCACCCGGCCGATCAGGGCGATGGGCCGGGGCACTAGATTGCTGGCGGAGAGGAAGGACAGGGGCAGCGAGATCACCGCGCCCACGATGGTGCCCAGAAAGGCGATGCAGAAGGTCTCCAGCAGCAGATAGGGCACGCCGTTGGTGCCCAGGGTGAACAGCAGCTTGCCGGAGGGGTGGAAGATACCGGAGATGATGTTCTTTGCCACCTCAAGGCCGTTGCTGGTGGGGGTGCTGATCCGTACCGCCGTGCCGGACCAGGCCAGCAGGCAGGCCACGATAAAGGCGGCCAATAGCTGCCACAGCCACGTTTTCGGCGCAGAGGCATAGGCTTTTTGAATTTTCTGTTCCATACTGCCTCCTTACGTCAAGCGCTTGCGCAGGCCGTGGCTGATGCCCTCGATGACCATGACGGCTACGAACAGGACGATCAGGATCATGCCAAGGCTGTCGTACTCACGCCAGCCGATCTTTTCGTTCATGATAAGGCCCAGACCGCCCGCGCCCACATAGCCCAGAATGGAGGCATAACGCACGTTGCCCTCCAGACAGAACAGGGATACGGACAGATAGGTGGGCAGCACCTGGGGGAATACGGCGGTGGTGAACGCCTGCAGACGGGTGGCGCCCAGCGCCTCCATAGCCTCATAGGGCCCCATGTCCACGGTCTCGATGATCTCGAAGAGCTGCTTGCCCACATAGGCGAAGGTGAACACCGCGATGGCGCAGGTGCCCGCCATGGTGCCCAGGCCGAAGATATAGGTGGCGATCAGGGCGCACACCAGCGTGGGCAGCGTCCGCACCAGGCTGAGGAACAGCCGGACGATGAACACCACCACGCG
>CAKTNW010000021.1 GCA_934589145.1 uncultured Oscillospiraceae bacterium | reverse complement strand
CCGTCGTTCATGGTGTCGCCGTAGGGCTTCAGACGGGTCAGATCCAGCGTGGTATCGAAATCGATCTTATGGGTATTGTACAGTCCGCTGCTCATGCTCCCACCTTACCTTTCATCGCTTCAATGAAGGGATTGAAGTATTTGTCGTCCTTGACCACAACACCGGCCAGGCCCTTGCCGCCGTCCTTGGGACGCTTGACATCGGCGAAGATGCCCTTCTCGATGGTGGTGAACAGGCCCAGCTTCTCGATCTCCTTCAGCAGATCGGTGGCCTTGGTCAGCACCTCGTTGGCGCGGTTGCGGATGATGCCGTTCTCCTTGTAGGTCAGCTCGCTGCCCAGATCCTTCATGGTACGGAAGATGTACTGGGCGTTCTCGATGGACAGAGCACGGTCGGACATGAACGGGGTGTGGATGGCCTCGGTCATCATGCCCAGCAGGCACAGCCGCTGGTTGGTCAGGATGGTCACCATGTTGAACAGGGCATCCTGGATGTGGCCGCGGAAGATGTTGCCGGTCATGAACTTCGTGGGAGGCATGTACTTCAGAGGCGCGTTGGGGAAGATCTCGCGGGCCATCTGCGCCTGTGCCAGCTCATACAGGAAGGTGTTCTCCACAGCGGGATCCATCTCGAAGGCGTGGCCCAGACCCATCTGCTCCTCGCGCATACCGGCGGTCTTGGCGAAGGCCTCGTTGATGAACTGGGAGGCCAGCACGGTGTGGGCGGCGGTGATGGCGTCGTCGGTGGTCAGGTAGTTATCCTCACCGGTGTTGATGATGACGCCGGCATAGCCGTTGATCACGCGGGAGAAATACTGGTCCACGATGGTGCGCTGCATGTTGATGTCGCGGAACAGGATGCCGTACAGAGCGTCGTTCAGCATCACGTCCAAACGCTCCAGAGCGCCCATGGCGGCGATCTCGGGCATGCACAGGCCGGAGCAATAGTTGCACAGGCGGATGTAGCGGTGCTGCTCCTCGCCCACCTCGTCCAGGGCGGCGCGCATCAGGCGGAAGTTCTCCTGGGTGGCGTAGGTGCCGCCGAAACCCTCGGTGGTCGCGCCGTAAGGCACATAGTCCAGCAGGGACTGGCCGGTGGTACGGATGACAGCGATGATGTCGGCGCCCTGCTTGGCAGCGGCCTTGGCCTGGGTGATATCCTCATAGATATTACCGGTGGCCACGATGACATACAGGTAGGGGCCTTCCTTATCGCCCCACTCGTTCAGGTACTCGTTGCGCTTGGCAACGTTCTTGTTGATGCGCGCCACAGTGGCATCCACCACGGGCTGGATGGCGGCACGGACTTCCGCGTCGGTGTGAGCGGGGAGCTTGCTGAGATCCAGCTCGCCGGCGCTGACAGCCTCTGCCACGCCCTGGGGATCCTTGCCGGTCTCCACCATGGCGTTGCCGATCGCCCAGGCGGCGCCCATAGGCAGGATAGAGTTGGCCATCAGGTGGTCAACGACCACGTTGGGCATGGGGACGTCCATATCGTTGACGCCATCAATGCCCAGCAGACGGCAAACCGCGCGCTCCACCGTGACGGTGGTGTGCTGGTCGATAAAGCGCTGGGTGTCATCCGCCACCTTGGCAGCGGAGGCACGGGCCTGATTGACCAGTTCAAAATTCAAGCCGAGTTTGCTTTCCATATCGTTACCTCATTCAATAATCATAACAAAGGCGGCAGCAGGCAGGCTCTGCCCGCCTGCTGCCGTAAAGGGGTCTTTTGCGTTTGCTGCTTTTACAGCAGCGCATAACCAAAGTAAGCGAAGATTTGGACGACGAGAGTTATGCGGCAGAGATTTTTCGTTGGAAAAAGGCGCTTTTCCGCAGGAATACTTTGTGTATTTCAAGGGAAAGCAACGCATTTCCGGCGAAAAAGGATGCCGCAGAACCGAAGTCGAGCCGAATCAGAGCTTACTTCTTCACATGGCGCTCGTTGCGCAGCAGCTTGGTGGGTTCCAGATAGCGCTGGGCAGTACCCTCAGCGACCCAGGCCACACCGGTCTTCTCCACCTTCTTCTTGCCGGTGCAGACGTCGCAGTGGCAATCCTGAACATAGTGCTCGGGCTGGGTGTAAGAAGTGATGACGCCCTCGAAGTTGCGCAGGATGACCTTGCGGGGGGTCTCGGAGATCAGGTAGTTGGGCATGACGGGAGTCTTGCCGCCGCCGCCGGGAGCGTCCACCACGAAGGTGGGGATGCAGTAGCCGGAGGTATGGCCGCGCAGGGCTTCCATGATCTCGATGCCCTTGGACACGGGAGTACGGAAGTGGCTCAGGCCCAGGGAAGGATCGCAGGCATAGATGTAGTAGGGGCGGACACGCATCTTTACCAGACCGTGGACCAGCTCCATCATCACATGAGAGCAATCGTTCACGCCGGCCAGCAGCACGGACTGGTTGCCCAGGGGGATACCGGCGTCAGCCAGCATAGCGCAGGCCTTGGCGGCTTCGGGAGTGAACTCCTTGGGGGTGTTGAAGTGGGTGTTCAGCCACACGGGGTGATACTTCTTCAGCATCTCGCACAGCTCGGGAGTGATACGCTGGGGGCACACCACGGGGGTGCGGGAGCCCAGACGGACGATCTCCACATGGGGGATGGCGCGGACGCGCTTGATGATGTACTCCAGGACGTCATCGCTGACCATCAGGGAGTCACCGCCGGACAGCAGCACATCGCGGACCTCGGGGTGAGCGGCCACATAGTCGATGCACTTGTCGATCTGCTGCATGGGCACTTCGCAGTCGTTCTGACCGGCAAAACGGCGGCGGGTGCAGTGACGGCAGTACATGGAGCACTGGTCAGTGATCAGCAGCAGCACGCGGTCGGGATAGCGGTGGGTCAGGCCGGGAACGGGAGAGTCGGTATCCTCGTGCAGGGGATCGGCGTCCTCGTAATCGGCATACTCCAGCTCCTCGGCGCGGGGGATGGCCATCTTGCGGATGGGATCAAAGGGATCGTCCAGATCGATCAGGGACAGATAGTAGGGAGTGACCGCCATACGCAGCTTGCCCAGGGTCTTGGCAATACCGGCTTCCTCATCGGGAGTCAGGGTCATGTACTTCTTCAGATCTTCGACGGTTTCAGCGCGGTTGGCAACCTGCCAATGCCAGTCGTTCCACAGATTTTCAGGAACGTCAGCGAACAGACCATTGCGAGTTTTCATGTTCGTTTCTCCTCAAATTTCAGGATGATTTTAAAGGTTCGTACTGAGGGCAGGGGGCGTACCCCCTGCCTCAGTGTCAGTTGCTATGGTAGTTTAGCAGTACTTCTCGTCGAACAGCTTGCGCAGCTTGGGGTTCTCGCGCAGGACGTTCAGGGTGATCTCGGCGTGGTTCTTGGTGTAGCCGTTGCCCACGATCATGGTGACGTCCTTGCCGATGCCCTCGGCGCCCAGGGCGGCCTTGGTGAAGGAGGTAGCCATGGAGAAGAAGTAGACCAGACCGTCGTCACGGACGGGCAGGATGGCGGACATCTCGCAGGACTCGATGTTCACGCAGCAGATGGAGATATCGTACTCCTTGCCGTCGTTGACACCCAGAGCGGCTTCCATAACGTCCACGGGCTTGGTGCAGTCGGCGACGATGACGTCGGTGTAAACGCCCAGCTCCATCAGATCGGCAACCTGGGAGGCCTTGCGGACAACGCCCACGACCTTGCCCTTGGGGCCGACCTTCTTCATGGCCTCGTAGCCGCACAGAACGGCGGACTTGCCGTTGGCGCCCAGGATCAGAACGCTGTCACCCTCGTGAGGCAGCTTGCGGGCCTGAGCGGGAGCGCCGGCCACGTCCAGAGCGGCCAGGGCCAGAGGCTCGGACATATCCTCGGGCATCTTGCAGTACAGAGCGGACTCGAACAGGATGGCCTTGCCGATGATGTCAACGCGGTCGATATCCTTGTGGATGGACAGGATCTTCTCGATCTTCAGGGGGGTCATGGACAGGGACACCAGGGAGACGATCTTGTCGCCTTCCTTCAGGTCAAAGCCGGGCTTGTTCTTCAGATCCTCGCCGATGTGAGCGACGACGCCCTTGAACATACCGCCGGAACCGGTGACGGGGTTCTGCTGCTTGCCGCGCTCGGCCACGATGCCCATGATCATCTCGCCGATCTTCTGCTCGTCGCCGCCGCAGGCCTCGGAGATCTGGGTGAAGGAAGCGGAGTCGATGTTCAGGGAGGTGACATCGCACACGATCTCGTTGGAGTAGACCTTGGTCATGTCGTTGTCGATCTTCCATGCAGCCTGGGTCAGAACGCCCTTGGGCTCGATAACGCGGTGGGTACCGTACTTGTTGCCTTTCAGTTCAGCCATTGTAAATATCCTCCTAAAATTTTTGTTTATGATGTATGGTGTATGGTATATGGTTTATATGATGTGGTTTTTATATGGTAAGGTGGTTTATATGGTGGTAAAAGATCTGAAATTACTTCAGGGGCTTCAGGCTCAGGATCTCGCGGGCCTCGGCGGGGGTAGCGATCTCGCGGCCCAGCTCCTTGGCCATGCGGACGACCTTGGCCACCAGCTCGCCGTTGGAGGCGGCCTTGTGACCCTTGCCCAGGTAGACGTTATCCTCGAAGCCCACGCGGACGTTGCCGCCCATGGCGATGCCGGCGGCGGCCATGGTCCAGGCGGACTTGCCAACACCGGTGACGGTCCAGGTGGAGCCGGCGGGGATCTGGCTCACCAGGTGGCACAGGTTGGGGATGGTAGCGGGGGTGCAGCCGCTGACGCCCAGCACGAAGTTGAACTGCATGGGAGCGCCGGGCACCTCGCCCTTCTTGGCCATGGTCAGGATGGTGTCCAGGTGGCCGATCTCGAAGCACTCATACTCGGGCTTGATGTCGTTGGCCAGCATGCGCTTGCCGAAGGCACGCATGGTGGGCATGGTGTTGTCGAAGATCTCGTCGCCGAAGTTGCAGGTGCCGCAGTCCAGGGTGGCCATCTCGGGGAACAGCTCGGTGGGCTGCAGACGCTCCTCGGGGCTCATGCCGGTGGCGCCGCCGGTGGAGGGGATCATGATGACATCGGGCAGCTCCTTGCGGATGGCATCCATCACCACGCGGAAACGCTCGCGATCCTGGGTGGGGGTGCCGTCGTCCTCGCGGACATGGATGTGCAGGATGGCGGCGCCGGCCTCGTAAGCGGACTTGGCCTCGCGAACCATCTCCTCGACAGTGTAGGGAACGGCGGGGTTGGAAGCTTTGGTGACTTCAGCACCGCAGATCGCGGCAGTAATGATCAGCTTTTCCATTTCCGTACTCCCTTACTTCTTGATTTCCTTGCGCTGGCAATCCTTGGGGGTGACGCAGGTGCCGTGAGCGCGGCAGACCACGATGGGCTCGGCCAGCACGTCGGCGGCGGAAGCGCTGATGTCGGGGCGGGAGACGATGACCTTGCGTGCCTCGAACTTCATGGTGCGGGAGGTGTTGCCGATCTTCTCGATCTCGCCGTAGGCCTCGATGTAGTCGCCGGCGTACACGGGAGCCAGGAACTCCACATTGTCATACGCGCAGAACAGGCCCTCGTCACCGTCGCAGGCGATCAGCAGCTCGGTGGCCACGTCGCCGAACAGGTGCACCATGTGGGCGCCGTCCACCAGGTTGCCGCCGTAGTGGGCGTCCTTCGCGCTCATACGCAGGCGAAGCATAGAAGTGATCTTTTCCATAGATGTTTCCTCCTTCAAAATGATTCTTTTCTTACGTCTTGTTCGTATTCCTCATTCAGCTGGCCGGGAACTCTCTTTTTTCTTATACCAGAAAAGAACAAAGAGCCTGTGGGCAAAGACGTTCCAGATGGGCTGGCAAGTATTTTTTCTCCAGGCAAGATGGAAAGCGCAGGGAATACTTTGTGTATTTCCGAGCATTTCCATGAAGCATGGGGGAAAAAGACACCGCCAGACTCCGGAATTGGCTTTGACCGCAAGCTCTATAGCAAAAGAGCGCTGTCGGTCAAGCGTTTTGACCAATAGCGCTCCATGTCGATAAGATCAACATGACAGCAACACCGTTTACGCGGCGCTGCCAAGGAAACAGAGTGGGCACACTGCTTCCTTTCGGCGAAAGACCCCTTCCCGTCCGGCCATCCAGGCCGCCCGCTCCGCTGCCGGACAGTACCCTGTCTCTCGCGCCTCTATTGACTGATATTCGGAATATTACCAGTGTCAATTATGACAGGTATTACAAGTCTTGTCAAGAGGGTTTGTGATACAAATAACAAACTTATTTTTTGTGCAACTTTCCAAGTGTTTGGCAAAAAATTTCGCTCCGGGAAACCGGAGCGAAATTCTATCGTCTATTCTCAATAATTCTCCTCGATCAGCCGCATGATCTCCGGTTTCAGCGAAAGCATGCGGCAGATGTTCAGGGCGTCCCGCGGACAGTCGGAACGGCCCTCCACCCGGTACAGGCCGTAGTTCATATGGCGGGCGATGACCGCCACGCCGTCCTCGCTGGTGACGGCCAGCTCACGGCGGATCGCGTCGGGATCCACATCACGCAGACCGATGATCTGGTAGTGGTCGTTGGCGCACTCGGCCACCTTGTCGTAGTGGGTGGTCAGCAGGGAGATGGCGTTGACGCCGTTGAGATACCTGGTGACCGCCTGGACGATGACCGCGCCCTCGTCGGGGTTGGTGCCCCGGGCGAACTCGTCCAGCAGGAACAGGGAGTAGCCCTGCTCCACCTCGGCCAGAGCCTTCTGGAACTGGACGATCTCGGAGCCGAAGCCGCTGAGGCCGGACTGGATGGACTGGAGGTCATCAAACAGCATCTTCACGCTGTGGAACAGGGGCATCTTCGCCGACTTGGCGCACACCAGGAAGCCCGCCTGCAGCAGCAGGGCGTTCAGGGCCACGGTCTTCATGGCCACGGACTTGCCGCCCATGTTGGCGCCGGTGATGACGGTGGCGCCCCGGTTCAGGGCGATGGACACGGGGACGAAGGCTCTTCCCTGCTCGGCCAGCAGATCCACCAGCTCCGGGTTCACCATGTCCTCCAGCACCAGCTCACCGTCGGTGATCTGGGGCAGGACACCGCCGTAGCGGACGGCAAACAGGGCCTTCTGCACCATGAAGTCCAGGCGGCCCAGGGTCTCGGCGTCGGCCAGCAGGCCGTCCACCATGGGGGCAAGCTGGGCGCCCATGGTGCGGCGTACCTTCATCTCCTCGCTCTCCTCCTCGGCGCAGATACGGGTGCGCTGCAGGCGCAGGTCGTCCTTCTCGGCGTCGGTCTGGGCGTGGAACAGCCGCTCCTCGATGTCCTTCTTGGCGGTGCGGATCTCCTTCAGCTTCTGCGTGGCACTGTCGGGGATGTAGAAGCCGCGGCTGCCGGTGTGGTTGGGGTCCAGGATATCCAGCGCGGCGGCGGGATCGTGGAGCGCCGCGTCCTTCAGATGGGCGGTGTCGTTGATGGTGTCCAGCAGGGGGCGGATATCCCGCAGCCGCTGGAGATAGCCCTTGATCTCGAACAGTTCCACATGATCCGGCACCTCGCCGTTCTGGCAGCGGCGCAGGGAGTTGCGGATGTCCTTGATCTGGCACAGCAGGGTCATCAGGCGGTTGAAGGTGTCCTTCAGCTCCTCGCTGTGGGCGGCCAGGGCCTGGACGTTATACAGCTCCGTCTCCAGAGCCGGGCGCTCGTCGGGGGCGTAGAACCGTAGGCGGCGGATGCGCTCCAGCCCGAAGGGGGAGCAGCCGTGCAGCGTCTCCAGGGCGTATTGCAGGCCGATCTTGACCTTTTCATCGAAAGATACGGTGATCATTGTAATTCCTCCTTCACGTTGATGACCGGGGCGTCCACGGCGGCGGTCATGGCGGCCATAAAGGCGTCCTTGTCGAAACGCCAGCCGTAGGCCGAGACGGGGTTGATGGTGACGCACAGGGTGCGGGCGGCCTCCTCCGTTTCCAGCGTGACGCTGCGGGTGGCCAGCTTGTCCAGGGTGTCGGGCTTCAGCAGCACCTTGCTGGGATCCTTCACCACCAGGCGGCCGTTGCGCAGCACGCCGCTGCGCAGCAGCGGCAGCACCATGCTGTCGGTCAGTGCGCCGGTGATAAGGGCCGCGCCGTTTTCCCGCCAGCACTTCTCCAGGCCCTCGGCCGCCTCCGGCGGCAGGGTCTCCGCCTTGGGCAGGTTCATCAGGTGATAGATGTGGGCGGTGTCGGCCACCACCTTGTCCATGTTCATGTCGTAGCTGGCGCCGGTGCAGAGGATGACGCCCTCCGCCACGGCACGGGCGCCCAGGCTCTTGCGGCCCAGGGCGCCGTCGATGATGGAGATATCCGCCCCCAGGTCAAAGAACTCCCGGGACACGGTCTTGAGCTGGGTGGTGATGGAGGGCCCGGCCAACTGGACGTATCCGGCGCTGCGGGCCCGGACGATGACCACCTCGCCCAGGGGTGTGGGGATGCCGGTGGTCATCAGGATCTCCTTGGTGATGTCCCCCAGCCGCAGCATATCCTGCGCCGTGGCGATGAGGGTGCCCTCCCGGACGAAGATGCCGGGCTTTTCCGTGCCGGTGACGATGTCGGTGGATTCGCCGTCCCGGCCGATGGAGGTCAGGCCCAGGACACCCTGCAGCCTTCCCTGCTCCAGCAGCCAGTTGAGCATGGTGGTCTTTCCGGCGTTTTTGCACATGCCCACGATGGACATGGTTTTCACGCTGTGAAGCTGCCGCAAAAGCTGTTCTTTCATATCTGCGCTCCTTCGGAGTAGTCATATATAGTCATTCAACAGATGATTATACCTGATATCACCGGAAAAAGAAACCCCCATTTTTTTCTTATGAAAAAGGGCAACGCCCTTTTTCATAAATATGATTCGCTCCGACCCGCATTCATTCGCCCACCTTGTGTGCGAATGAACACTCTCTCCGCGCAGCGTATTTTTTGCCATGTACACGCCACGGCAAAAAATGATTCAACTGGTTCGCCGCCCATGGGCGGCGAATTCTGCGAAGCTTTTTGCACCTTCACCAAAAATCCCACTGTTTACCCGTTTTGTTTCCTGTCAGTCGGTTGACAGCGGTGGTATAATAAGGAAAATTCCCGTAAAGGAGACCGCCGCCATGGAGATCACCCGCGCCTACGTCAAAAGCATCCTGCCCCACCGGGACCCGGAGGGCCACAAGGGCACCTTCGGCAAGGTGTACTGCCTGTGCGGCGCGGTGGGCTACACCGGCGCGCCGGTGCTGGCGGCCTCCGCCGCCGTCCGCAGCGGCAGCGGCCTGGTATATCTGGGGGTGCCGGAGGACATCTGGCCCATCGTGGCGGTGAAGTGTCAGAGCGCCATGCCCTCTCCCCTGCCGTCCCGGCAGGGTAAGCTGGCCCTGGCGGCGGAGGACGCCATCCGGCAGCGGATCGCCGGGTGCGACGCGGTGCTGATCGGCTGCGGCATGGGCCGCAGCGACGAGAGCGACGCCCTGACCCGGCGGCTCACCGACATGGACAAGCCCCTGGTGCTGGACGCCGACGGCATAAACGCCTTCGAGACGCATATACCTGACATCAGGGGCCGCCGGGACAAGGTGACGGTGATGACACCCCACGAGGGGGAGTTCTTCCGCGCCGGCGGCGACCTGAGCCGGGGCCGGGAGAGCGGCGCACGGGCCTATGCCGCCCGCTGGGGCGTGTACCTGATCCTGAAGGGCCACCGCACCATTGTGGCGGCGCCGGATGGCCGTCTGGCGGTGAACACCACCGGCAACAGCGGCATGGCCAAGGGCGGCAGCGGCGACATCCTCTCCGGCATGGTGGTAAGCCTGCTGGGCCAGGGAATGGAGCCCTTCGACGCCTGCTGCGCCGCCGTGTACTGCCACGGTCTGGCGGGCGACATGGCGGCGGCGGAGCTGGGGGAACGGGGCATGTCCCCCGCCGACCTGCTGGCCCGGCTGCCCTACGCCTATAAAGAGATCGAGCAGGGATAAAGGGAATGCCTTCCGAGATCACGTTTTCGGAGGGAGAATCACATGAAACGCATGCTGATCCTGCCGCTGTGCCTGCTGCTTCTGTGCGGCGGCTGCGGCAAAAAGAGCGGCGCGGCGGCGGATATCCAGGCCCAGTACAGCCGTATCCATACCGCGCAGATGGAGGCGGAGGTCACGTTCCACACTCCGCAGGAGAACCGGAGCTTCACCCTGCAGTGCGCCTTTACGCCGGAAAGCTCCACCGTGACCGTCACCGCGCCGGAGACGGTGGCGGGGGTATCGGCCACGGTGTCCGGCGACGAGCTGACCATCGCCTATGACGGGGCGGTGCTGTCGCCGGGCAGCGTGGGGCGGTTCGGGCCGGTCAACGCCCTCCCCCTTCTGCTGCGCGCCATCGGCAGCGGCTATCTGCTGGAGGAGAGCCGGGAGACGCTGGAGGACACGGCGTGCTGTCGCCTGACGCTGGACACCACCGCCGGGGATACGCCGCTGACATGCACGGCGTGGCTGGACGCGGAGACGCTGCTGCCCCGGTACGCGGAGTTTTCCGCCGACGGCGCGGTGGTGGTATCGGCGAAGCTGCTGGCCTTTTCCTGCACACTGAACGAATCGGAGAATTGACCCTACCAACCGATGGTACAAGGAGGAAATACAGATGGAATCCACATTACGGAGAACCTGGGCCGAGATCGACCTCGACGCGCTGGCCCACAACTATACGGCCCTGCGGGCCCACGTCGGCCCCGGCGTGAAGTTTCTGGGGGTGGTGAAGGCCGACGGCTACGGACACGGCGCCGTGCAGGTGGCGCGGACGCTGGAGGGGCTGGGCGCCGATTATCTGGCGGTGTCCAGCATCGACGAGGCCATGGAGCTGCGCCACAACGGCATCGCCATGCCCATCCTGATCCTGGGCCACACGCCCCGTGAGCAGGTGAAGAACCTGATCGACCTGCACATCACCCAGGCGGTGACCTGCGCCGCCAAGGCGGAGGAGTACAGCGCCGAGGCCGTCAAGTGCGGCGGCACGCTGAAGGTGCACATCAAGGTGGACACCGGCATGTCCCGGCTGGGCTATCTCTGCGGCGGCGACATGTTCGACACCGGCGTGGAGGGCATCTGCCACGCCTGCCGCCTGCCGGGACTGGAGGCGGAGGGCATCTTCACCCACTTCGCCGTGGCCGACGAGCCGGACGCGGACAGCCGCGCCTACACCCTGGCGCAGTTTAACCTGTTCCGCCGGGTCATCGCCGCCGTGGAGCAGCGGCTGGGCAGGCCCTTCGCCATCCGGCACTGCGCCAACTCCGGCGCGGTGGCCGCGTATCCGGAGACGTATCTGGACATGGTGCGGCCCGGCATCCTGCTGTACGGCTGCACGCCGGCGGCAAAAGAGCTGGGCCTTGTGCCGGTGATGACCCTGAAAACCACCGTCAGCACCATCAAGACCTACGCCCCCGGCGTGGACATCAGCTACGGGCGGCTGTACACCACCCCCCGCACCACCCGCATGGGCGTGGTGCCCTACGGCTATGCCGACGGGTTTTTCCGAGTGCTGTCGGGCCGCTGCGCCATGATGACGGCGGACGGCCCCGCGCCCCAGCGGGGCAGGATCTGCATGGATATGTCCATGATCGACCTGACCGACCTGCCCGGCGTGCAGGTGGGCGACGAGGTGGAGATCTTCGGCCGCCGCGCCAGCGTGGACGATCTGGCGGCGCTGGCAGGCACCGTCTCCTATGAGCTGACCTGCGCCGTCAGCAAGCGGGTGCCCCGCGTGTACCTGCAGGGCGGCAAGGTGGTGGAGAAGGAACTTCTTCTTCGGATGTAAGGGGTGCAAATCGCAGCATAAAAGGGCATAGAGACAGGGAATTATCCCGTCTCTATGCCCTTTTTCATGTCATCGCATCGCTGTCAGCAAACAGAAACCCCCGCCGGAAGGCGGGGGTTTCTGCGGCGGCGCGTTATTGACTGACACGCCGCCAAGCACAAAAACGACAGGGGAGAGAGAAGAATCAGTAGCAAATTTATTTGGCGGCCTGCAGATCCTCGCCCGTCAGATACTTCTTCAGAGGCTTATACAGCACCGCAAAGATCACAAGGCAGATGACCATGTCGATACCCACATAGCTGCCGTTGTAGGCGGCGGAGTACAGATAGGGGTTCAGCCAGGTGGTGTTGAAGAGCACGGTGGGCTCATAGATGCGGTAAATGGTGATGCCGCTGATGAAGTGGACGATGAAGCGCAGCACGCAGCCCACCACGGTACCGGTAAAGATGCCGCTCTTCTTGTGAGCAAAGAGACCGGCAAAGCCCAGCACGCCATAGGCCAGGATGTAGTCCAGCAGCATGCTGGTCCAGCCCCAGGCATAGGCGCCGTCAAAGATCAACTGCAAAAGGCCGTAGGCAAAGGACGCCAGCAGGCCTTCCTTCCAGCCCCAGCGCACACAGTAGAACAGCAGGGGCAGCATGCCGATGCCGATGCTGCCGCCCTGAGGCAGCTCAAACAGCTTGATAAAGCTGAGGGCCGTACCGGCCGCCACCATGATAGCGCCCTCGCACAGAGCGCGAAGCTTCATGTGATTCATTTGATGTAACCTCCTAAGAAAACATGCTCTGTCCGGGCGGCTTTCCTCGGGAGGGGCTCCTTACAGAAACACCGCATTGCGGGCGATGCAATGCGGTGAAAAGAAACCATTCACTATGACCACATTCCTACGCCGGCATTATCCGGATCAGGTTCGAGGGATCACAGCGGCGATACGCTGTATCTCAGCCGGTTTGCACCAGCACCCCTTGTATTGTAGGTTCATCATAGCACACAGGTAGGTATTTGTCAAGATATGGCGGGGGAAAAATTTTGCCGCTTTCTTCACGACTGATCCAGCGCGCCGGAAGCCTCCAGCATGGCGAAGCGATCCAGGGCGATATATCCGGCGGCGAAGATCACATACAGCCCCGCCAGGGTCAGCAGGGGCTTGAGGGCGTTGGCCCAGCCCGGCTCACAGTACAGCACCGCGCCGTCATCGGTGACCACCTGGGCGGCCAGCATCTCATGGCGCAGGGTGTACACCGTGCCGTCGGTGGCGGTGAAGCTGCGGCGCAGGGGCTTCAGCTCCTGATACAGCGCGCCGCCCTCGTCGGTTTTGCGATCAACGGTGCTGCCCTGGAGATCCATGGTGACGGCCACCTTGCCGGTGGACAGCAGGAGCTGCCCGTCCCGGATGGTGAACACATAGCTCTTGTCCACGTCGGGCCGGAGGGTGTCCACCTTCTCGCCCGATTCGTACACCTCGATCTTGCCGCCGCGGCCCAGATACAGCCGCCCCGCGTCATCGACGGCCACGCCGCCGTAGGACAGGGACATGGCGCCGGTGGCCATGGCGATGATGGCCAGCACAAAGATCAGCGCCGCGGGGATAGCCAGCGTGCGCATCAGCTTACGGTATTTCGGTTCCAGTAATTTCATAGGTCTGACCTCATTCTTACATCCACATGGCGAACAGCCGCAGCAGCGTGCCCAGCGCCTTCTGATACCAGGGGCGGCCCTTCCACCGGGCCATAGTCACCCGCTGGCCCTGGGCCATGATGCGGGCCATGTCCTCCGCCAGCGGCTGGGATACATCGGTGCCGTACAGCAGCGTGCCGCACTCGAAATGGAGCTGGAAGCTGCGGTAGTCCATGTTCACCGAGCCCACGAAGGCCATCTCGCCGTCAGCCAGCACCGTTTTGCCGTGGAGCAGGCCGGGGGTAAAGGTGTAGATCTCCACCCCGTGGCGCATCAGCTCACCCCAGTAGCTCTGGGCCACCAGATAGGCGAACTTGTGGTCGGGGACGCCGGGCATCAGCAGCCTGGTCCGCACGCCGCTGTCCGCCGCCAGACACAGGGCCCGCATCATGGGCTCGTCGATGGCCAGATACGGCGTGGTGACGATCAGCGTCTCCCGGGCGCCGCAGATCAGTTGGAGGAACGCGTCCTCGGCGGTGTTGATGGGGTTGTTGTCCGGGCCGTCCACAAAGGGCTGGACGAAGCCCCTGCCCTCGCCGCCGAAGCGGGGACGGTAGAAGTCGTAGTCGTTGTCCAGGGTGCCGCCCATCCGCTCCCACAGGTGGATGAACTCCCGGGTCAGGCCCCAGGCGCCCCGGCCCGTCAGGCGCACGCCGCAGTCCTTCCAGTAGCCGAAGCGCTCCATCAGGTTGGCGTACTCGTCCGCCAGGTTGGCGCCGCCGGTATAGGCCACCTCACCGTCGATGCAGGCGATCTTCCGGTGGTCGCGGTAGTTGAAGTACAGCCGGTTCACATACTGGTGCACCGGGTTGAACACCATGACCTCAACGCCGATGGCCTTCAGGGCGTCGGTCTCCTCGCTGCCGAAGCGCATCATGCTGCCGAAATCGTCAAAGAGGAACTTGATCTCCACGCCCTCCGCCCGCTTGCGGCGGAAGATGGTCAGCACCCGGTCGAAGAGGTCGCCCCGGGCCACGATATAGTACTCCAGGAAGATGAAGCGCTCCGCCTGCTCCAGATGGGCCAGCAGGTCGTTGAGATACGCCTCGCCGGTGTCCAGATACACCGCCTCCGTGCCGTCGTACAGGGGGAAGCCGTGGCGCTCCATATAGCAGGCCAGGCGGCTCCACTCCGGCTCACGCTGCCGCAGGGCCGCCATGGCGGCACAGCTCTGGGCCGTCTGGGCGGCGCTCTCGGCGGGAAGGGGCAGCTTTTTCAACGTCAGACGCTTGGCGCTGCTCTCGCCGTTCCACAGCCAGTAGAGGATCAGGCCCGCCACCGGCACCGCCAGGATCAGCAATATCCAGCCGATCTTATAGCTGCTGCCGGGGCGGTTATAGACCCGCACGGCGCTGAACAGTGCCGCGATCTCCAGCAGGGTATAGGCCACGGCCATCCGCTGCTGCAAAAGCTTGGAAAGGCCGATGACCAGGGCGATCTGGGCCAGCAGCAGGATCGCCACCAGCGCCAGGCGCAGTCCCGCGCCGATCCGGCGTTCTGTCTTCTGTTGTACCTGGTGCTTCTTCATACGGCTCCTTTCGATAGGGATAACGAGGGATTGCGTAGGGGCGGCGGGGTGAGGTCACCCCGCCCTACGAAGGGGTCGGTGGTTATTCCGTAGGGCGGCATGACCACATGCCGCCGCGTATCATGCAGGGGTCTTACTCTCCCGCCTCAATTCCGGTTCTTGCGCAGGAGTTCCTGCTGGATGTCCCACAGCTTCTGGCTGAGATCCACATAATAGGTCTGGGGGTTATCGAAGCGCTTGATCTCGTCCCACAGGGTGTCCACCTGCTGCTTGCAGTAGGTCTGGATGTCCTTCAGGGCGGGGGATTCGTACACCCTCTTGCCCTTCAGGAACACGGGCACCAGCAGCTCACGGGCCTGGTAATTGCAGACGTTCTTGGTCTTCCAGGTGGCGTAGGGGTCGAAGAGCATCATGGGCTCGTTCTCGTCCACCACCTCGTCATAGACGGTCATGTAGTCGGCGATGGCCTTGCCGTTGTCCTTGTTATACAGGCGGTACACCTTCTTGAAGTGGGGGATGGTGATCTTCTCCACATTCTCGCTGCACTTGATCTTGGGGATGATCTCGCCCTGCTCATTCTCTACGGCGGTCAGCTTGTACACGCCGCCGAACACCGGCTCGCTCTTGGCGGTGATCATCCGCTCACCCACGCCGAACATGTCGATCTGGGCGCCCTGCAGGAACAGGTTCTGGATCAGCCGCTCGTCCAGGGAGTTGGACACGCTGATCTGGCACTCGGGCCAGCCGGCCTCGTCCAGCATCTTGCGGGCCTTCTGGCTGAGATAGGCCATGTCACCGCTGTCCAGGCGGATGCCGCACTTGCTGATGCCCATGGGGCGCAGCACCTCGTTGAAGGCGCGAATGGCGTTGGGCACGCCGGATTTCAGCGTGTTGTAGGTGTCCACCAGCAGCGTGGCGTTGGTGGGATACGTCTCGCAGTAGGTCTTGAAGGCCTCGTACTCGGTGTCAAACATCTGCACCCAGGCGTGGGCCATGGTGCCGCCGGCGGGCACGCCGTAGAGCTGGTCGGAGATGGTGCAGGCGGTACCGGCGCAGCCGCCGATGTACGCCGCGCGGGCGCCGATGATGGCGGCGTCCGCGCCCTGGGCCCGGCGGGAGCCGAACTCCAGCACCGTGCGGCCGTTGGCGGCGCGGCAGATGCGGTTGGCCTTGGTGGCGATCAGGCTCTGGTGGTTGATGGTCAGCAGCGTGAAGGTCTCGATGAGCTGGGCCTCGATGGACGGGGCGCGCACCACCACCAGCGGCTCACGGGGAAACACGGGGGTACCCTCGGGGATGGCGTAGATATCGCCGGTGAAGCGGAAGTCCCGCAGATAGTCCAGAAACTCCTCGCAGAACAGATTGCGGCTGCGGAGATAGGCGATGTCCTCTTCGCTGAAATGCAGGTTTTCGATGTAGTCGATCAACTGCTCCAAACCGGCGGCGATGGCGAAGCCGCCCTGATCGGGCACCTTGCGGAAGAACACATCGAAATAGGTGATGCGATCCTTGTATCCGTTGCGGAAGTATCCGTTGCCCATGGTCAGCTCGTAAAAGTCGCACAGCATGGTCATGTTCAGCTTTTCGGCAGTATTCATTTCCAGTAAAACCTCAAATTCTCAATAATACCTCATGCGGGCGCGGCGGCCCATGAGGCGCAGAGTGATCATTTTATTATAGCACAAATTTTACATTTCGCAACCGTTTGTCCCACAGAATTCGATCCGTGCAGGGAGAAAAGGCCGCCTAAACCGCTGGTCGGTTGCTTTTTTCTCCGCTTCTGGTACAATGAATGGCGAGGTGATCACTTTGGATAAGGAACTGTTCGGCGCGTTCATCGCCGAAAACCGAAAGCGGCAGGGACTGACCCAGCAGCAGCTGGCGGGAAGGCTGCACATCACGGACAAGGCCGTCAGCAAATGGGAGCGCGGGCTCAGCTACCCCGACGTGACCCTTCTGCAGCCGCTGGCGGCGGCCCTGGGCCTGCGTGTGGACGACCTGCTGACCTGCCGCGCCGCAGAAAAGGAGGAGCCCTTGGAACCTGACATCACCCCCACCCCGGAGCCCGCCGCTCCGGAATCGAACGCCCCGGAAGCCGCCTCCCCCGCCGTGCAGGCGGTGCTGGATATTTCACAGGAGAGTCTATGGCAGCGGCGGAAGAAGCTGTTCCGGCGCATACAGGCCGGCGTTATTATCTTTGCCGTGTTGGCTCTTGCAGCCTATGGCGGTTTTCTGATCTACAACCAGCGCATCGGTGAGACCTACAACATCTTCAAGCGCCAGCATTCGCCTATCGACAAGACCATCAGCATCGAGGCGTATCCCGCCAGTCTGTTCAATGACGATCAGGTGCTGGTGCGGGCCTGGAAGGGCCGGTACTATCTGGCCGGCGACGAGAGCCAAAAAACCTACGTCAGCCTCGCCTCCGAGAAGGGCGACACCTTCCGCTGCTTCTACTGGTCGGCGGACGGCGTATATGCCATGGCCGTCACTGATTCTCAGACAGCGGAACGCGGCAGCGACTTCTCCCTCTGGAACTTTACGGATTTCAAGGAGACCCGCCTGACTGCCGTCCGCCCGGAGATGGGCACCCATATCCGCCAATTGCTGGCGGAGAGCAGTCTGGTGTCTCCGGGCTGTGACACCGAAAGAGGTACGCTCCAGGTGGGGACGTTCCAGTTCCGCAGCCATACCCTGCGTTTGACCTACACCGCCCCCGATGGAACCGTCTATAAATTGGCCTACGACTGTGACGCCGACGCACTGGTGGAAGTCGAGAGATGACGAAAAAAAGACCTGCATCCAACGGATGCAGGTCTTTTTCATAGCAGCATCATAGCAGCATCAGATCAGCAGCAGGCTGACGCCGATCATCACGCCGCCCAGCAGGAAGCAGCCGATGGTGACGACGTGGCCCAGATACTGGTGGAGGATGGCCGCCACGATATTGAACATGCCGATGCCCATGATAAAGGCCCCGGCGACGCCTAAGAGCGCCCACAGGTTGGCCTCGCCTATCCAAAGGCAGTAGACCAGCAGCGGCGCGATAAAGGCCACGCAGCCCAGGATGACCAGCAGCGGATACAGCCGCGGGTGCTCCTCCTTGAAGTCATCGTCGGAGTCGGGCATGAAGTACTCCAGAAAATTCTCTGGCAGACGCCAGCGGGACTTCGGCTTTTCCTTCTCCCGGCGGGCGATGCTCTCGTTCCGCTTGTGGTCAGCGCGGGACAGCCGCTGCTCCACGGCCTGACAGCCGGTCAGCTTCTCGATGATGTCCTTCTCGTGGCCCGGCAGCCATAGCTGGTACGTCTCGCCCCTGTACTGCATGGACAGGATGCAGTAGCTCTTGACGAAGATGCCCTGCTTGCCGGCATAGACGCCCTGTGCCTTATACTGCCGCCAACTGCGCCGCTTGTTCCAATCGTCCAGCCGCACGGTGCCCCGGCGGCTTGCCAGCCCGGTCATGCAGGCAAGCGGGATCTCCATCCGGACGCTGGCGTCCGCGATGCAGAGGGCGTCCCCCTTGCGCCACATATACACCGGCGTGTTGCTGAATTCGCCGCCGCTTTTCACCGGCTTTATCTCGCCGTCCCGCTGCCGGTAATGCATGGCCAGCACGTCCACCTCCACCGCGTTCTCCGGCACGTCCAGCGCGTCATGGTAGGCTTGCAGCGCTTTTTTCGTCCGCTGGCGGATGGCGGAGCGCTCTTTGCTGGTGCTCAGGCTGTTCTTGCGGTGATTTTCCACCAGCAACAGCACCAGCCAGATCAGTCCGCCGATCACGGCGGCCCAGAACAGACCCGGCGCGTTGTGATAGCCCTCCTCCAGTGTAACATCCGCTTTCAACGCGCTTGTGCAGTAGAGCAGAAACATGGCCCCGCCGAGCCATTTGATGATTCCCCATCCCAGCGGCAGCTCCGCGTCCATGATGATCTTCTCCTCCTGCTCCACCGCGTCGTCCAGCGCGCGCAGCAGCGTGTCATCCGTCTCCGCCGCGGCGAATACCTCGCCGTCAAACCGGTCGCCGTCCCGGATGGGATCCAGACTTGTGCCCCATAATACCTTCATGCGATTCTCCCCTTATCCCGCTTATTTCTCAGGAAATCGTACCACATTCCGGTCACGCTGTCAATTCGACACGAAAATATCCCCGCATCCGATGGATGCGGGGATATTTTTTCATACCAGCCGGGACTGGGGCAGGCCGAAGCTGACGGCGATGGCGGCGTCCACACGCTCCATCACATCGCTGTCCACCTGGCCCATCCGCTGGCGCAGGCGCTGCTTATCCAGCGTGCGCACCTGCTCCAGCAGGATCACCGACTCCTTGGGCAGGCCGTAGCGCATGGCCTGCAGCTCGATATGGGTGGGCAGCTTGGCCTTGCCCATCTGCGAGGTGATGGCCGCCGCGATCACCGTGGGGCTGTGGCGGTTGCCCGTGTCGTTCTGCACGATCAGCACCGGCCGGACGCCGCCCTGCTCGCTGCCCACCACGGGGCTCAGGTCGGCGTAATAGATCTCTCCGCGCTTGACAGTTGTATCCACAAAGTTCACACTCCGTATCGTTTCGTGGCCGCCCGGCGGCAGCCCCGGGAAATTACCCAATGGGTATCAGGTCATATCCATTGTCCCCGGCGTGCCGCCGGTTTATACACCCGTCCGCCATCTGCCGGGGCCGGGCTATCCCATCCTATGCCCGTCCCGGGCGGTGGGTACCGGTTTTCTCTCCAGAATACGCGAAAAAAGCGAAAAAAGGACTACCACATCTTGTGCTTCTATGGTATAATGTTTACGGTTATTGTGTGCAAAATCGCTCTGGCGGCATGATCCGCCGGAAGGACAGGAGGACAAAGAGAGATGAAATGCCCCTATTGCGGATATAAAGAGAGCAAGGTGGTAGACTCCCGCCCCGCCGACGAGGGCAGCAGCATCCGCCGCCGCCGGGAATGTCTCAAGTGCGAAAAGCGCTTCACCACCTATGAGACGGTGGAGAGCCTGCCCATGGTGGTCATCAAGAAGGACGGCAGCCGCCAGAGCTTTGACCGCAGCAAGGTGCTGCGGGGTATCCAGCGCTCCTGCGAAAAGCGGCCCGTCCCCGTGGCGGACATGGAGCGCATGGCCCTGGAGATCGAGCAGGAGCTGCAGAACTCCCTGGAGCGGGAGACCAGCACCGAGGTCATCGGCGAAAAGGTCATGGAGAAGCTGAAGGCCGCCGACGAGGTGGCCTACGTCCGCTTCGCCAGCGTGTACCGCCAGTTCAAGGATATCAACACCTTCATGTCGGAGCTGAACAAGCTGCTGAACGAGAAATAAGCGGGCGCGCTTTACCATTTCGTAGGGGCGGCCCTTGCGGCCGCCCGGATCGGCGGCAGGCGTTGTCTACGCGGTCGACCGCAAGGGTCGCCCCTACGGGCCGATATCGCTTCGCACCGTCGCACACCGTGCGTAGGGGCGGGGTTCTACCCCGCCCGCCGTTCAACGAAACTGCCATCGTAAACCGAACAGGAGGGGTACCCCAAGGGTACTCGTTCCGCTGCGTGGGCATCGGCCCCTGCAAAGCAGCAGAGACGGTTTACATGTAGGGCGGGCCCCATGTGGCCCGCCGCACCGGCACCCCATCGCACCATCGTCGGCGGGGCACATGGGCCCCGCCCTACGGATTTCTACCGGCGATATGCCAGCTACAGCACATTCTTGATACTCAACTGCTCCAGTTCTGCCAGGCGGTCGAATTGCAGCGTAAGCTGCACCGCCGCGTCGGCGAGGGCATCCTGATCCCGGCTGTCCACATACAGCGCGCACTGGTGCAGCAGGGTGTCCGCCTCGTTGATCTCCCCGTGCTGCAGGGTGATGTGGAGATAGCTCTGCTTTTTCTGCCAGTCGGCCCGGAGGGCGGCCATCTCCCCTGCCGCGGCGTCCCAGTCGCCGCTCTCGGCGGCGGCGGTGACGGCATCCAGCCGCGCCGTCCAGTCACGGCACCGGGCGGTGAGATAGGCGCTGTTGGCAAGGCCCGCGGCCATCAGCAGCACCAGGGTGATAATGGCGATCCGGAGTGCCTTCATCGCGCCGCCTCCTTTTTGGCCAGCACCACGCTGCCGCCCCGATCCACCGTCATCAGGAACACATCCTGCACCCGGTGTACCCGGTGGGCCTTCAGCTGCTTCTGCAGCCACTTGTCGTCCAGCCCCATCTTCCGGAGATTGCTGCCCATCAGGCGGCCGTTGTCGATGAGGATCACCGGCAGGAACACATCGTCGGCCACCTGCATACCCATCTGCCGGGGCGTGACGGGCTGCGCGTCGGCGCGCAGCAGCACGCTCAACTGGCCGCTGGTCTCCAGCACGGCGTACTTCACGTCCGCCAGGGACGACACCCCCTGCACCCGCAGCTCCTCCAGGACCTCGTCCAGCGTCAGGCGGCTGCGCTTCATGGCCGACTGCTGCAAAACCCCGTCCCGGACGATCAGCGTGGGCTCACCGCAGATGAGGGAGCGGAAGCGGATGCTCAGCAGGCTGACGCCGCTGAGCAGGGTGCTGAGGGCCAGCAGCGTGGCGATGGGGACGATGCCCTGCAGAAGGGGCAGGCCGAAATCCTGCATGGGCACGGAGGCCAGGTCACTGAGCAGCATCATCAGGACAAATTCGATGGGCTCCAACTGGCCGATCTGCCGCTTGCCGGTCAGGCGCAGGCCCAGGATCAGCAGGACATACAGCAGCACCGTGCGGAAAAACGCGGTGATCATCAATATCAACTCCTTTTTCATGGAGTATGGACGGTTTTTCAAAAAATATTGCCCAACGCGATAAAACCGGTCACATCCGTGGCCGATTTTATATATTTATGAATACGGGACGCTTCCACCGTCCCCAGCGCAGAGGAAAGGAGGACTTTCGGGAAAGCTATCACCCCGACACAAAGCGCCAGCGCCTCTGCTGACGGATCTTTTTCGCCAATACGGCGTTGCAAAAGCTTGAAATACACCCGGTATTCCTGTGCTTTTGCGCCTTGTCTTGACGAAAAATCTGCCGTCAGCCGCCATTTATGGCAGTCATTCATATGCAGAGGACGACGAGGAGGAGAGAGTATCGAAGCATTCGGCGGGTGCTCTCCCGTACCGCCTTCGGGTACGTCAGGCCGCGGACAAATATGCGGGCGACCGCAAAACAAAGCCGCTGCCGCCGGAGAAGAAAATGACAGATGACTGCGCGTTTGTCCTTTTGATATTTGCAATCGAGATTGTATCAGGAGGTACGACATTATGTGTGGAATCGTAGGATATGTAGGCACCCAGCAGGCCGCGCCGCTGCTGCTGGAGGGGCTGCGCCGTCTGGAGTACCGGGGCTATGACTCCGCCGGTATGGCGGTGCGTGGCCCGGAGGGACTGATGGTTCAGAAGGCCAAGGGCCGCCTGCAGGCGCTGGCCGACCTGACCCAGGAGGGCAAGGCCATGCCCGGCACCATCGGCATCGGCCACACCCGCTGGGCCACCCACGGCGAGCCCAACGACGTGAACGCCCATCCCCAGGTGAGCCAGAGCGGCACCTTCGCCGTGGTACATAACGGCATTATCGAGAATTACGCGGAATTGAGAAACAGCCTGCTGAAAAAGGGCTATACCTTCCGCTCCGAGACGGACACCGAGGTAGTGGCCCAGCTGCTGGACTGGTACTATCAGGAGAGCCACGACGTGTTCGAGGCCGTCACCAGCATGCTGTCGGCGGTAGACGGCACCTATGCCCTGGGCATCCTGTGCGCCGACGCGCCGGACCGGCTCATCGCCGCCCGGAAGGACGCGCCGCTGCTGCTGGGCTACGGCGAGGGGGAGAACTTCATCGCCTCGGACGTGACGGCCCTGCTGCGGCACACCCGCAACGTGGTGTACATGGACGACGGCGAGATGGCCGTGGTGTCCGCGGGCGGCATCCGCATCTATGACGAGCGCCGCCGCCCGGTGGAGAAGGAGCGCCACTACATCGACTGGGACGTGGACGCGGCGGAAAAGGGCGGCTATGACCACTTCATGCTGAAGGAGATCTTCGAGCAGCCCACCGCCATCGCCAAGGCCATCACCGGCCGCATCCAGGAGGGCAAGGTCGTCCTCAGCGACCTGACCATGACCGACCGGGAGATCCGCGACATCGGCCGCATCTGCATCGTGGCCTGCGGCTCCAGCTACCATGTGGGCATGGTGGGCAAGTACAATCTGGAGCGGATGCTGCGCCGCCCGGTGGAGGTGTGTCTGGCCTCCGAATTCCGGTACAGCGACCCCATCATCGGCCCCGGCGATCTGGTGATCGTCATCAGCCAGTCCGGCGAGACGCTGGACTCCATGGCCGCACTGCGTGAGGCCAAGAAGCGGGGAGCCCGCATCCTGTCCATCGTCAACGTGGTGGGCTCCTCCATCGCCCGGGAGTCCGACGACGTGCTCTATACCTGGGCCGGGCCGGAGATCGCCGTGGCCACCACCAAGGCGTACAGTACCCAGATGGTGGTGCTGAACCTGCTGGGCCTCTATTTCGGCGACATCATGGGCACCATCGACCTGGAGACCTATACCGCCATGGTGCAGGGGATCCAGGCGCTGCCCCGGCAGATGGAGGAGATCCTGGCCGACACCGGCGCTGTCCAGGCGGCGGCCAAGGCCCTGGCCGGGCATGACCAGGTGTTCTTCATCGGGCGGAATCTGGACTACGCCCTGTCGCTGGAGGGCAGCCTGAAGCTGAAGGAGATCTCCTATATCCACTCCGAGGCGTATGCCTCCGGTGAGCTGAAGCACGGCACCATCTCCCTCATTGAGGAGGGCACGCCGGTGATCGCCGCCGCCACCTACATGCCCCTGTTCGACAAGGCCATGAGCAACGTGGTGGAGGTGCAGGCCCGAGGCGCCAACGTGCTGGCCCTGACCACCGCCGCCGGAACGGAGCGGATGCACAGCCGGGTGGCAAACGTGCTGACCGTGCCGGAGACGGAGACCATGCTGCTGCCCCAGTTGGGCGTGGTGCCGCTGCAGCTTCTGGCCTACTACATCGCCCTGGAGCGCGGCTGCGACATCGACAAGCCCCGCAACCTGGCCAAGAGCGTCACGGTGGAATAAAAGGTATCTTCTCGTAGGGGCGGCGCGTTCGATACCACTATATGAAACGAAAAAAAGAGGGAGCTGTGCTCCCTCTTTTTTTGAACCTTATCCCATGTTGGAAAACCGCTCCACCGCCTTGGTGAAGCTCTCGATGGTCTTGTCGGCGTCGCCGTGCTGGATGCCGTCCCGAACACAGTGCTTGATGTGTCCCTCCAGCACCACCTTGCCGCAGCCGTGAAGGGCGGATTTCGCCGCGTTGATCTGGGCCAGCACATCCTCGCAGGGGACGTCCTCGTCGATCATCCGGTCAATGGCCTGTACCTGGCCGATGATCTTTTTCAGCCTGCGGTGCAGGTTGTCCGCGTCCATGCATTGCTTCATTGTCGATCCCTCCTACCCTATGGGGTATAGGGAGATTATACTTCTCCCCCGCCCCATTGTCAAGCCGCCCCTTGCAAAGGCGGCGGTTCTATGGTAGGATGGCGGTAGAGACCATTTAATATGAGGAGGAATCATCCATGAGCGAAAGCAAGCTGAGCAAGGCCCTGCTGTACGCGCCGGAGAACGGCTATGACCGCCTGCCGGAGAGCGAAAAGGCCGCCATGCACGCCTATTGCGAGGATTACAAGGACTTTCTGAACCACGGCAAGACCGAGCGTCTGTGCGTGGACTACTGCATCGAGCTGGCCGAGAAGCGGGGCTTTGTGGCGTATCAGCCCGGCATGCCCCTCAAGACCGGCGACAAGGTGTACTGCAACAACCGGGGCAAGGGCATCATGCTGGCCGTCATCGGCAGAGAGCCCCTGTCCAAGGGCGCCGTCATCGCCGCCGCCCACACCGACGCGCCCCGCCTGGATCTGAAGCCCCGGCCCCTGTATGAGGACGCGGAGCTGGCCTATCTCAAGACCCATCACTACGGCGGCATCCGCAAGTACCACTGGGTCACCATCCCCCTGGAGCTCCACGGCGTGGTGACACTGGCCGACGGCACGGTGATGCCCGTCCATATCGGCGACAAGCCCGAGGATCCCCAGTTCATCATCAACGACCTGCTGCCCCACCTGGGCCGTGAGCAGGGCAAAAAACCCCTGAACGAGGCCATCCCCAGCGAGAGCCTGAATATTCTGGTGGGCTCCATGCCGGTGGAGGATCAGGACGAGAAGAAGCGCTTCAAGCTGGCCGTCATGCAGCTTCTGCATGAGAAATACGGCATGGTGGAGGAGGACTTCATCTCCGCCGAGCTGGAGGCCGTCCCCGCCGGTCACGCCCGCGACATCGGCTTTGACCGCAGCCTCATCGCCAGCTACGGCCACGACGACCGCGTCTGCGCCTATGCCGAGCTGGCCGGTATCTTCGACGCCAAGGATCCCGTCCGCACCGGCGTGTGTATCTTCGCCGACAAGGAGGAGATCGGCAGCGAGGGCGTGTCCGGCATGCAGTCCGAGGCCTTTGACAAGTTCATGGGCGAGCTGTGCGACAGCCAGGGCGTGCTGCTGCGGGACTGCTTCGCCAACTCCTTCTGCATCAGCGCCGACGTGACCGCCGCCTATGACCCCAACTTTGCCGAGGTGTATGAAAAGAACAACGCCGCCTATGTCAACTACGGCATCGGCCTGTGCAAGTACACCGGCGCAGGCGGCAAGTCCGGCGCCTCCGACGCCAGTGCCGAGGTGGTGGGCAAGCTGCGCCGCCTGCTGAACGAGGAGAACATCTTCTGGCAGATGGCCGAGCTGGGCAAGACCGACGCCGGCGGCGGCGGTACCGTAGCCAAGTACATGGCCAAGCGCAACATCGACACCATCGACGCGGGCGTCCCCGTGCTGAGCATGCATGCCCCCTATGAGACCGTGGGCAAGCTGGACTGCTACATGACCTATCGCTGCATGAAGGCGGCGTTCGAGAAGGCGTGACCGATGGAACTCTCCTTCCGGCTGGACAGTGCCGCGGGCGGCGGAAGCCTGTGCCGCGCCGCGGCCCGGGACGGCGCCATCACCGTCCCCCTGACGCCGCCGGTCTATGACGGGCGGCCCCATGAAACGGCGGCGCTGACCGCGTGCTACACCGCGGCGCTGGACGCCGCGCTGGCGGCGGGATGCTCCGCTGTCGAGATCCCCACGGTGGGCGCGGCAGGCGGCTGGCCGCCCCAGTTTGCCGTCCCCGTGGCGCTGGTGGCGGTGGGCAGCTGGGGCAAGGCCCATCCGGACGCGGCACTGGCCGTGACGCTGCTGGCCCCGGATCAGCGGACATATGACCTATATGAGGAATTTGCCGTCACGGAGCGGGACGCACCGGTGACCGGGCCGGTGGTGGGCTTCTTCCACGAATACGGCCCCAACGGCTGGTTCAGCAACTGGTATCCGGCGGTGTTCACCGTGGACGGCGTGACGTATCTCAATGCCGAGCAGTATCTCATGCGCCAGAAGGCGCTGTGCTGCGGCGACGAGGCCACCGCCGCCCGCGTGATGGAAAATCCCGATCCTAAGACGGTGAAGCTGCTGGGCCGGGCCATCACCCCCTATGACGACGCCAAATGGACGGCGGTGCGGCAGGAGGTCATCTACCGGGGCCTGCTGGCCAAATTCGGCCAGAACAGCGGCCTGAAGCACCAGCTTCTCGCCACCGGCGACGCCCTGATCGCCGAGTGCTCCCCCAACGACCGCATCTGGGGCATCGGCATCCCCTTGGACGATCCCCGGCACCAGGATGTGGCCCAATGGCAGGGCCAGAGCATCCTGGGCAAGGCCCTCATGCGGGTACGCGATACCCTGCGGGCCGAAGCGTGAACCAAAAGCCTCCCTGCGGAACGATGCTCCGCGGGGAGGCTTTGCTTGACCGCGAGAAAAGGCCGCCCGTCGGGCGGCCTTTTCTCATACACACATATTCACACCATGCGGCAGGCTTCACAGTCGTCGCAGTCGGGGAATTTGCTCTTGTCATAGGGGATGTTGTTGCGGTCATAGTAGTTCTTGACGGCGGACTTGATGGACTCCTCCGCCAGCACGCTGCAGTGCAGCTTATAGGCGGGCAGACCGCCCAGGGCGTCCACCACCTGCTTGTTGGTGACGGCCAGGGCCTCGTCAATGGTCTTGCCCTTGATGAGCTCGGTGGCCATGGAGCTGGAGGCGATGGCGCTGCCGCAGCCAAAGGTCTCGAACTTGGCGTCCTCGATGACGTTATCGTTGATCTTCAGGTACATCTTCATGATGTCGCCGCACTTGGCGTTGCCCACCTCGCCCACGCCGTCGGCGTTGGGGATCTCGCCCACGTTCCGGGGGTGCATGAAGTGATCCATTACCGTATCGGTATAAAGAGCCATGATATGATCCTCCTTATTCTAATCTATATCGTGTCGTGTCGTTTACAGAATGAACTGACGTGCGCCGGAGAGCAGCTCCTTCCACACGGGAGACATGCCGCGCAGATATTCCACCACCTCGGGGATGACCTGCAGCATGTAGTCCACTTCCTCCTCGGTGTTCCACTCGCACAGGCTCAGACGCAGGGAGCCGTGGGCCACCTCATGGGGACGGCCGATGGCCAGCAGCACATGGCTGGGATCCAGCGAGCCGCTGGTGCAGGCGCTGCCGGAGCTGGCGCAGATGCCCTTGGCGTCCAGCAGCAGCAGAATGCTCTCGCCCTCAATGCCCTCAAAGCAGAAGTTCACGTTGCCGGGCAGCCGGTGCTCCAGATCGCCGTTGACGGCGGAGTGGGGGATCTTGGACAGGCCCGCGATCAGCTTATCCCGCAGGGCGGACACCTTGGCGGCGTTCTCGTCGATGTGGTCGCAGGCCTCCTTCAGCGCGGCGGCCATGGCCACGATGCCGGGGATGTTCTCGGTACCGGCACGCTTGCCCCGCTCCTGGGCGCCGCCCTCGATGATGTTGGTCAGAGGGATACCCTGGCGGGCATACAGCAGGCCCACGCCCTTGGGACCGTGGAACTTGTGGGCGGACAGGGACAGCATGTCGATGTTCTGGGCCTTCACGTCAATGTGCAGGTGGCCCGCCGCCTGGACGGCGTCGGTGTGGAACAGCACGCCCTTCTCCTTGCACACGGTGCCGATCTCCGGGATGGGCATGATGGAGCCAATCTCGTTGTTGGCGTACATGATGGTCACCAGGCAGGTGTCCTCCCGGATGGCGTCAGCCACCTGCTGGGCGGTGATGGTGCCGGTGGGGCCCACGTCCAGCAGCTGCACCTCGAAGCCCTCCTTCTCCAGCTTCTTCAGGGTGTGCAGGATGGCATGATGCTCGAAAGCGGTGGAGATGATGTGCTTCTTGCCCTTCCGTTCGCCGATGCGGGCGGCGGAGACAAGGGCCTGGTTGTCGGCCTCGCTGCCGCCGGAGGTAAAGGTGATCTCCCGAGGCTGGCAGCCCAGGCACTCCGCCACGGTCTCCCGGGCCTTCTGCAGGGCTTCCGCCGCCTGCTGGCCAATGGTGTGCAGGCTGGAGGGATTTCCGAAATAGGTCTCCATATAGGGCAGCATCGCGTCGATGGCTGTGCGGCTCATTTTGGTGGTGGCCGCGTTATCTGCATAGATCTGCATAGCGTTCCTCCTGAATATGTGTATATTGTCCGGTGGATTTTGCCCACCATTTTTGTAGGTTGATTGGATGATAACACGTTTTACCCACCTTGTCAATGGGTAATTTAGAAAAATCTTTTTCGCGCAAAAGGCCGGTTCAGACGCTTCTCTGAACCGGCCTTTTCTATGGACTTACAACCCTGTGGGATCGTAGGTGCCGAAGCCCTCGCCCAAAATCTCGTGGGTATCGCAGACGATGATAAAGGCATTGGGGTCGATGCGCTGCACCAGTTTCTTCACCGGGATGATATAGCCGCGGCTGAAGGCGCACATAATGACCTGTGCGGGCTTGTGGGCATAGGCTCCGGTGCCGTCCAGCAGCGTGACGCCCAGATCCAGCTCCAGCAGCTGCCGGGTGATCTCCTCATGCTGAGGACTGATGATATAGGCCATTTTGGCGGCGTTGCCTCCATAGACCACCTTGTCCATCATGGTGGTGCAGATATACAGCATGGCGATGCTGTACAGCGCCTGGGTTAGCTGGCGGAAGGTCAGCGAATAGGTGACGATGACCACCAGGTCGATGGCCAGACACAGCTTGCCGATGGGCAGCTGCTGTACCTTCAGCTTGACCAGACGGGCCGCCAGCTCCGTGCCGCCGGTGGTGGCGCCCTGCCGCAGCATAAGGCCGAAGGCCACGCCGCAGATGATGCCGCCGTAAACGCAGGCCAGCACCGGCTCCAGCGGCTGAAAGCTATGGATGGCGTTGATGCCGTCGATCATCAGCGAACTGACCGCCATGGCGTACAGTGAGCTGAACAGCACGTTCTTTCCCAGCAGCTTCAGGCCCAGAATGAACAGCGGCACATTCATCACCAGCGTCATGATGCCCACAGGAAGCGCCGGAAAGAAAACATTCAGCACCTGGGCCACACCGGTCAATCCGCCGATGGTCATATGACCGGGCACGCAGCACCAGCAGAAGCCCAGCGCGTACAGCGCACAGCCAAAGGTGATGATCCCGTATTGCTTCAGTTTTTCCTTTACCTGCATATCGCACCGCCTTATTCTGTCATAGACACCGCCGGGAGAAAACGCTCCGGACGCATGCTCTTTTCAGGTTACATAGTAACAGAGATCCGTTGAAAAGGCAACGGATCTCTGAAAATATTATAAAATTTCCCGTGAATAAATTATTTATCCGCATATGCACGGCGGAAGGTATGCATCTTACATATACTGATATTTCTTCCGCTTGCCAAACAGGAAGGCCAGCCCCACGCCGAAGGCGCAGATCTCCGCCGCCACACCGGCCCACCAGATGCCGTCCAGCTTCCAGATCATGGGCAGCAGCAGCACGGCCGACAGCTTGAACACGAAGGTACGCAGGAAGGAGATGATGGCTGACACCATGCCGTCGTTCAGCGCCGTGAAGAAGGAGGAGTTGAAGATGTTGAACCCCACCAGGGCGAAGGCCACCGTGGAGATGCGGAAGGCATGCACCGTCATCTGGCAGAGCACATCGTCATACCCCACGAACAGCCTTGCCATGGGAACGGCCAGCGCCTGGGCCGCACCCACCATCAAAAGGCCGCCCGTGCCCATCAGCAGCACGCTCTTTTTCAGCAGATTCCTCAGTTCGCCGTGATTGCCCGCGCCGAAGTGATAGCTGATAATAGGCGCGCAGCCGATGGCATAGCCGATGAACACGGCGGCAAAGATGAACTCCACATACATCAGCACGCCGTAGGCCGCCACGCCGTTCTGGCCCGACAGCCGCAGCAGCTGGAAATTGTACAGCATGCCCACCACCGACGCCGTCACGTTGCTGACCAGCTCTGACGCGCCGTTGCCGCTGGCCTGCAGGACGGGCCGCAGCTCCAGCTTTGTTTTCGTCATCCGCAGCAGGCTGGAATTGGGCCGCAGGAAGTACACCAGCGGCAGCACGCCCCCCACCACCTGGCTGATGCCGGTGGCGATAGCCGCGCCGGCCACGCCCCAGTGGAACACCGCCATAAACAGTGCGTCCAGCACCATATTGGTGACACCTGCCGCCACCGTGATCCACAGGCCCAGCTTGGGCTTTTCCGCCGCGATGAGGAAGCTCTGGAACACGTTCTGCAGCATGAACGCGGTGTTGAAAGCCAGCACGATGCGGCCGTACAGCACGCAGTCCGCCAGCATCTCCTCGTCGGCCCCCAGGAAAATGGAGATAGGCTCCATGTAGATGACGCCCACGGTGGAGATGATGACGCCGCAGATCAGGGTCACCACGATCATCATGGTGAAGTACTGGTTGGCCCGGTGCTTGTCCCCCTCCCCCATGGTCTTGGCCACCAGGGCGCTGCCGCCGGTGCCGAACATGAAGCCGATGCCGCCGAAGATCATGATGAAGGGCATCACCAGGTTCACCGCCGCGAAGGGGGTCTTGCCCACAAAGTTAGACACGAACAGGCCGTCCACCACGCCATAGATGGAGGTGAACACCATCATGATAATGGACGGCAGCACGAACCGCAGCAGCATTTTATAGGTAAAGTGATCAGATAACTGTATTTTCATTTTCATTGGTCTACTCCTCGTTTTGTTCCCTTTCCCGCTCCCCCGCCTGGGGCAGGTATTGCCGCAGCGCGGCGTTATAGCGGCGCTGCAGTGCCAGAAGCTGCGCCCTTTCGCCCTCCGTCAGGGTGTCCATGGCCGCCGTCTCCGCCGCCATCACCGGGTCGATGGTGCGGCGCACCATCGCCTCGCCCCGTTCCGTCAGCACCAGATACTTGCTGCGGCGATCCCGGCCCTCCGTCAATTGGAGATAGCCCTCCCCCATCAGCTTCTTCAGGGCGGAATGCACCGTCTGCTTGGGCTGGTACACGGCGGCGCACACGCCGCTCTGGGTCAGGGGCCGTCCCGCCTCCCGCAGGGCGTACAGCACCCAGAAAGCGCAGTCGGACAGTCCGAAGCCCCGGGCCGCCGCCCGGTACAGGTCGTCCTGCTCCTTATAAAGCTCGTTGTATGCCGCCAGCGCGGACGTCCGCTGTTCCATGGCGCGTCCTCCCTTTTGTCCGAAATCAGACTTCCGGATTATAGTCCGATTTCAGACATTTGTCAAGCCCTCCACGCGCCACGCGGCAAAACGACCGTCCCCTCGGACGGTCGTCTTGTTTCTGTTGTTATGCCGATGTTTTTACCACATTCTGGAAGTAATACACCCCCATGCCGTCGGTCTGCAGGCCCGTCAGGGTATCCCGCAGCAGCCAGGTGTACGTCTCATTATACAGGGGCATCACATAGCCGCTGTCAAGCAGCATGGTCTCGGCGTCCGCCAGATAGGCGTCCCGGGCCTCGTCACTGCTGGAGTTAGCGGCGGTGCGGATCAGCATGTCGTAGGCGTTGGAGTAGTACTGGCCGTAGTTCTCCAGCTGACTGCTGCTGAAGCGGCCCAGATAGCTAAGGGCGGTGTTGCGGTCGCCGTTGATATTGGTCAGAACCAGCGAGAACTCGCCGTTGCGCAGCACGGTCATCATCTCCTCCGGCGTCACGCCCCGGATGGAGATCCGGACGCCCAGCACATCCCGCCACGCGGTCTGCAGCGCCTGGGCCACCTTGGCGTTGCTGCCGGTATTTTCGTACAGCAGCGTGACAGGGTTCATATGCTCCAGCATGCTGGGGGTATAGCCGGCGGTGCTGAGCAGCTCCTTGGCGGCGTCGCACCGCTCCTGATACTTTTCGGGGTCGTTGTCGATCACCGCGCCGTTCAGCTGGCGGAAGGATTCGCCCTGGGAGGTAACGATACCGTAGGGGATCAGACCCTCGGCGGCACGGTACACCTCGCCGTCCGCCGTGACGGACTCCGCCAGGGCGTTGCGGTCAATGACCATGGACATGGCCTGGCGCACACTCTCGCTGAGGCTGGTGGCCATCTGGTTTACCAGCACGGTGCTGACATTGCCGGAGGACGCTTCCACCGCGTTCTCCGCCTCACCGGCATCCAGCACGAAGTCGGCGTCGCCGCTGTCGTACAGGGCCATGGCAGACTCGGTGGTATCGGCGTAGGTGAACTCCAGCCGGTCGGGGCCCAGGCGGCGGGCGTCGTAGTATTTGGGGACCGCGGTGGCGCTCAGACCGTCGGCGTTCAGCGAAACAACGGCAAATGGGCCGTTGGTCAGCAGCGTGGCGGAGGACATGGACCAATCGGGCTGCGGCTCGGGTTCCGCCGCGGTATCTGCCGCGCTCTGGCTGTCGCCGGAGGAATCACTCGTGGTGGTGTCCACCTCCGGTACTTGGGTCACGCTGGCGCGCACCGGCATGGTGGACACCGCCGTACACACCACCTGCAAAAAGTAGGAGCAGTGGCCGCTGATGGTCACCACAAAGGTGCGCGCGTCAGGGGCATACACCTGCAGGGCCGCCGGATCACCGGCCACCGCGTCGGCATAGCCCGCCACCATGTTCAGGATGGAGGCGTGGGGAGATTTTGTCTCGGGATCCACCAGCCGCTGCCAGGCATAAACAAAGTCGCCGGCGGTGACCTTCTGGCCGTCCGACCAGTAGATGTCATTGCGGAGGGTAAAGGTATACGTCTCGGTGCCGTCCATGTTGTCCTTATAGGAATAGGAGGACGCCTGACCGGCGGTCAGGGTACCGGTGGCGCTGAGCTTCATCAGATTCTCGAACAGCTGGGCGGCCACGGTCTTTTCCGATTCGGTGATGGCACGAGCGGGATCCAGCGTGTTGGGTGCGCCCACCAGCGCGGCCCGGACGGTCATGTGCTCCGTCTCCGCCTGGCCGCAGGCCGCCAGCGTCAGCGCCATGCACAGCGCCAGCACCAGCGCCAGAAGTCGTTTGGTGTGTTTCATGGGATGCTCCTTTCAAGGGGTGCGGGGGAAGGTATCAATCAATCGCCTCCCTCTGACGAGGGAGGTGGCATGACCGTAAGGTCATGACGGAGGGAGAGAATTTATGTCTCTTGTTCTCTCCCCTTGTCACCTTCGGTGACAGCCCCCTCTCAGAGGGGGCCTTGGGTACCGCCGTTCACCATAGGTGCCGCCGTCCACCGGGCGGCGGGGTGTGGTCACCCCGCCCTACTCCGTCACGATACTGCCGTCGTCGGCCAATTTGGCGGATACCACCTGGCTGCGGGTGTTGCGGACGATATCGTCCAGGCGCATGCGGCTGGGAAAATCGCTCAGCAGCGTGTAGGCCACGCCGTGGCGCTTGGCACGGCCTGTCCGGCCGATGCGGTGGATGTAATACTCGTTCTCCTCCGGCACGTCGTAGTTGAACACCGCGTCCACGTCGTCCACGTC
>CAKTNW010000020.1 GCA_934589145.1 uncultured Oscillospiraceae bacterium | reverse complement strand
GCCAACAAGAAGGCCATCGAAGCCGGTATCCACGTCTATAACCGCACCAACGGCAAGCCCATCGTCAACTCCGCCGATGCCGGCTCCCGTATCTCCAACATCGATCTGGCTGCCGCCAACGACGCCATCGTCATCGCCCTGTGCTCCGCCGACGGTATCGCCAAGGACAACGAGGAGCGCATGATGCACTGCCACCACATGCTGGAGCGCGGCCTGAGCCTGGGCATGGACGCTTCCGACCTGTGGTTCGACCCCCTGTTCCTGGTGGTCAAGGGCATGCAGGATAAGCAGATGGACGTGCTGAACGCCATCAAGATGTTCGCCGACGAGGGCCTGAAGTCCACCGGCGGTTTGTCCAACAACTCCAACGGCGCCCCCAAGGCTGTCCGTCCCATCCTGGACTCCACGCTGGTGGCCATGGCCATGATGCAGGGTCTGACCTCCGCTATCGTCAACCCCAACGATCTGCGGCTGATGGAGACCATCAAGTCCTGCGATATCTTCAAGAACCATGTGCTGTATTCCGACAGCTATCTGGACGAGTAAAAAAACCTATCGCTTTTCCCGCCGCCGCATCGCGGCGGCGGGAAAAGTGCATCCCCGGCATCTCGCTCCGCCTTGGGACGGAGGGGGAAAGTGTTGTATATTCTATAATTTTGATAGAGGAGGATCAACATTATGAGCGTATTGACCGACCTGATCTATGGTGGTTCCAACGCCGTGGCCGGCCTGACGGAGGGTGCCGTCAACGACGCGATCGCCAAATACGGCGCAGACAAGGAGATCGCATTCCCTGATACCGCATATTTCTTCCCCACCATTTACGCCGCCACCGGCGTGAAGGTGAAAACACTGGGCGACCTGCCCGCCTGCGTGGGCGTGCTGAAGAGCCTGATCACCAACCAGGAGGATCTGGGCCAGGCGCTGAACGCCGGTCTTGCCACCGCCGTGGGCGCTGAAATTCTCGAGGGCCTGAAGTTCGTGGAGCCCAAGGACGCCTATGAAGAGGCAGCGGTTCCCGGCATCGGCTTCGTTCCCGATCCCATCATCCGTTCTCTGGGCGTGCCGCTGGTCACCGGCGACATCCCCGGCGTGGCCGTGGTGCTGGGCAAGGCCGAGAATCCTGAGGACGCCGTGAAGGTGGTCAAGGACTATCAGTCCAAGGGCATCATGACCTTCATGGTGGGCGACGTCATCGAGCAGTGCGCCGAGGGCGGCGTGAAGATGGGTCTTGAGTTCCGCGTGATCCCCCTGGGTCATGACGTGACCGCCGTCATCCACGTTGTCACCGTGGCCATCCGCGCGGCGCTGATCTTCGGCAATGTGCAGCCCGGAGACCTGCCCGGCCTGCTGGCCTACACCAAGGAGCGCGTGCCCGCCTTCGTCAACACCTTCGGCGCCATCGACAGCGTGGTGGTCTCCGCCGGTGCCGGCGCCATCGCCCTGGGCTTCCCCGTGGTGGTGGACATCGACCTGGGCGAGAATCAGGTGCCCGGCGCGCTGGAGTCCGTGCTGGATCACGGCGAGACCGTGAAGCGCTCTCTGGAGCTGCGCAACATCAAGATCAAGTCCAAGGAGCTGCCCATCCCCGTGGCTTTCTCCGCCGCGTTCGAGGGCGAGATCATCCGCAAGGCCGACGTGAAGGCTGAGTTCTGGTCCGCCAAGAACCCCACCTGTGAGCTGGTCCTGATGAAGGACGCCGAAGAGGTGGAGGATCACAAGATCACGCTGATCGGCCCGGACATCGACTCCGGCGATCTGGAATATGCCATGGGCACCTTTATCGAGGTGTATGGCAAGAAGATGCAGCCCGACTTCGAGTCTGTCATCGAGCGTAAGATCCATGCCTGGTTCAACTACATGGAGGGCGTGATGCACACCGGCCAGCGCAACCTGCTGCGTGTCCGCGTGTCCAACGACGCCTTTGAGAAGGGCCTGCGCATGAAGGACTTCGGCGAGGTGCTGTACCACATGATCATGGATGAGTTCGACGCCGTTGTGGATAAGTGCCAGATCACCCTGATCACCGACGCGGCCGAGACCAAGAAGCTGCTGGATGAGCAGGCAATGCCCCGCTACAACATGCGTGACGACCGTCTGGCCTCCATGTCCGACGAGTCCGTGGATCAGTTCTATACCTGCATCCTGTGCCAGTCCTTCGCCCCCGCCCACTGCTGCGTGGTCACGCCTGAGCGTCTGGGCCTGTGCGGCGCCGTGTCCTGGCTGGATGCCAAGGCCACCTATGAGCTGAACCCCAACGGTCCGTCCCAGCCCATCGAAAAGACCGGCTGTCTGGACGAGCGTACCGGCTCCTATGAGTCCGTCAACGAGATGGTGAAGAACGCCACGCACGGCGCGGTGGAGTCCGTCACCCTGTACTCCATCCTGGAGGATCCCATGACCTCCTGCGGCTGCTTCGAGTGCATCTGCGGCATCGAGCCCATGTCCAACGGTTTCATCGTGGTGAACCGCGAGTACAGCGGCACCACCCCCGTGGGCATGACCTTCGGCGAGCTGGCCTCCTGCACCGGCGGCGGCGTTCAGACCCCCGGCTATATGGGCCATGGCCGCCACTTCATCGCCTCCAAGAAGTTCATCCACGCCGAGGGCGGCATCGAGCGCATCGTGTGGATGCCCAAGGAGCTGAAGGACGACATCGCGGAGCGTCTCAACAAGACCGCCAAGGAGCTGTATGGCATCGACAACTTCAGCGACATGATCGCCGACGAGACCATCTGTACCGACTGCGACGAGCTGATGAACTTCCTGACGGAGAAGAATCATCCTGTGCTGGGCATGGAGCCCCTGATGTAACCAAACCCCTCTGTGGGGGCGGCATCCGCCGCCCTCACAGGAAAACGCGACCCCAAGGAGAACGATATGTATCAGGTCATCTTTACCTTTGAAAACGGCGCGACGCCGGTGACGGCCACCGCCGCGCCCGGCGAAACGCTGCTGGAAACAGCCCGTGCCGCCAATGTGGCCATCGACGCGCCCTGCTCCGGCAACGGCTCCTGCGGCAAGTGCCGCGTGAAGCTGCTGGAGGGCACCGTGGAGGGTCTGCAGACCAGCCACATCACCGATGAGGACTACGCCGCCGGTTGGCGTCTGAGCTGCGCCAGCAAGGTCAGCTCCGACGTGACCGTGATGGTGCCGGACATCGCCTCCGCCTATCAGAGCCGCATGAAGACCGCGGATCTGTCCACCGGCGAGGAGGTGGCCATCTTCACCCGGCTGGAGGAGGATCTGAAGGCGGCGGGCGTGGATTTCAGCAACGACTTCGTGGAGACGGAGGTCACCATGGAGGAGCCCACGCTGGAGGACACCATGCCCGATACCGAGCGGCTGACCATGGCGCTGGAGGCGGCGCTGGGCTGCGAAAAGGTGCGCCTGAGCTATCCCACGGTACATAAGCTGGCGCGGGTGCTGCGTGAAAGCGGCTTCCATGTGGCCGTGGCCGGTACGCTGAAAGACGGCGTGTTCCAGGCCATGGACGTGCGGAATGCCGATGAGCCCCAGCCCATGTGCGGCCTTGCCATCGACATCGGCACCACCACCGTTTCGGCGGTGATCACCGACCTGAAAACCGGCAAGCTGCTGGCCAAGGGCAGCGGCGGCAACGGCCAGATTCGCTACGGCGCGGATGTCATCAACCGCATCGTGGAGCAGGGACGGCCCGGCGGCGTGGAGCGCCTGCAGAAGGCCATCGTGGAGGAGACCCTCCAGCCCCTGACGCGGGCCCTGTGCGCCAGCGCCAAGGTGGACGCCGACCGCATCCTGCGGTGCTGCGTGGCCTCCAACACCACCATGAACCATCTGCTGCTGGGGGTGGACGCCGATCCCGTGCGGATGGAGCCCTACATCCCCACCTTCTTCCACTGGGACGGCCTGAAGGCCGGAGACATTCGGTTTGTGGCCAATCCCGACGCGAAGGTGGTGCTGGCGCCCAATATCGGCTCCTATGTGGGCGGCGATATCACCGCCGGTACGCTGACCAGCCGCATCTGGGACAAGGACGAGTTCTCTCTGTTCATCGACCTTGGCACCAACGGCGAGATCGTGTTCGGCAACCGGGACTTCATGATGTCCTGCGCCTGCTCCGCAGGCCCCGCCTTTGAGGGCGGCGACATCTCCTGCGGCATGCGCGCCACCGACGGCGCGGTGGAGGCCGTGACCATCGACCGGGAGACGCTGGAGCCCACCCTGTCCATCGTGGGCAAGGCCGGTCAAAAACCGGTGGGCATCTGCGGCAGCGGCATCATCGACGTGATCGCCGAGCTGTACCGCACCTCCGCCATCTCTGCCAAGGGTCACTTCGTGCGGGAGAACCGCCGTATCCTCCGTGATGAGCACGGCATGGGCCGCTATGTGCTGGCCTTCAGCAACGAGAGCGACACCGGCCGGGAGATCGCCATCACCGAGGTGGATATCGAGTGCTTCATCCGGGCCAAGGGCGCGATCTTCTCCGCCATCCATATCATGCTGTCCTCTCTGGACATGGACGTGTCCGTGCTGGAGCACATCTATGTGGCGGGCGGCATCGGCAGCGGCATCAATATGGAGAACGCCGTGCGCATCGGCATGTTCCCGGATGTGGATCGTGCGCTGTTCCAGTATATCGGCAACTCCTCGCTGGCGGGCGCGTATGCGCTGGCGCTGTCCAACGCGGCGGAGGAGAAGGTGCACGAGCTGGCCAGCAACATGACGTATCTGGAGCTGTCCACCGAGCCGAAGTACATGGAGGAATTCGTGGCGGCCTGCTTCCTGCCCCATACCAACAAGGAGCTGTTCCCGTCCAGCGTACAGGAGTGACCGATGGAGATACAAAACAACAAAGAAGAGGTGCCGTTTTCCCATTATCTGGCACTTTTTGAGAAGCTTGACCCCCAGGAGGCGGCAAAGCGCTGCGGCGTGTCCTTCGAGGACGGCTGCTTTACGGTACAGCTGCTGAACAGCACCTACCGTATCGCGTGGCCGGAATATGCCATCACGGCGGATCGGGAGGATGCCTTCGCGCTGACGAACCTGCCCTGCCAGACCTTTTTGCTGCGGTATCTGCTGGAGGGACGGCAGGCGGCGCTGTCGCTGGGCTATAAGACCTTCCGGGAGATGCCCTGGGGCGAGCTGTACATCACGCCCTATACGGGCCGCTGCCTGACACGGGCGGCCTTCACCTTTGGCACCCAGGTGCCCGCCTTCGCCGCCGCCTGCCAGCGGATGGGCGGAGAGAAGCTGTCCCACGGCGACGCGGGCTATGGCTTCGGCTTCCTGGGCGGCTATCGGATGCAGATCATGATCTACGCCGGGGACGAGGAATTCCCGCCCTCCAGCCAGATCCTGTACTCCGACAATTTTGCCTCCGACTTTTCGGCGGAGGATCGCGTGGTGGCGGGGGATATTCTCATCTCCGCCATCCGACAAGAGATGAAAAGGAAATAAACAGAATGAGCTTTACCTATCTGAACCTGCAGGGCAAGCTGGAGCATGTGGATGTGACGGCGGAGGATATCGACCGCCAGCTGCAGCGCCTCCTGCAGGCCAATCCCCGTATCGTGCCCGTTGTGGGCCGCGCCGCCGCCGCGGGCGACGAGCTGGTGCTGGACTATGCCGGATTTTCCGAGGGCATCCAGTTTCCCGGCGGCACCGCCCAGAAGCAGACCCTGACCCTGGGCAGCGGCATGTTTATCCCCGGCTTTGAGGAGCAGTTGGTGGGCGCCAACATCGGCGACGATGTGACCGTTACCGTCACGTTCCCCACCGAGTATCACGCCCCGGAGTTGGCAGGCAAGCCTGCCGAGTTCCACTGCCACGTCCACGAGATCCGCACCCACTCCAGCTATGAGCTGGACGACACCTTCGCCAAGGAGATCGGCCAGTGCGACACCATGGAGCAGATGCGCCAGAACATGGGCCGCGCCCTGCAGGACTACTATAACGAGCGGGCCGAGCAGGAGCTGCGCTGGCAGTTGATGCATCAGGCCGCCGCCACCGTGGAGGAGCAGCCCTCTGACGAGGAGCTGGATCGTATGGTGGAGGCCCAGATGGAAACCCTGACCGCCCAGCTGGCCCAGAAGGGCCTGACGCTGGAGGCATATTGCCAGTTCACCGGCAGCGACGAGAAGAAGCTGCGGGAGGATATGCGTCCCGACGCGCTGGAGGCCTTCCGCACCCAGAAGGCGGTGGAGAAGATCGCCCAGCTGGAGAACCTGACCGTCACCGAGGAGGAGATGAACGCCGCCATCGAGCAGATCTGCGCCGACAACCACATGAGCGCGGAGGATCTCAAGCCCTATTTCGACAACGGTTTTCTGACCGTCGTCCGCCAGCAGATGCTGCGGGACAAGGCCACCGAGGTGGTGCGCCGCAGCGCCCAGATCACCCAGTGACCCCCGGCGCACAGGGCGCCGCAGGATACATTCATTCATTATTCAGGGACGACCTGAGGATAACAAGGAGGATAACCCATGGCAATCGAATTCAAAGACGGCAAGTATGTAGACGCCAACGGCCGCGTGACGCTGGATCCCACCATCTATAAGGACTGGCAGATCGCGGAGGAGGCGGAAAAGGCACTGCCCCCCGTGGAGTATTTCCGCGAGAAGCTGGGCCTGCTGCCTGAGGAGATCATTCCCTACGGCAAGACCCCCAAGATCGACTTCATCAAGGTCATGAACCGCCTGAAGGATAAGCCCGACGGCAAGTTCATCGAAGTCACCGCCATCACCCCCACCCCCTTCGGCGAGGGTAAGTCCACCGTGTCCCTGGGCCTGATCGAGGGCCTGGGCAAGCTGGGCCTGAACGTGGGCGGCGCCCTGCGTCAGCCCTCCGGCGGCCCCACCATGAACGTCAAGGGTACCGCCGCAGGCGGCGGCAACGCCCTGCTGATGCCCATGACCGAGTTCTCTCTGGGTCTGACCGGCGACATCAACGACATCATGAACGCCCACAACCTGGCTATGGTGGCTCTGAACGCCCGTATGCAGCACGAACGCAACAACAACGACGAGTGGCTGGCTGCCAAGGGTCTGAAGCGTCTGGACATCGACCCCAAGCGCATTGAGATGGGCTGGGTCATGGACTTCTGCGCCCAGGGCCTGCGCAACATCATCATCGGCATCGGCGGCCGTCTGGACGGCTTCATGATGGAGTCCAAGTTCGGCATCGCCGTGGGTTCCGAGCTGATGGCCATTCTGGCTGTGGCCCGTGACCTGAAGGATCTGCGTGAGCGTATCGGCAAGATCGTTGTGGCTTACTCCCGCAGCGGCGAGCCCGTCACCTGCGAGGATCTGGAGGTTGCCGGTGCTATGACCGCCTGGATGCGCAACACCATCAACCCCACTATGTGCTACTCCGTGGAGCACCAGCCCGTTCTGGTCCACGCCGGTCCCTTCGCCAACATCGCCATCGGCCAGTCCTCCGTCATCGCCGACCGTCTGGCCCTGAAGCTGTTTGATTACCATGTTACCGAGTCCGGTTTCGCCGCCGACATCGGCTTCGAGAAGTTCTGGAACGTCAAGACCCGCCTCAGCGGCCTGACTCCCAACGTGTCCGTGCTGGTCGCCACTGTCCGCGCCCTGAAGATGCACGGCGGCGGCCCGAAGGTCACCCCCGGCGCCCCCCTGCCCAAGGAGTACACCGAGGAGAACCTGGAGCTGCTGGAGAAGGGCACCTGCAACCTGTTCCACCATGTGAACACCATCAAGAAGTCCGGCATCAACCCTGTGGTCTGCATCAACCGCTTCTATACCGATACCGACGCCGAGATCGCTCTGCTGAAGAAGCTGTGCCAGGAGCGCGGCATCCGCTGCGCCGAGTCCAACCATTGGCGCTTCGGCGGCGAGGGCGCCATCGAGCTGGCCAAGACCGTTGTGGAGGCCTGCGAGGAGCCCGTGAACGTTAAGTTCCTGTACGACCTGGATATGCCTCTGCGTCAGCGCGTCGAGCTGATCGCCAAGGAGGTCTACGGCGCTGATGGCGTGGATTGGGCGCCTCTGGCGGTGGAGAAGGCCAAGCGCTTCGAGAGCGATCCCAAGTATGCCGATTACTGCACCATGATGGTCAAGACCCATCTGTCCCTGTCCGACGATCCCACCAAGAAGGGCGTGCCCACCGGCTGGCGTCTGGCTGTCCGCGACATTCTGGAATACGGCGGCGCCAAGTTCCTGTGCCCCATGGCCGGTACCATCTCCATGATGCCCGGCACCGCGGCCAACCCCGCCTATCGCCGCATCGACGTGGACACCGAGACCGGAAAGGTCAGCGGCCTGTTTTAAAAAACTGGCATGAAATCTTTGATTTTGCTGCCAAGAAGGCTTGTAGCCTGACTGCATACAAGAAAGCTCCGGCGGCTTCAAGCCGCCGGAGCTTTTCCGCTTGAGAGAAAATTTTTCACCGGATCATAACGAGGAGAAAACTATGGATTATACCACCAAATCCTGCCGTGAGTTCGTCACGGTTCTGGCTTCCAACGAGCCTGCTCCCGGCGGCGGCGGCGCGTCCGCGCTGGTGGCCGCCATCGGTACCGCCCTGGGCAACATGGTCGGCTCTCTGACCGTGGGCAAGAAGAAGTACGCCGACGTGGAGGCGGAGATCATCGCCCTGCAGAAGAAGTGCGACGCCCTCCAGACCGAGCTGCTGGATCAGGTGCCCGCCGACGCCGAGGGATTTATCCCGCTGGCCAACGCCTACGGCATCCCCAAGGACGATCCCGACCGGCCCCGCATCATGGAGGAGGCCACCATCACCGCCTGCAAGGTGCCCATGCACATCATGGAGCTGTGTTGTGAGGCCATCGACGCCATCGAGGTGTTCGCCGCGAAGGGCTCCCGCCTGGCAGTGTCCGACGCGGGCTGCGGCGCCACTATTGTGAAGGCGGCATTGCAGGCGGCGTCCCTGAACGTGTTCATCAACACCAAGACGTTGCAGAACCGCGAGGTGGCGGAGGAGATGAACGCCAAGTGCCTGACCATGCTGGACGTGTACGGCAAGAAGGCCGACGGCATTTTTGAGACCGTCAAGGCCGGTTTCTTCAAATAAGGGAGGAAAAGAATATGGCAAAGCAATTACTGGGTAAAGAAGTCACCGCCGCCATGAACGAGAAGCTGCAGCAGCGCGTGGCGGCGCTGAAGGAAAAGGGCGTGATGCCGAAGCTGGCCATCGTCCGCTGCGGTGAGAATCCCTCCGACCTGTCCTATGAGAAGGGCGCCACCTCCCGTGCCGAGCTGATCGGCGTGGACGTGGTGAAGTTCCTGCTGCCGGAGGACGTGACCAAGGAGGCGCTGATCGCCCAGATCGAGGCCATCAACGCCGACGACAGCATCCACGGCTGCCTGCTGTTCCGCCCCCTGCCCAAGCATCTGAAGGCGGATCAGGACGAGATCTGCAACCATCTGGCCGCCTGCAAGGATATCGACTCCATGACCGACCTGTCCAACGCCGGTGTGTTCATGGGCAAGAAGCTGGGCTTCGCCCCCTGCACCCCCCAGGCCTGCATGGAGATCCTGGACTACTACGGCATCGACTGCACCGGCAAGAAGGCCGTGGTCATCGGCCGCTCTCTGGTAGTGGGCAAGCCCGCCGCCATGATGCTGCTGGGCAAGAACGCCACCGTTACCGTGTGCCATACCAAGACCAAGAACGTAGAGGAAGTGGCCCGCGAGGCTGACATTCTGGTGTCCGCCGCAGGTGTGCTGAAGAGCCTGACCAAGGACTATGTCCGTCCCGGCCAGATCGTCATCGACGTGTCCATGAACTGGGATCCCGACAAGGTGACCTCCAAGGGCAAGGGCGGCATGGCGGGCGACGCCGTGTTCGCCGAGGTGGAGCCCATTGTCGAGGCCATCACCCCCGTGCCCGGCGGCGTGGGCGCTGTGACCACCTCCGTGCTGATCGGTCATGTGGTGGAGGCCGCCGAGCGCACGCTGGCGTAAGGAGGGCTGACCATGAATCTGTTTGCTCCTGCCGAGATCGCGGCCAACTACGCCGAGGCCGGCGTGAAGAAGAGCAGCCTGCCCATCAGCAAAATGCTGCTGCTGGGCGTGCTGGCCGGTATGCTGATCGCCTTCCCCTCCTGCGTGACCAACATGGCCAGCTATGGCCTTGACAACAACAGCACCATCCGGGCCATCTCCGGACTGCTGTTTGCCTTCGGCCTGGGCATGGTGATCCTGATCGGCGCGGAACTGTTCACCGGCAATACGCTGATCTTCATCAGCGTGCTGGAGAAGAAGGTGCGCGTGGCCGCCATGCTGAAGGACTGGCTGTTTGTGTATATCGGCAACTTCATCGGCTCGTTGCTGGTGGCGGTGCTGTGCGCCAAGTTTGGCTGGCTGTCCGCCGGAAGCAACGCCCTGGCCGTGTACGCCATGAAGGTGGCCCTGGGCAAGATGACCATGCCGTTCCAGAATGCCTTCTTCATGGGCTTTTTGTGCAACGTGTTGGTGACCATCGGCGTGCTGCTGAGCCTAGGCGCCAAGGACACCATGGGCCGGTTTATCGGCGCGTGGGCCCCGGTGATGTTCTTCGTCACCTGCGGCTTCAACCACTCCATCGCCGACATGACCTACTGCACCATGGGCCTGTTTGCCAAGACCGTACCCGCCTACGCGGCCGCTGCCGCGGAGGCTGGCCTGAATCTGGACGCCCTGACCTGGGGTGCCTACTTCACCGGGAATATGATCCCTGTGACGCTGGGCAACATCCTGGGCGGGTTGTTCGTGGGCTTCACCATGTGGTTCGGCTTCCTGCGGAAGGCGAAGTAAGAGATAATCGCCATAACCTCCGGCCCGGCCGGAGGTTATGGATTTTGTAAGGAGGCGTTTGCCTTGGACAAGAAAGATACGCTGATCCTGTGCTGCGCCTCGGTGCGGCATCATCTGGACGCGGCCCAGCAGAAGCTGGGGACGGACTTCCCGGTGCGGGAGCTGAGCTGGGAGAACCACAAGGAGCCCGCGGTGATGCATGAGACGCTGCTGCGCACCATGGCGGAGCTGCCGGAGAACATCACCACGATGCTGTCCTGCGTGTGCAGCTGCGGCGGCGTGTGGGAGGGCGTGACCCTGCCCTGCCGGGTGGTGCTGCCGAAAATGGACGACTGCGTCACCATGATGCTGCAGACCGACGACACCCTGCGCGCCGACGCCAAGCAGGAGGGCCACATCTACTTTCGGGACTGCGACCGGGGCGAACACTCGGTGGCGGCCTTCAAGGATGAGATCTGCCGCCGGTACGGCATGGAGATCGGCACCTCCATCTTCGGCGGATTTATGGAGGGCTATCACCACGCCGACATGATCGACACCGGCGTGTACGACTGCTATGCCGAGGACTTCGTGGCGGAGATGCAGCAGTGCGCCGACCTGATCCGCTGCGATCTGGACTATGTGACCGGCAGCAACCGGGTGCTGGAAAATCTGGTGGCCGGCCGGTGGGAAACGCAGTTTCTGGTGCTGGAAAAGGGGCATACTGTGAAGGAGACAGACTTCTTCCCGGCGGGTGAGCCGGGACGGCGGCTGCTCTACTGAAGCAAAGGAGGACAAGACCATGATCATGGACGGCTGTCAGGGGAAGCCCCGCACCCCTACCATCCGGGAGAAAACCTGCCCGGTGTGCGGCAATACCATCGAGATATTTTCCACCGACACCCAGGTGACCTGCGACAAGTGCGGCTTTGTGGCGTACAACGACGCCCTCAGCTGCGTGCAGTGGTGCCAGTATGCCCGCAAGTGCGTGGGCGACGAGATGTATGAGCGGATGATGGAGATCGCCCGCCGCCAGAAGGCGGAGCGCTCCACCAGGGAGGAGCGGGAGATGACCGTTGCGGAACAGAAAGCGGCATTGCGGAAGAAGCTGCGCACTATGGAGCGGATTTTGCCCCAGAGCTATCGGGACGAGAGCGCCGCGGCCATCTGCCGCCGCGTGACGGAGCTGCCGGAGTATCGGGCGGCAAAGGTGGTATTCGCCTTTGTGGGCACGGAGCGGGAGATCGACACCACGGCGCTGCTGCGGGACGTGCTGGACAGCGGAAAGACCCTATGCCTGCCCCGGTGCGGCGCGGCGCACAGCATGGCCCTGTGCCATGTAACGTCGCTGGCGCAGTTGAAGCCGGGGGCTTACGGCATTCTGGAGCCGGTGGAGGACTGTCCGCTGCTGACAGTGGAGGACATCGGCTTTGTGGCGACGCCGTGCCTTTCCTGTGACCTGCGGGGCGACCGGCTGGGACAGGGCGGCGGCTACTACGACCGGTTCTTTGACCGCTATCACGGCCCGGCGGCGCTGCTGTGCCGGGAAAAGCTGCTGTCGGAGGAGGTGCCCATGGAGCCCCACGACAAGCGGTTCGACCTCATCGTCACGGAGAAGGACGTGTACCGAGTATAAAAAAGTACGCTGTGCAAAGCACAGCGTACTTTTTTATACTGTTTTTTATTTCAGCTCACCGTTGGCGGCGGCGGTCAGATAGGCGTTAATGAAGCCGTCGATATCGCCGTCCATCACCGCCTGGATGTTGCCCATTTCGTAGCCGGTGCGGGTGTCCTTGGCCAGGGTGTAGGGCATAAACACATAGGAGCGGATCTGGCTGCCCCACTCGATCTTCATCTGCACGCCCTTGATGTCGCTGATCTTCTCGGCGTGCTGCTGCAGCTTCAGCTCCGCCAGCTTGGCCTTCAGCATCTTCATGGCGTTGTCGCGGTTCTGGAACTGGCTGCGCTCCGTCTGGCAGAACACCACGATGCCGGTGGGCAGGTGGGTCAGGCGGACGGCGGAGGAGGTCTTGTTGATGTGCTGGCCGCCTGCGCCGGAGGAGCGGCAGGCCTGCATCTCGATCTCGTCGGGCCGGATCTCGATCTCGCTGTCGTCGGCCAGCTCCGGCATGACCTCCAGGGCGGCGAAGCTGGTCTGGCGGCGGGCGTTGGCGTCGAAGGGGGAGACGCGCACCAGACGGTGGACGCCGTTCTCGCTCTTCAGGTAGCCGTAGGCATTCTCGCCCTCGATGAGAATGGTGGCGGACTTGATGCCCGCTTCTTCACCGGCCTCGTAGTCCATGAGCTGATAGGTATAGCCGTGGCGCTCGGCCCAGCGGGTGTACATGCGGTAGAGCATCTCCGTCCAGTCCTGGGCCTCGGTGCCGCCGGCACCGGCGTGGAAGGTGAGGATGGCGTTGTTGGCGTCATACTCGCCGGAGAGCAGGGCGGCCAGACGGCGCTCACTGATCTCCTTCTGGAGCTTTTCGTAGCCCTCCATCACGTCGGGGAGCTGGGAGGCATCGTCCTCCTCCTGGGCCATCTCGCACAGGGTTAGGGTATCCTCCCACTCGCTGACCAGACGGTCATGCTTCTTGATCTTGTTCTCCAGACGCTTGATCTGCTGGCTCACCTTCTGGCTGCGCTCCAGATCGTTCCAGAAGCCGTCCTGCTCCGTCTCCTTCTGGAGGGCGGACAGCTCCTCGCGGGCCTTGGGAATGCCCAGGGCCTTTTCCAGCTCGCCCAGGGTGGGCTCCAACGCCAGCAGCTTCTGCTTATAATCATCGTATTCGATAACGGCCATATGTGTCGATCTCCTTATATCGTAAATTTCAGTAACCAAACTATTATATCCGGAAAAACGGCATCTGTAAAGGGGGTATCAGGGCGTTTCCGGCATTTCCGTGACATTTTCCGCAGGATAGGGGTCGCTCGTCCGCTGGTGGCGCAGCAGCGTGGCGGCGTTTTCCTCCGCGCGCAGGTTGCGGAACACCCGGCGCATCATCACCAGTGTCAGGGCAAAGGACAGCACATCCGCCACCGACTGGGCCAACTGCACGCCCAGCTGATCCAGCCACAGGGGCATCAGCAGCACGGCGGGGATGAAGAACAGGCCCTGGCGGGCGGCGGCCAGAATGGTGGCGGGCACGGTCTTGCCCATGGTCTGGGTCATCATGTTGCTGACCAGGGCGTAGGCCGCCAGGGGGAAGGTGAGGCACTGGCACCGCATGGCCACCGTGCCGAAGGCCACCACCTCCGGGTCGTCCCGGAAGATGGCCACCAGTTGGGGCGCGAAGGCATAGCCCACGATGGAGGCCACCACCAGGAACAGGGTGCCCCACTTGACGCAGAAGCGGAAGCCCTGCCGCACCCGGTCATAGAGCTTGGCGCCGTAGTTGAAGCCGCACACCGGCTGGAAGCCCTGGCCGAAGCCGATGAGGGCGGAGTTGGCCATGGTCATGACCCGGCTCACCACGCTCATGGCGGCGATGGCCGCGTCGCCGTACAGGCCGGAGGCGGTGTTCAGGCAGATGGTGGAGATGGCCATCAGGCTCTGGCGGCACAGGCTGGGGAAGCCGCCCCGGAGGATCTCCTTGAAAATGTGGCGGGTGAAGCGGATCTTGCTGGGGTGGAGCCGCAGGTTGCCGCCCCGTGTGCAGCCGAACAGCAGCAGGCCGAAGGAGAAGAGCTGGCCGATGATGGTGGCCAGGGCCGCGCCCCTGATGCCCATCTGGAAGGTGAAGATCAGCAGGGGATCCAGGCCCACGTTGATGACGGCACCGGCCACGATGCCGATCATGCTGTATATGGCGCTGCCCTGAAAGCGGAGCTGATTGTTCAGCACGAAGGAGGCGGTCATATACGGCGCGCCCAGCAGGATGATCCGCAGATAGTCGCAGGCGTAGGGGAGGATGGTGTCGGTGGAGCCCAGCAGGCGGGCCAGGGGCTGCAGAAAGATCTGGCCCAGGATCAGCACCACCACGCCCATGGAAAAGGCCAGCGTCACGGCGGTGATGGCCATGGTCTCGGCGTCCTCGGTCTCGTGGCGGCCCAACTGGCGGGAGATGTAGTTGCCGCTGCCCTGGCCGAAGAAAAAGCCGGTGGCCTGGATAATGGCCATCAGCGAAAAGACCACGCCCACCGCGCCGGTGGCCGCGTTGGAGTGCATCAGGCCCACGAAGAAGGTGTCCGCCAGGTTGTACACCGCCGTTACCAGCATGGAGATGATGGTGGGCACCGCCATCTCGCACACCAGCTTACCCACCGGGTCGGCGGTCAGGTGGCGGTATTTCTCCTCCTGCAGAAGGTTGGCCTCTTTCAGATGCTTTGTCTCGTGAATGTGGTGGTTGTGATACATAGAGCCCTCATTTTCTGTGATTTCTTTACTTAAATTTAATGATAACATGGTTTTTTCTGTAAATCAAGACCATTGACCAACGGCACGGCCTGCACTATAATAGCAGCTAAGAAAAAAGACTTTTCGGTAAAAGGAGTTTGACCGATATGAACGAGATCTATGTGACCGGACACCGCAATCCCGACACGGATTCCATCGTGGCCGCCATGTCCTATGCCGCGCTGAAGAACGCGCTGGGCGAAAAGGAGTATGTGGCGGTGCACCTGGGCGCCATCAGCGACGAGACCAACCGGATGCTGAAGCGCTTCGGCTTCAAGCCGCCCCGGCTGATCCAGAACGTCCGCACGCAGGTGCGTGATCTGGATTTTGACCGGCCGCCCTGCCTGGACGCCTCCGTCACCATGGATCGGGCGTGGCAGCTGATGCGCAATCAGAAGATCTCCGCCATCCCCGTCACCAACGAGGACGGCACGCTGTACGGCATGCTGTCCGCCGGTGACATCGCCACCTTCAGCCTGAATACCATCGCCAACCCGGTGGTGGAGGAGGTGCCCATGTTCAACCTCCTCAGCGTCATCGAGGGCCGCGTCGTGGGCGAGGGCGGCGACCTGGTGGATACCCTGTCCGGCAGCGTGTCCATCGCCCTGCCCCAGAGCTGCGAGAATCTGCTGTTCGACAGCTCCGACAGCATCGTGCTGTGCGGCAGCCAGCCGGACATGATCCGCCGTGCGCTGGACATGCAGGTGTCCTGCCTGATCCTGTGCCAGACGGATGTGGATCCGGAGTGGATCAAGGACGCGGGCAAGACCTGCATCATCTCCACTCCCTTTGACGCCAGCCGCGTCCACCGGCTGATCTATCAGGCCATTCCCATTTCCCGGCCCTGCGCCACGGGGAACCTGATCTGCTTCCATCTGGACGACTATATCGACGACGTCCGCGAGGTGGTGCTGAAGAGCCGCTACCGCTGCTACCCCGTGCTGGACGAGGAGGAGAAGGTCGTGGGCACCCTGTCCCGTTACCACTTGCTGCGCCCGCGGCGCAAGCAGGTGGTGCTGGTGGACCACAACGAGCTGTCCCAGACCGTGCCGGGCATCGAGCAGGCGGAGATCCTGGCCATCGTGGATCACCACCGTCTGGCGGATATCCAGACCCGGCAGCCCATCAACGTCCGCAACGAGCCGGTGGGCAGCACCAACACCATCATCACCTCCATGTATCAGGAGCACGGCGTCATGCCCTCGCCCCATATGGCGGGCCTGATGGCGGCGGCCATCCTGTCGGATACGGTCATGTTCAAGTCCCCCACCTGCACCAAGCGGGACATCGCCATGGCCGAGCGGCTGGCCCGCATGGCCCGTGTGTCCCTGGATGAGCTGGGCCGTGAGCTGTTCGCCGCCGGCGCGGTGGACGGCAAGTCCGCCGAGGAGCTGCTGCGCAGCGACTTCAAGGAGTTCCACATCGCCGAGCAGAATCTGGGCGTGGGTCAGGTGACGTGCATCAACTCCGAGCACCTGATGGAGCGCAAGGACGATCTGCTGAAGGCCATGCGCCGGATGCGGCAGGAGCACGGCTACGACATGGTGATCCTGATGCTGACGGATGTTTTGCAGGAGGGCACCCAACTGCTGTACATCGGCAGCGACGAGGTCATCCGCAACGCCTTTGCCGCGGAGCCCAAGGACAACACGGTGTTTCTGCCGGGCGTCATGTCCCGCAAGAAGCAGGTCATTCCCATGCTGACCACGTTGTGGGGCTAAAAAGTAAGCATAAAAAGTCACGCGGCAGCGCCGCGTGACTTTTTTATGCTTACAAGCGAAAAGCGATGGTGTGCCGCTGCGCGCCACGGATTTCATCAGAACCGCTTGGCAAGACCGCTGAGCAGCAGCGTGGGCAGCAGCCACAGGGCCAGGAAGGCCAGCATGTACAGGGGAGAGAGGGTGCCGTAGCTGCCCACGGAGGTGAGATAGTAGGTCAGCAGCAGGCCCACCACCGCACCGGCATAGCACAGCCAGGTACCGGTCCTGACGACGCTGCGCAGGCGGCGGGAACCGATGGCGGCCTCGGCCAGGGGCATGAGCCCCTCCCGGTAGATGACGGCGTTGGGGGCTTCACCCTGCTGTTCCATCACGTCGGACAGCGCCAGACGGGCGGAGACATTGGGGTAGAGGGGCTTGCAGTCCACGCCGAACTTCCGCTTGAGAAGGCCGGGGGTCACGTTGCCGCTGCGGACGGCCAGCACGGGCCGTAGTCCGGCGCGGCGCATGGCCCGCAGGGCCCAGTCCACGTTGCGGGAGGGCTGGTACTTGATGACGAAGATAGCGCCCAGCACACCGTCGATGGCCAGGAATACGCCGGTCTGCAGCTTCAGGTCGTGGGGCAGGGCCACCTTCTGCTTGCGCATGAAGTACGCGCTGCCCATGGCCACCGTCTCGCCCCGGATCATACCGGTGACGCCGCCCTCCTCGCAGAAGCGCAGGTCGTCCACCCGGGCGGAGAAGCCGCCCTCCGCCGCAAGCTGCTGACGGAACAGGGGAGAGAGCTGACTATGGGCCGCCTGGGCCATCCCGGCGGCGTAGGAGAGCATTTTGACCCGCTCCTCGCCATAGACCTTATAGCCGTTGAAGGCCACCGTGCCGGTAGGGAAGAGGTCGTTCTCCGTCACCACCAACTGGCGGGCACGGCTGAGGGGAGGCGCTCCCGCGTAACCGGCCAGGGCGCTGCCGCCCCGGGTCAGCCGGTGCTGGAGCCGCTGGAAGGGCAGCGCCGCCGTCAGCGGCAGGGACAGGGGCAGCGCCACCGTCAGGTGGGCCGACCAGACCCACAGGAAGCGCTCCATACACTGGTTGGAGAGACACACCACCGCGGAGAGCACCGTGGCGGCGCTGAGCAGCAGGGGGGTGAGATACCACTGCCAGCGGCGGGCCGGATCGGGCTTGTCCGTCATATGATAGAAGCCGGACAGGCGGCCCTTCTGCTTGCAGACACCGGCGTCGGTGACGGAGGCCACATAAGGGGGCTCACCGCCTACGTTCACCAGTTGGAACGCCTCGCGCCGGGCTTCGGCCCGCAGCAGCAGCGACCACTGCTCCATCCACAGGAGAAGGGCGGCGGTGGCGGCGAAGGGGACGTGGCTGTCCTGGGTGACGGCGGCGGACACGACGCCGTCAAGAACGACGATAAGGGTCAGCAGCAGCGCGCCCAGGGCGCTGGCCACATGGTGTTCTTTCAGCTCATCGATGGCGTGCTTCCACACGTCCGCCGCCAGCAGCGCCGTGATCAGCAGGATGCCGCAGGGCACATAGGCGCGCAGCAGAGGGCTTTCCAGCCACTGGGCGGGCATATAGCCCAGGCCGTCCAGGATCGCCAGGGCCAGCAGTGCCGCCACCGGGAAGGTGAGAACGGTCAGGGCGCGGCGGGTATGCTTCACCCGGCGCTTTTCCGCCCGGAAGGCCTCGTCGCTGTCGGGCTCCGGTTCCGGCTCCGGCTCGGGTCTGCGGCGCTCCGGCTCCTCCCAGAGCTGCTCGGTATCGTGGCGGGGGCGGGGCTTTTTCCGGGAACGGCGGCGATTCAGCAGCTCCTGCAGCCGCTCACGCAGGGTGGGCGGTTCCTCCAGGATGCCGTCGTCATTCTCCGCCAGCACGGAATCCACCGTGTCGTACATAAGGTTTTTCAGAGAGACCCGGTCCGGCGGCAGCTCCTCCTCCGGCTCCGGCGCAGGCTTCGGCGGGGGCGGCGTGGGTTCCGGCGCGGTGCGGATCACCGGGAATTCCGCGGTGTCCTGCTTCTTCCGGGGCTTTTTCTTCTTGTGCTTCTTCTCCGGCCTGGGCAGCCGTGTGGTGATCTCCTCCTCCGGTTCCGGCGCTGGCGCGGGCTCCGGCGCGGGGACAGGTTCCGGTTCAGGTTCCGGTTCAGGTTCCGGGATGGGCTCCGGCGCGGACTGGGGAGGGGGGGCTTCCTCCGTTTGGGCAGGCTGACGCCCACCCTTGCCGTATTCGGCCAGGATGGACTCCAGGGTGAACGCCTCATCCTCCGGGATGGGCGGGGTATGCAGTTGTGCCTCGTCTTGCCTGCGCATGGATATCCTTTTCTCAGCTCCGCTGGCGTACCGCCTCGTACAGCAGGATGGCTGCCGCGGCGGAGGCGTTCAGGGAGGAGATGTGTCCCTTCATGGGGATGCTTACCAGAAAATCACAGTTTTCCGCCGCCAGGCGGGTCATGCCGTCGCCCTCGGAGCCGATGACGATGGCGGCGGGGCCTTTCAGGTCGGCGTTATAGAGGGTGGTGTTGCCGTCGGCAGCGGTGCCGAACACCCACACGCCCTGCTTCTTCAGATCCTTCAGCAGGGAGGGGATGTTGGCCACCCGGGCCACCGGCATATAGCTGACGGCACCGGCGGAGGTCTTGGCCACGATGGCGGTCAGTCCCGCGCTGCGGCGCTTGGGGATGATGACGCCGTGGGCACCGGCACACTCGGCGGTGCGGAGGATGGCGCCCAGATTGTGGGGATCGGAGATCTCGTCGCACACCACCAGCAGCGGGGCCTCGCCCTTGTCGGCGGCGGAGCGCAGGATACTGTCTACCGTCACATATTCCCGGACGGCGGCCAGGGCGATGACGCCCTGGTGGGCGTGGGTGCGGGACATGTTGTCCAGCTTGCGGCGGTCGGCCTCCACCACCACGATGCCCGCGGCGCGGGCCTTGGAGGCGATGTGGCCCAGGGTCTTGTCCCTCTCGCCCTTGGCCAGATAGATCTTGTCGATGGCCGTGCCGGAGCGGAGAGCTTCAATGACCGCGTTGCGGCCCTCGATAATGCCGTCGGCCTCCGCCTCGGGCATGGGGCGGCGCTTGGGAGCGGCAGCTTGTTCGTTCATAGATGATCGTTCCTTCCGTCAGTTGATACCAATACAGCATTGATTATACCATACCCCTGCGGCAAGATAAAGCCCGATTCATAGAAATTTTACAGAAAAAGGGACAACGTGCCGCTTGTGAGGCGGCGGCTTTTGTGGTATACTGGCACTTATACTTAGAATGCTTCCACTCTTGCAAGGAGGATTCCATGGCAGATAACAATAAGAACAACAAAAACAACAAGAACAGCAACCGGCTGCGGGGCGTGCTGACGCTGGTGCTGTGGGCGGTGGTGCTGACGGTGGCGATGAACTACATCAGCGCCTATTCCGGCAACACCGCCAACAAGACCTCCAGCCACGAGATCAAGTACAGCCAGATGATCGACATGGTGGAGAAGGATCAGGTGGACGAGATCCTGTTCAAGGACAGCACCATCTACATCACCCCCGTGGAGGGCTATACCTACACGGAGGAGGCCAAGGAGAACAGCACCGAAAAGCCCAAGAGCTATACCCAGTCCAAGGATGCCAAGCTGACGCTGTACACCGCCCAGCTGTCCGACAGCCAGCTCCTGCCCCTGCTGGAGGAGCACAACGTGGCCTATACCGGCTACTATAAGGCGGAGATGAACCCGGTGCTGGTGTTCATGGCCAGCTATGTGCTGCCCATCATCATTATGGTGGGACTGTTCATGCTGGTGATGCGCTTCCTCAGCAAGTCCGGCGGCGGTGGCTTCGGCGGCATCGGCAGCGTGGGCAAGTCCAACGCCAAGGTGTATATGGAGAAATCCACCGGCGTCACCTTCAAGGATGTGGCCGGTCAGGACGAGGCCAAGGAGTCGCTGGAGGAGATCATCGACTTCCTGCACAATCCCGGCCGCTATACCGCCATCGGCGCCAAACTGCCCAAGGGCGCGCTGCTGGTGGGTTCCCCCGGTACCGGTAAGACGCTGCTGGCCAAGGCCGTGGCAGGCGAGGCGGGCGTGCCCTTCTTCTCCATCTCCGGCTCCGGCTTTGTGGAGATGTTCGTGGGCGTAGGCGCCAGCCGTGTCCGCGACCTGTTCAAGGAGGCCGCCAAGGTGGCGCCCTGCATCATCTTCATCGACGAGATCGACGCCATCGGCAAGACCCGCGACAGCCGCTTCGGCGGCGGCAACGACGAGCGGGAGCAGACCCTGAACCAGCTTCTGGCGGAGATGGACGGCTTTGACCCCAGCAAGGGCATCATCGTCCTGGCCGCCACCAACCGGCCCGAGGTGCTGGACAAGGCGCTGCTGCGTCCCGGCCGCTTCGACCGGCGCATCACCGTGGATCGTCCCAACCTGGCGGGCCGTCTGGCCACGCTGCAGGTGCATACCCGCACCATCAAGCTGGCGGAGGACGTGGATCTGGAGAAGATCGCCCAGGCCACCGCAGGCTGCGTGGGCGCGGATCTGGCCAACCTGGTGAACGAGGCCGCCCTGCGGGCCGTCCGCAAGGGCCGCCGCGCCGTGAATCAGAACGATCTGCTGGTTTCCTTCGAGCTGGTCATCGCCGGCAGCGAAAAGAAGGGCACCGTCATCACCGAGCAGGAAAAGCGTATCATCGCCTATCACGAGGTGGGCCATGCCCTGGTGGCGGCCAAGCAGAAGAACGCCCAGCCGGTCAGCAAGATCACCATCGTGCCCCATACCCAGGGCGCGCTGGGCTATACGCTGCATCTGCCGGAGGAGGAGAAGTTCCTCATGTCCAAGGAGGACATTCTGGCGGAGATCCGCACCCTGCTGGCGGGCCGCTCCAGCGAGGAGATCGTGTGCAACACCATGACCTCCGGCGCCGCCAACGACATCGAGCGGGCCACGGAGATGGCCCGGAATCTGGTGGCCCGGTTCGGCATGTGCGAGGAGTTCGACATGATGGCCCTGGGTACCGTGCAGAACCAGTATCTGGACGGCTCCTATTCCATGTCCTGCGCCCAGGAGACCTATGCCGCCGCTGACCGGGAGACCATCAAGATCATCCGCCAGTGCCACAAGGAAGCCAAGGAGATCCTGGAGGCCAACCGTGAGCTGCTGGACAAGATCGCCGCGTACCTGCTGAAGAAGGAGACCATCACCGGTCAGGAGATGATGGCCATTATCGAGGGACGGGATCCCGAGACGGTGGACAACTACGGCGCCACCCGCGAGCCGGAGCAGAAGCTGTTCCGTCCCAGCGTGCCGGAGACCATCGAGGCTCCCGCCAAGCATATCAACATCGTATCCCAGCCCATCCCCATGCCGGACTTCGACGAGAAGCCGGAGGAGGGCGAAAAGCCCGATGAAGAGTCCGGCGAGAAGCCGGAAGAGGAGACGTCCGGGGACGATCAGAAGGCGTAAGGCAAGCATCAGAACAGACGAGGAGCGGGCGGTTTCGCCCGCTCCTTTTCGTGTCCTTGTCGACCTGACCAGAAAAAGGAAATGCGCATTGTATAAGTTGACGAAAAATCCCGCAGTACGCGGGATTTTTCATACAAATATCAAAAATAAAGGTTGTCAGACTTGAAAAAGTGAGCTATAATCGTCATGTTGAGCGTATTGCGCGCGGCAGCGCCCGTGCGCTGGATCAAATTGAAGGGAGACACAACACATTATGACTGCAAACGACATTCGCAATATTGCCCTGCTGGGCCACGGCGGCTCCGGCAAGACCTCTCTGGCAGAGCAGATGCTGTACATGACCAAGGGTATTGACCGTCTGGGCAAGACCGCCGACGGCAACACCACCTGCGACTACGACGCCGAGGAGACCAAGCGCCAGATCTCCATCTCTCTGGCCTTCGCCCCCGTCATGTATAAGGGCAAGAAGATCAACGTGATGGACGCCCCCGGCAACTTCGACTTCGCCGGTGAGGCTGTGTGCGCCCTGCGCGCCGCCGAGTGCGCCGTCATCGTGGGCAACGCCAAGGACGGCCTGTCCGTTGGTATGGAGCGTACCTGGAAGATGCTGGGCAAGAAGCCCCGCATGATGTTCATCAACCGCGTGGAAGAGGCCAACGCCGACTACGCTTCCTGCGTCGAGGCTGTCAAGGGCAAGTTCGGCACCGCCATCGCCCCCATCGTGGCCACTAAGGCTGACGCCAACAAGGCTGTCACCGTCATCGTGGATCTGCTGCACAACAAGGCTTACGACGCCAAGGGCGAGTGCGCCATCCCCGCCGACATGGCCGACGAGGTGGAGGCCCTGCGCGCCGAGCTGATGGAAGCCGCCGCCGGCGCCGATGAGGAGCTGATGGAGAAGTTCTTCGAGACCATGGAGCTGTCCGCCGAGGATATGGCCAAGGGCCTGAAGATCGGTGTGCGCGAGGGCAGCGTCTGCCCCGTGCTGTGCGGCAGCGCCGTCACCGGCATGGGCGTGGATATGCTGATGCAGACCATCGTGGACCTGGTGCCCGTGGCCACCGATATGCCCGCCGAGGCCGCTGAGGACGACGACGGCAACCCCATCGAGGTGGCCTACGATCCCAACGGCACCACCGCCGCCTTCGTGTTCAAGACCATCTCCGACCAGTACGGCAAGTTCTCCATGATCAAGGTCATCCGCGGCAAGGTCACCAGCGATATGTCCCTGTACAACATGACCACCGGCAACACCGAGAAGCTGGGCCGCCTGTACACCATGAAGGGCAAGAAGGCCGAGGAGACCAAGGAGATCTGCTGCGGCGACATCGGCGCCATCGGCAAGATGGACAAGGTCAAGACCGGCGACACCCTGTGCGAGCCCAAGACCTACGTCAAGTTCGCGCCTCTGGCCTTCGCTCCCGCCTGCTATGAGCGCGCCATCTCCCCCAAGACCAAGCAGGAGATCGAGAAACTGGGCACCGGCCTGAACAAGCTGAACGAGGAGGATCCCACCTTCTCCGTCACCAACAACGCCGAGACCCACCAGACCGTCATCTCCGGCGCCGGTGATATCCAGATCGACGTGCTGTGCGCCAAGCTGAAGTCCCGCTTCGGCGTGGATTCCGAGCTGAGCACCCCCCGTGTCGCTTACCGTGAGAAGATCCGCAGCACCGTCCGCAAGCAGGGCCGCTATAAGAAGCAGACCGGCGGCAGCGGCCAGTTCGGTGATGTTCATATCATCTTCGAGCCCCAGAGCGAGCAGGAGGATATGATCTTTGAAGAGAACGTGTTCGGCGGCTCCGTGCCCAAGAACTTCTTCCCCGCTGTTGAAAAGGGCCTGCGCGAGAGCTGCCTGCACGGCGTGCTGGCCGGCTATCCCGTGGTGTTCCTGAAGGCCACCCTGGTGGATGGCTCCTACCACCCCGTGGACTCCTCCGAAATCGCCTTCAAGCTGGCCGCCAACCTGGCCTTCAAGGCCGCTCTGCCCGAGGCCAAGCCCGTGCTGATGGAGCCCATCGGTGAGCTGAAGGTCACCATTCCCGACAGCTATCTGGGCGACGTTATGGGCGACCTGAACAAGCGCCGCGGCCGCGTGATGGGCATGAACCCCACCGGCGACGGTGAGCAGGTGCTGGAGGCCGAGGTTCCCATGGCCGAGATGATGAGCTACGCCATCGACCTGCGCTCCATGACCCAGTCCCGCGGTACCTTCACCTTCAACTTCGTCCGCTACGAGGATTGCCCCGCCGCGGCCCAGGAGAAGGCCATCGCCGAGGCCAAGGCTCTGGCCGAGGCTGAGTAAGCTTACAATTGCAAAAGACCGTTACGGCGCAGCCGTACCGGTCTTTTTACATATTTGCCGCCCCGGCAGGGGAGGATAGTGGCGTTGGAAAATTTTTTTGAAAAAATTTCAAAAAACCTCTTTACAAATACGGATGGGTGTGGTACTATACTAATGAAAACAATAATCGTTAGCAATTAAGAGAGGAGGAGCGCAAGATGGAAGCGGCCACACGATACAGTCCCAAGCGAGAGGCCATCCTGCAATGCCTGCGCTCCACCAAGTGCCATCCCTCGGCCGAATGGGTATACACCCAGTTGAAGCCCCAGATCCCCGACCTGTCGCTGGCCACGGTGTACCGGAACCTGGCCCGCTTCCGCAGCGAGGGCGCGGTGCAGGTCATCGGGTGCGTGAACGGCGAGGATCGCTATGACGGCAACGTTGCCCCCCATGGGCACTTCATCTGCCGCACCTGCGGCGCGGTCATCGACCTGCCGCCCATCCCGGTGGACGCTCCGGATCTGGCCCAGGTGGGCCGGGAGGAGGGATACAGCGTCACCTTCTACGGACGGTGCAACGCGTGTCTGGCAAAGGAAAAAATCAGTTGACAATGGCCGTTTTTTGGACAAGAACGGCGTCAAAATAAGAACAAAACAAATATTTAATTAAAAACAATGGAGGTAAATTGTTATGAAGAAGTGGGTCTGCCCTGTTTGCGGTTATGTTCATGAAGGTGATGTTCCCCCCGCTGAGTGCCCGGTGTGCCACGTTTCCGGCGAGAAGTTCACCCTGCAGGCTGAGGAGAAGTCCTGGGCCGCGGAGCATGTGGTGGGCGTCGGCAAGGTGTTCGGCGACAACGTGCCCGAGGAGGTTCGCAAGGAGATCATCGACGGTCTGCGCGCCAACTTCGAGGGCGAGTGCTCTGAGGTAGGTATGTATCTGGCCATGGCCCGTGTGGCCCATCGTGAGGGCTATCCCGAGATCGGCATGTACTGGGAGAAGGCCGGTCTGGAAGAGGCCGAGCACGCCGCCAAGTTCGCCGAACTGCTGGGCGAGGTCATCACCGACAGCACCAAGAAGAACCTGCAGATGCGCGTGGATGCCGAGAACGGCGCTACCGCCGGTAAGTTCGAACTGGCCAAGCTGGCCAAGCAGTACAATCTGGACGCCATCCACGACACCGTCCATGAGATGGCTCGCGACGAGGCCCGCCATGGAAAGGCTTTCGAGGGCCTGCTGAACCGCTACTTCGGCAAGTAAAATAAGGTTTTTAGGTAAGGGAGAGGGATAAAACCTCTCCCTTACTTTTTTGTACGAAAGTGGAAGATAAGTGGAAGGTGGATCGGTGAAGCGACTGCATTTGGGGCAAAGTGGAAGGTGAAAAAGTGGCATAAAACAGGAGAAAATGATGTATATTTTAATAATAAATAATTATTTATAAAAAGAAAGACATTGATTTGAGATCAAATCAATGTCTTTCTTGCTGTTCTATGCCTGGTATGTCTGCTGTGGTGGCGCGTTTTTTGCTGCGTCGCTGTTTTCTGCGGCGCAGCAGGCCAGGGAAAAGACCAACAGCAGTGCCAGCAGCAGGGCAAACAGTCTCTTTCGCATGTTCCCGTGTCTCCCTTGTCGTTGTTCGCGGTGCATCCCTTTACACCAAGTTACATTATATACCGCCGGTGGGCTGTGGGCAATTAGCTGGCTGCATAGTATCCGAAGAAAATTTTGCCGCCGCATACGCCGCCATCGCCGCCTCTGAAGGTACACCGTGGCATGGGCTATAAAATGACCACAAAATGATGGAAAATGCACCTATGCAAAGGGAGACCGGGCGTATAGAATAGATGCTGTGATATCCATGAGAGGTAAGGGAAAAGTATATGCAACAGAGATCAAGATATCAGACCGCCCGCCGTATCCTCATTTTCTGGACGCTGTTCATCGGTATTGGCGCGGTGGGCGGCGCGCTGATGATGCTGTTGGATCCCAGCGGCAAAGCCATGGACATGGATGCCATGCTGCCCTATTTCCAGGTGCTGCCCTTTGCGGAGGTGGTGTTTCAGGATTTCACCTTCTCCGGCTGGGCGCTGCTGATCGTCAACGGCCTGACCAACCTGACCGCGGCGGCGCTGCTGCTGGTCAGAAAGCCCGCGGGCGCGGTGCTGGGCGGTATCTTCGGCGTGACGCTGATGCTGTGGATCGGCATCCAGTTTTACATGTTCCCGCTGAACTTCATGTCCACCGCCTACTTTATTTTCGGCCTTTGCCAGGCGGCGGCCGGTTACGCGGCGTGGGTGTTCCGCAAGCAGGAGGCCTTTACCGTCAACAGGGCGGATTATCCCCACATCGGCGACGATCCCACCCGGCTGGTGGTGTTCTTCTCCCGCATGGGTTATGTGCGGAAGGTGGCCTATGAGGAGGCGAACCGCACCGGTGCGGCTGTCTACGAGATCAAGGCCACGGAGCGGACGGAGGGTACGCTGGGCTTCTGGTGGTGCGGCCGCTACGGCATGCACAAGTGGGCCATGCCCATTCAGCCGGTGGACATCGACCTGTCCGCCTATCGGCATGTGACCATCTGCTCCCCCATCTGGGTGTTCGCGCTGGCCGCGCCTGTCCGCAGCTTCTGCCAGGCGGCTGCCGGGCAGATCCGGGAGGCGGACTACATACTGGTGCACCATCAGGGGGACACCTACGAAAATGCCGCCGAGGAGATGGATCGCCTGCTGGGCGTTACCCACACCGCGCTGCGCAGTATCCAGTGCCGGGAGGGCGTCTATAGGGAGCGCGGCAAAAGAAAGTGACCCCGTGAGGGTATTCAATAGGAAAACTCCTCCGATCTTCGGAGGAGTTTTTTTCACGCTTTACCGCCGCATATGCAACCATCTCCGCCTGAACTGTGTTATGATAGATGACGGCCGTTACACAACATCTCCGCAAGGGAAGTGATAGATTTGACAGAGGAACAGGCGCTGCGGCATCTCAAGCGCGGGTCACAGGCCGCGCTGGAATGGTTCATCGACCGCTACGGCGGCTATGTGACCGCCATTATCCGCGGCATCATCGGCCAGAGCATGACTGTGGCCGATGTGGAGGAGGCAGCCTCCGACGTATTTCTGGCCTTCTGGAACAGCGCGGGACGGGTACACAGCGGCTCGGCGAAGGCCTATCTGGCCGCCACCGCCCGCAACAGTGCCCGGAACAAGCTGCGGCAGCTGACACCTACCGTGCCGCTGCCGGAGGATCTGGTGCTGGTGGATCCCCACACGCCCCAGGGGCTTCTGGAGCAGCGGGAGCAGGCTGCCGCCGTGCAGCGGGCTCTGCTGGCCATGGAGGACACCGACCGGGAGATCTTCCTGCGGTACTATTACTACTATCAGAAGATCAGCCAGATCGCGGCGGCGATGGACATGAAGGAGTCCACTGTCAAATCCCGCCTCAGCCGGGGGCGGGAAAAGCTGAAAGCTTCCCTGCTGGCGGAGGAAGCACATGAAGGAGGAACGGCATTATGGCATACAACATCTACGACCTGATGGACAGCGTGCGGGATGACACCGTTTCGCTGCCGGAGGATGGCGCTGCCGACCTCCGCCGGATCAAGGAGTTGACGATGAAAAAGATCGAGAATCAGCAGGGGGGACGCCCTGCGGTGAAAAAGACCGGACGTGTGGCCAGAGGGCTGCTGATCGCCGCCATTGTAGCGGTCATGTGTACCGCCACCGTGGCCGCCGCCAGGCTGGGTGTGGCCGACAGCTTCAAGGGCTATTTCGGCGACCTGACGGCAGAGCAGAAGCAGGTGATGGAAGAGATCGGCACTACCGATATGCAGCCTGTCACCAGCAACGGTACCACCATCACGCCGCTGGCGGCCATCTGCGACGAAAATAACTATTACCTCCGCCTGCGCATCGAGGCTCCGGAGGGAACGGAGCTGAATCTCCCGAAAGAAGGCGAGGGATATTTGCAGCTGTGGGAGCCGGAAAACTATAGTGGCTTTTTTGTCTACGGTGACTACGATCAGGCGGGGTGTGTCATCGACTATGCCTGGAGCGATGCCATCCCGGGTGATAACGTCCTGGAAGTAGTGATCAGAATCTCCGGACAGGGCGGTGACACCAGAACGAAGGCTTACTATGAAAATATTCTGGGCCGTGACTATACCATCATGTCCTTTACCGACGGACGGCCCAAACAGCTGAATATCCACGACATCTGGATGCAAACGAACAATCAGGATCTCCCCTACGAAATCGTGTTGGAGGGCGACTGGAGCTTTGAGATCGGCCTGAACGCCAAGGCAGCACCTACGGTCTATGTGGACGCGTCCGGACGAACCACCGAGAGCGTATGGCCGGAGCCGGGTCATACCCTCACATTGGAATATTTCCGTATTTCACCACTGGGTATGGTCGGTGAGTATGGGCACGATTATGATGAAAATATGGAAGGCTACGGGATCGAAAATTGCGCGCTGGTCATGGAAGACGGCAGCACATTGGAAATGGGGACCGGCGGCGTGTCGATGACGGGAAGGGACTTTGTGACGCTGAATTGCCACTTTGATGCTCCTATCGACGTGACGCAGGTGGATCACATCCGCTTCGGCGACCAGATCATTCCCGTGCGGTGACGGCAATCAAAAAAGGAAGTCCTCCCATGGGAGGACTTCCTTTTTATGCGCGTGTGGGTGTCTGGGGCACGTCCTCGGGGCAGGCGGCCTGCCGGAATACCGACAGGGCCACGCCCAGCAGCGCCAGGTCGATGACGGTGTTGAGGTTGCCCATCACGAAGGGGAAATAGGCCACAAAGAGGCGGATGCCGCAGTTGAAGAGTACGCTGCTGACGAACTGCGCCGCCAGGGTCAGGAATATCACCGCGGCCAGCATGCCGCCGCTGCCCCGGAGCTGCCGCAGGCAGCGGACGCAGAGGAGGATCAGCAGAAGCACAAAGGCGCCGCACAGCAGCAGAAAGGGGATGCGGCCCATTTGGGAGATCAGCAGCGTCAGCAGGTAGTCGGAGGCGTGATCCGTGAAGTTCAGATACGCAAAGGATTGGGTAAGCCCCAGGGGGAGGTCGGCGCTGCCCCAATTCGGCGCCAGCTCCAGCACCTGCCGGACGACGGTATCGGAAAAGGTGAAGGGGTAGTAGTATTGGGTATCCATTCCCAGGGCGAACAGCAGCGTATCCCACCGGGCCCACGTCAGCGCGGCCAGCGCCGCCGCGGAGACCGTGATGACCAGCGCGGCGGCGGGCTTTTTCCGCACCGGCCACCAGCTCTGACGGATGGCAGCCAGCATCGTCATCGCGCCGCAGAGGATCACCAGCAGCATGGCCAGGGCGTAGGTCATCTGATAGCTGAGCCAGAGCAGCAGCCCATAGGCCAATCCTGCCAGCCAGAAGCCCCAGCGCTTGCCCCGCAGGGCGCATGCCGCCAGCGTACCCGCCAGGGGGAAGAACAGCGACACATACTGGAAGGGACGGCCGCTTTGGAAGATCCAGAACCACCAATTCAGGGCGGTATAGCCCAGCACCACCGTGGCCAGATAGAGCCATCCGCCGTACCGCACCAGCCTGCGGTAATCGGAGAAGTAAGCCACCAGCAGCAGGAGAAAGCCCAGCGCCGCGGCGGCGATGGATCTGGCAGGGGAGGCACCGCCGATATGGATACGGATCAACGTGCCGCATACCGCCAGCACCGCCGCCAGAGCCAGCGGCGCGTATTGGGGACGGGGCCGGTGCACCGCGTCAAGCTGCTGGCCGATCAGCACCGGGTCGCCCATCTGCCGCACCGCCTCCAGCTCGGCGGAGGGCTCGTCCATGCCGTCCGCCAGACAGGCGTCCCGCTGCTCCTCCAGATGGCCCATCAGCTCACGCCGCAGGGCGGGACGCACCCGCGGCCAGCGGATCTGTTCATCCACCTGGGCAAGATAGCTGTCAAACCGCTGCGACACAGCAGGCACCTCCCTCCAACACTTTGGTGACGGCGGCGGCGTAGCTGCGCCATTCCGCCTCCTTCTTGGCGAGCTGCTCCCGGCCGGAGCCGGTCAGGTGATAGTACCGCCGGGTGCGGCCGGACGCCGTCGGTTCCTCGCGGGCTGTCACCCAGCCCGCCTGCTCCAGGGTGTGCAGCAGGGGATACAGCGTGCCGGATTTCAGGTCGAAGGTGTGGTCCGACCGGCGGCGCAGCTCCTCGATCATCTGGTAGCCGTACATGTCCTGCTGCTCCAGCAGCTTCATCAGCAGCAGCTTTGTGCTGCCGGAGGTCAGCGTCTTGTCAAATTCCATGGTGGCCCTCCCGACTATGTAGAGTTACTATATATGTAGATTAACTACATAATAGCGAAGCAGACGCCGTTTGTCAAGGGGAAACTTCTTTTTCGCTCCGCTGGTGCATAGGCTGGACACCAGAAAGGACGGGGATCGTATGAAAGAGAAACGGGTGCGGATCTTCCTGCTGCACCGGCGGGTGCTGGCGGTGCTGTGTACGCTGGCGGTGGCGGCGGGCATCTTCTATGTGACGCTGTATCCCGCGTCGCGCACGGCGGCGGCCACCCAGCGGCAGTTGCCCATCTATTCGGTGGAACGGAAGGAGAAGCTGTGCAGCATCTCCTTTGACGCCGCGTGGGGCAATGAGGATACCCAGCATTTGATCGATATTCTGGCGAAGTACAACGTGAAAACTACCTTTTTCGTAGTGGGGGACTGGGTGGACAAATACCCGGAGTCGGTGAAGGCGCTTCACGACGCGGGCCACGAGGTCATGAGCCATTCCGACCACCACGACCACTATAACAGCCTCACTACCTCCCAGATCGTGGCGGACATCCAGGCCAGCTGCGACAAGATCGAAGCTGTCACCGGCTGCTGTCCCACGCTGATCCGCTGCCCCTACGGCGAGTATGACGACCATGTGATCTCCGCCGTCCGTTCGCTGGGCATGGAACCCATCCAGTGGGATGTGGAGCGACTGGAAATGACTTAAAGTCGTTGTGCCGCAACGATTTGCGGGTTTAAGTGAAATGCGCATCAGGCAAAAAATTGACCTGTAAATGGGGTGTTTGACGGGTATTTCAGGTGCGGAAGAGGTCAAATTTGAGGGTTCGTGCGCAAAGTGCCAGTATCGCAATGCCGGCTGTCCCACTGAAGAAGGTACTTACGAGGCAACGAAGCCGCCCGATTTGAAATCGGGCGGCTTTCCTGTTGCGGACACGCATAATTGCCGCTGGTTTAAGCTAAAATATAAGTGCATCGTATTTTGGCCTAAAACCGATTGATTTCTCTTTGCTCTTAGGCTATAATGAAGGTGCATCGTATTTTAGCCCAAAGGAGGCGGAACAATGTATATTGAAAGACAACTTGAAAAGAAGTTTACAGCCGTAAGCGAGGAGTACGCCTGCGTGCTGCTGACCGGCCCGCGTCAGGTCGGGAAATCCACCATGCTGCGGCATCTGATGGAGGGGACGGTGCGAGCCGAGGTCTCGCTGGACGATTTGGAGGAGCGCAGACTTGCCAAAACCGATCCCGCTATGTTCTTGAAGCTGCACCCCGCGCCGGTTCTCATTGATGAGGTTCAGTATGCACCGGAGCTGTTTTCGTATATCAAGATTGCCGTGGATAACGGCGCTGTACCTGGCTCCTATTGGCTGACCGGCTCACAGGCCTATCGCCTGATGGAGCTTTCGCAGGAATCCCTGGCCGGAAGAACGGCCATTCTTCATATGTCCGCACTGTCACAGGCGGAGCTTTGCGGAGCGGTGGATGTTTCGCCCTTTTCGTTGGAGCTTGATGAATTGCAGAGCCGCAAGGCCGTGCTTTCCCCTGCCACGCCGAACGAGATCTACCAGCGGATTTGGGACGGCGCACTTCCCGGCCACAGGAGCGGCAAATATAAAGACCGTGACGTTTTTTACAGCAGCTATATCCAGACCTATATCGACCGCGATGTGACCACCGACATTCCCGGCGTGGATAAGGTGATGTTTGCCGACTTCATTCGTGCTGCCGCCTGCAGAAGCGGCCAGATGCTGAACCTGCATGACATCGCCGGAGATGTGGGCGTCAGTGATGATACCGCAAAGCGCTGGATGAAAGAGCTTGAAAAATCGGGGATCGTATTCTTCCTGCACCCTTACTCCAACAACCTTCTGAAGCGGACGATCAAAACGCCGAAGATGTATTTCTTCGATACAGGGCTGGTCTGCTATCTGACTCGGTACTCAAGCCCCGAAATTCTGATGAACGGTGCGATAAACGGAGCGATCTTGGAAAACTATGTTGTGTCAGAAATCATCAAGACCTACAGCAACAGCGCCAAGGACTGCCTGCTGCATTATTACCGGGACAAGAACAGCAACGAGATCGATCTGATTATGGAGAGCGACGGTCAGCTGCATCCCATTGAAATCAAGAAAAGCATCAACCCGCCCACACAAATCACGGGTGCCTTCAAGCTGCTGGACAAGGCCTCCGTGCCGAGAGGCACCGGCGCGATTATCTGCCTTCGAGAGACATTAAGCGCAATTGACAGCAGCACATATATCGTCCCCGTGTGGATGATATGATTGCGCTGCAAAAGCAAATAGTCTATACGCAGCCGCTTGGTTTTGATGAGAAATCAAGCGGCTTTTTCTATGAAATTCTTCAATGCCTATTCCGGTATTTCCTCTTGCATTTCCGGAAACACTCTTGTATACTGATATAAATTGATACTATTTAATATCAACAAGAGGTGCTATATGGACGCTGCGTTGTTTACCAAGATGTTGTCGGATAAAAGTGTATTGGACTTGAAGAAGCTGGGCTACAAATATCCGCAGGCAGATATGGGGGAATTTGTGTCGTTGCTGAAGAACGGCTTCTACCACCCGCTGCCGCTGAAGGACTTTTCAGGGCAGGAGCTTGTCTATCTGAATAGTGTCGCACAGGTGCATCTCTCCGCCGCTCGAATCCTGCTGACGCCGCAGAGCAGCACACAACTCTACGGCACGAAGGCCATGGAGGAGGAGATCATCTCCACCTTCACCATCGAGCAGGTGGATTTCTCCCGCGACAGTGTCCGCAAGATCCTGTCCGGCTTTGCTCCGGCGGATGAAAGCGAGAACCGCATCTATGGCATGAAAAAAGGGCTGGAATTCATCAGTGACCCCGCCAACAGGATCGCCGAAGCATCCATCCACCAGCTGTATGAAACCGCCATCGGTGCCTATCTGCCGGAGGAAGATCGGCTGCGCCCCGGCAGCTTCTACCGGCACGACAGCGTGTACGTGGTCGGCTCCAAGGTGGAGCATACCGGCCTGCCGTGGCAGCAGCTGCCGGAGCGTATGGGAGAGCTGGTACGCTTCATCCATGAGGATTCCGACAGCAACGACCTGCTGAAAGCCGCCCTGATCCACTTCTATATCGCCTATCTGCACCCCTACTTCGACGGCAACGGCAGAATGGCCCGGCTGATGCACCTGTGGTATCTGGTACAGCAGGGGTATTCCTCCGCCCTGTTCGTGCCGCTGTCTGAATACGTCAACAAGAGCCGTAAGGGGTACTACAATGCCTACACGTTGGCCGAGGAGAATGCCCGCATCAGCGGCGTACTGGACGTAACGCCGTTTCTGGTGTATTTCATTGAGAATGTGTATCACAAGCTGAACGGAGCGCTCCCTGTCCGCCAAACGACCGAGGCGTTTCAGGCCGCTTTGTCGCAGGGGCAGGTCACGGAGAAGGAAAAGGCACTGTGGAGCTTCGTCCTCTCCGCGTATGGGGAAGCCGAATTCTCCACCAAGCAGCTGGAAAAGGACTTCGGCAACGCCGCCTACGCCACCATCCGCAGCTTTGTACTGAAGTTTGAGCAGCTGGGCCTGCTGACCGCAACGCGGTATGGGAATCGCGTGAAGTATAGGGTGCAGGCGTGACGGCGGAACTGTATGAGGTGTTTACGGCTTGCAATCCGATAGAGCTTCTGATGCGCTGGGCAAGCTGCAAGGCGCAAACGCAGCCATGAAAGACTTCATCCATAGTTAAAGCACAAGCCGGGGCGAACGCCTCGGCTTGCTTTTCTAAAATCGTTGTTTACTTTCTTGCTAATATCGGATATAATATTAG
>CAKTNW010000019.1 GCA_934589145.1 uncultured Oscillospiraceae bacterium | reverse complement strand
TCGGGGAGGTTTGCCTTGTTGGCCATGTCCTGCATGGTCAGCGTGGCCACCACGCCGCCGGACAGGATGGGCGCGCCCACCAGGGCGTAGCCGCGGTCGATGATCAACTGGCCCAGGAAGAACACGGCGGCGGAGATGGCGATGCACGCCACCGCCGAGATGATAACGGTGCGCCACTGGGCGCCGAAATCACGCAGCTTGATGGTGGTGCCCAGGTGCACCAGCAGCATGGTCACCAGCAGTCCGGCCATGCTCAGCAGCGTGGAATCGGCGAACATGGTGGTGGGGAAAATGCCGGCCCAGAAGCCTGCCAGAAAGACAACGGAGGCCACCAGCAGCATGGAAACAATGGCTTTTGTTTTGGCGGAGATCATGTCTCCGACGGCGAACACCACGAAGATGATCGCAGCAGCTAGGATCGCGTTCATAATTTTCTCCTTCTCAAAAATGTGCAAAGTGTGGATGGGACAAAATGAAAAGCGGCTCCGTCTGAAGGACGAAGCCGCTTGACGCCACTGGCAAAAAATGGGTCTTACGCTTATGTCGATTCAGCCGGTTTACGGTATCGGGAGCAAAAATAGGCATACCAATAGAAGCCCGCAAAATAGCGAGCCATCCAGGCAAAATAGGAGACCGTATTCCGGCTATGGGTGTTGTGCATCATCTGACGGGCCATGGTGGCCTCCTTTCCGCCGGGATCGCTCCGGCTGTTTGTTTTGTTGGCACTGATTTTAGAACTTCAAAGCGCGAAAGTCAACAGCCAAATCATGGATATTCCGGTGGGAATAGCCTATAAAGTTTGTGGGATTTTCACGAAATTGAACGGTTTCTTAACGTGGCCAACGGATTTTCTTATGGATGGCATCACAAAATTTTCTGGAAGGAACTGGAAGCGCCCTGTAAATATGGATTTACAAACGCCGCCGTTTCTGGTACGATAGCGGTACCTGAAAGAAACGAGGAGGGCATCCCTATGAAAGACCTGCAGAAGAAGCTGCGCGTGGCACTGGTACAGGCCACCCCGGTGATGTTCAACAAGGACGCCACCATTGACAAGGTGTGCGCGCAGATCCGCGAGGCCGGACAGAACGGCGCGGAGCTGATCGTGTTCCCCGAATCCCTGATCCCCTGCTATCCCTATGGCCTGACCTACGGCTTCACCGTGGGCAGCCGCACCGAGGAATGTCGGGACGACTGGAAGATCTACTATGACAACGCCGTCCTCTGCCCCAGCGCGGACACCGACCGCATCGGCGCGGCGGCGAAGGAGGCGGGGGCCTACGTCTCCATCGGCTATACGGAGCGGGGCCGCAATAACGGCACGCTGTACTGCGCCAATATGATCTTCGGGCCCGACGGCAAGCTGCTGTGCAACCACCGGAAGCTGAAGCCCACCGGCGCCGAGCGCATCGTCTGGGGCGACGCGGATAAGGACTACTTCCCTACTGTGGATTCCCCCTGGGGCACCATGGGCGCGCTGATCTGCTGGGAGAACTATATGCCCCTGGCCCGCGTGGCCCTGTACCAGAAGGGCGTCAGCCTGTATCTCTGCCCCAACACCAACAATAACCCCGAATGGCACGACACCATCAAGCACATCGCCATCGAGGGCAAGTGCTTCGTGTTCCATGTGAACCAGTACTTCACCAAGGACATGTATCCCGCCGGTTACCACGGCCCCGCCGCCGACGAGATCGCCCGCCTGCCCAAGGCGCCCTGCAATGGCGGCAGCGCCATCATCGACCCCTACGGCCACTATGTGACCGAGCCGGTGTGGGACTGCGAGACCATCATCTACGCCGACATCGACCCGGATCAGGCCGCCCGCGCCCGCATGGAGTTCGACCCCTGCGGCCACTATTCCCGTCCCGATGTGACGGAGCTGATCGTTCATGAGAAATAAAAATTTCGTAGGGGTCGATGCCCACATCGACCCGCTTCGCAAAGAAAGCAAGAGGATATGACCATGGATCTGCGGGAGATCACGGATTTCAACGCCCCGGAGCTGGACGTCTACACCCGGCTGACGGAGAATCAACTGGTGAACCGGGCCGACCCGGCCAACGCCCTGTTCATCGCGGAAAGCCCGCTGGTGATCGGCCGGGCGCTGGACGCGAACTGCGTGCCGGTGTCCTTCCTGATGGAGCGCAAGCATGTGGAGGGCAAGGCATCGGAGCTGCTGGCGCGGTGTCCGGCGAATATCCCGGTGTACGCCGCGCCGCTGGAGGTGCTGGAGCAGCTGACGGGCTTCAAGCTGACGCGGGGTATGCTGTGCGCCATGCGCCGTCCGCAGCTGCCCACGGTGGAGCAGGTCTGCGCCGGTGCCCGCCGGGTGGCGGTGCTGGAAAACGTCATGAACCCCACCAACATCGGGGCCATTTTCCGCAGCGCCGCCGCCCTGAACATGGACGCCGTGCTGTTGAGCAGTCAGGGCAGCGATCCCCTGTACCGCCGGGCCGTCCGGGTCAGCATGGGCACCGTGTTTCAAATCCCGTGGACGTACTTCCCGGAGGAGGCGGCGTGGCCGGAGGGCGGCATGACCCTGCTGCGGCAGCTGGGCTTCAAAACCGCCGCCATGGCGCTGCGGGACGACTCTCTGTCCATCGACGATCCCCGCCTGCTGTCGGAGGAGAAGCTGGCCGTGGTGCTGGGGACGGAGGGGGACGGCCTTGCCGCCGCCACCATCGCCCACTGCGACTATACGGTGCGCATCCCCATGGCCCACGGGGTAGACAGCCTGAACGTGGCCGCCGCCAGCGCCGTCGCCTTTTACCAGTTGGGCAAACAGGCATAAAAAAGAGACGGTTCACAAGGAACCGTCTCTTTTTCGCAAAAACCGGAAAGGTGAGGCAGATGGAAAGCACGTCCGGCAAGGAACGTTTGCACCGCCGTTTCCGGCGTAATGCCATCAGTTCGCCGACGTCTTGCCCAACGCTACATACTCGTACAGCGTCTGGATATCGTACACATCCACATGGCCGTCATAATTCAGGTCGTATGCCGCCAGCTGGGGATCCACCTTGTCAACTTCGGTGATGGGCTTCTGCTCCAAAAGGATATAGTTGTACAGGCAGGCCACGTCCAGGATATTCGGCTCACCCTCCGAATCGCTCAGCTTGCCCCAGGGCCGCGGGCTGACCCGCAGATTCAGCTTTTCCACGATGTCCGGCATCTCGGAATTGACATTGGCCCAACGCAGCGTGAATCGCACCGTGCCGCCGTTCTCATTGTCACTGGTAAAAAGCTCAAGGTGCTTCATAAAGTATTCTCGGGAATCGGGATCACTCGCGGGAAGGTCATTATAATGTCTGTCGCCCTTAACCTGGTCAATGATATAGTAGGATTGCAGCGTATACTCATCGCCGGGCGCTGTCACAGCGAATGTGCCGATATCGTAATAGTTGCGGTGAATGTATGTCGCTAACTCATTAAGAGCATTTCCCTCCTTGGGCGTAAGCGACAGCTGTCCCAGCGCCGTGGTAATGTCCCAGCTGTCCGAAATGTCGTTGATACCATCACTATTGAACGTGATCCGCTCTGCCGCCAGATCACGAAGTTTCGGCGTAGCCACTGTGTGCCGGAAACCTTCGCCGCCGTCAACGGTCACCTTCAGGAAGTACTTGGTGCAATCTCCGGCCTCATTCTGCCACACCACCAGATAGAGGTAATCCTGCACTCCCGCTTCTACGCGGATTTCGGTATTACTGTCATTTGACACAGGGGTCGCCATAGCAAAATCATCGCCAAAACCGGCAGAACCGGTAGATTTGTCCCTAAAGTCGATTATCTTGTAGTATTCACCATTCAGAAATCCCTCCAAACGTTCCGCCGCTCTTTGGGGGGTACACAGAGCCCCAGAAACCGTATCTTCCGTCCTGTTAAACCTAAAGTCAAATTTCAGGGTATCGCCCAATTCATCACTGGTCACACAGTTCAGCAGCGCAGCCTTCCAGTGGCTGGCAACTCCCGGCAGCAGCTTCAGGGTCAGGTGACCGCTCTCATAGTCATAGGTATAGGTATAGTCGGTATTCTCTTCCAGGCCAACCGGCGGACTCATACGAAAAATACTAGGTGTTTCATAATCATCTGGCTTCCCCATCTCCATCGCAACAAAACCGGCATCTTTCAGTCGGGCATCCAGGTCGTCGCCAGCAGCATACGTCGCAATACCGGTATCCGCGCCATCCGCCGTGTCCGCCATGTACACCACCGCGCCGCCGTCGGCCTGCTGCGTCACCACAGGGGTCTCCTCCGGCTGACCGCCGTCCACCTCTTCCGCCCACGCGGCGGCGGGCAGCAGGGTCAGAGCCATCAGCAGCACCAACAGAAGGCTTGTGAATCTCTTCATGGTTATTCTCCTCTCTTTTGCGGAATACACCCTGCTGGTTACATGTAACCAGCAAAAGGGATATCCCTTTTGGTTTGTGTTTTTTATTATACAAGGGCTTTTTCGGTATGGCAATCATTTTTTGTGAAAATAACCATCCGGAGGACGGTTATTTTCAGGGGGCCGGGGCGGTCTGGCGGGGGCTGTGCGCCGCTGGGCGGCGGGGTGAAGGCACCCCGCCCTACGAAGGGACGCCGCCCCCTGCGGATGGCACACAAAAAAGAGACGGCGGGGCCGCCTCTTTTTTGTGGTTCCGGTGCGCCGGTCACAGGGTGCCGGTGATGACCAGCTCGGAGGTGCCGGGATCCACCGTGAACACACCGGTGGCGGCATCCTGGGTGAAGGTGGCGGCGGGCACCGTCAGCGCGCCCACCACGGTGGCAAAGGCGCCGGTGGCCGCGTCGTAGGTGTAATGCACGCCCTCCGTCCACGCCGCGCCGTTGAATCGGACGGTCAGGTTCTTGAGGACGGGGTCGAAGGTGTCGGTGATGACCAACTCATCCCCCGCATCGGCGGCGGTGTTGCCCCGGTTCAGCAGCGTCAGCGTATAGGTCAGCGTACCGTTCTCCGCCACCGTGGCCGGGCAGATGCTCTTGCTGATGGCAAGCTGCGGCTCGGTGGAAGCGTTGATGGTCTCCGTGGCGGTGACGGGAGAGGTCAGCCCACCGCCGGTGATGGTGGCGGTGTTGGTGATGCTGTCCTCCACCCCCAGGGGCGCGTACTCGTTGACGGCGGCGGAGTAGATCAGCATGGCGCTGCCGCCTGCCGGAACGGTGATGCCGGTGACGGTCAGCGGCGCGTCGGCGGCGACGGCGGGCGTGGCCTGCAGCACGCCGTTGACGTAGTACAGAAGCGACCCCGCGGAATAGGTCAGGGGATACAGCGTGTTGGCGCCGAAGGTATAGCTGCCCAGCGTGTCGGTAACGGTCAGCCCCGTCAGGGCCGCCGCGCTGGAGTTCACCAGCGAGATGGCGAAGGTCTTGACGCCGCCCGCCGTATAGGTCTCGTCGGCGGCGGTCTTGGTGGCGGTCAGCACCTCCACCAGCTCGCCCACCGCGATGTTGGAAAGGGTGGTGATGCCGTTATAGGACAAAGCCGCCTGGTTGGTAATGGTTGCCATGGCAAACCTCCTGAAAGAAAGCAGATTTGCAGGCAGGCGACCCAATAAGGACACCGCCCGCGTTCCATTCTATGTGGAACCGCCGGACGGTGTGTTTGACTGATAGGAAAGCCTCGCAGAGTTCGCGGCGCGGACGCCGCGAAAAAATCGAATCATTTTTTGCCGCGACATGCGCGTGGCAAAAAATACTCCTCGGCCCAGCAAGTGCCGAAGGCGCGCAGCGGGCCGCAAGCCCCATTGGCAGAAAAGTCGTCAGACTTTTCGCCAGTTTTTCTATTGCCGTCGTGCCGTCAGGTATTCGTCCCCCGGACGCCAGTAGGGGCATTGGCTGCTCTGGTTGGAGAGGAAGCGCACCATCTCGTCCTCGTCCAGATCCATCTCGCAGATATAGTCGTCATAGTCCTCGTCGTAGCTGTAAAATACGCAGCTCTCGCACTTATCCATCTTCGCCGCCCCCCTTTTCTCCCGCCATTATACGGCGGGGGAGGGGACACGTCAAGTCAGAACAGAAACTCCTCCAACAGGGCGGGCCGCATGATGGACACCTCATAGGCGGTGCGCTCGGTGGAGATGCCGTTTTCGGTTTTCGTGTATGTACGGCTCTGCACCCGGCCCTCGATGGTCAGCCGGTCGCCGGTGGTCATGGCCGCCACCTGCTGGGCCACGGCGCCCCAGGCGATGCAGGGTAGGTAATCCGCCCGGCCGTACCGGCGGTTCACCGCCAGAATGATGTCGCTGATCTCCCGGCCCAGGGGCGTCCGCCGCAGCACCGGCGGCTTGCACAGCACGCCGGAGAGCTGGATCACGTTGAAGGGCGTGTCCCCGCCCTTTTCCAGCACATGGGCAAACACGGAGATCACCAGGCGGCTGCCCTGGCCGCTCTTGTTGTTGAAGGAGCGGAGCTGACCCCGCACCGTGACGGTGTCCCCCTCCCGGATGGCGGCACGCTCCAGAAGCGGCTGGGCGGCGATCACCGTCAGCTTGTCCGCAAGACCGCTGAGGCGCTCCACCGCCAGCGTGAATTTATAGAAGGCCAGGGCGTGGTTCACATGGCTCAGCGCCGGCGCGCTGTCCACCGTGCCGCAGAGCTGCACGCGGTTGAAATTGTTGTCCATACGATGTCCACCTCGTTTGTTGATATGCCACAGCCTATGCGCCGCCGGGAAAGAATATGCTTTTCAAACGCCGGAAAGTATGGCATAATACCTGCAAAAGGAGTGATGACCATGCGATATAAGGGAAAAGTCTACCGTCCCCCGTCCGAGGCGTACAGCCTCATCGTCCAGGTGACCTACGGGTGCAGCCACAACCGCTGCGCCTTCTGCGATATGTACGACGACAAGCATTTCGCCATGCGCCCCATGCAGGAGATCCGGGAGGACTTCGAGATGGCCCGCCAGATGTACCGCCATGTGGAGCGTGTCTTTCTGGCGGACGGCGACGCCCTCATGCGGAAGACCGACGACCTGGTGCAGATCCTGGGCCTCATTTACGGCCTGTTTCCCGAGTGCCAGCGGGTCACCTGCTACGCCTCGCCCGCCAGCTTACAGGTGAAGTCGGAGGACGATCTGCGCCTGCTGCGTGCCCGGGGATTGCAGATGGTGTACATGGGCCTGGAATCCGGCTGCGACGCGGTGCTGGAGCGGATGAACAAGGGCCACAGCGCCGCCGCCATCGTGGCCGCGGGACAGAAGGCCCGCCGCTGCGGCCTGGCGCTGTCGGTGACGGCCATCTCCGGCCTTGGCAGTGTGGAGCTGTGGCGTGAGCACGCCATCGGCACGGCGGAAGCCCTCAGCGCCATGAAGCCGGAGTACATCGGCCTTTTAACGCTGATGGTGGAGCGGGGCACACCCCTGGAGCAGTGGGTGCGGGAGGGCGAATTCACCCTGCTGAGCCCCGTGGAGGTGCTGAAGGAGACGGAGCTGTTTTTACAGCACATCGACTCCGAGGGCAGCGTGTTCCGCATGAACCACGCCAGCAACTACCTGACGCTGAAGGGCACCCTGAACCGTGACCGGCTGGCGCTGCTGGAGAAGGTGCAGTCGGGCCTGTCCGGCGTGGGATTGAAGCCGGAGTTCATGCGGGCACTGTGAGAGAGAAACGCCGCGGCTTTGCGGGAGGTGTGGGGAGTATGGACGGCATTTTTATCCGGAAACGATTTGGGCTTTGCAGATGGCTGCTCCTTGGCTCAGGTATTCTTCTGGCCATTCTGTTTTCATTTTCGCTTTTTGTGGACACTGCCATGGCTCCCGAGGATAAGACGTGGTGCCGTATCTGGATCGTGTTCGGTCTGGTCGACGTGGTACTGTGTCTCATTTCCCACCGGTTTAACTGCGGTGCTTTTCTGCACTTGGGAGAGAGCGGACTTACCGCCCGGTTCGCGTGGCGGACGCGGCTGCAATGCCCGTACAGCGATATCGCCTTTTGCAGCTGCGGCGGTACGAACCTGACGCTGCGGCTGCAAAACGGAAAGTGCTGCACCATTCCCTTGCTGGACAACGCTGCCGAGATATGTTCAGAGCTCCGGAAAAGGATCGAGCCCTTTCGCCCGGAACTGCCCGACCGCGAGGAATTGTCCCGGACGCTGGCCTGGCAGAAACGGCAGCATCGGAAGTGGGGAATCCGCGCCTTTGGGGCTTTGCTGCTTGCAATGATCGGTGTCGCCGCTGCCGCACTGCTGACGGGCGGAGATACGGATGCCCACACGGATCGAATGATCATCGCGGCGGCGCTCTGCCTTTTTGCTGGTCTGTGCGCCGCGGCCCTCTTCTTTGCCGGTAAAGGCGGCAGGTGGCTTGACGACGCCGATGAGACCGCCATGCTGCTGCGGGAGTGTGTTTTGAAAACCGCGCCGCTGCCGCCCGGCAGCGTGCGGGGCGTCTATCTCAATGGCGATTTTACCGGCCGCACGATCGTGTACGGCTATCCCAACAGCGGCAGCGGGTATTATGTACGGCAGGAATTGGACAAGGACTTGGAGCTTACCACCACATATACATCAAAGGTCATCCTCGATATCGGGTCACTGCAAGACGCACTTGCTCAGGACTGCCTGAGCGACGAAGCTTGAACGGCGCTCATCGGAAAGATATAAAGCATAAAATATTTTACGATAAACGTTAAAAACTACTTGACAAGAGCGGGGTGCTCTGGTATCGTATAGATAACGATAAACGTTAAATATTTTATGTTTTATGTGGGAGGTACCTTATGAACGCCAATACGTTGAAGCGGGTGCATCAGTTCGGCAGGGTGGGGAAGATCATCCTGACGGTATTGCTGGTGCTGAATATTCTGGCCACTGTTGCCGCCGGGGCGGCGGCCGCCGTGATGGCGGCACTGCCGCGGGATACGGTTTCGGTAAGCGTGACCGGCCAGGCGGTGTATCAGAGCAGCGGCAAATTTGCGGAGGACTTGTGGCAGGTACTGACGAAAGGGCGGTTTGAGGATGTCACGATGACCAACGGCTATGCCTCGGCGGCCATGCGTATGGAGGACGATCGAATGGTGATCGAGACCAGCACAGAGCCGATGACCTACTCAAGCCGTGATGTGGTGCGCATTCTGCTGTTCGCCGCGCTGGCCTCGGCGGCCACGGCGGTAATGCTGTGGCTGCTGCGGCGGATGTTCAAGGTCATCGAAGGCTGCGGATCGGTATTCTGCGAGGAGCTTGTGAAGAAGATGAAAGCTTTCGGATGGTCGCTGCTGCCGGTGGCACTGCTGACCTCTGCGGCGGAGACGGTCACACGGCAGTTTATGGCCACCAGCTATACGGGCGTTTATATCCAGTGGGGCGTGCTGATCGCTTTCGCGGTGACCATGTGTCTGACCGTGGTGTTCCACTACGGCGTGCAGCTGCAGCGGGAATCCGACGAGACATTGTAAGGAGACGAGATGGGACACATTGTTTTGCGGCTGGACCGTGTGATGGCGGACCGGAAGATGAGCCTGAATGAGCTGTCGGAAAGGGTGGGCGTGGCCAACGTGAACCTGTCCAAGATGAAGAACGGGCGCATCAGCGCTATCCGGTTCTCCACCCTGGCGGCCATCTGCGAGGTGCTGCACTGTCAGCCCGGCGATATTCTGGAATACGATCCGGAGCCCCCGGAGGAAAACACATAAGAGCAGCGCTTCCCGACTGCCGGTCGGGGAGCGTTTTTTTTTGCGGGAAATTGGCTTGACAAAGGACTGCCCTCTGGTATAATGAGTGTACCAACTGTGCTAATACAGTTGCGGAGAAAAATATTGGAAAAAGCGGGAACATTTTCCGCTGCCGGAACGTCTATATTTATATGGACAAAAATTCAGTTCCAAAACAGATTACAAGGAGAAACGGGATGAAAAAGTTTGCTGTGATCGCGCTGGCTGCCGTGATGCTGCTGTCCGTACTGGCGGGCTGCGGCGCAAGCGCGGAGGGAGAAGCCTCGGTACAGTCTGTGTCCATGATCTGCGGGCTGGGCTCCACCGGCCTGGTGGATCGCTTTGCCGGAATGGTCACGTCTCAGAGCGAGACGCAGATCAAGAAGGACGACAACGCCACGGTGGATGCCATCAAGGTGAAGGTGGATCAGGAGGTCAAGGAGGGCGACGCCCTGTTTACATACGACATGAGCCAGGCCAAGCTGGATCTGGAGAAGGCCCAGCTGGAGCTGGAGCAGATGCAGAACGAGCTGGCCAGCAAGAAGGAAGAGAAGGAGCAGCTGGAAAAGGACAAGAATGCCGCTTCCGCTGACGACCAGATGCAGTATACCCTGGAGATCCGCCAGGTCACCACGGATATTCTGGAGAAGGAGTATAATATCTCCCTGAAGGCAAAGGATATCGAGAAGCTGCAGAACACCGTGAAGAACGTGACGGTCACCTCTCCCGTGGCGGGCCGCGTCAAGGCCATCAACGAGAATGGCGGCACCGATCAGAACGGCAATCCCCTGCCCTTCATGACCATCGTGGAGACCAGCGGGTTCCGGGTGAAGGGCTATGTCAACGAGAACAACGCGGGTACCCTGACGGAGGGCACCGCTGTGGTGATCCGCTCCCGCGTCAGCGATCAGACCTGGAAGGGCACCATCTCCCTCATCGACTGGGAGAACGCCCAGCAGGGCAACCAGAACAACTACTATGGCGGGGCCAGCGACGACACCGCCATGTCCAGCAAGTACCCCTTCTATGTGGAGCTGGACAGCAGCGACGGGCTGCTGCTAGGCCAGCATGTGTACATCGAGCCGGACTACGGTCAGGACGCGGAGCAGGACGCCGACACCCTGAAGCTTCCCTCCTATTACATCAATGACGTGGATTCCTCTCCCTGGGTATGGGCCCAGAACGCCAAGGGCAAGCTGGAAAAGCGCAGCCTGACCCTGGGCGACTATGACGCGGAGATGGACACCTACGTCGTCACCGACGGCCTGACCGCCGACGATTATATCGCCTTCCCCGACGAGAGCCTGAAGGCCGGCATGACCTGCGTCACCTATGACGAGGCCACCTTTGATCCCGGCATGGACGGCGGCGACATGGGCGATATGAGCGGCGTGGACGGTATGGACGGCGCGCCTGTTGACGGTATGGACGGCACGGACGGTGCTGTGGACGTGATGCCGGAGGACGGCGGCGCCGCGGCGCTGCCTGCCGTGGATGACGGCGCAGTTGCGGAGGGATGAGCATGATCTTACAGATGCGCGATATTTGCAAGGATTATCCCATGGGCAAGACCGTGACCCGCGTGCTGAAAAACGTGAGTCTGGATGTAAACGAGGGGGATTATCTGGCGATCATGGGGCCTTCCGGCAGCGGAAAGACCACGCTGATGAACCTGATCGGCTGTCTGGACGTGCCCACCAGCGGCAGCTATCTGCTGGGGGAGCGGGAGATCACCAAGTGCTCCGGCAAGGAGCTGGCGGAGGTGCGGAACAAGGAGATCGGCTTCGTGTTCCAGTCCTTCCATCTGCTGCCCAAGCTGACGGCGCTGGACAACGTGGCGCTGCCGCTGCTGTACGGCGGCGTGAAGAAGGAGGAACGGCGGGAGCGGGCCCGTGCCGCGCTGGAGACGGTGGGTCTTTCTGACCGGATCGACCACCGGCCCGACCAGCTGTCCGGCGGACAGTGCCAGCGTGTGGCTATCGCCCGTGCCATCGTGGGCAAGCCCCGGCTGCTGCTGGCCGACGAGCCCACCGGCGCGCTGGACAGCGCCAGCGGCGCACAGGTGATGGAGCTGTTCCATCAGCTGCACGACAGCGGCTCCACCATCATCATGATCACCCACGACCGGGGTATCGCACACCATGCCGATACCATCATGACCATCAAGGACGGCGTGCTGAGCGGAGGAGAAAACGATGAATAAAACGGTAAAGCGGGGCTTGCTGATCGCCGCCGGTGTGGTTGCGGCCTGCGGCGTTGTATGGGGTGGCCTGACGCTGGCCCGCAATGCCCAGCGGGGCAACGTGAATGTATACGCCGTGTCCGATTTCAGCATGAGCGACTATTGGGGCGATACCTCCCAGACCAGCGGTATGGTGACCACCGACAAGATGCAGAAGATCTATCTGTCCGACACACAGAAGGTCAGCAAGGTCTATGTGGAGGAGGGCCAGACCGTCAAGAAGGGCGACAAGCTGCTGTCCTATGACACCACACTGACCTCCCTGGATATCGAGCGGGCCACCATCGCCTACGAGAAGCAGAAGCTGGCGCTGGAAGATGCCAAGAAGGAACTGGAGCGCTTGCAGCTGGCACAGGATCAGGAGGCGCTGCAGGAAAAAATTGACGAATTGAACGCCCAGATCGAGGATCTGATCAAGAAAAATCAGCAGAACTGGTATGATACGGAGACAAAGCCGATCAAACCGATCAGCGAAGTAGAGAAGCCGGAGCCTTTGGCAGAGCCCGCAGGTGACGGCAGCAGGGAAAAACCGCTGTACTTCAACTGGAATTCCGGCGACGAGCTGTCCGGCGAGAATCTGGTGAAGCTGCTGCCAGAGGGTAAGGCGACCGCCTATGTTGTGCTTGTGATCCATAAAGACGACACCACATTGGGCGATGTCATTACCTGCTGCGGCCTGCGGCTGGAATGGGTAAAGCCGGAGCAGCCGGATGTTCCGGGCGAAGGCGGCGATGTGGATGTACCGGGAACCGGAGAAGGTGATAACCCGGACGCGTCGGATGAGCCGGATACGCCTGCTGTACCGGACACACCGGCGGCACCGAAGCAGACTGTGCGCTATTATCTGGAAAATCTGCCCGGTATCAGCCAGGAACTGCCGGACGGTGTGGATGATGAGGTCCGGAAGCTGCAGGCGGAGCTGGAGGCGCTGAACGAGCTGCTGGCCGAGTCCTATCCGCTGGCCCAGCTGCGCCAGATGATCCGTGATAAGATCCAGGAGATCGCCGAGATGGACGTGACCATCAAGCTGGCGGCGATCAATCTGGAAAAAGTCAAAAAGGAAGTGGGCAGCGACACCGTTTACAGCGAGCTGGACGGCACCGTCAAGGCGGTGCGGGATTCCGGCAGCGCCGACTTTGACAAGACCCAAGCGGTGGTAGAGGTCTCCGGTGGAGGCGGCTACTACATCGAGGGCGCTCTCAGCGAGCTGGAGCTGGGTACGGTCAGCATCGGCGAAACGGTACAGATCAGCTCCTGGATGACCGGGGCCAGCGCCGAGGGCGAGATCGTGGAGATCAGCGACTATCCCACCGACAACGCCAACTCCTGGAGCGACGGCAACAGCAACGTCTCCTACTATCCCTTCAAGGTGTTTGTCTCGGAGGAGGCTGACCTGCGGGAGGGCGACTATGTGGAGATGTCCTATCAGAACAGCACCGGCAGCGCCGACGGCAACACCCTGTATCTGGAGAGCATGTTCATCCGCACTGAGAACGGCAAGAGCTATGTGCTGGCCCGTGGCGACCATGACAGGCTGGAAAAGCGCTGGGTGCAGACGGGCCGCAACCTGTGGGGCAGCTATACCCAGATCCGCGGCGGCCTGACGGTGGACGATTTCGTGGCCTTCCCCTATGGCCGCAATGTGACCGAGGGAGCCGGTACCGTGGAGGCTACATCGGATCAGCTCTATAACGGCATGTAAGGAGGTGCGCGGATGCTGGAAAATATCAATCTCGCCTTTCAGGGCGTGTGGAGCCACAAGCTGCGCTCCTTCCTGACGATGCTGGGCATTATCATCGGCATCGCCGCCATCATCACCATCGTGTCCACCATCAAGGGCACCAACGAGCAGATCAAGCAGAACCTGATCGGCGCGGGCAACAATGTGGTGGATGTGACGCTGATGCAGGACAACAACCAGATGGATTTCTCCTATGACAGCGTGCCCGACGGCATCTCCATGATCACGGCGGAGATGCGGGATGAGATCGACAAGCTGGACAAGGTGCAGGAGTCCTCTCTGTACTACTCCCGCAGCTGGGCCGACGGCGTGTATGTGGGCAACAGCTCCTTCAACGGCTCTATCTACGGCGGCGACAGCCACTTCCTGTCGGTGGAGGGCTATGCGGTCAACTATGGCCGGGGCTTTATCGACAGCGATTTCACCACCTGCCGCAAGGTGGCGCTGCTGGACGCCAATACGGCCCAGAGCCTGTTCCAGGGCCTGAACCCCATCGGCGGCACTGTGGAGATCCAGGGTGAGCCCTTCGTGGTGGTGGGCGTTATCAGCCAGAAGTCCACCTCGGAGCCGGTGATCAACTCCATCAACGACTACTACATGTACTCCGGAAATACCTCCGGTACCATCATCATTCCCAACACCTGCTGGCCCATCGTGTACCGGTATGACGAGCCCGCGTCCGTGGCGGTGCGTGCCACCTCCACCAACGACATGACCGAGGCGGGCAACAATGTGGCCCAGTATCTGAACGATAACGTGGTGTCCACCGACAAGTACAAGTATCAGGCCAAAGATCTGCTGCAGCAGGCCGCGGATCTGCAGAGCCTGTCGGAGACCACCAACAAGCAGCTCATCTGGATCGCCGCCATCTCCCTGGTGGTGGGCGGTATCGGTGTCATGAACATCATGCTGGTGTCCGTCACCGAGCGTACCCGCGAGATCGGCCTGAAGATCGCCATCGGCGCGCAGCAGAGCCGCATCCTGTGGCAGTTCCTGACGGAGGCGGCGGTGCTGACCAGCCTGGGCGGTATTCTGGGCGTGGCCTGCGGCATCGGACTGGCGTATATGCTCAGCTCGGTGATGGGGACGCCGGTGGCCATCAGTGTGGGCGCCTGCGCCGTGGCCGTGGCCTTCTCCATGGTGATCGGCGTGGTGTTCGGATTGATGCCTGCGGTAAAGGCCTCGAAGCTGAACCCCATCGAGGCGCTGCGAAGAGAATAAAATCGACTGGCAAAAAGTGCATGGCACTTTTTTGCCAATCAGGATTCGCTCCGACCCGCGTTCGCCCGCACACATTGTGTGCGGGCGAACACTCTCTCCGCGCAAAGTGTTTTTCGCCACGCACATGTCGCGTCGAAAAACGATTCAAAGGGTTCGCCGCCATGGCGGGCGGCGAATTCTGCGAAGCTTTCATACTTCTGCCCCCATTGCTCCATTAGAAGCGGTGGGGGCTTCCTTCTTTTGAAACAATGGCCGATTGCATTGACGGGTGGGCGGAAATGGAGTAAAATACGATACAATAAGGAATCATATCGCCGTTTTTTGCGGCGAGGGTACGATATAACATGATCGGGAGGTGCCGGGATGAGCGGTGATCGACTGCGGTGCGGCGTGTGGGACAGCGCCTATGAATACTTTGGCGCACACCCCCGCGATGGCGGCTGGGTGTTCCGGGTATGGGCGCCCCAGGCGCGATGCGTGGCCCTGAGCGGCGATTTCAACGAGTGGCAGCGGTGGGATATGAACCGCCTGGCGGACGGAACGTGGGAGCTGACGGTGGAAAACGCCAGACAGTTCGACGCCTATCAGTATGTGGTGACCCAGTGTGACGGCCGGGAGGTATGGAAGTCCGATCCCTACGGCTTCCACCAGGAGACACGGCCTTCCACCAACAGCAAGCTGTACGACATCGGCGGCTATACCTGGCACGACGAGAAATGGCGGCAGCGGCGGGAGGGCACCCACCCCGCCGAGGGCTTTGTGAACATCTATGAGGTGCATCTGGGCTCCTGGCGGCGGACAGAGGACGGCCAGGTGCTGAACTACCGGGATATGGCCGACCAGCTGGCGCTGTACGTCCGGGATATGGGCTATAACTATGTGGAGCTGCTGCCGGTGACGGAGTATCCGCTGGACGACAGCTGGGGCTATCAGTGCGTGGGCTATTTCGCGCCCACCAGCCGCTACGGCACGCCCCATGACTTCATGTATCTGGTGGACAGGCTCCACCGAGCCGGGATCGGCGTGATCCTGGACTGGGTGCCCGCCCACTTCTGCAAGGACAGTCACGGGCTGATCCAGTTCGACGGCTCATGCCTGTATGAGTACAGCGACCCCCTGAAATGGGAGCACGAGAGCTGGGGTACACGGGTCTTTGACTTCGGCAAGCCGGAGGTGTGCAGCTTCCTGCTGTCCTCCGCCGCCTACTGGCTGCGGGAGTACCACATCGACGGACTGCGGGTGGACGCGGTGGCGTCCATGCTGTATCTGGACTATGACCGGCAGCAGTGGCGGCCCAATCAGAACGGCGGCAAGGAGAATCTGGAGGCCATCGAGTTCCTGCGGCAGCTGAACCGCACCGCCTTCGCCATCGACGGCGCGGCGCTGATGGTGGCGGAGGAGTCCACCGCCTGGCCCATGGTGACCTATCCGCCGGAGGAGGGCGGCCTGGGCTTCAATCTGAAGTGGAACATGGGCTGGATGAACGACGTGTGCCACTATCTGAAGATGGATCCCTTCTTCCGCCAGCACCACCATCGGGACGTGACCTTCTCCATGGTGTACGCCTTTTCAGAGAATTTCGTGCTGCCGGTGTCCCACGACGAGGTGGTGCACATGAAGGGCTCGCTGCGGGGCAAGATGCCCGGCGACAAGTGGCAGCAGCTGGCAGGCGTCCGGGGCTTCTACGCGTACATGCTGTGCCATCCCGGCAAGGTGCTGACCTTTATGGGCACGGAGCTTGGGCAGTGGCATGAGTGGGACTTCCGCAAGGCGCTGGACTGGTACCTGCTGGATGAGGAGGACGACTGCCGCCAGACCCACGAGTGCATCCGGGCGCTGAATAAGTTCTATAAGTCCCATAAGGCCCTGTGGGAGAACGACCGGGATTGGGACGGCTTCCAGTGGCTGGTGGCCGACGACAACTACAACAACGTGCTGGTGTTCCGGCGGACGGATCGCAGCGGCAAGTCGCTGATCGCCGTCATCAACTTCTCCCCCGTGGCGGTGGAGGGCTATCGCTTCGGCGTGCCGCCCAAGGCCCGGTATGAGGAGGCCTTTAACACCGACGACGCCCGGTGGGGTGGCAGCGGCGTCACCAACCCGACGCCCATCGAGACGGAATTCATTCCCGCTCATCAGCAGGCTCAGTCCATCGCGGTGCGCGTGCCGCCGCTGGGCGCGGTGATCCTGCAGGGAAAAGGCAAGCTGACCAAACAAGTGAACGGCCGCTGAGGCAGGCCGTTTCCGAAAATCAGGAGGTGCAGTCACATGAAGAAAGAATGTATCGCCATGCTGCTGGCCGGCGGGCAGGGAAGCCGCCTGCATGTGCTGACCGGCGACATGGCCAAGCCCGCCGTCCCCTTCGGCGGCAAGTTCCGCATCATTGATTTTCCCCTGTCCAACTGTGCCAACTCCGGCATCGACACGGTGGGCGTGCTGACCCAGTACCGGCCGCTGGAGCTGAACAACTACATCGGCAACGGCCAGCCCTGGGAGCTGGATCGCGCCAACGGCGGCGTACACATCCTGCCGCCGTACCAGAGCGCCACCGGCGCCGACTGGTACAAGGGCACCGCCAACGCCATCTATCAGAACATCGGGTTCGTGGATCTGTACGACCCAGAGTATGTGGCGGTGCTGTCCGGCGACCACATCTATAAGATGGACTACTCCGACATGCTGCGCCGCCACAAGGCCGCCGGAGCGGCCTGCACCATCTCCGTGATGGAGGTGCCCTGGTCCGAGGCCAGCCGCTTCGGCATCATGAATGTGGACGACCAGGACAACATCACCGAATTCGCCGAAAAACCCAAGGAGCCCAAGAGCAATCTGGCCTCCATGGGCATCTATATCTTCACCTGGGCCAAGCTGCGGGCCTATCTTATCGCCGACGAGGCCAAGGCGGACTCCAGCAACGACTTCGGCAAGGACATCATCCCCGCCATGCTGAACGCCGGGGAGCGGATGGTGGCCTATCGGTTCGAGGGGTACTGGAAGGACGTGGGTACCCTGGATAGCCTGTGGGACGCCAACATGGACATGCTGACCCCCGGCTCGGGTCTGAATCTGCTGGACGAGCGGTGGCCCATCCACGGCCGCACCGCCGTGTGTCCCCCCGCCTATGTGGGCGAGCATGCCGACATCGGCAACAGCGCCGTAGCCAGGGGCTGCGAGATCCTGGGCGAGGTGAAGAACAGCGTGCTGTCCACCGGCTGCCATGTGGGGCAGCATGCGGAGGTGTCCTATTCCGTGGTGATGCCCGGCGCGGTCATCGAGGACAGGGCACGGGTGGCCTACGCCATCGTGGGCGAGGGCTGCCGCATCAGCCGCAGGGCCCAGGTGGGCGCGCCGCCGGAGGAGGCGGCCGACCCCGACAACTGGGGCATCGCTGTGCTGGGGCCCCGCACCAACGTGGCGGAGCGGGAGACCGTACCGCCCAAGACCATGCTTGACCGCACTCATGGAAAGGAGGCCGCGCAATGAAGGGAATGCACGGGATCATCTTCTCCTATGGAGAGAAGCCGGGACTGGGCCAACTGACCGCCAAGCGCATCCACGGCTCACTGCCCTTCGGCGGCGATTACCGGGTGGTGGACTTCATTCTGTCCAACATGGTCAACGCCGGGATCACCGACGTGGGCGTCATCATGCACGGCAAGTGCCAGAGTATGCTGGATCACCTGGGCACCGGCAAGAGCTGGGATCTGAGCCGCAAGACCGGCGGCTTGAAGCTGCTGCCTGCCTTCGCCTACAGCGAGAGCCGGGGCACCGTGGGCCCCTTCCGGGGCAAGATGGAGGCCCTGGGCTGCGTCATCGAATATCTGCGTCATATCCGCCAGGACTATGTGGTGCTGTCTGACAGCGATCTGGTGGCCAATCTGCCCCTGCGCAGCGTGCTGGACGCCCATATCGCCTCCGGCGCGGACATGACCTGCGTATGCACCAGCCATCCCGGCGAGAGCGGCGACACCTATTTCACGCTGGACGACACGGGCCGCATCGTGGACACCGCTTATGACGTCCGCACGCCGGAGGGCTATCAGAGCCTGAATATCTTCCTGCTGAGCCGTGAGCTGCTGCTGGAGCTGGTGGAGGAGTGCATGGCCCATGACCGGTACAGCTTCCGCCGGAACGTTCTGCAGGAAAAGGGCAAGACGCTGCGGTTCAACGGCTATGTGTGGGACGGCTTTGCCGCCCGCATCAACTCGGTGCAGGCCTACTATCAGCGCAGCATGGAGCTGCTGCGACCGGAGATCCGCTCGGAGCTGTTCTGCGCCCAGCGGCCGGTGTACGCCAAGGAGAACGACGCCGCCTCCACCTATATCGACCCGGACGGCGAATGCGTCAACTCCTTGATCTCCGACGGCTGCGACATCCAGGGCAGCGTCCGCAACTGCGTGCTGTTCCGGGGCGTCCGGGTGGAAAAGGGCGCCCATGTGGAGAACTGCATCCTGTTCAAGGACACGGTGGTGAAGGCCGGGGCCTCTATCCGCTGCGTCATCGCCGACAAGAACGTGGAGTTCGGCGGCGATGTGGCCATGGCCGGCCACGCCCAGTATCCCCTGGTGGTGGAGAAAAACGTGAAACTATGACTGGCGCAAGGACGGCGGGGTGAGGTCACCCCGCCCTACGGAAAATCACCAATAGAAAATGCGTAGGGCGGCATGACCACATGCCGCCGCGCGATGATGTGCCGCACCATGCGGCGGGTCGATGCACCCCAAGGGTACTTGTTCCACTTCGTTCCACTGCGTGGGCATCGACCCCTACGAAGCGCTACTCGGTACTTGACATTGTGAAGGAGATTGCAATATGAAAATACTGTTTGCCGCCAGTGAGGCGTTTCCCTTCTGCAAGACGGGCGGTCTTGCGGACGTGGCCGGCAGTCTGCCGGTATCCTTGGCCGAGAACGGCGATCAGGTGGCGGTGATCCTGCCGCTGTATGATAAGATCCCCCAGCAGTGGCGTGAGCGGATGGTCTATCGCAGCTATATCTATGTGGACGTGGCATGGCGGCACCAGTACTGCGGATTGTTTGTCATGGAGTACCGGGGTGTTACCTGGTATTTCGTGGACAACGAGCACTATTTCCGCCGGGGCCGCCCGTACGGCGAGTACGACGACGGCGAACGCTTTGCCTTTTTCAGCAAGGCGGTGGTGGATCTGATGCCCAGCCTGGACTGGATGCCGGATGTGATCCACTGCAACGACTGGCAGACGGCGCTGGTGCCCATCTATCTCAAGGATGTGGCCACCCGCTGGGACGCGGTGCGGGGTATCAAAACCGTGTTCACCATCCATAATATCGAGTATCAGGGCCGCTATGGCGCCGACACCGTGGCCGACCTGTTCGGCCTGCACGAGGGCTGGTGGAATGACGGCACCCTGCAGATGGACGGCGATGTGAACCTGATGAAGGCCGCCATGCTGGTGTCCGACGCGGTGACCACCGTCAGCCCCACCTATGCCCAGCAGCTCCACGACGACTACTACGCCCACGGCATGGCCTCTGTGGTCAACGCCATCGGCTATAAGATGCACGGCGTGCTGAACGGCATCGACATGACCTCCTATGACCCGGTCCACGACATGGCTATCCCCGCCCACTACGGCCCCGACGACATGACCGGCAAGGCCGCGTGCAAGGCGGACCTTCAGGTGTCGCTGGGCCTGCGGGAGGAGCCGGACACGCCGCTGGTGGCGGTGATCAGCCGCCTGGTGGGCCACAAGGGCATGGAGCTGATCCGGGACGGCTTTGACGGCATCATGGCCACCGGCTGCCAGTTTGTGGTGCTGGGCCAGGGCGAGGGGTACTATGAGGACTTCTTCCGGGCACAGGCGGGCCGTTATGTGGGCCGCGCGGCGGCGCTGATCACCTATTCCGAGGGCCTGAGCCGCCGCATCTACGCCGGCGCAGACCTGTTTCTGATGCCCTCCAAGAGCGAACCCTGCGGCCTTTCCCAGATGATCGCCATGCGCTATGGCGCGGTGCCCATCGTCCGCCGCACCGGCGGACTGGCCGACAGCGTACATTCCTGCCAGGTGGGCCAGGAGGACGGCACGGGGTATCTGTTTGAAGCATACGACGCCGGGGCCATGCTGTCCGTCATGGGACAGGCCACCGGACTTTACCGAGGCGACAGGGCGGGCTTTGCCGCCGTGCAGCGGCGGGGCATGACCGCCGACTTCAGCTGGACGCGCAGCGCCCGCATCTATCACGATATCTATTCCAAGCTGTAAGGAGACAATCGCATATGACCTATACCAAGCATGACATGAAGGAGGCTATCATCCGCAAGCTGCGGCTGAACTACGGCTGCACCGAGCAGCAGGCCAGCGACGGCGAGATGCTGAAGGCCTGCGCCATGGTGCTGCGCGACATCATGGTGGAGCACGGGGTGGAGACCCAGCAGAAGGCTGCCCGCCAGGGTGCCCGCCGGGTGCACTATCTGTCCCTGGAGTTCCTGATGGGCCGCAGCCTGATGAAGAACGCCTATAACCTGAACGTGCTGCCCCAGCTGCAGGAGGCCATCGAGGAGCTGGGCTTCAAGGCGGCGGACATCTTCGACATGGAGCCGGACGCGGGTCTGGGCAACGGCGGCCTGGGCCGCCTGGCCGCCTGCTATCTGGACAGCATGACCACCCTGGAGATTCCCGCCACCGGCTACTCCATCTGCTATGAGCTGGGCCTTTTCAAGCAGAAGATCGTGGAGGGCCAGCAGGTGGAGCTGCCCGACGACTGGAAGCCCCTGGGCGACGCGTGGCTGCTGCCCAAGCCCCAGGAGACGGAGGAGGTACACTTCGGCGGCACCGTCCGCACCCGCTGGGACAACGGCCACCTGATGGTGGTGCACGAGGACTATACCCGCGTGCTGGCGGTGCCCTGCGACATGGAGATCGCGGGTTATGACACCGACCACGTCAACACCCTGCGGCTGTGGGACGCCAAGTCCCCCAAGCCCATCGACATGAAGCTGTTCTCCCAGGGCCAGTACCTCCGCTCCGGCGAAGAGCGGGCCATGGCCGACGTGATCTCCAAGGTGCTGTATCCCGAGGACAACCACTACGAGGGTAAGTCCCTGCGGCTGAAGCAGCAGTACTTTTTCGTGTCCGCCACGGTGCAGTCCATCACCCGCCAGCATATCCAGCAGTACGGCACGCTGAAGAACTTCCACGAGAAGAACGTCATCCAGATCAACGACACCCATCCCGCCCTGGTGATCCCGGAGCTGATGCGGATCCTCATCGATGATGCGGGCCTGGGCTGGGACGAGGCGTGGGACATCACCACCCACTCCGTGGCCTACACCAACCATACGGTGCTGGCCGAGGCGCTGGAGGTTTGGCCTCAGCAGCTCTTTGAGACGTTGTTGCCCCGCGTGTGGCAGATCCTCACCGAGATTGCCCGCCGCTATCAGGAGAAGATCACCGAGTTCTATCGCGGCGACATGGACAAGGTGGCCCGCATGGCCGTCATCTGGGACGGCGCGGTGCGGATGGCCAACCTGTGCATCGCCGGCGGCATGGCCGTCAACGGCGTCAGCGCCCTGCACTCGGACATCCTCCGGAAGGACGTGTTCCGCGACCAGTGCGTTATGGAGCCGGACAAGTTCAAGAACGTCACCAACGGCGTGGATCACCGCCGCTGGCTCAGCCAGATCAATCCCGGCCTGGACGCCCTGCTGAAGGACACCGTGGGCGAGGGCTATCTGACCCACGCCGGTGAGATGAAGGGGCTGGAGCGCTGGGCCGACGACAAGGAGGTGTTGCTGCGGCTGGGCCAGATCAAGAAGGCCAACAAGGACGCCTTCGCCAAGTGGGCCTATCGCCAGCAGGGCGTGGTGCTGAACACTGACGGCATTTTCGACGTGCAGGTGAAGCGCCTGCATGAGTACAAGCGCCAGCTGATGAACGCCCTGCACATCATCTATCTCTATCAGCAGCTGCGGGACGATCCCGACATGGCCTTCACGCCCCACACCTTCCTGTTCGGCGCCAAGGCCGCGCCCGGCTATGCCGTGGCCAAGCGGATCATCCATCTCATCAACTCCCTGGCCAACGAGATCAACAACGATCCCGTGTGCAAGGATAAGCTGCAGGTGGTGTTCCTGGAGAACTACCGCGTCTCCATGGCGGAGATGCTGATGCCCGCCAGCGAAGTGAGCCAGCAGATCTCCACCGCCGGCAAGGAGGCCAGCGGCACCGGCAACATGAAGTTCATGATGAACGGCGCGCTGACCGTGGGTACGCTGGACGGCGCCAATGTGGAGATGCACCAGGTGCTGGGCGACGAGAACATGTTCCTGTTCGGCCTGCGCTCTGACGAGGTAGCCCATTTGCAGCACAGCTACGATCCCCATCTGCTGTATGAGCGGGATCCCATGCTGCGCCGTGTGGTGGATCAGCTCAAGACCGGGTTCTCCGACGGCGTCAGCTACGAGGATCTGTGGCAGCGGCTGGTGTTCGGCGCGGATTGCCCGCCGGATCAGTATATGCTGCTGGCCGACCTGCCCTCCTATGCCGCGGCGGAGCAGCGGATGATCCACGCCTATGCCGACCGGGAGAACTGGAACCGCATGAGCCTGATCAACATCGCCCGCAGCGGCATCTTCGCCGCTGACCGCTCCATCGCCGACTATGCCGACACCATCTGGCATGTGCCATATAAGAAGTAATACGAAAAAATAAACGCCGCTTTTGCGGCGTTTATTTTTTAGTATTTGGGGTCTTGCAGCTCCTTTTTGATCTGGGCGAAGGCGGCGTCCTCGCCCTGCTCCTTCAGCATCAGGAGCCACCGGTCCAGCAGCGCCGCCGTGTCGGCGTGCATATAGCGCCCGGCGTCGGTGTGCTTTAAGTCCTTGCTGCGCTGGTAGTACTCCCACGGCGAGGCGTCGGTGTATTTCTCCTTCTGATAGACCCGGCAGGCGGCAATGCGGTCGCAGAACATCTCGGCCACATACTTCTTGGGCATCTTGCACCCGCCGATGTACACGCTGCCGTCCTCACGGAGGCAGTAGTCGATCCAGTACTCGAAATGGTGGCGGTTGCGGCCCTTGTGGTGGAGCCACGACAGGCTGACGCCGTTGGCGATGCGCTCGGCATCGTTGGGGCTGCGGTAGCCCTGATAGTATTTCACGCTGCGCCAGAACTCGGTGGGGCTGTATTTGCTCAGATCGTGGGTCAGGCCCTGCCAGACTAGCCCCAGCTTCAGGCAGTAGTGCCGCACCAGACGGCGATGGGTGTTCACAGTGTGCAGATGGTCGAAAAGGTGCATGGCGCGGCCTCCTTTGAAAGGGTGTAGCAACAGTATAGCACACTTTTCCGCGCCTGCATAGAAAAAGAGCGGCGAAATCTCCTTCGCCGCTCTTTTTATCAGAAAAGATCTTGGTAAACTCCGGGGAATTTACAGGTTCTTCTCGTAGGACTCGATCATCTTCTTGACCATCTGGCCGCCGACGGAGCCGGCCTCACGGCTGGTCAGGTCGCCGTTGTAACCGTTCTTCAGGTTGACGCCCACCTCTTGCGGTGTGTATTCACCTCAAAGATTTTAAGGGAATTTGTTCAATAAGTTCTAAAAAATCGACAATTTTATACAATTTGAGAACGAATAACGAAATAACGATCTGGAACACTCATTTACATAGAAAACCGTCTGCAAAGCAGGCGGTTTTCTTATTTGGAGACCAACAGGAAAGGAGGACAAACCCATGGCCGTATTCAGGGTGGAGAAAACGCGGAACTACACCGTCATGTCAAATTACCATCTGCGGGACAAGTCCCTGTCGCTGAAAGCGAAGGGGCTGCTATCCCTGATGCTGTCGCTGCCGGAGGATTGGGACTATACCACGAAAGGATTGGCCTACATCTGCAAGGACGGCGTGGACAGTATCTGCGCCACGGTGCGGGAACTGGAAAGCGCGGGGTACATCGTGCGGGCGCGGGAACGTCACGCAGATGGTACACTTGGCGGCATCGAATATACCATTCTGGAGCAGCCCAAAGAGCCGGAAGCACCTAAACGGGAAAATCCCGTTCAGGCGGAAAATGCCGGTGACGCACCTAAACGGGCTTTTCCAGAACAGGTAAAACCTGTCTTGGGAAAACCTGAACAGGAAAATCCCGCGCAATTAAATATACAAGAACAAAGTAAAGAAATACTAAGTACGGATTCTACTAAGTCCTTCCCTTCCTTTCCTCATAAGGGCAAGCCTATACAGGAGAGCGGAATGGAGCGACGGGAGACGTACCGAGAGCAGATCATGACCAATGTGGACTACAACTATCTTGTGAGCTACACCGAGGTTGACCGTGGGCGGCTGGACGAATTGGTGGGACTGATGCTGGATACCGTGTGTTCCACAAAGGCCACCATCCGCGTGGCGGGAGAAGAACTGCCAGCGGAGGTAGTCCGTTCAAGGTTACTGAAGCTGACCGGCGCACATCTGCTGTATGTGCTGGATCGGATCAGCGAGAATACCACCGAGGTGCGCCATGTGAAGCAATATCTGCTGACCGCGCTGTATAACGCGCCGCTGACCATGGATAACCACTATGCCCTGATGGTGGGCCATGATCTCAGCGGCGGGAGCGGGTAGAACGGAATACTGTCAGAGCAAGAGCCGGAAGGCTCTTTTTTGTTGCACGAAATGGAGGTGTGCTTTTGAAAACCATCGCACTGGCAAATCAGAAGGGCGGCGTGGGAAAAACCACCACAGCCGCCAGTTTGGGTGTTGGTCTTGCCCAGCAGGGGAAGAGAGTCCTGCTGGTGGACGCCGACGCTCAGGGCAATCTCACCCAAATGCTGGGCTGGCGGCAGCCGGACGAGCTTTCCTCTACGTTGGCCGACCTGATGACAAAGACCGTCAACGAGGAACCCATCGCACCCGGCGAGGGGATTCTGCACCATGCGTCCGGCGTCGATCTTGTTCCCGCCAACATTGAGCTGTCGGGACTGGAGGTGACGCTGGTGAACATCATGAGCCGGGAGACGGTGCTGCGGCAGTACTTGTCCACGGCGGCATCGACCTATGACTACGCCATCATCGACTGTATGCCCTCGCTGGGAATGCTGACCATCAATGCACTGACAGCGGCGGACAGCGTTATTATTCCGGTGCAGGGGCAGTATTTGGCCGCCAAGGGACTGGAGCAGCTTATGCGTACCATCGCCCGCGTCAAGCGGCAGATCAATCCCCATCTGACGGTGGACGGTATCCTGCTGACCATGATGGACAGCCGTACCACGCTGGCTAAGGAAATTAGTGAGCAGTTACGCAGGAACTACGGCAGCCGGGTATTCGCCAGCGAGATACCCCGTTCTATCCGCGTGGCGGAGATCAGCGTCACAGGAACCAGCATTTATGAGCATGACCCAGAGGGGAAAGCGGCACGGGCGTATGCCGCGCTGACAAAGGAGGTGTTGCAGCTTGGCCCGCAAATTAAACGGCATAGAGCTGACCCGGTACGATGACCTGTTCAAAACAGACGTAGAGAGAAGTACCGACCGGCAGGAGCGGGTGCAGATCGTGTCGGCGGAGCAGGTATTTCCCTATGCGCGGCAGCCGTATTCCGTAGACCGGCCCAGTGCCGATCTGGTGCGGCTGATGGACAGCATCGAGCGCACCGGCATTGCCGAGCCGCTGATCGTCCGTCCCCGCAGCGAGGGTGGGTATGAGATCATCTCCGGCCACCGGCGCGACTACTGCGCCAAGGTGGTGGGGCTGGACACCCGCCCGGTCATCGTGCGGGATTACAGTGACGAGGACGCGGATATTCTGGTGGTGGACTACAATATCAACCGGGAAAACCTGCTGCCCAGCGAGAAAGCCAAGGCGTACAAGCTGAAGCTGGACGCTATGAAAAGACAGGCAGGGCGACCAGCAAAGAATGGGGACCAATTTGGTCCCCATTCTTTGCAAGGAAAATCCAAGGAGATTTTGGCAGAACAGGTCAAGGAGAGTACAACGCAAATCCAACGGTTTATGAATCTCAACAAGCTCATTCCACCGCTGATGGAGGCGGTGGACGCGGGAAAGCTGAAATTCGTTCCGGCAGCCGACTACATCTCCCACCTGACCGAGAAAGAACAGACCTACCTCCAGTTCCTCATGGAGCGGGACGAGGTATCGCCGTCCGTGGATCAGGCCCAGCGGCTTAAGCAGATCAGCGCGGAGGGAAAGCTGGAGAACAACATCATCGACCTCATCATGCGGGAGGAAAAGCCGCTGGAGCGCAAGGTGACGCTGCGAAATGACCGCCTGCAAAAGTACTTCCCTGCCAGCTATACCCCCAAGCAGATGGAGGAGGTCATCGTCAAGCTGCTGGAGGGCTGGCATCGCCGCAGGCAGCAGGAACAGACGCGGTGAGGAGGTTGGTTATGCGAAGGAATGAATTGCCCGATTTCTGTTTATCCACGCTGCCCTCTACAGGGCAGCTCATCATTCTCAGGAAGGGTGAGTGCGGTTACTACGCCTCCGACTGGGACACCAGAAAGCGGGAGGAAAATCAGAACATCGCTCGAGAGCATAATCGGCGGCGGGGCATTTCTGACATACAGGAGGCCGCCATGAGCGCAGGTTCCATGTTCGGCTGGAACCTGCCGGGGGCAGACCCGCAGTGGTATTTGGACAACGCCAGATATGTGAACGCGACGATGGCGAAGGGCCATATCAAAGACCCTGTTATGAGTATCTACTATCCGGTGGACAATTTTCTGCTGCGGTATGAGATTTTGGGGGAAGCGAAAATGTATCTGTCGGTATCGGCGCTTCCGAAGGAGCTGCTGGGTGCGAAGTCACAGTTTGTCATGCAGCCGGATTTGGTCTGCGGTGTACCTGCCATGCCGGTGAAAGCGCAGCAGGCACAGAACGGCAGCTACACCGTGGAGCTGGAAAGCGGCAGCTATGTCATTGGTGAGATCATCAATGCGGACTATAAGATCACGGCGCGGGTGCGCGTGGGAAACGCCGAATTTGCTTTGGGTGAACACCCCAAAGCGCCTGCCCCGTTTGTTACCTGGCAGCGTAACTGCAAGAACGACGGAGATAGGCCTCCCAACTTCTTCTGGGGACATTACGGAGCAGACCGTGCGGCGATGATCGAGGACTTCTGTGAAAGGGCGGGTAACGAGTATCAGGAGCAAAAAGAGCGGCGAGTACAACGGGAGCAAAGCCGTACCGCGCTGAAAAAGGAACGGGGTGAAGAAAGATGACAGACCGTGAGCCGGTGAACATCATGGGCGTTATCGCCTTTCCAGAGCCGGATAAGAGCAAACGCCGGATTCGCTTTATTGATGCGGAGTACAATACGCTGTTTTATATTCCGGATGGCGCCAGCATCGTCATGACGCGGATGGATGGCAGCAGCGTGATACGGCCCTGCACCTATATCGACGACTACCACACATTGGTCGGCAGCAATGTCTATCATATTTGTGAGTTTGCGGAGGTAGCGCAGCGGGCAGGCACGGTGTATGAGCCGCTTGATCCAAAGCAATTGCCTACGGACGCGGGCTGCTATGAGATATATCAGATCGACAACGTGGGTAAAGTGGACTACGCCTTTATGCGCTATGAGCGTGCCAAGGGAAAACTGCGTGCCGCCCATTACCGCAAAGCCTTTGCCGGGATGGTGGCCCCCAACATGACGCTGGAGGAGTTATATCGGAAGCACAATGCGGACACGCGGCCTTTCTGCCAGCGAATGCGCTCTCTATCTGAGAGCGATGTGATCGTAGTCAAGCGCGGCAGCAAGAGAAACGCTTACTATGTGGATGCTGTGGGCTTTCAGGAAGTGCCGAGCTTCTTGAAGGGACTGCAAAAGCTGAAAGAACGGGGCGAAGCACGGTAGTCGAAAACCAATGCTCCCAACATTTTTGAGGAAGGAGGCAATGCCTTGGCAAGTAAATTTCAATTCATTACGGAGTTATATAGCCGCACACTGACAAGACTGACCGGCGATTATGAGAGCTGGACGGGCTTTTTGCGCTCAGCCTGCTATAACTATAAATGTCCGTTCGACGAGCAAGTCCTGATCTATGCCCAGCGTCCCAACGCCACGGCGGTGCTGGAGTTGGAAAAATGGAACCGGCAGTTTGGCCGGTGGGTCAATGCCGGGGCTACCGGCATTGCTGTCATTGACGAAGCCCACGGTAAGGGGCGGCTGAAGCACTACTTTGACATCACGGACACCCACGCCACCCGCATCTCGCGGCCTGTTCCCATCTGGTCGATGGAACCGGCCTACACGGAGCCGGTCATCGAAACGCTGGAGGCCACCTTCGGCACACTGGCCGAAAAGGACAATTTGCCGGATGCTATACTGTCCGCCAGCCGCAACGCCGTGGCGGATAATGTGCAGGACTATCTGCGGGATCTGCTGGATTGTCGCGGCGGCAGTATGCTGGAGGAACTGGACGCGCTGAATGTGGAGGTCACCTACCGGCGGGCGCTGGAGAGCAGCGTCGCCTATATGCTGATGACCCGCCTTTCCCTGCCCGCCATGGCCTACCTGTTGCCGGAGGACTTTGAGGGCATCTATTCCTTTGATACCCCCAGTACCATCAACGCACTGGGCATCGCTACCAGCGATATTGCGGAGATGGGCCTGCGGGAGATCAGCCGCACGGTGATGCAGGCACGGCGGGAGCAATTTTTTGCAAAGGATGCACAAATCGGCTATGATGCTGTCAAAGAGCAAAACAGGGCCGAAAAAGAAAGGAGCGCGGAACATGGAAGTGACCTACAGAGTGCAGGAGGGCTATCGTCTGCCGAATCTGCTGATGCCCCAAGAGGCGAAGACGCACCTGGGCAAGTACGCGGAGCTGCGGAGACAGTATCTGATGCAGCACCGGAGAGTGCTGTATACCAACCTCAAGACCAGCGGCCAACTGGCAGCGCATCTGGCGGAGATCGAGGAGACAGCGCAGAGGATGGTGACACAGACCGTGGCGCAGATGGCGAAGGCCGAGGGCATGACGGAGGAGCTGAAGGCCGTCGATCCCCAGCGCTGGACAGGGCTGATGAACAACCTGAAGCACAGCGCGGAGGAAGCGGTGCTGAGCGACCTGATCTACAACTAAATAGTACAGACGAAAACGCCGGAAGCGCAGACCTTCCGGCGTTTTTAGATGAATACCTCATAGAAGCGATCCTGCTGGACGATGGTGGCCGTAAGCACACGCGGCAGGAGATATTTGCGTATTTCCAAGCCAATAGAGATATAACGAGCCGCACAGAATTCCTGAAAACCAGCTACAACGATATATGGGTGGAAGTCCTGGCCGGTGCGGATAAGATCAGGGTGGGCTACCACGCCCAGCAGGACGGGCTCCTGATGTGGGAAGGCAGTTACCTCTCCCGTACATCGGAGTCCGTTTTTTCATGGGGCGTGGTCACGGAAATGACCGAGGGCCTTATCGAGCGGGGCGAGTACAAGATCAAGCTGGGCTTGCAGAACGCGCCGGTGATGGAGGAACAGTTATCCTTCTTCGACATGGGCAGCGGCGCTGCGGTCTACGAGGTGCCGGAGCCACAGCGGACGGGGGAGCTGTTCCCTACCCGCACAGTGCCGCAGGCGGTCATCGACCAGGCGCTGTATACGGCGGGCAACAGCCGCGGCAGCGCGGAACGGATCGCGGTGTTCTATATGCGCCAGCGTCCGGAGGCGGAATGTACCGCATTTCTGCGCCGCGAGTTCGGCACGGAGAATGGGCGCGGCATCGAATATGACGGTCAGAAATATGCCGTGTGGTTCATGGAGGATGGTATCCACATGGCACAGGGCGACAGCATCCGCACCGGCCACAGCCGCACCACGGTGACGTGGGAGCAGGCGTCGGCACGGATACTGGAGCTGCTGGAAGCGGGAACATACCTTTCGACGTCAGAGTTGGAGCAGGCACAGGACAAGGTGCTGCTTGAGATGGGCGACGCTCTGCTGATGACCGCCCGCGATCTGACCGAGGAGGGCCGCGCGCAGGGGCTGTTCACACAGACACTTGCCATCCACGACCAGCGCAAGGGATATCCGGAGCTGGACGAGGATATGGTGGCCTTTGCCAAGAACGAAGGCGGACTTACAGCACTGGCCGAGGAATACCACGCCTTTCTGAGCGCCTATGAACAGGATCACAGCATCATGCGCTTTCGGCTGTCGGGGTATTGCACCCACCGGATCGGGACAGTGCTGGATGGGCTGAATTATCCGGAGCGCAGCTTTACCGCGCAGCCGGATTTCCTGCGCCGGTGCAAAATGTTCATCACGCAGGACGAGATCGACCGTTTCTTTCTGGCAGATGCCGTGGACAGCCGCTTGGATGTGTACGCCTTCTTCTGCTATCCCCGCACGAAGGAGGAACAGCAGAAATTTATCAAAAACCGCTTTGGCGAGTACAGCGGCGGCGGGCGCGATGGATATGACTATACGAGGACTTCTAAGGGCTTGACCTATCAGCGGGAGTACAGTGGCAAACAGTACGATGAGGTCAAGCTGACCATCCCCCATGTGGTCAAGGAGTATGAAAGGCTCATCGCGCAGAAACGCTTCCCTGGCGAGGACGCCATTGCCGAGATCCCGCAGTATGAACGGCGGTGGTTGGCACGGTCGGTGTATTTTGGCTTTTCGGATGCATCGGACGATGTGCCGAAACCGTACCCCAAGGGCGCGGACTATTATGACGCTGTTCCCACCATTGAGGAGCAGTTGGCAGATAAAGCGAAAGCGGCAGAAATGCTGGAAGCCCTGACTGCCTATCTGGATGGCATAGACGAGGGCGACCGGCATTATGATTCCTGCCAGCGGGCAAAGGAGCAGCTTTCGGAATACGTCAACGGCACGTTCAGCCTGTTCAACCACCGGCACGATTTGCCGGAGCCGGAACAGGAAGCGGTGCCCACGGAGGAATCTGCACCTGTGGCAGAACCGGAGCAGGAGCAGGAAGCCCCATCGTCGGAGGAACCGACGCAGGCGGCTATGCCGCCTGCGTTTACCTTGCCGAGAAAAAAAGAACGGCTGGAAGCCGCCGCCCCGCTGTCTGATGGGGGCGTCAACTATCACATCACCGACGATGCTCTGGGCGCAGCGCCGCCCAGCCAGCGTTATGCCAACAACGTGGCGGCTATCCGGCTCTTGAAGCAGTTGGAGGCGGAGCGCCGTGCCGCCACGCCGGAGGAGCAGGAGACTTTAGCCAAATATGTGGGCTGGGGTGGTCTTGCCGACTGCTTTGACCCCAAGCACAGCCGATACGAGGAACTGAAAGGGCTGCTATCCGAGGAGGAATATGCTGCGGCGCGGGAATCCACGCTGACCGCCTTCTACACGCCGCCTGTGGTGATCCGCAGTATCTATGCCGCGCTGGGACAGATGGGTTTCCGGCAAGGCAACGTGCTGGAGCCTGCCTGCGGCATCGGCCACTTCCTCGGTATGCTGCCGGAGAGCATGGCGGAGAGCAAGCTCTACGGCGTGGAGCTGGACGACATTTCCGGCCGCATTGCCCGCCAGCTTTACCCCCGCAGCAGTATTTCTGTGCGGGGCTATGAGAAGATGGATTTCCCCGATAACTTCTTTGACGTGGCCGTGGGCAATGTGCCGTTCGGTCAGTTCAAGGTGCAGGATTGGCGCTATGACCGGCTGAACCTGCCCATCCACGAGTATTTCTTCGCCAAGACGCTGGATAAGGTCAGACCGGGCGGCGTGGTGGCTTTCATCACCTCCAGCTATACCATGGACAAACGCACCGGCAACGTGCGGAAGTACATCGCCCAACATGCGGAGCTGCTGGGTGCGATCCGCCTGCCCAACGATACCTTCAAGGCGGCAGCGGGTACGGAGGTGGTATCGGACATTCTGTTCCTGCAAAAGCGCGACCGCATGGTGGACATCGAGCCAGAGTGGGTGCAGTTGGGGACGAACGACGATGGTATCTCCATGAACCGCTATTTCCTCGACCATCCGGATATGGTGCTGGGCGAGATGAAAATGGTGTCGGGGCCGTATGGCCCGGAGCCCACCTGCGCGCCGTTCCCGGATCAGCCGCTGGACAGCCTGCTTTCCAACGCCGTGCAGAATATTCACGGCGAGATCACCGCCTATGAGCACGAGGAGGAACTGGAGGGCGAGGATCACTCCATCGCGGCAGATCCCACCGTCCGTAATTTCTCCTACACGCTGGTGAATGACAAGCTCTATTACCGCGAGAACAGCCGCATGAATCCGGTGGAGGTGTCCAAAACCGCCGAGAGCCGTATTCGCGGCATGATCGGCCTGCGGGACTGTGTGCGGACGCTGCTGGAGTACCAGACGGAGGACTATCCGGATGGCATGATACGCCAGCAGCAGGCCGAGCTGAACGACCTCTATGACCGCTTCACCCGCGACTACGGGCTGATCAACTCCCGCGGCAACGCCATTGCCTTTGACCAGGACAGCTCCTATTTCCTGCTGTGTTCGCTGGAGGTGCTGGACGAGGAGGGTGGCCTGAAGCGGAAAGCCGACCTGTTCACCAAGCGTACCATCCGCAGCCACCGGCCTGCCGAAAGAGTAGATACGGCGGTGGAGGCGCTGGCCCTGTCCATCGGGGAAAAGGCCCGTGTGGACATGGCGTATATGGGACAGCTCACCGGCAAGAATGAGGATATCCTGTTCACGGATTTGCAGGGCGTCATTTTTCTGAATCCTGATTACGGGGAAAAGGGCGGCAAGAAATACCTGCCCGCCGACGAGTACCTGTCCGGCAATGTGCGCCGGAAGCTGGCGGAGGTGCGGGCAAAAGCGGAAACAGAGCCGCAGTACCTGCCCAACGTGGAAGCGTTGGAGAAGGTGCAGCCCGTAGACCTGACCGCCAGTGAGATCTCCGTGCGGCTGGGTGCCACATGGCTGAATCCGGAGTATATCCGGCAGTTCATCTTTGAGACGTTGGACACATCCCGCCGCGCTCGGTGGGACATTAAGGTGCATTACTCCCGAATCACCGGCGAGTGGCGTATCGAGGGCAAGAGCAAGGACAGCTATAATGTCAAGGCGTACAGCACCTATGGCACGTCGCGGGCCAGTGCCTACGACATCATCGAGAGCAGTCTGAACTTGAAGGACGTCCGTATTTTCGATTACCAGTACGACCCGGACGGACGGCGTGTGGCGGTGCTCAACAAAAAGGAAACAGCCATTGCACAGAGCAAGCAGGAGCTGTTGAAGGAGGCGTTTTCTGAGTGGATATGGAAAGACCCGGAACGGCGGGAGAAGATCTGCAAGGTGTACAACATCCTGTTCAACAGCAACCGACCACGGGAATACGACGGCAGCCATATCAACTTTTCCGGCATGAATCCGGAGATCACCCTGCGGAAGCATCAGGTGAACGCCATCGCCCACATCCTCTATGGCGGCAACACCCTGCTTGCACACGTAGTGGGGGCAGGGAAGACGTTCGAGATGGTGGCGGCGGCGATGGAATCCAAGCGGCTGGGTCTGTGTCAGAAATCTCTCTTTGTGGTACCGAACCATCTGACGGAGCAGTGGGCCAGCGAGTTCTTGCAGCTCTATCCTGCCGCCAATGTGCTGGTGGCCACGAAAAAGGATTTTGAAACAAAAAATCGCAAGAAGTTCTGCGGGCGCATCGCCACCGGCGACTACGACGCCGTCATCATCGGACACAGTCAGTTTGAGAAGATACCCGTCAGTATCCAGCGGCAGCGGGCCATTCTGGAGCAGCAGATGGATGAGATCATCCTGGGCATTCAGGAGGCAAAAAATGCCCATGCGGAGAACTTCACCATCAAGCAGATGGAAAAAACCCGCAAGGGTTTGCAGAATAAGCTGGACAAGCTGAACGACCAGAGCCGGAAGGACGATGTGGTCACGTTCGAGGAGCTGGGCGTTGACAGGCTGTTCATCGACGAGAGCCACTACTATAAAAATCTGTTTCTCTATACCAAAATGCGGAATGTCAGCGGTATTGCACAGACAGAAGCACAGAAGTCCAGCGACCTTTTCATGAAGTGCCGGTACTTAGACGAGATCACCGGTGGCCGGGGTGTGGTGTTCGCCACCGGTACGCCCATCTCTAACAGCATGGTGGAACTATACACCATCCAGCGGTACTTGCAAATGGGAGCATTGCAGGAGCAGGGCTTCCAGCATTTTGACGCATGGGCTGCCAACTACGGTGAAACGGTCACG
>CAKTNW010000018.1 GCA_934589145.1 uncultured Oscillospiraceae bacterium | reverse complement strand
ATCTTCAGATACGCCTTGTTGACGGCGGCCTCGAACTCCTCGGCGCCCACCTCGATGGTCAGAGCGACTCTGCTCTTCTCCAGTTTTTCGCAGCTTTTGACAGTCATTGTTGCTTTTCCTCCAGTTTACATCTATGTTGTGATGGCATAAGACTACAATTTAATTAAGCCAAGTGTATATGATATCAGAAAACAAATGGAATTTCCATACCTTTTTGCATTATTCGCAAATTTTTTTAGGGACAAAGCCCAGAAAATCACCGGCCACCAGTGAAAAAAGGGTGCCGCCGCGCGTTCCTTCGATGGCCCGGCGGTGAGAAGCGCCGTGCAGATGGCCGTAATAGCAGGCTTTTACGCCGTATTCCCGCAGCAGCCGCAGGATCTCGGGACACTCGTAGCCCTGGTAGATGGGCGGATAGTGGAGGAAGCACAGCTTCTCCCGATCCCCCGCCTCCTTCAGTGAGGTCTCAAGACGCCCCACCTCCCGCAGGAGGACCTTCTCGTTGTGGGTTCCCTGGTTGTCCAGCTCATAGAACCAGCCCCGTGTGCCGCACAGGGCGATATCATTGTAGGAAAGGCAGTTGTTGTGCAGGATCTCGAAGGTATCCAGCCCGTTGTCGGCAAAAAATCGCTTCATCTTGGCGGCGGTGTTCCACCAATAGTCGTGGTTGCCCTTCAAGAGGATCTTCTTTCCCGGCAGGGCGTTGATGAATTGAAAGTCCAGCAGCGACTCCTCCAGGCTCATGCCCCAGCTGAGATCGCCGCACAGCACCGTCACATCGTCGTCATGGAGCGGCGCGAAGCCCTCCCGGATGCGGTTGACATAATCATGCCAGCCGTCGCCGAAGATGTCCATGGACTTGTCCGAATTCAGCGACAGGTGCAGATCACCCATTGCGTACAGTGCCATAAATCCCTCCTTTCCATCAGATCAGGCGGCGCAGATTGTTCCAGAAGATGTCCTCCAGCAGTTCCTCGCCATAGCCCCGGGCCTTCAGCGCGTCGTACAGCTTCGGCATATCCTGCATGCCGGACAGGCCGCCCGCCAGCGCCTCGCAGCCGTCCATATCGCCGCCCAGGCACAGCGTTTTCTCGCCGCCCAGGTTCAGGAAATGCTCCACATGGGCCACCAGCGCGTCCATGGTGGGCTCCCCGACGAAATGCAGATAGAGATTCAGTCCCACTACGCCGCCCAGGTCGCGGATGGCCCGGAACTGGTCGTCGGTCAGATTGCGGCGGTGGGGACAGACGGCCCGCGCGTTGGAATGGGAGGCGATGATGGGCCGCCGGGCCATACGGACAAGATCCCAGAAGCCCGCGTCGGACAGGTGGGACACGTCGGGGTAGATGTCGTGCGCCTCCAGCACGCGGATGAAGTCTCGTCCTTCCGCGGACAGGCCCCGCTCCGGCTCCTCGGCGTTGGTGCCGGACAGCACATTGGCCCGGTTCCACACCGGATTCAGAAAACGCACGCCCCAACCGGCCACAGTTTCGATCCTATGTACGTCACAGTCGATGAGGTCGGCGCCCTCGATGCTCAGCAGCGCGGCCACCTTGCCCTGGGACACCGCTTCATCCACCTCCGCGCCGGTGCGGCAGTGGCGTGCGATGTCGGCGCTGTCCGCCATCTCCCGCAGGAAGAAGTCGTGCATCCGCTGGCACTGGGCCCACATGCCGTCAGCCGGAGCCTCCGCCGCGTCGTGGAACAGGGCGAAGAACTGGGCGCAGCGGAGGAACTGCCGCCCCCGCTCCAGGTCGATATGGCCGCCGTTTTCCCGCAGATGGCTGACGGCGGCGTAATAGCGGCGCTGCTCCTCCCGGTTTTCGCCGTAGTCCAGGGCGGAGTTCTCGCCGGTCTCCAGACAGCGGTAAATGGTATCGCAGTGGGCATCAAAATAGGATAGCATAACGGTCTCCTTATTGAAAAGCGTTTTTGATGTATTCTATGCGGGCCTCATCAAAGCCGTGCTCGGCATAGACCTCCGCCACGTCGAACCGGGCGCAGCAGTCCAGCCGCTTCTCCGCCAGGTACATCATGGCGGTCTTGCGCAGCTTATTCTGCTTCTGATACGTCACATACTCGCGGGGCAAAGCCATGTCCAGATTGGTGCGGGTCTTGACCTCCACGAAGCACAGCACGTCGCCGTCCCAGGCGATCAGGTCGATCTCGCCGTAGCGGCTGCGATAGCCGTGGGCCGCCAGCCTGTACCCATTCTCCCGCAGGTACCGGGCCACCATCGCCTCGCCCTGGATGCCCTCTGCCCGGCTCATCGTCTGGCCTCCCACTTCTTCAGGAATGTCATCCGGTGCTCGGGACAGGGGCCGTATTCGTCCAGCATGGCATAGTGCAGCTTGGTGCCGTAGCCCTTGTGCCTGGCGAACTGATACTGGGGGTATTCCCTGTCCAGCACCTCGGTCACATACCGGTCACGGCTGACCTTGGCCAGAATAGAGGCCGCGGCGATGGAGGCGGAATGGCCGTCGCCCCCCACGATGCAGCGGTGGGGCACGGTGATGGCGGCATGCTGTCCATGATCCCGGTTGCCGTCGATCAGGGCCATGTCCGGCGTCAGGGACAGCCCGTCGATGGCCATCTGCATGGCCTTCATCCGGGCGGAGAGAATGTCGGTGGCGTCGATCTCCGCCGCGCTGACGCTGGCCACCGACCAGGCCAGAGCGGTCTCCGTAATGACATCGTACAGCGCTTCCCGCTTCTTCTCCGTCAGCTTTTTCGAGTCGTTCAGGCCCTCGATCACGCACCCGCGGGGCAGGATCACCGCCGCCGCGTATACCGGGCCCATCAGGGGCCCCGCTCCGGCCTCGTCCACGCCGCAGACCGTCTCACAGCCCTGTGCCCAGGCCTCCTGTTCGTATGTCCAAAGCTCCATAGGCGCTCCTTTCAATAGGTCAGCGTGATCTTGCGGCAGTCCCGGCAGACGCAGGCGGAAAAGCTGGATTCATTGGGGAAAGCGGTATTATAGGGGCCGTCCAGCACGATACCGCCCTGCCTGGTGATGTATTTCCTGGTCAGGAACAGGGCGTCGATATCGCCGCCGGGCGGCAGGAAGAACAGGCCCCGGCTATAGGACGTGATGACCTTCCCCTGCTCCATCTCTTTTCCGCAGTTTGGGCAGTTCATTCCCGCACCTCCTCCACGGTCTCCAGCGTGAAGCGGCCCAGCTTGCCGCCCCGGAACTCGTCCAACAGGATGCGGGCCATGCGCTCGGTGTCCACCTCCGCGCCCCGCATCAGGAAGCCACGCTTCCGTCCAGCCTTGGTCAGCAGGTCGTAGCCGGTGTCGCCCTCTTCCACCTGGATCTTATACCGCTCGGTGAGGATCTCGGCGTAGTGCTTCCCCAGATATTCCATCAGATAGCAGGCCAGCTCCTCGATATCCATCACGTCATCCTTGATGGCACCTGTAAAGGCGAGACGCTTGCCGACCTCCGCGTCATCGAATTTGGGCCACAGGATACCGGGGGTGTCCAGCAGCTCCAGCGTCCGATCCACCGGCACCCACTGCTTGGAGCGGGTCACGCCGGGACGATCCTCCGCCTTGGCGGTCTTGCGGTGGGCCACCTTATTGATAAAGGTGGATTTGCCCACGTTGGGGATGCCCAACACCATCACACGGACGGTGCGGCCCACCTGGCCTTTTTCGGCATAGGCGGCCAGCTTATCCTTCAGAAGCTCACGGACGGCGGCGGCAAACTGCGCCGTGCCCATGCCGCCCTTGGCGTTGGCCTCCAGCACCGCATAGCCCTTTCCCCGGAAATAGGCGGCCCAGCGTTTCGTCTCCTTGGGGTCGGCCTGATCCACGCGGTTCAGCACCACCATACGGGGCTTCCCCGCCGTCATTTCGTCCACGTCCGGGTTACGGCTGGACAGGGGGATGCGGGCGTCCAGTATCTCGCACACCGCGTCCATATTCTTGATCTCGGCCACGATCATGCGCTTGGTTTTCGTCATATGGCCGGGGAACCAGCTCAGTCCTTCTATCTGCATGGTGTGTCACCTCGCAATTTGTGTAGTAATATAGTAGTATATCATAGTTTTCCTGAAAAGAAAAGCCATAAATCGGCAGCGGCACCCCAGGCGGCGTTTTGCCGCGTGGGGTGCCGGTTATTTCGATGGTCACGCCGTCACTTCCGCAGCCAGTCCGGGCGGGAGCGGCTGTGGGCACCGGAGACCAGGCCCATGATGGCAAAGGTGATGACGATGGAGGTGCCGCCGTAGCTGAAGAAGGGCAGCGTCAGGCCGATGACCGGCATGACGAACAGGCACATGCCCACGTTGGCCAGCACCTGGAACATCAGCATGCCCACCACGCCCACGCAGATATAGGCGTCCAGCTTGTTGTTGGCGCTGCGGGCCACATAGATGCACCGCAGAATGATGGCCGCCAGGATGGCCAGGGCCAGCACGCAGCCCACCATGCCCAGCTCCTCTCCGATGACGGAGAAGATAAAGTCCGTGTGGCGGTTGGGCAGGCTGGAGCTGTCCGTACTCTGGGTCTGGATGCCCTTGAAAAGGCCCATACCCGTCAGCTTGCCGCCGCCCAGGGTCAGCAGACTTCTGGTCTGCTGCCAGCCCTCCTCCATAGGGTGGAAGCTGTGATCAAATACCACGATAAACCGGTTTTTCATGTAATCCTCGATCACATCCTCCTGCCAGAGGATGTAGAAGGCCAGCGCCGCCGTCAGTCCGCCGCCGATGAACCAGCCCTTGGATACCCCGGCCACAAAGCACATACAGATGAAGATGGCCACAAACACCAGGTCGCTGCCCATATCGGAGGATATCTTATAGTATAAAAGGAAGAACATCATCAGATGCGCCCCCAGGAACAGCACGTCCGGCACCTTCCGCAGCGTGCGGTTCTCCTGCAGCCACACCAGCTGCCAGGCCAGCACCACCGTAAAGGTCAGCTTCACGATCTCGGAGGGCTGGATCATAAAGGGCAGGAACGGGAAATCCAGCCACGCCAGGTTGCCGGTGTCACCCGCCTCGCCAAAGGGGGATTTCAGCAGCAGGATCATGCCAAGACCGAACAGCGTCAGCCATAGCCAGCCCCGCTTCCGCATCAGCTCATTGACATCCACCAGGGACAGCAGGAAAAACAGGATGATACCGATGACCGCGCCGCCGGTCTGCACCAGCACAAGGCGCAGCGTATTCATATACCGGGTGGCGGAGTAGATCATCAGGATGCCGAAGGCCGTGGCGATGCAGCAAAGCGCCAGCAGCACCAGATCGGTCTGCCGAAATATATCCCGTATGAATTCCCGCGCACGCTGCATGAACGATTCCTCCGTGGCTGCTGCCGGGGCGCCTGACACCCCATGATAATCCTGTACATTGTACCACAAGAACTTTTCCGTGTAAACCTGTCTTACCCCCTTTCTTTTTTGAACTTTTTGTGTTACGATAATGAAAATGGCAGAATAGGGCCGTTTCACATTCCGAAAGGACGTTTATCATGCAGTACATTTCCCACAGCGTGTCTGATACCGAATCGTTTGGCCGCCAACTGGCCCAAAGACTCCGCCCCAATACGGTGGTGGCCTGCCGGGGCGGGCTGGGCATGGGCAAGACGGCCCTGACCCGGGGCATCGCCCAGGGGCTGGGCTATACGGGACGGGTCACCTCCCCCACGTTCACCATCGTCAACGAGTATCTGGGCGAAACGCCGCTGTTCCATTTCGATATGTACCGGCTGGAGGACAGCGACGCGCTGTTCGACATCGGCTGGGAGGACTATCTGGAGCGGGGCGGCGTATGCGTGGTGGAATGGAGCGAGAACGTAGCGGACGCCCTGCCCCAGGACGCCGTTGTGGTGACCATCGCCCGGGGCGAGGGTGACAACGAGCGGATCATCACCGTGGAAGGAGGCGGCATCGCATGAAAATACTGGCTTTGGAGACCTCGGCCAAATCCGTATCCGTGGCCGTGGTGGAAAACGGCGCGGTGCTGGCCAGCGCCTATCAGAACATGGGCCTGACCCACAGCGTCACGCTGATGCCGCTGCTGGACAGCATGCTGAAAAACGCCGGACTGACGGCGAAGGATATGGGCCTTATCGCCGTGGCGGCGGGCCCCGGCAGCTTTACGGGCCTGCGCATCGGCGTATCCGCCGCAAAGGGGCTGGCATGGGCATTGGAGCTGCCCTGCTGCGGCGTGTCCACCCTGGAGGCCATGGCGGAGAACGCCCGCGCCTTCGAGGGGACGGTGATCTGCGCCATGGACGCCCGTCGCCAGCAGATCTATAATGCAGTTTTCGACTGCCGTGACGGCGTGCTGGCTCGCCGGTGCGCCGATCGCGCCGTGGCGCTGGAGATACTGGCGGATGAGCTGAAAAATGACAATAACAGGAAAATAGTGGTTGGCGACGGCGCCAAGCTGTGCTATACTTATCTGTTGGAGCATGGGCTCCCCTGCTCTATGGCCCCGGCGGCTGACCTCTATCAGAACGCCGCGGGCGTGGGCCTTGCGGCGGAGCGCATGGCGGCAGAGGGCCGCACCGTGACAGCTCAAGCGCTGTGCCCGGTCTATCTCCGCCTCAGCCAGGCGGAGCGGGAGCGGCTGGCCAGGGGGCTGCCCATTACACTGGAGGATCAATAAATTTTAATATACGGAGGATAAGATCATGAACGAAAAGTTTCCTACCCTGCACATCGTAAACCACCCTCTGGTGCAGCACAAGCTGACGGTGATGCGTGACAAGAACACCAGCGTCAAGGACTTCCGCACCCTGGTGGGCGAGATCGCCATGCTGCTGACCTACGAGGCCACCCGTGACCTGCCCACCACCCTGAAAACCATCGAGACGCCGCTGTGCACCTGCGAAATGCCCGTGCTGGCCGGTAAGAAGATGGCTATCGTTCCCATCCTCCGTGCAGGTCTGGGCTTCGAGGATGGCATCCTCAACCTGATCCCCTCCGCCCGCGTGGCGCACATCGGTATGTACCGCGACGAAGAGACCCTGGAGCCCCACTTCTACTTCCTGAAGTACCCCAAGGACATTGCCGAGCGCGATGTGCTGATCGTGGATCCCATGCTGGCCACCGGCGGCAGCGCCGACATGGCCATCACCAAGATGAAGGAGCTGGGCTGCAAGAATATCAAGCTGATGATCCTGGTGGCCGCGCCCGAGGGCGTGCAGTTCATCTATGACCGTCACCCCGACGTGGAGATCTACTGCGCCGCGCTGGACGATCACCTGAACGAAAACGGCTATATCGTGCCCGGTCTGGGCGACGCCGGTGACCGTATTTTTGGTACAAAGTAAAAATAGTACTTTACAGTTCACCTCTTCTGTCGTATAATTGTGCTATATCAGATAGAAAGGCGGTGCCTCAATGGACGATTATACCAGAAAATTCAATGCCGCGGAGGATCGGGACGAGCAGGTGCATCATGTGCTGACCTCGGTATATGAGGCACTGAAGGAGAAGGGCTACGACCCCGTGAACCAGATCGTGGGCTATATCCTGTCCGAAGATCCCACCTACATCACCAATCACAACGGCGCCCGCACCCTGATCTGCAAGATCGACCGGGACGAGCTGCTGCAGATCCTGGTTAAGAGATATCTGGATATCTGACCGATTCGTTGTATAAAAGAGAGGGAAACCGTTTGGTTTTCCTCTCTTTTTGTCGATTTTGCAAACCTTTCCGCCGCAGATTTGACAGAAGCTGTTTTTTGTGGTATACTGCCTACCATTGATTGATAAGGGCAGACACGGTTTTGGCGGGCAGAAATGCGCCCATACCGCGTCAAGCCCCTTGACAATACGGCAAGTATTCTCGGCGGGCCTTTTCTTGTCTGGACACATTTCTGCTCCGACAAAACTGTCTTGCACCTGCCAGCGATGTATTTTCGAGTGATTTTTGGTTTTTGAGACGAAGGCGGGCTGGCGCCCGTCAAGGCGAAAAGGGCAAAAAGCGCCGGAAAGACACGCTGTCAGGCGTGTTTGCCCTTGTCAATCAATGGTATTTGATTTTGTAAACAGGAGGTAATCAACTCAATGGCAGATGTGAAAAAAGGCAATGGCCTTGTCTATAAAAACCATCCCCTGCGGCGGATCGACAACCTGATCTACTACGGCTCCATGGCGGATAAGTATATCGTCATGTTCCAGATCCTGGAGTCCAAGAAGGAACAGGATATGGACGTCGCCACCCGTGTCTCCGTGCAGCTGCAGCTGACCGACCCCGACCTGAAGTCCCGCGACCGCGTGGTGAAGAAGTCGGAGAAGAACAGTCTGTATGCCGCCATGGATGTGGGCTCCATCTGGCTGGAGCGTGCGCTGGCCGGAAAGCTGTAAGGGGGGCATCCCGATGAGATCACACAAGCACCGTATGCTTGCCGCGGCAGTGCTGTCCGCGGCAATGCTATGTAATACCACCGTCTGCGCCTGGGCGTCCGCCACGGATACGTCCGCCGCGCAGGGCTCCGCGGCCATCAAGACCGCGCTGACCGCCGGACTGGAGGCCAACGAGCAGAAACTGGAGCTCCCCCGCCTGCTGCCCAGCGAGACCAAGGTGAAGTCTGTGGGCCACGTGCTGGAAAAGGACGTGCCCCTGTTCTTCGACCCCACCGAGGAGAGCAACGTCTACATTCTCCTGCCGCTGGATGCCATCGTGTCCGTGATGGAGGATCTGGGCGACTGGTTCCGGGTCAGCTATAACGACTGCACCGGCTTCATCCCCCCGGAGTACATCGAGCTGCTGAAGTATGAGGAAGCCTTCGAGACCTACGGCGTAGTGGATGCCGAGGAGATGTCCCTGCTGGAAGCGCCCAGCGGTGACAGCGAAGTGCTGACCACCCTGAAGGATGGCGACCGGGTCGAGGTCTCCGGCCTTGACAACGGCTACTTCGCCGTCAAGAGCGGCGACAAGACCGGCTACGTCACCGGTGACGATCTGGATCTGACCATGGAGAAGGAAGCGCCCAAGCCCAAGGTTACCGTGAAGGCCGCGAAGAAGGCCGACACCGCCACCGACGGCAGCACCACCGAGAGCGGCACCGACACCGTCGTCAGCAGCGGCTCCGGCAGCGATATCGTCTCCTTCGCCATGCAGTATCTGGGCACCCCCTACGCCTACGGCGGCACCGGCTCCGGCGGCTTTGACTGCTCCGGCTTTACCATGCACGTCTTTGCCAACTTCGGCGTCAGCCTGGCCCACGGCGCTACCCCCCAGCTGAACAACGGCTACACCGTGTCCCAGAGCGAGCTGCAGCCCGGCGATCTGGTGTTCTTCTTCGGCACCTACAACACCAGCAGCGCCGCAAGCCATGTGGGCATCTACATCGGCGGAGGCCAGTTCATCCACGCCTCCACCAGCCGCGGCGTCATCATCTCCAGCCTCAGCGAGAGCTATTACGCCAGCCGTTATCTGACGGCCCGCCGCGTGTTCTGAGAAAACTGCACATCTTCCCCGTTCCCCGGACAAATTGTCCGGGGAACTTTTTTGCCTTCAGGGGTTGACAAATCCTTCTCGTGTGCATATACTGTTTATATCGAACATATACAGTTGTGACGGAGGTGACCGTATGGATCTGATCATCAGCAACGCCAGCGGAAAACCCATCTACGAGCAGATCTGCACCCAGATCAAGAACGCGATCCTCTCCGGCGAGCTGTCGCCGGGGGATGCCCTTCCCTCCATCCGGGCGCTGGCCAAGGATCTGCGTATCAGCGTCATCACCACCACGCGGGCCTATGACGAGCTGGAACGGGACGGCTTTATCGACCGGGTGCCCGGCAAGGGCTGCTATGTGGCGGAGAAGAATCTGGAGCTGGTGCGGGAGGCCCACCTGAAGCAGATCGAGGATCACATGAACGCGATCGTCGATCTGGCGGCGGGCTGTTCGCTGACAGAAGAGGAAGCCGTGGAGATGCTGCGGCTCATGTGGGACATGAAAGGAAAGGATGAGGAATGTTGAACGCGATCGAGATAAAGGGACTGGTGAAGGAGTACCCCGGCTTCCGGCTGGACGGCCTTAACCTGACGCTGCCCTCCGGCAGCATCATGGGGCTGGTGGGCGAAAACGGCGCAGGCAAAAGCACCACCATCAAGCTCATTATGAACGCCGCCCACAGGGACAGCGGCGCAGTGTCGGTGCTGGGTACGGATAACCGGAGCGCCTCTTTTAACGAGGTCAAAGAAGACATCGGCGTGGTGCTGGACGAGGCGTACTATCCCGAGGTGCTGAACGCCGACGACGTGGGCCGCATCATGGCAAATACCTATCGCAACTGGGAGTCGGACACCTTCGCGGACTATATCCGGCGCTTCGGTCTGCCCTGGGACAAGGCGTTCAAGGACTTTTCCCGGGGCATGAAGATGAAGCTGGCCATCGCCGTGGCGTTGTCTCATCAGGCGAAGCTGCTGATCCTGGATGAGGCCACCAGCGGTCTTGATCCCATGGTGCGGGACGAGATCCTGGACATCTTCAACGAGTACACCCGGCAGGAGGATCGCTCCATCCTGCTGTCCTCCCACATTGTCAGCGATCTGGAGAAGATCTGTGACTACATCGCCTTCCTGCATAAGGGAAAGCTGGTGCTGTGTGAGGAAAAGGACCGCCTGCTGGAGGAATACGCTCTGGTGCGGCTGTCCCACCAGCGGCTGGCCGACCTGCCGGAGGGCAGCGTTGTGGGCGTGGAAAACGATCCCTACGGTGTGCGGGCGCTGGTGCGGCGGGACATGGTGCCCCATGATCTGCCGCTGGAGCACACCAATCTGGAGGATATCATTCTGTTCCTGGCGAAGGGAGGCACGCGGAAATGAAAGGCTTACTGATCAAAGACTGGAAAACCCTTTTGAAGCAGATGCGGGTCATGCTGGCCATTGTGGTGGTGCTTGCCTGCATCCCCGGCACCAATATGGCGGCGTTCGCGCTGTTTTACGCCGCCATGCTGCCCATCACGGCCCTGGCCTATGACGAGCGGGCCAAGTGGGATGAGCTGGCGGCCATGATGCCCTACACTGCCAAATCCATCGTGGGCAGCAAGTATGTGCTGGGCCTGACGCTGGTGCTTCCGGTATTGGCGTTGTCCCTGCTGTCCCGGCTGATCGTCCATTCCGCGCCCATTGTAACTGAGGAGCCCATGTCGCTGCTGATCACGGCGGAACTATCCCTGATCCTGATGGCCATTGACCTGCCCTTTATGTTCCGCTTCGGCGTGGAGAAGGGCCGCCTGATCTACATTCTTCTCACCTGCGCCTTTGTTCTGACAGGCGTCACTTATGCCGGCAAGCTGGCGGATGCGGTCAACGGTATCGAAACCGCCATGGTTACCACTGTGCCGCTGTTCCTGCTGGCCGTCGCTGTGATCGCGCTGTTTCTCTCCTATCTCATCTCCGTCCGGGTCTACCGGGCGCGGCGGGGATGACCTCTGCCATAAGAAAAAGGACGGCCCAGCCGTCCTTTTCTTTATGTGACACATTTCTTACAGGGCGTCAGACCACGCTGCTGGGCCTCCGCCCAGGTGATCTCCTGCCCGTTTTCGCCGGCGCAGGCGGCGTCATAGTGATAGCGCTTGCCGCTGGGTGCGGCGTATATATGCGCTGCATCGGAGGGCTCCGCCGGTGCGGCGACCTCCTCCTGCGCGGACTGCGCCGGTTCCGACTGCGGCGGCGCTGTCTGGGCAGTTACCGCCTGTTGGCCGTGCTCCTGCAGATAGACCTCAAAGGTATCCCGGTGATACTGCTCCTTCTGCTCCACCCGTAGGACGATGTACCCGGTCGCCACGCAGCACAGCAGCAGGCACAGGGCGATCTCCGGCAGACAGCGGCCCAGGGGCACCGCCAGCAGCTTTTGCAGCAGCACCTTCGGGGATGGCCGCTGCCGCCCTTCCCCGCCGGATGATCTCGTTTGCCGCTTTAACACGTCTGCCGCCCCCTATCCGCTTATTTTTTCTCAATGCGCGTCAGCATCCTGACGGCGTATTTCAGGAACATCTTCACCGCCGGGGACACATCGGCCTTGGAGTTCATGGCCACACCCAGCGTGCAGTACGAGGGCGGATCCAAGGGCAGCATGGCGATATCACAGATGCGCTTCTCCGTAATGAGCTGGTTCATGATGCTCATACCCAACCCCTGCTCCACCATGGACATGACCGAAAAGCTCTCCAGCGTGGTGAACTGCACATTGGGCTCGATGCCGTTCTGGGTGAACAGCGCCTCTATGTCATCGTCACAGCCCAGGGCGGGCATGATGAAGCGGTCGTATTTACAGTTCTCCAGCGGATAGCATTCCGCGTTGGCCAGGGGGTGATCCCTGGGCAGCACCGCCAGCATGGGATCCTCCGCCAGGGGGATGAACTCATAGGGCATCCCCTCCTGATAGCTGAGAAAGCCGATGTCGGCAGCCCGGTCATCCAGCCACTTGGACACCTCCTGCCAGATCCCCTCCATCAGCTTGATGCGGATCTGGGGATAGTCCCGCTGGAAAGCGCTGATCACCACGGGCAGCCAGTGGGTGGCGATACTGGAATAGGCGGCGATGGTGACACTGCCGATCAGCAGTCCGTTCATCTCCGCCGACAGCTCGAAGATCCGATCCTCCTGCCGCAGGAATTCCCGCACGGTGGGCAGCAAGAGCTCGCCGTTCTCCGTCAGCGTCACGCCCTTCGTATTGCGCCGGAACACCGGAAAGCCCAGCTCCTTCTCCAGCGCCGTCACCAGTTGGTTCACGCCGGAGGGCGTATAGCTGAGGGCCTCCGCCGCCTTTGAAAAGCTCCCTGTCTCCGCCGCCGCCAAAAACGCTCTGCACCGGGCTGTCTCCATAGATGCGCCTCCTTTTATCCTATCAGTATCTCTGACATCCATCGTCAGATTTTATCGCTTCACTTTTCTTGTTAAATATTCTACTATATACTCGTACAAAGCACAAGCCCCAAAATTCAAATTTTCAAGGAGGACTCTGCCATGAAAAACATCCGTGCTTACCTGACGATCGCCGTGGTTTCCCTCATGCTGGTGGCGGCATCCGCCTTTTCGCTGAGCGGTATCGCCCATGCCGGCGCTGTATGCGTGCCGCTGCTGTTCGGCCTGGTGTTCTGCTGGAGCGCCGTCAAGGCCGCACTGGCCGCCATGGACAGCGACGCCCACCGCGACACCGCCACCGCCGTCTGCGCCTTCCCGGTTCGTCTGGCACTGGCGTAAGTATTTTGCCCCGAAAATATCCGCATGTCGTATGGCATGCGGATATTTTTTATATGTGTTACGCCTCCGGCTTCTTCTCGAACTCCTCCGCCACATCCATCAAGAGCTGGCGGATGGGCAGATGCTGGGGACATGCTTCCTCACACCGGCCGCACTTCACGCAGTCGGACGCCTTGTGTCCGGAGCGTGCGTGTACCTCGTGATAGTAGTAGTCGGCGTTCCAGTCGTGATAGAGCTGCTTGGTGTTCATGGTGGCGAACAGATCCGGGATGGAGATGTGGGCCGGGCACCCGGCCACGCAGTACCGGCACGCGGTACAGGGGATCAGGTTCATGCCCCGGAAGATCTCCTGCACCTTCCCCACTGCGGCCAGCTCCCGCTCGTTCAGCGGCTGGAAGTCCTGCATAAAGCTGATATTGTCCCGCATCTGCTGCATGTCGCTCATGCCGGACAGCACCATCATGATGCCGGGAAAGCCCGCCGCAAAGCGGATGGCGTAGCTGGCGGGACTGCCGCCCCGGAGCTCGTCCAGCACGGCCTTGGCCTCCTCCGGCAGCCGGGCCAGATTGCCGCCCTTCACCGGCTCCATCACGATCACCGGCTTATTGTACTTCCGGCACACCTCATAGCACTTGCGGCTCTGCACCGCGGGATCGTCATAGTCCAGATAGTTGAACTGGAGCTGCACCACCTCGATCTGGGGATACTCCGTCAGGATCTGCTCCAGCACCTCCGCCCGGTCGTGGAAGGAGATGCCCACATGGCGCACCTTTCCCTCCTCCTTCAGGGCGAAGGCCGTCTCATAGGCCCGGCAGCTCTTGAAGTGCTTGAAGATCTCCGCACTCTGGGCATGCATCAGGTAGAAGTCGAAGTAGTCCACGCCGCAGGCCTCCAACTGGCTCTCAAAGAAGGGGCGGATGTCCTCCTCCTTTTTGAAATAGAAGTTGGTCAGCTTGTCGGTCAGGATGTACCGGTCACGGGGATAGCGGCTGGTCAGGCAGGGCTTCAGCGCCTTTTCGCTCTTCCCGTCCAGATAGCCGTGGGCGGTGTCGAAGTAGTTGAAGCCCGCCTCCAGAAACGCGTCCACCATGCGGCTGGTCTGCTCGATGTCCACCTCTTTGTCCTGCATGGGCAGGCGCATAAAACCAAAGCCGAAATTCTTCTTGATCTGATCCATTGTCAAACGCTCCTTCTTCTCAAAAGTTGCTGTTACTCTCACTCTCCCCTATTTTATCATACCACCGTCCGGATGAAAACACTTTTTTCGCGCCCGGCTCTTGACAAGCGCAAAATCATTGCTATAATGTAGCTAACAAATGTTAGTTAGTTGTGGAGGCGTCATGAAGCAGGAGGACACCAGAAAAAGGATCATAGAAAAGGCGCTGGAGCTGTTCTCCACCCGGGGATATGACGCCGTCAGCGTGGGTGAGATCGCCAAATCCGTTGGCATTAAAGCGCCTTCCCTTTACAACCACTTCCCCAGCAAGCAGGCGATCTTTGACGCCATCGTGGAGGAGACCGCCCTTCAATACCAGCGGGACACCGACCGGATCGACATCCATGTGCAGGATGTCGCCCAGGATATCCCGGTATTCACGGAGATCACCGAGGACGCGCTGTTTGAAAAGGTGCGGCAGATATTCGAGTACTCCCTCCACAATGAGACTGTCAGCCGCTTCCGCCGGATGATGACCATCGAGCAGTTCCGCTCGCCGGAGCTGTCCGCACTGTACTCCCGGCGGTATGTGGAGCGGATGGTGGCCTATCACGCCGGGATCTTCCGCAGCCTGATCGCCTCCGGCGAGCTGCGCGCCGAGGATCCCGATACCATGGCCATGATGTATATCGCGCCTGTCATCACGCTGCTGGGCATCTGCGACCGCCAGCCGGAAAAGGAGGCGGAATGTCTCATGAGGCTGGAATCCCATGTCCGGCTCTTCTTCCGCCTTTTTCACGAAAACGCCAGCGGCGGAACGATCTGATCAAAGAAGGAACCTGTATGAAGAAAACTCTGGTGCAGAAGCTGGGCCTACTGGGTATCGTCAGCTTTCTATCGTATACGGCGGCGGTGGTATTCGCGCCGCTGGCCTATCCCGGCTACAACTGGATGGCGCAGGCCGTCAGCGACTTGAGCGCCGCCAACGCGCCGTCCCTGGCGCTGTGGAACCAGCTCAGCGCCTTGTATAACGCCTGCGAGGTGGTCTGCGCCACGGTAGTCTGCATCGGCATCCAGGGACGGAAAACTAGGCTCCTGCGCACTGGCATCTATCTCTTTGCCGTCATGGAGTGGATCTCCGCCATCGGCTACCGCATGTTCCCCCTCTCGGACAGCGGCTATGCCGGGGCGTTTCAGGATGTGATGCACATGGCGGTGACCGCCGCGGTGGTGCTGCTGTCCATCGTGTCGCTGTCGCTCATCATCGCCGCAGGCGTGCGGGATCGCCGCTGCCGTTCCTACGGCGTCTGCGCCGCCATTGCTCTCGGCATGATGCTGGTGGGCGCGGTGGGCATGAAGCTGGTGCCTGCCGCGTACTTCGGCGTGGTGGAGCGCTTCAGCGTCTTTGCCGCCACCGGCTTCAACGCGGCGCTGGGCCTTCACCTGTTCTGCGGCGACGCGGCGGAGGCTTGAAATAGCAGCCCGGAACATCTATCATTTTGTCAGTAAAGTGCGTCACCTTGACGCCGCTGAATATATCAAAGAAAAGTAAGGAGAAATTTTTGAAACTGAGCACCATGTCACTGGAGCGTGTGGCCTGACCGGGAGGTCTGGCAAATCTGATTCACACGCCATTCCTCCCGGAAGATCGGACACATATCTTCAGGAGGAGTAAAAATGAACCGCGAAAACAAACGCAAAACCTTTGAAAAAGGCTACTATAAGACCCATGCCTGCCATGACGCCTTCACCTGCAAGGTCTGCAGCAGGCTCTGCACGCCGGAAAACGCAGGAAGCGACCACCGCAACCACTGCCCCAACTGCCTCAGCAGCCTCCATGTGGACATCGAACCGGGCGACCGTGAGAGCGACTGCGGCGGCATCATGGAGCCCATCTCGGTCTGGGTGCGCAAGGGCGGCGAGTGGGCCATCATCCACCGCTGCAAGCGCTGCGGCGCACTCAGCTCCAACCGGGTGGCGGCGGACGATAACCCCATGAAGCTCATGTCCATCGCCATGAAGCCCCTGTGTGAGCCCCCCTTCCCGCTGGAGCGCATTGAGGAGATGACGGCCCTTATGGCAGGCGACGGCCGGTTGAAATAGCAGCCAACGGACACAGGTGGGGCGGGGAGCGTATGCTCCCCGCCCCACCTGTGCGATTTGACCTGCTCCGCCGCTTGTGCTATAATAAATAAAATATACAAAATATGGCAGGAGCGCACTATGGCAAAGCAAAAATGGCATCTGAATACCATCTACATATCCGAGCGGCTGCAGGAGTGCCTGCGGCCCATTTCCCGCTGCGCGCTGACCACCGTGGTGGGGCCCATGGGCTACGGCAAGACCACGGCGGTCAACTGGTATCTGGGAGAGCGGGCCAAGGCGGAGCCCATCCAGGTGATCCGCATCAGCGTCTACTCTGACAACGTCTCCATCTTCTGGAAGAGCGTGCAGGACGCCTTTGCCCGGGCGGGGTTCGACCTGCTGCGGGACTACGACTGCCCCTCCGACCCCGCCGGGGCCAGTCTGCTGACGGACGACCTGTGCCATATCCTGTCCGGCCAGTGCTCCCGCTACATCTTCATTGACGACTTCCATCTGCTGACAGATGGCCGCATCGCCAATTTCATCGGTACGCTGGCCAACCGCCTGCCGGAGAATGCCCATCTGATCGTCGCCAGCCGCGACCGCTTTCTGCCCGGCGAGACGCTGCTGCGTCTGGGCGGCAGGGTGTATCAGGTGGGCGTGGAGCAGCTCCGCCTGAACCATACCGAGCTGTCCATCTATGCCCATCGCTGCGGCACCGACCTGGATGACGGCCAGGTGGAATCTCTCCTCTATTCCAGTGAGGGATGGTTCTCCGCCGTCTATCTGAATCTCTGCGCCCTGTCCGAGTACGGCCAGCTGCCGGGGCGGAACTCGGATATCTACTCCATGTTCTCCGCCGCCATGATCGACCCCCTCCCTGCCCGGCAGCAGGAATTCCTGGCGGTCATGGGCCTTGCCGACGAGTTCACTGTGGAGATGGCCCAGGCCATCACGGAAAATGAGGACACCGCCGGGCTGCTGACCATGCTGACGGAGCAGAACGCCTTCGTGCGGCGGCTGCCGGACGGCGTTTCCTACCGCTTCCACCATATGATGAAGGACTGTGCCGAGCGGTTCTTTGCCCGGCTGCCGTCGGAAAAGCAGAAGCTTTACCACGACCGCTACGGCGCGTGGTACGAGGCGCACGGGCAATACCTCCACGCCCTGAGCACCTATCGGAAGAGCGGCAGCTGCGACGCGATCCTGCGTGTGGTGGAGCGGGACGCCGGTATCCTGATGGCGTCCCTGAAGCCGGAGGACGTGCTGACCTTCCTGGAGCAGTGCCCCGTCGCCGTACTGAAGGAGCACCCCTTTGCGCTGCTGGTGCTGATGCGCCGCATGTTCACCTGGCGGCAGATCCCCAAAATGATGGAGCTGAAGGCCCTGCTGCTGACCTCCATCGAGGAGCACCCCGACATGCCGGACAGCGAGCGGGGCAACCTGCTGGGCGAATGCGACCTGATCATGAGCTTCCTGTGCTATAATGACATCAGCGCCATGAGCCGCCTGCACCGCAGCGCCAGCGCGCAGATGTCCCGCCCCGCCATCAGCATCCGCAACGAGGGCGGCTGGACCTTCGGCTCCCCGTCGGTGCTGATGATGTTCCACCGTGAGCCGGGCCATCTGGATAAGGAGCTGGCCGAGATGGACGAGTGCATGCCACACTACTATAAGATCACCAACGGCCACGGCCAGGGCGCGGAACGGATCATGCGGGCAGAGGCCGCCTTTCTGCACGGCCGCTTCGACGACGCCCAGATCGCGCTGGAGAGCGCCTATTCCAACATTGAGGGCAACGGCCAGATGAACATGGCCCTGTGCTGCGACTTTCTGGCCTGGCGGCTGTCCCTCCATACGGACTTTATGCCCCGGTACACCTTCGCCCAGCGCCGGACGGTACTGCTGCAGCAGCACAACGTGGACTGGCTGAATATTCTGGCCGCCACCTGCGCCTACTATTACGCCCTGCTGGGTGAATCGGAGAAGATCCCCGAGGTGTTCCGCGCCCATGCCCTGCACACCGTCAATTTCCTGGCGCCGGGCAAGCCCATGATGGAGCTGATCGAAAACCAGGTGTATCTGGCCCAGGGCGCTTACGCCAAGGTGATCGCCTGGGGCGAGGGGCTGCTGACCCTGTGCCAGGGGATGCACTACGGCCTTGTGGCGCTGCACATCCGTCTCCAGATGGCCGCCGCCTACGAGAGGCTGGGCAAGCGCGAGGAGGCCGCCGCCCTGCTGGCCCAGGCGCTGGCCGACGCCGCGCCGGACGGCCTTGTGATGCCCTTCGTGGAGAACTACCGCTATCTCGCGCCGCTGCTGGCCAATACTTCCGCCGCCGGCGGACTTACGGCACAGATCATCGCGCAGGGCGAAGCCGCCGAGGCACGCCGCAGCCGGATGGCCGCTCCCGCCGCCTTTGCCCTGCTGACCGACCGTGAGCGGGAGATCGCCGCCCTGATCGCCCAGCGGCTCACCAACCGGGAGATCGCCGAAAAGCTCTATCTCTCCGAGGGCAGCATCAAGCAGTATGTCAACCAGCTCTATGCCAAGCTGGGCATCGAGGGTGATACCCGTACCAAGCGCCGCCGTCTGGCGGAGCTGGCAAAGAGTTAACCAGAGGTTAATAGGAATCGGAACAGATCCACTGTACAATGTTGGTACAGTGGATCTTTTATACCTCAGAGAGGACATTGCGGGAAAGGAGGAACGCACTTGAACCGGAAATATATATCAGCCGTATCACCCCTGGCGGATTACGTTCTGCAGGTTGATTTTGTGTCCGGCAGCCGATTGCTTTTGGATATGAAGCCCTATCTGGATAAGCTTCGTTTCCGTCCCCTGACTGACCCACAGTTGTGGAACAGCGCCGTGACCAACGGCATTTTTGTCCGCTTCGGCAACGTGGAACTGAGCCACGATGAGCTGTTTGCCATGGCGGAGCAGGCACATTGATGAAAAAACGACTGAAGGAGAGAACAAAACATGAAAATTTGGAAAAAGTATCTGGCTCTGATGCTGGCCCTGGTGCTGTGCCTGAGCCTGGCCGCCTGCGGCGGCACCGATGACAACGGCGGTGATGAATCTGTTACGCCTCCGGATTCCTTCGAGGGCATGGTGAAGGACACCCAGCAGTTGGTGGACTACAGCATGTATAAGGGCATCTGGTCCGGCGAGGACGGCAGCCAGATGGTGGTAGCCCTGAACGACGACGGCGACGAGATGCGCTTCGCCCTGTACGATGTCAACGAGGAGCTGGCCGCCAGCGGCTACATCCAGATGGCGCAGGAATACAGCGCCGACTACTTCTATAATGAGCATGACGGCGTGGCCCACCACAGTTGGATGGACGATGACGGCACCCTCAACGTGGATTCCTTCGGCAGCTTCGTCTATGTCAGCGCCGTTGACGGCGGCGATGGTGACAGCGCCGCCGGCGACTATGCCGCCCTGGCGGGCGCCTGGTACCTGGATGCCGATGCCGCTGCCGAAAGCATCATTGAGATCGACGAGTACGGCAACTGGTCCCTGTCCGAGCGTCCCGGCGGCGACGGCGATCCCACCGAGGTGGACTGCGGCACGCTGGAGGTCAACCCCGACGGCGAGGGGCAGTATTATGCCGCTTCCACCACGTTTGACGGCGTGGTTTACGACATGACCGTCATCGGCGACGACGTGATGTACTGGGGCGGCGAGAACGACTACTATCAGAAGATGGCGTGACGGACAAGGAGAGGAAGATATGATGAAAAAGCTTTTCGCCCTTATGCTGGCTCTGGCGCTGTGCCTGAGCCTGGCCGCCTGCGGCGGCGATCAGAATGAGGATCCCAACGACATGGTGGGCGACGACTGGCGCGTGAGCGGCATCGTCCGTGACTACGGCAGCATCACCCGCAACGGTGAGGATACCGAGGTGCTGGTGTGCATCAACAACGACAGCGCCGACTTCTATCTGGACGATGAGACCCAGACTCTGTACGACTATGTGGACTATCCCATCACCCTGCAGGGCGACCCCTGGGAGGAGTTCCGGAGCATCGACTTTGCTGACCGGGACGGCGACGGCAACGGCGACGTGGCCATGCTGTTCGAGCTGGACGGCCAGCAGGTGCTGATGGTGTGGTTCTGGGACGCGGACACCGAGAGCTATGTGTTCCAGCCGGAGGAATCCCAGGTGTCGGACTTCGCTGACGAGGGCGCCGATCACCTGGGCTTTGAGGGCACCTGGTATCTGGATGGCGACGAAACGGAGGACAGCGTGATCATCATCGGCGTTGTCGGCGATTGGGTGCTGTACGACCAGCAGGGCGACACCCGGACCGCCATCGACAGCGGTCTGCTCCGCGTGGTGGATGAGGCGCAGGGACACTTCGCCGCCGACTCCGAGCAGTTTGACGATGTCTCCTACCTCATTGCAACAGCCGGTGAAAACGGTATGTACTGGGGCGTTACCGGCGACTACGATTACTACGAGCGCCTGGACTGACCGGCGCGGAAAGGGGCAAGCCATGAAGAAGAATTGCCTGACCCTTTTGCTGGCCCTGCTGCTGGTATTGAGCCTGACGGCCTGCGGCGGCGATACTTACGACGATTCCAATGATCCGGTCAACGCATGGGAGGTGCTGGCCGACGAGGAGCTCAGCGACGATGTCACCGCCTGGCAGGGCGACGACGGCAGTCAGCTGCTGCTGGACATTTCCACCAGCAGCTATACCTTCCGCACCTGGTATGGCCGGGTCGGAACGGGCAGCCTGTTCCGGGATGAACACGGTCTGGGCCTCAAGTACAGCGAGATCGACTCCGACCGCTACTACTACTATCTGGTGAAGGAGGGCGGCGGCTTCACCGTGCGCCATGAGGGTGCCGGGGAGGGCAGCAGCTACGGCGAGATCAACGACCTGCACTTTGAGCCCTCCCAGGGCGAGATTACCCCCTATGACATCAGCCTGCTGGACGGTGTGTGGCAAAACGCCCTAGGCGAGACCTTCGCCTTCGACACCGGCCGGATGCGGGTCATCGAGTGCTTTACCGACCGCACCATGAGCAGCGGCCCGCTGTATGAGAGCACCGATGGACGCGGCCCCTATGTGACCGGCCCCGAGATCCTCTACCCCTGTCTCAGCGCCGACGGAAACGCCTTTGTGCTGTTCTCCGACGGCAACGCGCCCCGGGAGGCGGACGCCGACAGTACCGGCGTATTCTACCGCAACGGTGATATGGCGGCGTATGCCGACCCGGAAAACGCCTGCTTTGAGGAATCGGACGGCCGTATCTGGTACTATGACGGCGTCAGCTACTTCGCATTGCCGGATGGCTATACGCTGAGCGAGGACGGCATGGCCTATGACGCATACGGCAGACCCTTCGCCCCCGAATGGCCGGAGGAGCTGTATGATCCCGCGGCGACCTGGGGCGAGAACTGGCTGGAGGAAAACTGGTAAGGAGAGATACCAATATGAAGAAAGAGAAAGACCCCGCCGTCGGCATGGAAAAGATGACCGACGCGGAGCTGTCAAAAAAGCTGGGAAGCTATCAGAGAACGGAGAGCATCGGCATATTGCTGGGCGTCATTCTGGTGATCGCCGGGTGTATCACAATGTTTATACGGCGTGACCCTCTTCTGATCTGCGCGATGGTGTTCCCCGGTGTGGCGCTGTTCCTGCTGGTGGCAAAGCCCGCCCAGAAGAAGAAAAAAAAACTGATGCAGCAGCAGTTGGGCAGCTTCTTCCGCACGGAGCTGACGAAAGCTTTCGGCCCGGAGCCGGAGCCGGCCACGCTGCCCATCGATTGGGGGTATCTGGCGGCGGCAAAGCTGTCGAATGATCCCTTTACGGAATGCACCTTGACAGACTTCCACGAGGGCGAGCATAAGGGCCTGCGGTTCTCCGCGGCCAATGTGGAGCTGCGCCGCACGGTGGAGGAAAAATCCGGCCCCGACAACGACAACTGGATGACCCGAACCGAGACGCTGTTCCGCGGCATCGTGGTCCGCTGCAAGGACATCTGTGACCCGGCGCTGGACATCACACTGAACGATATGTTCCAGGAACGGAAGAAGGACGACATCACCGACCCCGCCGCCTTCCGGAAGCACTTTGCCGCTCACACGGCGAGCGGTCAGGAGGTGGACGATCAGGTCACGCCGCAGTTCCGTGAGCTGGTAAAGAAACTGGAGACCACCTCCCGCACCTCCAAGCTGTGCGGCCTTATCCTCCGTGACGGCGATCTGACGCTGGCCCTGAACACCCGGTATGTGTTTGCGGGCGTTCCGGAGGAGCTGGATCTGCGGGACATCGACGGCATCCGCAAGTGGTTCACCGCGTCGCTGACCGGCATGGCCAATCTGCTGGATCTGCTGATGGAAAGCCCCGTTTTGAACCGTGCGGACGCAAAGGAGTAAGCGATGGAAGAACAGAAAAACAAGCTGACAGACCGTCAGCTTACCAAAGAGATGCAAAAGGGCAAGCGCGGTGGCGCAGGCGGCAAGCTGCTGATCGGCTTGGGTGCCATCGTGGTGCTGATCGGCATCGTTATGAACGGCTCGATCCCCGTGGTGATCGTGGGCGTGCTGATCGCCGGTCTGGGCGAATGGCTGAAAAGTAAGAGCAAAGGCGCCGCCGACCGGCAGGTATATGACACCATCGTGCCGGACGTGGTCAACGCCGTCTTTGATAATGTGCAGATGGAGCCCACTCCTCACCTGCTGGACGCCAAGGACACCAACATTCCCCTGCCCGACCACACCCATTGCAGCGGCAGCGGCTATGTCCGGGGAACGTATCAGGGCCTGACAACGGAGCTGTGCACCGTCCGGCTGACGGACGTCAAGGAGTTCCAGCGGGAGGAGACCGGCCTGTGGGAAAAAAACGCGCAGGAGGTCTATGCCGGGCAGTGGATGCTGTGTGAGCTGGGCCGGGAATTCCCGACGTGGCTGACCATCTGGCCCCGGGGTAAGCTGGATAAGCTGTTCAATTCCCGCACCATCAAGACGGAGAACGAGGACTTCAACAAGAAGTTTAATCTCAGCAGTGACGACGAACAGGAGGCCCTGCGCATCCTGAACCCCAGCCGGATGAAGCGGCTCATGAAGCTGGCGGAGACCTCCGGGAAATTCGCCCTCAACCTCAATACCGACGGCAGGCTGTACATCGCCTCCCACTGTGACCGGGGCTTCTTCGATCCCGGCAAGGGCCGGGAAAAGCCGGACGCCCTGCGTCAGCGCTACACCCGTGAGCTGAAATGGTTCACCGAGGTGATCGACATCTTCCGCCCGCTGTAAAGGAGAAACTGCCATGACTTTGGGACTTGCTGTGGTACTGCTTCTGGCCGCCGTGGCCGGGATCATACTGAGCGCGAAATACCTGCGGAAAAGCCGCACGGCCCGGATCTTATGCATCGTGGGCTGCGCCCTGATCGCGTCGGCCTGCGCCGTGTATATCGGGCTGACGCTGCTGTTTGTTGATGCGGTCAGCCATCACCCTCCCGCAGGCGTATGAGAAAAGATCGTTTACGGCACTTACGTCGTTTTCGGTTATGCCGTTTCCAATAACCGGCATTTTAGGCAAACGCAAAAAAGCACGCGTAAAGCGTGCTTTTTGCGTTTTAATGGTACATAAATAGGCTTAGTCGGTGCAATTACCGCTCAAAAGCAACCGTATAAGAGCCCAGAACCTGCTGGCAGGGGATGACCGCCGCGTTCTCTACGGTAAACGCCTGGCTGGCATAGTGATTCTTCTGCTCGGTGGGAATGGCGGGCAGCGTTTTTCCGATGCTGACGCCGTGAGCGCCGCCATCTATATGCCAGGTGAACTCACAATCGCAGAATTCCTTATTGGCGGTGATGACCTCGGAAAGCCGCAGTGTCTTTTCCGCCCCCAGGAAAAAGCAGCCCACATCGCTCTTTCCTCCAAGTGTCTATTATAGCAAGGATTGCCCCGGGATACAGCCGGAAAAACAGACATGTAGTTTGTTGAAATAATAGAATTGTGTGCTTTCATTTTATGGAATCTGCTCTTATAATCACCCTTGCAAATTGTAATTTAAGGTGTTAAACTAGAATTATTATTTCCTCGTACACTTATAGGGATATTTTGCTAAAGAAAGAGAGAGAGGTATTCGCATGAAAAAACGGTATTTGTGCTTTCTATTTGTCTTACTTATGTTCACTTCATTGCTTCCTGTGCAAACATGGGCTGATGCGCTGCCTTCGGATGACCATCCTGAGCAAATCGAAGATTCCTCTTTACCGGAGGATATTCCTTCCACATTAGACACAACAGCCGCAACGTCCGGCAGCTGTGGTGCAGAAGGCAGCAACGTTGCTTGGACTTTGGACGGCGATGAACTGACGATTTCCGGTACCGGCGCTATGCAAGACTTTGGCAATTCTTTTTTCGGTACAGATAGAGCACCATGGCTGGCATATCCTATAGAAGTCACTTCTGTTACTATTTCAGAGGGTGTCACAGAAATCGGCAACAATGCCTTTTATTTTTGTGATAGTCTTGTTTCTCTGACGCTTCCGCAGAGCTTGAAGCGTATTGGTGAAAATGCATTTTACTTCTGTAACAAGCTGAAAAATGTTTCTTTTCCTGATGGATTGACCAGTATAGAACAGAGCGCTTTTTATGCGTGCAGCTCTTTGACCGAGGTTATTATACCTGATGGTATTACCGAAATTACAGATTCCGCTTTCAATGGATGTTGGGCGTTGACCAGTATCAAGCTCGGCAGCGGCGTTCAGACAATCGGTAAAGAGGCGTTTTTGTGTTGCGGCGATGTGACTGCCCTTGATATTCCCGGAAGCGTACAGATAATCGGCGAAGACGCTTTTTTTAATAGCCGTATTCGTTCTCTGACTTTTCACGAAGGTCTTCAGCGCATTGAAGCACGAGCTTTCAAATGGTGTAATTTCATCAACAATCTAGTTTTTCCCGATAGCTTAGTTGAAATCGGTGAAGAAGCATTTCTTTACGCTGGAACTCTTGGCATGGGCTCAATTACATTCGGCAACGGCCTTACCACCATCGGAAGAATGGCTTTTGCGGATGCAGGCAGCACCTTTTTGAAGGAGATCAACCTCCCTGCAAGCGTCCAGGAAATCGGCGATGGCGCATTCAGCGGCTGTGGCGATTTTACCCTCACAGTAGACGCCGACAATCAGCACTTTGTTGTCGTGGATAATGTTCTTTTTAACAAGAGCATGTCCGAACTCTTAGCCTTTTGCGTCGGAAACAGTAATATTGGAATCTATACTATTCCCGACAGTGTTGTAACGATCCACGAATATGCCTTTAGACGAACCGGTTACCGCAACTCATTAAATTCCGTTATAATTCCTGCAACTGTACAGCATATTCAGGACAACGCTTTCTACCAAAATAAGTGCAAGGCAATATCTGTTGACCCCAATAATGCTATATACGCTTCGCAGGACGGCGTTCTCTTTAGCAAGGATATGTCTAAGCTTATTGCTTTTCCAGCAAGTGCTTACATATATAGCGCATATGAAATTCCGGATAGCGTTACTACTATCGGTCATGGTGCTTTTGCCGATGGCTCATTTGAAAGCATTACCATACCTGATAGTGTGACTACGCTGGAAGATGAAGCCTTTACCGATTGTAATGACATCACTACGATCAGGCTTCCTAATAATTTGCAGACTATTCCCTATCGGGCATTCTATGCATGCAACCAGCTCGCGACAATTATCATACCTCTGTCGGTAACCTCTATTGAACTTGAAGCCTTTCGCTGGGACAACGCAATACGCGATATTTACTACGCTGGAAGTGAAGCCCAATGGGCAAATGTAAACGTCGTGGAAAATGCTGAGCTCAAAACTTCAAATGTTACTATGCATTATAATAGTTTTGGCCCGTTAGAGCCCAGCTATTTTACCGTATATGCGCTGCATGGCGCTCTTACCGTTACCGTAACAGTCACTCCCGATGACGGTTCTTCCACCGTGTTAGAACCTAATGATGACGGTAAATATCTACTGCCGGACAATATTTCAGGAGCCTGGACACTGAAGGCGGAAGGCATTAGCTGTGTTACATATCAAGTTGACTTCGCCGCAGGCGAGCCATTCACAATTACAACGATCCAGTTGCTCCAACGCGGTAATGTCAACGGTGTCGGTAATATAGATGTCACTGATATCCAAGCCTTATATGCACATTTGACTGGAACATCGCCCATTTCCGACCCATATCTGCTTGAAGTTGCTGATATGAATACAGACGGCGTCTTGGATGTGTATGATCTGCAGGCATTGTATGAATATGTTAATGTAAATGGCTAAAATACCTGTATAGAGGATACTACATAAAAGCGAAGCCTTTTAGGCTTCGCTTTTATGTGCTTAGTCGGTGCAATTACCGCTCAAAAGCGACCGTATAAGAGCCCAGAACCTGCTGGCAGGGGATGACCGCCGCGTTCTCTACGGTAAACGCCTGGCTGGCATAGTGATTCTTCTGCTCGGTGGGAATGGCGGGCAGCGTTTTTCCGATGCTGACGCCGTGAGCGCCGCCATCTATGTGCCAGGTGAACTCACAGTCGCAGAATTCCTTGTTGGCGGTGATGACCTCGGAAAGCCGCAGTGTCTTTTCCGCCCCCAGGAAAAAGCAGCCCACATCGCTCTTCTCTGCCGGGCAGCCGCCCTCGATACCAACACCGGTGAAGGAGATGGTCAGCAGCTCTGTCTCGAATCGGGTCGTCTTGCCGTCCACCGTAAACGAAGCGTTATCCCAGTGGCCGATGTTCAGCCAGCCACGCTTCCCTTCCGATTCTACCGCTGTATTGAACTCCACATAGGTGTTTTTCCCGTCCCGGATCTCCGCGTTGATCCGCAGAACAGGCCGCAATGACTGGAACCCCTCCGGCAGGAGCGCCCGCAGCCGATCCTGCTCTACGCCATAGGCCATAACAAATTGCTGTACATGCATCGCTCTTTCCTCCGATCAATCCCGTTTTGGCGGTTTTTCTCCGCTCTTTGTGTCTATTATAGCAAGGCAATCTTATCAATGCAACTGAAAATCCCCGGCCTGTGCCGGGGATTTTCAGTTGCTTATTCGCCGGTAAGCTGCGTGAGATACCAGTCTGCCGCCGCGGGATCATGCTTCGTCACGGGAAGCTTCCGATCTGTCAGATCACGGAGCTGCGACGCCTCACGCTCGGTAAAGCCATCCGACTGGTTCAGCGCTTCTGTCAAGGCCGCCTCCCACACATCGCGTCGGATAGAAAAGCCGCCGCACAGCGCCGTCATCTCTTTCTGATACGCATGGCCCAGCGCCAGAGCGATCAGCTGCCAGGCCGCGTCCTTATGCCGGCTTTCTGCGGAGATAGCCAGCAGCGGTCCGATGCTTCGGAAGAAGTGCCCGCCGCCCTGACGAGTGGGAAAACCGATGAGGGTGATCTCCTCACCGAAGCTCTGCCGCAGCGCGGCCAAAGACGCCGGATTCTGAATATCCGCTATCCGGGCGATGCTGGGGCCCTTGGGCGCGTCCGGCCATGCATCACTGTCGGCATCCCGGCTGGGCAGCAGCTTGGCCAGGTGCAGATTGTCCTGGATACTCTCCGGATCAAGCCCTACACTCAGCGACGCTACCCATTTGACGTACTCCTTCTGGGTCATCCAGCCGTCCAGCAGCAGCCATCCTTCGCCCTTCCGCATCCAGAGCCGTTCCATATCTTCCGCTGTCCAACCGGCCGCGTCGCCCACATCGGCACGGCGGGCCGCCATGGTATCCAGACAGAACGCCGTCGGCACCGCCGGCAGTGCACCGTCCCGCTCCCACGAGGACAGCACAGTCGTCATCAACTCCTCCGGACGGACGGCATCGTCCCAATAGCCATTCAGGTCTTCCAGCGCCAGGCTGTCCTCCAGCGGGGAAAGCAGCGAAAGATCGATCACGTCCGGCCCGCTGCCTGCCGCAATGTCACGGCGCAGGCGGTCGGCGTCCTCCTGGGCATAAACGTCGATCACCGCCTGATAATTACTCTGGCTTTCGTTGAACTTCTCCGTCAGCAGGCGCAGTGCCGCATCCTCCGACGCGGCGGCGATGCGCAGCTCTGTCCGCTGCTCCCCCGAATTGGCCGCCCAGCCGCACAGCAGCAGCGCCAGCAGCAAAAACGGCACGATCCAATAGCTTCGTTTCATTCTTGACCTCCTGTCAATTCCGTTACCGACAGGATGGCTTCCCCGTCCACGTCATACAGCAGTGTACCGCTGCGGAAAATGTCATCCGTGCCGGTATAGTCGTATCGCATGGACAGGATATGGCCCTCCCCTGTCCACGCCGCTTCGGACAGACGTACCTTCGGCAGAAACGTGGCTTCTGTGATCCCCGGCAAACAGGGCAGCAGCGCGCTTTCCGGCACACGGAGATCGCCGTGCCAGCCCGCCAGCAGCGCCAATACACACGTGTTCACTTCAAGCGTGTCCATCACCAGATCCTCCCCGGTCTCAGTAAAACGCAGCAGCCTGAAGTCCGGCATGTTATTGCTGCGATAGGCGCCGCACAGCAGCAAATAACGCCCATCCGCCGACCAGACCGGCGCGTCCATCGAGACAAGCCCCCTGTCCAGTGTTTGGCGGTCTGTCCACACGCCGCCCCGCATGCAGTAGGGGCAGATATGTCCCGTCATACAAATAAGGAGTTGTTTCGATGTTTTTACGCAATATGTGCCGCCGATCAGTCGGTCACGGTAGAGCGACAGTGTCAGGCTGCCGTCAGGTGAAGTGGTGCGGTGAGAGACAAATAAAACGCCGTTGCGCTGCGCCAAAGACAGCAGCGCCAGCAGCACAGCCGCCGCGATGCCCGCCAGCAAGCACAGCCGCCGCCGTTTGCTCCGCCGTTTCTCCTCGCCGGAAATCTCCAGCATGGAACGCACCGCCGGCGAGGGGGCTTCCTGAGTCTCCTCACGGCGTTGACCGGTCAGAAGTTCCTCCACACCCACATGCAGCGCCGCGGCTAAGGGCTCCAGCAGCGTAACATCGGGATAGCTGAGGCCCCGCTCCCATTTGCTGACGGCCCGGTCGGTCACATGCAGCTGATCTGCCAGCTGTGCCTGGGTCATACCCAGCAGCTTCCGCTGCCCAGCAATGAAGCCGCCGAAAATTTCTCTGTCCATGGTGATCACCTCGCCTCCCATTGTAGCAGACACCGGCAAAAAAGCAACAAACCAGTGGTGGAGTCCGGCTATACACACGGAAAAACTTGCATCAGCCAAAGTTGTCTGGTATACTGGTACCATTAGGAGGTGACGCGCCTTGTCCTATGAGGAGATTTACCGGGAGATCAATGCTCTTCTTGCACAATACAGAGATAACGCTCCGGCCCTGTACCGCGGCGCGCGGGAACGAGTGGCTGCGTGGCAGTACGCCAGAGGCGGCGTCACCCTGCAGCGGGGGTATTACTGCCCCAGTCCGGTCTATGACCTGGTGGTAGGTGGGGCCAATCGCGGACGGCTGCTGAAAAGCCCGGCGCGCTGCAAAACGCCGCCGGACTTTATCTACGGCTTTGACGGACAGGGGCGGCTGATCCTGGTGGACGGGCCGTACAGCAGTCTGACCGAGGGGCCCTATTACCGGGAGGCTGTCCTCCGGGAGGACGGCCGGGAGATCGGACTGCGCATGGACGCAGACAGCCGTCTGTGCGGCATCAGCATCTGCCAGTATGAGGGCGGCAGGATTGCGGAGTACGTCGCCGCGCTGCGGCTGGATCGGCGGAGCGGCAGCTTCACCTCCTTTGAGCGGGAGGTCTATGCCTATCAGGAGGGCCATCTGTCCACCATGGACCTGCTGGAGCATGACGCGCCCTCCGGTCTTGTACGAACATGGCACTATGCATTTGATCATGAGGGCGATCGTCCTATTCCCCGTCAATAGACGGCAAAACACCGCATATCCCGAGGGACGTGCGGTGTTCTGCTGTATTTGAGGAGAGATCATGGCAATTTATCTACACGCTTGTCACGGATAGGGCCATGACAGGCGGTGCCAGTGGGGTTATTGGCCGCTTGCGCCGTAGTTGGACAGCACGCGGGCGGAGGGATCGTTGACGTCGCAGCCCGCCCAGGACTTGTTGGGCATCCAGAAGTCCACGATCATTTCGGACTGGCCGGGATAGTACTTCTCGAAAATCTCCCGGTACAGCAGCGATTCCTTGGTGAAGGGCTGGGCGTGGGAGAAATGCTTCCGGCGCTCTTCAAACTCGGCATCGGTATAGCAGGTCTCGGCGAAGGCCTTCAGGTGATCCACCATGGAGTGGCCCACCGCGTCGGAGAAGGCGGCCTTTTCCCGGTACAGGATATCGTGAGGCAGGTAATCCCCTTCAAAGGCGTGGCGCAGCAGGTACTTGCCCTTGCCGTAGACGTTGACCTTCTTGGCCGGGTCGATGGCCAGCACATAGCGGACGAAGTCCAGATCGCCGAAGGGCACGCGGGCCTCCAGGGAGTTGACGGAGATGCAGCGGTCGGCGCGGAGCACATCGTACATGTGCAGCTCGTGGACGCGCTTCTCGGCCTCCTTCTGGAATTCCTCGGGAGAGGGCGCGAAGTCGGTGTACTTATAGCCGAACAGCTCGTCGGAGATCTCGCCGGTCAGCAGCACGCGGATGTCGGTGTTCTCGTGGATCCACTTGCACATCAGGTACATGCCCATGCTGGCCCGGATGGTGGTGATATCGAAGGTGCCCAGCATTTTGATCACGAAGTCCAGAGAGTCCAGCACCTGCTCCTTGGTCATGATGACCTCGGTATGGTCGCTGCCGATGTAGTCGGCCACGATGCGGGCGTACTTCAGGTCGATGGCGTCCTCCCGCATGCCGATGGCGAAGGTGCGGATGGGGGTCTTGCTCTCGCGGGCGGCGATGGCGCACACCAGAGAGGAGTCCAGGCCGCCGGACAGCAGGAAGCCCACCTTTGCGTCGGCCACCAGCCGCTTCTTTACGCCGGCCACCAGCTTGTCGTGGATGTTGGTGCACACGGTCTCCAGATCATCATAGCAGAACTGCTTGACCTTGGTGATATCGTCATAGCAGACGAATTTGCCGTCCTTGTAGTAGTGTCCGGGAGGAAACGGCATCACCTTGCCGCACATGCCCACCAGGTTCTTGGGCTCACTGCCAAAGACGATGACACCCTTTTTGTCATAGCCGTAGTACAGCGGGCGGATGCCGATGGGGTCGCGGGCGGCGATGAACTGCTTGGTCTCGCCGTCGTAGAGGATCAGAGCGTACTCCGCGTCCAGCATTTTGAACATGTCCACGCCGTATTCCTTGTACAGCGGCAGGAGTATCTCGCAATCGGAACCGCTGCGGAAGGAATAGCCCTTTTCCAGCAGCTTGGCTTTGCATTTTTCATAGCCGTAGATCTCGCCGTTGCAGACCACATAGCTGTCGCCCAGGCGGAAGGGCTGCATCCCCTCCGGCGTCAGGCCCATGATGGCCAGACGGTGAAAGCCCAGCAGACCGTGGCCGGTATCCACGATCCGGCTGTCGTCGGGGCCGCGGGAGACGGTCTCCATGAAGCCGTCGGTAAAGGCGGCGATGTCAGCGCAGGTGTCACAATACCCAATGATCGAACACATTTTGTTACCCTCCGTATATGTGAAGTCTCAGCAAATACGATAGGGCGAGGTGCTGTGCCCCGCGGTGCCACCTATCTTTGGCCTCTTTCTACGGCTTCCATCAAAGCCTTGCCGTGATAACGAACGGCAGCTCCGGCACACCTACTAGGGGGGTCTCCCCCGTTGGGATCGCGGCTCGCCGGGTGTTCTTCCCGTGAGCGCCGCCCGCATGGCTTCCACCATCCCATGCTCGCTTGTGGGCGCGTATTCACGGTACTTTTCCCGGCTCAGACGCCTTTTTCGTGATGTATATGGAGGTTTTCGACGCAAAAAAGGCGTCAAGGAGATCACTCTCCAAGACGCCTTTGCCTTCGATGGACGCTATTATATACACCATACGCACATTTGTCAATCTATGTTTTACACAACTTTTGCGGCCTTTTCACTGGGCTTTCTCTGTCAGTGTGTCAAAGACGAAAAAAGGCTTGCGCCGCGGAGGGGGCCAGAGTACAATAGTACCATCGAACCGAGAGGAGGCGCCTGTATGGAACTGGAGCTGATCCCCGCCTATGGGCATCAGGAGGAGATCGTGACGCTGTTCACGGAGTACACCGATATGCTGATGGAAATGGATGCCGTGGTGCGGCAGTACCTGATCTTACAGAACTATCAGAAGGAGCTGGAGCATCCGGAGAGCAAGTACGGCATGCCGGAGGGGCGGCTGTATCTGGCCTATTGGGACGGCCAACTGGCAGGCTGCATCGGCCTGCGGAAGCTGGATGAGGCACGGGGCGAGCTGAAGCGGCTGTACGTCCGGCCGGACTTCCGGGGTCATCGCATGGGCGAAGCGCTGATCCAGCGCATTTTTGACGACGCCCGCGAGATCGGCTACCGGCATGTGCTGCTGGACACGCTGCCCTTCCTGCATTCCGCCATCCGGCTGTATCGGAAGATGGGGTTTTACGAGATCGGCTGCTACAACGAGAGCCCGGCGGAGACTACCATCTTCATGCAATACGATCTATAAGGTTATAAGGAGGTGTCCTATGGCCACCACACAGGATTATATGGAATACGTCCGTGAGCGTCTGCCGGAGTGCGGCGATGTGCGCTATCGCAAAATGTTCGGCGAGTATATGGTCTACGTCAACGACAAGCCCCTGCTGACGGTATGCGACAACACGGTATTCGTCAAAAAGGTACCGGAGCTGGCAGAGCTTATGACGGGCGCCGGTGTCGGCTGCCCCTATGAGGGCGCGAAGGAGCACTACATTCTGGACATCGACGACGCGGACTTGACGGCGCGGATCATTGCCGTTCTGGAGCCCATCACACCCATCCCCAAGAAACGAAAGAAGGCATAAATTCATGGATACCATCACCATCCGCACCGCTAACCTGGACGACGCGGCGGCGCTGCTGGCCATCTATGCCCCCTATGTAGAGCAGACGGCCATCACCTTTGAGTACGAAGTTCCCTCGCTGGAGGAGTTCCGGGGCCGCATCGCCCACACCCTGCGGCGCTATCCCTATCTTGTGGCGGAGGAAAACGGCGAGATTCTGGGCTACGCCTACACCGGTCCCTTCGGTGAGCGAGCCGCTTACAGTTGGGCCGTTGAGACCAGCATCTATCTGCGGCAGGATGTACGCGGCAAGGGCCTGGGTAAGCGGCTGTATCAGGCGCTGGAGGATGTCTCCCGCGCGCAGCATGTGCAGAGTCTCTACGCCTGCATCGCCTATCCCGACGCCGACGACGCCCACCTGAGCGGCAACAGCGTGGCCTTCCACACCCATCTGGGCTATACCACGGTGGGCCGGTTCCCCCACTGCGGCTACAAGTTCGGCACATGGTACAACATGGCGTGGATGGAGAAAACGCTGGGCGATCACGCGGTGCCGCCCGCGGCATTTGTGCCGTTCCCGGAGCTGGGCGAAAAGCGGTAGAGCACCCGTAGGAGACGCAAAATGATTGGTTTCCAGGCATATCTTGAACAGAAGCTGCGCGGCATCATCTCTGCTTGGCATACAGACGACATCTATGCCATTTCCTTTTTCGTCCACGCCAACGAGTCATACGAATATGACGGTGTATCAAACGTTACGGAGTTTTCTGTCAGCTATCAAACAGAGCGCGATTGCTGTGGTGCGGGTGAACTCTCCGAGGAACGCTGGAATTACGCCTTTTGGCGGCAGCAGGAAACACCTGTGATCAAAGCAGCCGACGAAAACGAGGGCATGAAAATTCTCTTCGACTGGTATCGGGAAAACGGCATCCAGCATATCGGCTACGAGGATCCTGCCGCTTGCTATGATCACGAGATGCGCTATATCGGCAAAGGCCCCGTCGGCTGCTATGAACTGCTTTCCGAGGTCGCCGAGGTCGCCCGCAAATTGCAGGTCAGCGGATTTATAAAGACGCAATTCGGCAAGCCCATCCCCATCATCATTCATGATCTGGAATACCCGTGGTACTGCATGGAGGCAACAGTAAGAGCCACCCCAAACGGAGAAGCCGATACCTTCTTTGCCGCGATGAAAAGGTTGGGTTTTATGGAATGACCAAGCCTAAACAACGGGAGGATACACATGGATCTGCATGAATTCTGGCAGGCGACGCTGGCGCAGAACGCTGGGCAGATGCGGGAATTTTTTCACCCGGACGCCTATGTGAACTGGCACAACAGCAACGAACATTTTACCGTGGAGGAGTTCATCCGCGCCAACTGTGAGTACCCCGGCGCATGGGACGGCGCTATTGAGCGTATCGAGCAGGCCGGTGATCTGTTTATCACCGCCACCCACGTCTATTCCCGGGACGGTGTGCTGTCCTTCCATGTTGCCTCCTTTATCCGCGTCGAGGACGGCAGGATCCGAAGTATTGACGAATACTGGGGCGATGACGGCCCTGCCCCGGCCTGGCGGCTGAAAAAGCACATTGGAACCCCGATACACGAATAAAAAGTACCCCGAAACCGACGGCTTCGGGGTACTTTTTATCTGTTTTGATCAGTCCTGCTGCCAGTTATGCCAGACATTTTGCACATCTTCATTATCCTCCAGCATGTCCAGAAGCTTGGTCATGCTGCGGACGTCGTCCTCGCTGGTCATGGTGATGTAGTTCTGGGGAACCATCTCGATTTCCGCGCTCTCGAAGGAATAGCCCTTCTCCTCCAGCGCCTTGACCACATCGTTGAAGCTGTCGGGATCGGTGGTGACCTCGAACACGGGGCCGTCGGCCTCCACATCCTCGGCACCGGCCTCCAGCGCGTCCATCATGACGGCTTCCTCGTCCAGTTCCTCGTCCTCGTTATTGATGACGATGACGCCCTTGCGGTCGAAGGACCAGCTCACGCAGCCCTGGGCGCCCATGCCCTTGCCGAACTTATCGAA
>CAKTNW010000017.1 GCA_934589145.1 uncultured Oscillospiraceae bacterium | reverse complement strand
TGCCCCTTGAGGGGCTTGCCAGTAATAGGCCCTTATAGGGCCTGGTCAAACCTCCGGCTTAGCCGGAGGTTTTGATTACATATCCAACAAAGCTCTCGCCCGTTTCTGTACTTGCTTTTCGATCATCCGCAGGCGCTTGGCGGGTAAGTTATACCTTGGGTGCTTCTTGAAACGGAACGTCAGCAGATGCTGCAGCTTTTCCCGCAGTTCCGGCGTCAGAACACTTTTTGCCGTGCCAAGGAAATCATCGTATACGCTGGGAGCCAGCGTTTCGATGTATTCCTCCAGCGCCGCGTCGCTTGACCAGGCATCCATACCGGCGAAATTGAACAGCGAATTGCCGTGGTCGAACAGCGGGGCAGGGGAGACAACGGTATTCGTCCGATTGTCCACCATCACGCCGAAGTTTCCGAAGTGGCGATCCACATTGCAGATCACAGCGTCGAACACCAGCATTTCACGCAGCGCTGCGGTGAACTCCGGGCCGAGACTCTCGTAATATGCCTTAACGGCGTCCATACCGCCCTTGGTGACGAGATGGCCCACGGGAATGTAGGAATACTCCTTGCTGGTGAAAAGCTCGCAGACGGAGCAGAGAACGCCCTTCCAACGGGAGAGGCCATAGGGAATTGCCTGAACGCCCATGGCGGCGGCGATCTGCGCGGCGTAAAACTCCGAGTACGGCTCAAAGCCTGTGTTGGACGCGCCCTCAGTGCCGCCCTTATAGAGATAGATCTTGCCGCTGATCCGCCGCCAGCACTTACGCAGCATCCCGTTTGTGGTGAACTCCGGGCTGGAGAACAGGGAGGAGCGCAGGCTGCTGCCGTATCCGGTAAAGGCCAGCTCAGCCAGCACATTGCTGAAGGGATTATCGTAGAGGTTAACTTTCTCAAAAATATCGCCGTTATCCTCCTGCACGACCCAATAGCAATCGTTAAGGGATAAACCTTTACAAATATTGATAATAGACAGCGGACGGTTTAGATGCAAGCCGCATTTTGCCAGCAGATTGTGAACATAGGCGCGGTTCTTGGGAATCGTGCGGCGGCGCAGCCAACGGCTCAAACCCTCCGGCGTCAGCGTCAGATCCAGCGGCAGCAGGCTTCTGCTGTCTTCGTCGATCCAAAGAATCTGAATCTCCGGCTCGCTGGTGTCCGTTGTGGCGGAAAAATTGAGCAACGGCTTATCAAATTGTTTCAGAATATACTCCATTGTGTTCCGCCTTTCTAAAGAATAGGTACATTATACCATAGAAAACAGGCTTTGAAAACAAAAAATTGGCGCGAATCATTTGGCTTATTATCTTCGCTATGAAGAAAGCCCCGGCTAAAAACTGAGCCGGGGCTTTCCTTACGCGTCGAAGCTTGGGTTGATATAGTAGAGATTCTTCTGATCCATCCGCTCCCGGGCAAGGCGCAGGCCCTCGCCAAAGCGCTGGAAATGCACGATCTCACGGGCCCGCAGGAACTTGATGACATCGTTGACGTCCGGGTCGTCACTGAGCCGCAGGATGTTGTCATAGGTGACGCGGGCCTTCTGCTCGGCGGCCAGATCCTCCGTCAGATCGGCAATCAGGTCGCCCTTGACCGCCATGGATGCGGCGTTCCACGGGAAGCCGGAGGCCGCCGTGGGGTAGACGCCCGCGGTGTGATCCACGAAATAGGCGTCGAAGCCGCCCTGCTTGATGTCCTCCTCGCTGAGATTCCGGGTCAGCTGGTGCACGATGGTGCCGATCATCTCCAGATGCCCCAGCTCCTCTGTGCCGATGTCGGTCAGCAGGCCCTTCAGCTCCGGATAGGGCATGGAGTAGCGCTGGCTGAGATACCGCAGAGAGGCGCCGAGCTCCCCGTCTGGGCCACCATATTGACTGATGATCAGCGCGGCCAGCTTGGGATTGGTGTTTTTGATCTTCACCGGGTATTGCAGCTTTTTCTCATAGACAAACATTACTCGTTCCCTCCTTCGTCCCAGGGCCATGGGTCATCCAGCCACTTGAAAGAGCCCTCTGTAATGTCCGTCTGGAACAGCGGCCCGTGCATCTCCTCGTACCGTCTGCGACCCTCCTGCCCAAGACGGATATAGTTCCAGTACAGCGCCAGCGCCTCCTGATCGTCCCGGTGGGTGGTCAGATAGAGCCCCAGCTCATCAATGGCGAAGTCCAGCGCCATCAGCTCGGACAGGTGGGTGTTGGCGGCAGGGAAGCGGGTCTTCAGCTCTCTGTGGAAGGGAAGATCCAGCCCCGGAAACAGCGTGCCCCGCTGCAGGGCCTCGCGGTTATCGTAGCGCTTGGGGTTCATGTCCTGCATGGGGATATAGGGGAAGGCCATTTGGGCGCAGATCCCCGGCAGACTGCCGTTTATCCCGCCACAGGCAGCGGCCTCCTGAAGCGGCATCACGTCAGCCCCGTTTCTCGCGGGTGCCGCTGACGGCGTGCTGGGCTGATTTGCCTGCTCCTCCAGCGGCCCGCTTGCAATCGAACGTTCCATATACAACAAGGTTTTCCTCCTTTAAGCATCGTTAAGCCGGTTCCGGCTCATGCCAGTATATGCGCCCGGCGTCAAACTGGGGATTTCTTTTTGCAATTTTCTGTGCTACAATGCATATAAACGGAGGATCCATCATAGATTGTCCCGGAAAGGGGTGTTGTGATGATCCTGTTGCTCCGCAGAAAACGGATCGCCGGTGCGGCGGCGCTGCTGCTGGCGGTGGTGAGCCTGCTGTCGATGATCGTCAGACCGGCGGCGGTTCCGGCCTTCTCCTATTCGCAGCTTCCGGCAGATGAGGTCATTATCCTGGATGCCGGACACGGCGGCTCGGACGGCGGCGCGGTCTCGGCGGACGGCACGCCGGAGAGCGGCGTCAACCTGGCGATCGTGCTGCGGCTGCGGGATTTCTTTGCCCTGATGGGCTGCCGGACAGTGCTGACCCGTACCGGCGAGGCATCCCTGGCTGATCCGGACAGCACCTCGCTGCGCAAGGAGAAGGTCAGCGATACGAAAAACCGCGTGGCGCTGATCAACAGCATTGCCAACGGCCGCCTGATCAGCATCCATCAGAATACGCTGCCGGGTCATCCCGGCGTCCACGGCGCGCAGGTGTTTTATGGCACCGTGGCCGGAAGCGACACCTGCGCGGTGACTGTCCAGCAGGCGCTGAATGAGACGGTAAACATAGGGAACGAGAAGACGTCAAAGCCCATCGGCAGCGACATTTACATCATGGCCCATGCCCAGTGCCCGGCGATCCTGGTGGAGTGCGGCTTTCTCAGCAACAGCGGCGAGACGGCGCTGCTGCTGACAGGGGAATATCAGACGAAGCTGGCGGCGGCCATCGGCTGCGGCTATCTGCAATATCAGTAAACAGGTGATACGAATGAAAAAGACAACGACCTATTTCTGTACCGAGTGCGGCAGTGAAAGTCCCAAGTGGGCAGGGAAGTGCCCTGTCTGCGGCGCGTGGAACTGCATGGTGGAGCAGAAGGCGGAGAAGCCGAAGAGTAACGGGAAAATTCCTTCTGCCGCAAGGCTTGTAAAGGCATATCCGATTACAGCATTAGAAGAGGAGGACGAGATCCGCTTTTCCACCGGAATGGGAGAGCTGGATCGTGTACTGGGCGGCGGCGCGGTGAAAGGCTCACTGGTGCTGGTGGGCGGCGCGCCGGGCATCGGCAAATCCACGCTGATGCTGCAGATCTGCCAGACTTTGGGCCAGTTTGCCCGGGTGCTCTATGTCTCCGGCGAGGAATCTACCCGCCAGCTCAAGATGCGGGCCAAGCGTCTGCAGGTGGACACCGGGAACCTTCTTGTGCTGTCCGAGACCCGGTTGGGCGACGTGCTGGCCTGTGTCGAGCAGGAAAAGCCGGATGTGCTGATCATCGACTCCATCCAGACGCTGTATAACGAGGACAGCGACGGTATCCCTGGCGGAATCGGGCAGGTAAAGCAATGTACCTTAACATTGATGCAGCTTGCCAAGAGCCAGAATATCACCATTTTTGTCATCGGTCACGTCAATAAAGAGGGCGCCATCGCCGGGCCGAAGGTGCTGGAGCACATGGTGGACTGCGTGCTGTACTTCGAGGGCGACCAGCATATGACCTACCGCATCCTGCGGGCGGCGAAAAACCGCTTCGGCGCCACCAATGAGATCGGCGTGTTCGAGATGATGGATCACGGATTGAAGGAGGTGGAGAATCCCTCCGAGATGCTGCTGTCCGGACGGCCTACCGACGCGCCCGGTACCTGCGTGACCTGCGCCATGGAGGGCGCACGGCCGGTGCTGGCGGAGGTGCAGGCGCTGGTCGCGCCTGCCGCGGGCTCGAAGCCCCTGCGCTCCAGCAACGGCTTTGACTACAACCGTGCCTCCATGCTGCTGGCGGTGCTGGAAAAGCGGGGCGGCCTGAAGGTCAGCCAGTGCGATACCTATCTGAACATCATCGGCGGCCTGACGCTGGAGGAGCCCGCGGCGGATCTGGCGGCGGTGGTGGCTGTGGCGTCCAGCTATCTGGACAAGGCGGTGCCGGACACGCTGGCGGCGGTGGGGGAGATCGGCCTCTCCGGCGAGGTGCGCAGCATCAACCACCTGGAGCAGCGCCTGTCCGAGGTGCATCGCCTGGGCTTTACCCAGTGCATGATCCCCGCCCACCGTTCGGGCGAGCTGAAACCGCTTCCGGGCCTGACGCTGCTGCCTGTGGCCAACATCGGCCAGGCGCTGCGCATCCTGGCGCAGGGTAAGTAAGCGCGCGCAGGAGAACGACTTATGAAGTATTGCATAAAGGATCAGCTGTCACCATTTGAATTTCATGACGCGGAGCTTTCCCTGCTGAGCTTCGACGGCAATACGCTGCGTCTTTCCGTGCGGTTTCTGAATGTGCACAAGGGCATCCCGGAAAATCCCTATGATGCGGATATGGAGATCGAATCCGCGGTAATGACTTTCCAAGGGTTCCAGATACATTCTTACACACGATTCGGCGATAACAATAAGGCGTTCTTGTTGTATGATGACGCGCTGCATGACAGGCTGAACACGGAAGGGATCGCCCTTTTGAACGGAGCCGCGACGGATGCGTTTCTGACCAGCCTGCGGGAAGGAATTACCGTGTTAGACCATGACCTCAGCGGGGAAAACAATCAACTCCGCTTGGATGGTATATCTGGCATAGACCCGTATTTTGAGGCACGATTTGGCTTTTGCCATGTGCTGATAGCGTGGGACGCATTTTCTCGAAAGGCGTGGTATGAGGAAATCCGGCAGTATACCTATGATCTGACACTTCTCACGCCTGACGGCGAACACCAGAACCCGGTGCATATCATTTGCGATAACGAGCAGGAAGATGAACCGCTCGTCAGTGCGGGCCTTGAATACGAAGGGGCTGAGTACTGGGGACGCGGGGACGGAACCACATGGGCGGATGCGTTTTCGGATCTGCAGGCACAACTGCCCGACAGTGTAACATTCAAGTGCTGCCTGACCTGCCGGCACGGCAACCTGTGTCCCGTGGGAAACGCGCCGGATGAGGTGTTCTGTACCAAGGATGCCGCAATTACCCAGAAGAGCGATCTGCATTTCTATACAGAGGATCCGCAAGAACGTGAAAAGCGCACCCGCCATGTCTGCGCTGTTTGCGAAGATTATCAGCCCCAGCGCGAATCGTACTATACTTATACCGATTTTCACAGCAAACCCAACCCGCAGAGAGCGGAATAATCGGCTGATTTACAATGAGGAGGAGCCTGGTACCACCGTACCGGACTCCTCCTCATGATCTTATGACATATTACTTTTTCTTGCGGGGCTTATTTTTCTCCGCCAGCGGGCCCTTGCCGTTGATGGCACGGTACTGGTTCAGCTTATCCACCCGCGCCTGGCGCTTCTTGGCCTTTTCCTTCTCCTTGGCCTTCTTGATGGCGGCCTCCTGATCCTGCTTTTTCTTCTTCCAATACTGCTCTTTCTCGTAGTTTTCCACGTCTTTTTTGTACTTTTCCGGGTGCCGTGCCCAGTCGATCCGCAGCACGGTCAGCGAAATGATCAGAACAGCGCCCACGGCGATCAGGCCGTAGAACAGGAACGAATAGAAACCATCCATAGAAAGAGCCTCCCACATAAATCAATGTGTATAGTATACCGTAAATTCGCCCCAAAGGCAAGAACTCTTTTTCCAAATAGAAAATCGTGGAAAAAATGTTGTTGTTTTAGTTGTTTTTGAAAAACCAAGAGTGTATAATAAGCGGGTAAATGTGATAAGAGATAGAAGGAAAAAAACACTTTATTTTCGGAGGAACAAAACATGTTTACTACTTTCAAAGAAATGGAAGCCTATGTGCTGGGCCAGAACCTGAAAAAGCGTATCGCCCTGGCCAACGCCCATGACGAGCCCGCCCTGAGCGCCGTTGTCCATGCCAAGCGCAAGGGCGTGGTGGAAGGTACCCTGATCGGCAAGAAGGACATGATCATCGACATGCTCCACGAGATGGGCGAGAACGAGGCCGATTACGAGATCGTGGACTTCGACGGCGAGGAGCTGGAAGCCGCCAAGATCGCTGTCAAGCTGGTGAAGGAAGGGAAGGCCGACATCCCCATGAAGGGCATCCTGCAGACCTCCAGCTTCGCCAAGGCCATCCTGAACCGTGAGACCGGCCTGATCCCCGAGGGCGCCCGCCGTCTGGTGAGCCAGGTGGGTATGTTCGAGTATGAGGGCCGCTTCGTCATGATCACCGACGCCGCCATCAACATCGCCCCCGACGTCGAGACCCAGATCGGCATCGTGGAGAACGCTCTGCCCGTGGCCAAGGCCTTGGGCAACGACTGCCCCAAGGTCGCCGTCCTGTCCGCCGTGGAGAACGTCACCGAGAAGATGCCCTCCACCGTCAGCGCCGCCGCCATCAAGGAGCGGGGCATCCCCGGCTGCGTCGTCACCGGCCCTCTGGCCCTGGATGGCGCCATCTCCATGGAGTCTGTGAAGCATAAGGCCATCAAGGATCCCGTCGCCGGCCAGGCCGACATTCTGCTGGTGCCCTTCATCGAGATCGGCAACGTGCTGTACAAGGCCGTGACCTACATCGCCGGCAAGACCGTGGCCAGCACCATCTGCGGCGCTTCCTGCCCTGTGATCATCACCAGCCGCGCCGACAGCCCCGACAGCAAGTATTATTCCATCCTGCTGGCTGTCCTGCGCTGCCTGAAGGCGTAAGCGCTTCGATTCAACAAAATTTTGCCCGGTGGACTTGTCATCCGCCGGGCATTTTTGTATAATGAGGCTGTCAGCTTATATTTCCACACATTCGCCGTTTTTGCTGTCCATGGAGGGCACGCGGATCTATAACCTGGATGCCGATTCCGTACAGACAAAACCGTGGACAGCACTGGAGAACGTCCGGCTGTATTTTGAGTTCTTTCAGGCGCATGCGCCGGAGCTCAGAGCGTAAGCCGTATGCGCAACGTGTAACGGCGGTGCGTTGGTTGAAATGTGCTGCTGGTTAAGGCGTTTGAAGATATCGGCGCAGCAGTTGCGCTCCGTGAGAGGTGCGTGGGTTGAAATGAGGAATCCTGCATACCTGACGTAAGCCCGGCGCCGCTGTGCCTGACGAGACATTATCATCTCAATATCTCAATCTCACAATTTTCAGAAAAACTAAAGTTCCCCTCCACTCGATTCAACAAAATTTTTATTTTGTTGAATCGCAACCCCATGAAATAAATCGGCTCTCTCCGCAACCTCTCCGGTGCGGCTCCGCCGATGGGTTTACGATCTCGCGGCCCTCGCTCTGCGCGCTCGGCCCCTGTCAACAAAAAGGATCAAAAACTATGGCGATTGATTACCGTTCACAGTCTCCGCAGATACTGGCGGACTTTCTCAGCTATCACGAGACCATCAAGGCGCACTCCCAGCGCACGGTGGATGAATACTTCCTTGATCTGCGGAATTTCTTCCGCTATGTCAAGCAACTGCGTGACCCGGTGCTGCGTGACATGCCCTTCGACCAGATCGGCATCATGGACGTAGATCTATCCCTCATCAAGACGATCACGCTGTCGGATATCTACGGCTATATGACCTACCTCAGCCGCGACCGCGTACAGCATCAAAATTGTGAAAATTCTAACAAAGGACTGAATGCCGCCTCACGCGCACGGAAATTGGCCACGATCCGGTCGTTTTTCAACTATTTGTGCAATAAAGTACACCTTTTGGAGGAAAATCCCTGCAAGGATATCGACTCCCCCAAGCAGATGAAATCCCTCCCCCGCTACCTGACGCTGGAGGACTCCCTCTCCCTGCTGGACGCCGTGGACGGCAAGCATAAGGAGCGGGATTTCTGCATCATCACGCTGTTTCTGAACTGCGGACTGCGTATTTCCGAGCTGATCGGTCTGAATCTCAGCGATATCCAGGATGATGCCATGCGGGTGCTGGGAAAGGGCAACAAGGTGCGTGTGGTGTATCTCAACGACGCCTGCAAGGACGCGCTGGCCCGCTATCTGGCGGTGCGCCATCCCATCAGCGGCAAGGATCGGGATGCCCTGTTTCTCTCCGAGCGTGACCAGCGGATCAGCCGCGCCATGGTGCACGCGCTGGTGAAAAAGCACCTGGCCATGGCGGGTCTGGACAGCACACAGTATTCCAGCCATAAGCTGCGGCATACGGCGGCCACGCTGATGCTGCAAAACGGCGTAGATGTGAAGGCGGTGCAGGAGGTTCTGGGCCACGAGCACCTGAACACCACCGAGATCTATACCCATATCGACAACGAATCCTTGCGTGTGGCTGCAAAGGCAAATCCCTTGTCACATGTGAAGATGAAAGGAAAAATCGACGATACAAACGATAAAAAGAAGGCGGAGTAAGCTCCGCCTTCTTTTTATGTTATGCCTCCGGATAGTAGCCCAAGATATGCAGCACCCGGTACCGCTGATAGGAATAGCTGCTCAGGGGGCGGCAGTTGGCGTCATAGCTGTGTGCGGCGATCTGGACACCGGACGCCTCGCCGCTGCCGTCATTCTGAATGACCACCGGCGAGTGCTGGAAGACCTCCCCCTGAAAGATCAACTGGATCACGTCGCCGGGCTCCGCCAGTGCCAGCTCCTGGGTCACCATGCACACCGGGCCCGGCGAGACCTCCGGCCGGACCAGAAAGTTGTGCAGATACTCCACCCCCGTCCAGGCGGGCGCCTTGTCGTCGGCGCTGATGTAATACCAGCCGAAAGTGGGCGTGTAATTCATCACGCCGCTGCCGGCATAGATGCACTGGGAGGCAAAGTTGGTGCAGTCGCCGCCGATGGTCTCATAATCGTAGAAGGCCGGATTGCGGCCATAGGCCCAGTACCTGGCGTAAGCCTCCGCCTCAGCGCGGCGATATGGCAGCAGCTCCATGCCTCTCCCCTCCCTGTTTTCATCGTATGCAGGCCCTTTGCGGCCGGTGCGCCGCCTGGCCGTAAAATATTTTTCTACTTTTTACCACCTTTTTTCTGCGGTTCATTGACTTTAGCGGGCAAATGCATTAACATAGCATGTGGAATAAAATTGATTTGGAGGTCTCTCAATGAATACGGCAGAACTTTCCAGCGTATGCAAGCAGGTGCGCCGTGACATCATCACCATGATCGCCAACGCGGGCAGCGGCCATCCTGGCGGCTCCCTGTCCATGGTGGAGCTGATGACCAGCGTATTCTACAACCACATGCGCATTGATCCCAAGGATCCCAAGAACCCCGACCGCGACCGCTTTGTGCTGAGCAAGGGCCACGCCGCCCCCTGCTATTACGCGGTTCTGGCGGAGCTGGGCTTCATCAGCCGCGATGAATTCACCAACTTCCGCCAGCTCCACAGCATCCTGCAGGGCCATCCCGACTGCAAGAAGGTGCCCGGCGTGGACGCCTCCACCGGCTCTTTGGGCCAGGGCTGCTCCATCGCGGTGGGCATGGCACTGGGCGCCAAGCAGCTGAAGAAGGACACCAGGGTCTACACCATTCTGGGCGACGGCGAGTGCCAGGAGGGCCAGATCTGGGAGGCCTTCATGGCGGCCAACCACTATAAACTGGACAACCTGACCGTCATCATCGACAACAACGGCCTGCAGATCGACGGCAGCAACGACGAGGTCATGAGCCTGGGCGACCTGAGCGCCAAGCTCCGTGCCTTTGGCTTCGACTTCTATGAGATCGACGGCCATGATCTGGACGCCATCGAGGCGGCGCTCAGCGCGCCGGTGGTTCCCGGCAAGCCCCGCTGCATCCTGGCGCACACCGTCAAGGGCAAGGGCGTGTCCTTTATGGAAAATCAGGCCGGCTGGCACGGCAAGGCTCCCAACGCGGAGCAGCGTGACCAGGCATTGCAGGAATTGGAGGGCTGAGACATGAGTGAAAAGATCGCGACCCGTGAAGCCTACGGCAAGGCGCTGGTAGACCTGGGCAGCCAGAACGATAAGGTAGTGGTGCTGGACGCTGACCTGGCGGGCGCCACCATGACCAAGTATTTCAAGGCGGCCCATCCCGACCGCTTCTATGACTGCGGCATCGCCGAGGCCAACATGATGAATATTGGCGCGGGCCTGTCCACCATGGGCCTCATCCCCTTCTGCTCCACCTTCGCCATGTTCGGCGCGGGACGTGCCTACGAGCAGATCCGCAACTCCATCGCCTATCCCAAATTTAATGTGAAGATCTGCTGCTCGCACGCCGGAGTTTCCGTGGGCGAGGATGGCGGCAGCCACCAGTCCATCGAGGATATCGGCCTGATGCGCATGATCCCCGGCATGACCGTCATCGTCCCCGCCGACGCCAACGAGGCCCGCAAGGCCACCTTCGCGCTGGCGGAGTTCCAAGGCCCTGTGTATATGCGTCTGGCCCGTCTGGCCACTCCTGTGTTCGAGGAGGACTATCCCTTTGAGATTGGCAAGGCCAACGTCCTGCGGGAAGGCAAGGACGCGGCGGTGTTCGCCTGCGGCCTGATGGTCAACGAAGCGCTGGAGGCCGCCAAGCTGCTGTCCGCCGAGGGCATCGAGATCACCGTCATCAACATGCACACCATCAAGCCCTTGGATGCCGAGTGCGTGGTGAAGTACGCCGAGAAGTGCGGCAACGTCATCACCGTGGAGGAGCACAGCGTCATCGGCGGTCTGGGCGACGCGGTGGCCGACGCGCTGATGGGCAAGGTCTGCTGCAAGTTTAAGAAGATCGGCATCAACGATCAGTTCGGCCAGTCCGGCAAGGCTGCCGACGTGCTGCGGGAATACGGCCTGACCGCCGACCAGATCGCGGCCAGGATCAAGGAAACGCTGTAAAAAGGAGATAAAAAGCCATGGATATCACTTCCCTGCTGGGTAATGTTATGGACAAGGACATGCTGGAGAAGATCAGCAAGTCCGCGAAGGTCAGCACCGCCGACGTGTCCAACGTGCTGAAGAACGCCGCGCCCTCTGTGATGAAGCATCTGGACGGCGACAGCGATGTGGCCAAGGCCGTCAAGAAGCTGCTGGGCAGCGACGAGGTGGAGAAGATCGCCAAGAAGGTCGGCATCAGCGGCGACAGCGTCAAGGACATCCTGAACAAGGCCGTCCCCATGCTGAAGGAGCTGCTGAGCAAGCAGGGCGGCAATGTGTCCGACATGCTGGGCGGCATTGCCGGCAAGCTGTTCAAGTAAGGTGACGGGCGATGACACCGAAATGCCCCTATTGCTCCGGTGAAATGCGGCCTGGCGTGCTGCGGACAGCCTAGAGCGCCGGTGTCTGCTTCGAGCCGACGCCGGGCCTCAGCGATACCGTTGACCTGGCCGGGCCGTATATGTTCCGCCGGGACATCCAGCTTCAGGCGTTCGGCTGTCTCAAGTGCCGGGCCATCGTCCTGCGCTATGAGGAAGATTGACCTATCAAAATATCCGGTGCCCTTGCACCGGATATTTTTTGCGCAAAATCTGTAAGAGACCGTTGTCCAGTGCGTCTTATAAGGGAAAGGAGGTGGCGGCGAATGGAGTTTGAACAGGTCTATGACCTGTATTTTCAGGATGTGTACCGCTACATTCTGAAGCTTTCCGGCAGCGAACATATCGCCGAGGAGGTCACCAGCGAGACCTTTTTCAAAGCCCTGCACAGCATCGGAAAGTTCCGCGGCCAGTGCGACATCCGGGTGTGGCTGTGCCAGATCGCCAGAAACTGCTATATCTCCTCTCTGCGCAAGGAGAAGCGGACTGCGCCGCTGGACGAGCTGCCGGAGCAGGCGGACGGCAGCTCGTCTCCGGAGGAGCTGCTTACCGTCCGCGAGGAGGCCCAGCGAATTCAGGCCATCCTTCACGACCTGCCGGAGCCGTACCGGGAGGTATTCATGTGGCGGGTATTCGCGGAGCTTTCCTATAAGCAGATCGGAGAGATCTTCTCCAAGACGGACAACTGGGCCTGTGTGACCTACCACCGGGCCAGAAAAATGATCAAAAACAGATTGGAGGACAGCAGCCATGAAACATGAATGTCATATCGTCCGGGACCTGATGCCGCTGTACACGGAGGGCATGCTCAGCGACGAGAGCGCCGCCTTTGTCAAGGCGCATCTGGAGACCTGTGAGGATTGCCGCGCGGCATACAGCGGCGAGGAAAAGCCCCCTGTCACTGAAGCCGAAACCGCGCAGCAGCGCGCCGGTGAGGCTGGCGTACTGCGGACGCTGAAAAAGAAGCTGCGGAAGCAGACATGGTGTGCCATCATCATAACAGCGGCGGTAGTGCTGCTGGTGACGCTCCTGCTGCGGCTGAACCCCATCGACTATCTGGCGGATATCAGTGCCACGAAGGAATACACCCTCAGCGACCGCATGGCGCTGCTGTTCAAGGGCGGGATTTCCGACCGGGCCTCAGCATTGTCCGTTCTGAATAGCGTACACATCGTATTTGAGAATAAGGAGGAAGACGTGTACAGCAAGATGGCGATGTCAAGGGAGGAAATTTCCTATTACTTCGGTGCGCTGATGAACTACTGTGTCCCGGAGGTGTTTGAAGGCGAAATTCTGACTACCTATCACATCGAACTGCTGTCGGCACATTTTGGCAGCAAATCCGGGAAAATGTGGGTCAAATACGGGTACAGCCATTTCGATAAAACTCATGATCTCAAACCATACGACAGCACCGGCGCAATAGACCATATCGCGCTTTGGAAGCTGGAAAAGCGGGATGACGGTTATTGGCGCGTTGTGGAGATTGTCAACAATATGGAGCTCGGCTGCATATATAGCGAATGGTATAAGGATTACGCAAGAGGCGATACGGAGTTGAATATGTCCTGGTATGCCGATTGAAAAAACTCCCGGCTCAGCAGAGCCGGGAGTTTTTTATGCCATTGCTTATGCCTTGCCGGCGCAGCCCAGCACGTCCACCAGCTTGTGGCGTACCAGCTCCTTGATGTTGGCGCGGGCGGGCTTCAGATACTCGCGGGGATCGAACTTGTCGGGATGCTCGTCCATGAACTGACGGATGGTGCCGGTCATGGCCAGACGCAGATCGGAGTCGATGTTGATCTTGCAGACGGACAGGCGGGCGGCCTGACGCAGCTGCTCCTCCGGCACGCCGATGGCGTTGGGCATCTTGCCGCCGTGCTCGTTGATCATCTTCACATACTCCTGCGGTACGGAGGAGGAGCCGTGCAGCACGATGGGGAAGCCGGGCAGGCGCTTGCTGACCTCCTCCAGCACGTCGAAGCGCAGGGGAGGCGGCACCAGGATGCCCTTCTCGTTGACGGTGCACTGCTCGGGCTTGAACTTATATGCGCCGTGGCTGGTGCCGATGGCGATGGCCAGAGAGTCGCAGCCGGTCTTGGACACGAACTCCTCCACCTCCTCGGGGCGGGTATAGGATGCCTCGTGAGCGGCCACCTTCACCTCATCCTCGATACCGGCCAGGGTGCCCAGCTCGGCTTCCACCACGACACCGTGGTCGTGGGCATACTCCACCACCTTCTTGGTGATCTCGATATTCTCAGCGAAGGGCTTGGAGGACGCGTCGATCATCACGGAGGTAAAGCCGCCGTCGATGCAGCTCTTGCAGGTCTCAAAATCGGGGCCATGATCCAGATGCAGCACGATGGGGATGTCGGGGCAGCAGGCCACAGCCGCTTCCACCAGCTTCACCAGATAGGTGTGGTTGGCGTAGGCGCGGGCGCCCTTGCTGACCTGCAGGATCACGGGAGCGTGCTCCTCCTGGCAGGCTTCGGTGATGCCCTGCACGATCTCCATGTTGTTGACATTGAACGCGCCGATGGCATAACCGCCGTCATATGCCTTTGCAAACATTTCCTTAGAAGTTACCAGTGGCATAATCATATCTCCTTCACAATAAAATTACAATGCAGATTGCACCTGTTGTATGGAACATTCCCATTGTATCATATTTTTTTGGTTTTGCAAGCATAAAGTGTTTACAACCGGTATTTTACATGGTAGAATACCGGTTGTAAACATCAAATTCCATAAATTTGGAGGTAATTGATATGAATGAACTGAAAGGTGCCTGCATCATCGGCCAGTCCGGCGGCCCCACGTCCGTCATCAACGCCAGCGCTTACGGCGTGATCGACACGGCGCTGAAGTCCGGCGCTATCACCCAGGTGCTGGGTGCCGAGCACGGCATCAAGGGTGTTCTGAATGACCGCCTGTTCGACATGGGCCTGGAGGATCCCGAGGAGCTGCGTCTTTTGAAGTATACCCCCTCCTCTGCCCTGGGCTCCTGCCGCTATAAGATCGCCGATCCCGAGCTGGACGACACCGATTACAAGCGCATCCTCGAGGTGTTCAAGAAGCACAATGTCCGTTACTTCTTCTATAACGGCGGCAACGACTCCATGGATACCTGCAATAAGATCAACAACTACATGCAGTCCGTGGGCTACGAGTGCCGCGTGATGGGCGTGCCCAAGACCATCGACAACGACCTGTTCGGCACCGACCACTGCCCCGGCTACGCCTCCGCCGCCAAGTATATCGCCACCTCCATGATGGAGGTCTATCAGGACGCTCACGTCTATGACACCGGCATGATCGTGGTGATGGAGATCATGGGCCGTCACGCCGGCTGGCTGACCGCCGCCTCCGCCCTGGCCGGTATCCACGGCGCAGGCCCCGACCTGATCTATCTGCCTGAGCTGGATTTCAACATGCAGGACTTCATCAACGATGTCAAGCGTGTCTATGCCGAAAAGGGCAGCTGCATCGTGGCCGTGTCCGAGGGCATCCATTACGCCGACGGCGACTTCGTCTCCGAGGCGAAGGTGGCCGCCAACGACGGCTTCGGTCATGCCCAGCTGGGCGGCCTGGCCGCCATCCTGGCCCAGGTGCTGAAGGAGGAGACCGGCGCCAAGGTCCGCGGCATCGAGCTGAACCTGCTGCAGCGCTGCGGCGCCCACCTGGCCTCCGAGACCGATATCGAAGAGAGCTACATGGCCGGTAAGGTGGCCGTGGAGAACGCCGTCAACGGTATCAACGGCCGCATGATCGGCTTCGAGCGCGGCATCAAGGACGGCAAGTACGCCTGCCGCACCAAGCTGATCCCCCTGATGGAGGTGGCCAACGTAGAGAAGAAGATCCCCCGCGAGTGGATCAACGAGGCTGGTAATTATGTCAACCACCAGTTCATCGAGTACGCCCTGCCCCTGATCCAGGGCGAGCCCGATCTGCCCAAGGAGGATTCCCTCCCCCGCTTCGCCCGGCTGAAGAAGATCATCGCCAAGTAAGTTTACCCGAAAAAAGTCTCAGGCTTGCCGCCTGAGACTTTTTTTATGGCCGGTTCTTGTGATAGATGGCCCACAGGCCCTCCATCAGCAGGTATTTGTCGTACAGCACCTTGTTGCGGCAGTACCGGACGATGACCGGGGCGTTGCTGCCGGTGGCCACGATGGTGGGCGTTTCGCCGGGGATGGTCTCCCGGATGCGGTCGATGATGCCGTCCAGCATCCCGGCGGTGCCGTAGACGATGCCGTTGCGCATGCAGTCCTCGGTGTTCTTGCCGATGAGGTTCTTGGGATACTGCAGCGAGATGTCGGAGAGCTGTGCCGCGTGGTCGGACAGCGCGTCCAGCGACAGGCGCACGCCGGGGAACATCAGGCCGCCCTCGTAGGTGTGCTTGGCGGAGATATAGGAGATGGTGGTGGCCGTCCCCATGTCGATGACGATAATGGGCGCGGGGTATTTTTCCAGCGCCGCCACCGCGTCCGCCACCAGGTCGGCGCCCAGTTGATTGTGGATCTCCATGCGGATGTTCAGCCCGGTCTTGACGCCGGGGCCCACGATCATGGGCGGCTTGCCCAGCAGCCGGGTCAGCGCCTTCTCCATCATGAAGTTCATGGGCGGCACCACGCTGGAAAAGATGGCGCCGGACACGTCCTTCAGCCGGAAGCCGTACAGGGAGAAAATGTTCATCAGGTCGATGCTGATCTGATCGGACGTTTTCCGGCTGTCGGTGTCGATAGACGCCAGGAAATGCAGCTTTCGCTCCTTGCTGAAAAGCCCCACGGAAATATTGGAGTTGCCGATATCAATGGCCAGCAGCATAGCGATTCCTCCTTGGATTGCTTTTTCTCTATCATAGCACGTCTTGCCGTTGATGGCAAGGCAAAAGGCGGGCTTTGCCCGCCTTTTACTTACCCTTTACAAGATAATGCAGATCAGTCCGCCGCCGCCCTCGTTGATGATGCGCTCCAGCGCCTGCCGCAGCTTCACCTGGGCATCCGCCGGCATCCGCTTCAGCTTGGCCTGCAGATCCTCCCCCACGATCTCGTGGAAGCTGCGGCCGAAGATGTTGGAGTTCCAGATCTTGCTGGTGTCCCCCTCAAACTCCTGCAGGAGATAGTTCACCATGTCCTCCGACTGCTTTTCGTTGCCCACGATAGGCGACACCGTGGTCTCGATATCCGCCCGGATCATATGGATGGACGGCGCGCTGGCCTTCATCCGCACGCCGTAGCGTCCTCCCTGCCGCACGATCTCCGGATCCTCCAGATTCAGCTCCTCCACGCTGGGCATCATGATGCCGTAGCCGTTCTCCCGGGCGGACTGCAGAGCCTCCGCCACCTTTTCGTACTCCTGTTTCGCCCGGCCCAGCTCCGTGAGAAGCTCCAGCAGGTCGCCGTCATCGGAGACGGTCAGGCCGGAGCGCTGACTCAGCGTGTCATAGAACAGTCCCCGCGGCAGCTGCAGCTCTGCCGCCGCCACCCCGGTGCCCAGGTCGATGCTGCGGACGGCCGCCGTCTGGACGGCCTCGCACTCACACATACCGCCCAGCGCGCCCTCCAGCTCCCGGATACAGTGCAGCGCCCGGGCCTTTTCCCGCACCGTCTGATAGATGCCGCTCTTGATGGGGTGCTCCGCCGGAAGGGCCTCCACCCAGCTTGGCAGATAGAGATCCAGCTCCTGCAGCGGGAACTCAAACAGCAGGCTCCGCATCAGTGCCGTGATGGCCGCCTCGTCCAGCGTCAGGCAGTTGACGGGGATGCACTTCACGTTGTACTTCGCTCCGATCTCACCGGCGATGGCGCAGGCCCGCTCCCCTGCCGGATCGTTGGAGTTCAGCAGCACCACGAAGGGCTTGCCGATCTCCTGCAGCTCCCGGATGACCCGCTCCTCCGCCTCCTCATAGTCCTGCCGCGGGATATCCGTCACCGTACCGTCGGTGGTGATCACGATGCCCACGGTGGAGTGATCCGTGATCACCTTCCGCGTGCCGATCTCCGCCGCCTCCGTCATGGGGATCTCATAGTCGTACCACGGCGTCATCACCATCCGGGGTGCCAGATCCTCAAACTGCCCCACCGCGCCGGGCACCATGTACCCCACGCAGTCGATCATCCGCACGGAGAAGCTGACGCCCTCCTCCAGCGAGACCTCCACCGCTTCCTCCGGCACGAATTTCGGCTCGGCGGTCATGATGGTGCGGCCCGAGCCGCTCTGGGGCAGCTCATCGACGGCCCGGTCACGGCGATAGGCGTTGTCGATGTGGGGGATCACCTGTGTCTCCATAAAGCGCTTGATAAACGTGGACTTCCCGGTCCTGACCGGCCCGACAACGCCGATATACACGCTGTTCTGGGTCCGCGCCGCCATGTCCTGATAGATACATGTGGATTGATTCATAGTACCGCCCTCCGCTGCTGTTTTTATTTCTATGTGTATGAGAACGAGCCTGCTTCTATGCAAAAAAATTTCTACATTTTTGTCAAAACTTGTTGAATACATGTCTCCGTGTATGGTATGATGAAGCCAGAGTGAGAGAGAAATTACATAATGGGAGCGATGAATATGCCAGAAGAGAGCGTTGACCGCCGGGTCAAAAAGACAAAGAAGCAGCTGCGCTTGGCTTTGATGGATCTGATGAGCGAAAAAGCCAAGAAAAACATCTCTGTCCGCGAGCTGGCCGAGCGGGCGGACATCAACCGCGGCACCTTTTACATCCACTATAAGGATGTCTCCGACCTTTTGCAGCGGCTGGAGGATGAAATGGCCGAGCGGCTTTCCGACATGTGCCGCCATCACGCCAGCAATACGGAGATCAGCTCCTATCCGTTCCTGACGGATCTTTACCGCTTCGTGCTGGACAATGCCGACCTCTGCCGTGTCCTGCTGGGGCCTAACGGCGATATCGCCTATCGTCAGCGGATTTGCGGCATCCTGCACGATGATTTCCTCTACGATTTCCTCTCCCGGTTCTACCCGGACGACAAGCAGCGGCTGGAGCATTTCTGCGCCTTCATCGTGTCCGGCAACCTGAACCTGGCGCTGACCTGGCTGAACAACGGCACCAAGGAGACGCCGGAGGAGATGGCCCAACTGGCGGGAAAGATCATCATGAACGGCGTCGGCGTTCTGCAATAAGCTTCCATATGAATCACGATACAACCCGGCGGCATTGTGCCGCCGGGTTGTTTTCATATCCGCCCCGTTTTCGGATATACTACGGAAAAAGGAGGCGTCACTATGTCTGAAAGCCGCGTGATCCACGAATTTCCCGCAAGCTGCTCCTGCCTGTCCCTGACCTCGAAGCAGGGCCGCTCCTATTGGTTCCGCACCTGCGATCTCCACACCAGCGTGTGGGAGGCCGGCGCCCATGTGGTGTCCTTCCCTGCCCACCAGTCCATCCCGCTGGCCGGCGGCCCGGCGCAGGCCCGGTATGCCCTGCTGGGCGTCACCTATAATGACCGGGACACCTGGCTGCTGGACGGCATCAACAGCCAGGGCCTGACCGGCGGCCTGCTGCTGTTGGAGGAAGGCACCAGCGTCCCGGCGGCCGCGGAGGGCCGCACAGGCGTGATGGGCATGGAGCTGGTCGCCGCGCTGCTGGCCTCCTGCCGCACCGTGGCCGAGGTATGCCGTGCCGCACGGCGGATACAGCTCACCCACATTCCGGCGGACGGCGGCCTGCTGCCCGCCACCATGCACTATTTCTTTGTGGATGCCGCCGGGGATACGGTGGTGCTGGAGGCGGCAGATCCCCGGCATCCCGGCTGCCTGCAATGCTATCGGGAGGACAGCATCGGCGTGCTGACCAACTCGCCGCCCTATCCCCGGCAGTTGGACAATCTCCGCTGGTTCCTGTCCCAATCCATGGAGCTGCACCGGGGCGGCGATGACTGCCCCATCTGCCAGCCCGCGTGGGAGGGCGTCCCCATCACAGGCGACCCCAGCGCGCCCCACATGACCCGGAGCGGCGACCTGCCCGCCTCCTACGCACCCTATGACCGGTTTGTCCGCCTGGCAGTCATGAAGGCCCTGAACCACGATGGCCGCGGCATCGACGACGCCCAGATGCTGCCCCTGGGTGCGGGGATCCTGGGCACGGTTCGTGAGCCGCCCCATCAGGGCATCTATCACTACCGCCATCTGGATGGCCACGGCATGCCCGTGGGAAACCGGGACGGCTATACCCAGTACGAGGTCATGTACGACCTGACCCAGCGCGCCATGTATCTGCGGCCCTTCGACGCCACCGTCTGGACGAGAACAGCCCTTGCCGCCTGTCCGGAGGATCGCATCGCCCGCCACACCGTAAGCCACAGCGCCATGGGCGGCGCAGCGGACAGTACCGTTTTATAGCGAAAAAGAGCACCCTTTGGGTGCTCTTTTTCGCGGTTTATTCACCGTATTTTCGGGATCAGAAGCATGTATTGCGCCGCGTCCTCCTCGTTCTCCAGTTGGTTGGCGGCGCGGATGGCCTCCTCGTCGGTGTGGAAGCGCTTGGCGATATCCCACAGACTCTCGCCGCTGCTCATGCGGCACAGGATCAGGCTGGGGGCGTTTTTACTCTCCACCGGCGCAAACGTGGCGGCGGTGATGCTGCTGAACCGCTGTTCTCCCGCGCAGCCCAGCGTGAACGTCACCGGGATCCGCACCTGACAGGCGCCGCCGGAGAATTGCAGCGTGGCCGGACAGCAGTCCACCGTCACAGGGCCGTTGATCTCGCTGACCTCGCCGCACACCTCCGCCGTGCGTTCTGTGCTGACCGGCGCGCCGGATTCATCCAGATACAGCAGGCGGACATGCAGCGTGGTACGCAGCGTCGTGATGCCGTCACCCGGCGTGAGCTCCACCGGTGAGCAGTCCACCCCCGTCACGCTGATAAAGGGCTGGGCGCCCTCGAATTCCAGCCGGAGCTGCGCCTCCTGAGAGAGCGTCCGGGGCGGTGCCGCCGTGGGGATCGCCGCCTCCTGCCGCTCCAGGGTGGTGTCAAACCGTGTGCTGTACAGATCCTCCAGATAGGTGACGGTGCGCTGCTGATATGCCCGCACCAGAACGTCCACATGGGCCGTGACCCCAAAGCCGCAGCCGGTGTCCGTCCGCAGGATGCGCACATCCCCCTCGCCCACGGTGGGCGTCAGCACATAGTCCGCCTCCTCCAGCAGCTCCGCCGCGTCCAGGATCTGGGAAAACGGCAGAGAGCCGCTGTACTGCCGCAGCCCCTGCGCCCCGTCCCGATAGATGGCGTACAGCGCCATCTCGCCCTTCACCATCAGCTTGTTGCCCAGCCGCTGGGCCGATAAAACCGACGGGCAGAGCCGGTAAAGCAGCAGATCCTCCGCCGCGGCACTGCCGTCCAGCGCCACTTCATCTGTGAAGGAAAATCCCTTTTCGGCTACTGCGCTCAAAAGGGAGAGCGGCAGCTGGCGGCACCGCTTTCGCACGGTGGGCTCCTCCTGCGCGCCGCAGGAGAACTGCCGCTTCACCGTGCGATAGCCGGTCACGGTGATCTCCGGCATCACCTTCAGATACAGCTTGCGGGATGTGACCGTGCGTCCCTCGGTCAGCAGCACGCGGCCCCTTACGCTGACGGCGCCGCATTTTTCCAGCGCCCGATCCTCCACCACACAGGAAAACGGCACCGACATGGTCAGGCTCCGCAGTCCCTCCACCTCCTCAGAGGTGTACAGCACCGTCACCTTCACGCTGCCGGAGACGGTGCAGCGGCTCTCGGAAAGCAGCTTCTCCCGGATGGTCAGTTGGCCCGCCGTGTCCACGATCCGGGCGATGTCCGGGCAGTATTCCGGGATCGCCGTCTCCAGCGCCTCCTCGTGGGCGGCGGTGATGCCGCCGGTGGCCTCATAGCAGAAAATACTGTCAAATTGCAAGCCCAATTCCATATGTCCAGCCCTCTCTATACCGTATTGTTAGTCCACTGTATGAGGGCGCTCCGCCGTTTATTCCTTCATGCCGAAAATGCTCCGCAGCAGGCCCCGCAGCATTTTGGGCGCTTTCCAGACGATGATCTTCACCTTGCACCTACCTCCTTCTCAAGCACGCGATACCACAGGCGATCAGCAGGAAGGCCACCAGAAACATCAGACACCCCACCGGAAACACGGCGGCGATAAAGATCCCCAGTCCCAGCGCCAGCGCGCAGATCCCCAGGCAATGCTCTCCGCTCCCTCTCATGTGGTTCCCTCCTCCCTGCTCAGGCTCTATCCCATCTTATGTCCCCCGCCCCGCAGCGGTGACGAAAAAAGAAAGCCCTCCCAAACGGGAGGGCCTTCTCAAATATGGCAGAGATATATCAGATGCGGATCGCCAGGTTGTAGGCAGCCTTGGTGCACTGCCACATGTTGCCGGGCTTCTCGGTGTTGTAGCTGTCGCCGATGTTGTGGACCTCGGGGGCAACCATGGCGGCCTGGGCGGCCAGGAAGGGACGGTCATCGCCCTTGGCGCCGATGGCCATCACGATCAGATCGGCGTCATACTGCTCGATGTACTCCTCGTTGGTCATCTTGGGAGCCAGCGGGTTCTCAATATTCTTGGGGATGATGGGAGACCAGGTGCAGTAGGGATCGGGCACAGCCTTGGAGCGGTTGTGGGCCACGATCACATGGCCGTCCTCGATGCGCAGCACCCGGGCACAGTTCACCAGCTCGCCGCCGTCGGCCTCGAAGTAGTGGATCAGATGGCCGCGGTTGGCGGTACAGGCACCCTCCTCAAAGTGCTCCAGCATCTCCAGGCAGGTGACCTTCCGCTGCTTCTCGGTGGCCAGCCAATAGGCGGTCTCCAGACCCACAGCGCCGCCGCCGATGACGATGATCTTCTTGTCGGTATCGGCCAGCTCCTGGGGATGGGTCAGCAGATGGATGGCGTCGATGTGGCGGACGGTGTCCAGACCCTGGATGGGAGGTACGCCCTCGCGGCTGCCGTTGGCGAACACCACGGCGTCATAGCCGCCCTTCTTCAGCAGGTCGTTGTCCACGGCGGTGTTCAGGTGAACGGTAACGCCCTCGGTCTTGCCCACCTGGGCGATCAGCCAATCCATGTAGTTCTTCAGCTCGTACTTGCTCAGGGGTGCGCCGGCGGCGTGCATCTTGCCGCCCATCTTGTCGGACTTCTCAAAGACCTCCACCTTGTGGCCGCGCTGCGCGGCGGTGATGGCGAAGTTCAGACCGGCGCAGCCTGCGCCAACCACAGCGATCTTCTTGACCTTCTCGGCCTTGGCGGGGATAGCGGGCAGCACATCCTCGAAGCCGGTGCGGGGATTGACGGCGCACTGGGGATGGCCGCCCTCCACGAACTCATTGACGCAGGCCTCCTGGCAGCCGATGCAGGGACGGATCTCCTCCACCTTACCGGCGTAGGCCTTGTTGCACCAGTCGGGATCGGCCAGCACGGGACGGCCCAGCATGATCATGTCGGCCTTGCCGTCACGCAGCGCCTTCTCGGCGATGTCGGGATAGCCCAGCTTGCCGACGGCCACGATGGGCACTTCCACGCCCACGTTGGACTTGATGCCGCGGGCGGCGAAGTACTCCTTGGCCACCTTGCTGACATCCAGGAAGCAGCCTGCGGGCATGCCTGCGGGGGGATGGGGCAGCCACCAGTTGTCATAGCAGCCCATATCCACGTCGAACATGTCGACACCGGCCTTCACCAGATTCTCCATATAGTTCAGGGTATCGGCGATGGAGCGGCCGTTCTTGAAGTGCTTCAGGGTCTTGACGGTGTTCATGCGCTCACCGTAGGTCTCTTCCAGCGCCAGGCTCAGGTCGATGCGGTACATGATGGGATAGTAGGGGCCAACGCGCTTGCGGATGGTCTTGATCAGCTCGATGCCGAAGCGCTGCCAGTCGGCGTATTTGCCGATCTTACGGCGGTTGAAGGCGGGGCTGGTCAGCTGATCCAGCAGATAGCCCTCGTGGCCATGCAGATATACGCCGTCCAGCCCCATGGTCTTGGCGTCGATAGAGGCCTGACCGGCGTTCTTGATGATGCGGTCGCACTCCAGATCCGTCAGGGGACGGCAGGGCACGTCAGGCAGATAAAAGTTGGGATTCACAGAGGCGGACACCGGGAACTGGAACTTGGTCAGCAGGCACTGGGGATTGCCCACGCGGCCCAGACCGGGGGTCAGCTGAATGAAGATGCGGCTGCCGCGGGCGTGAACGCCCTGAGCCAGATCGCGCCAGCCCATGAAGTTGGTGCGGGTGCCGTCGATGCGGGGGAAGTAGGAATAGTTGCCCTTCTCGGTGACGGAGGCGTCGATGTGGTGGCTGATGGGGATCAGGCCGGTGGTCAGCAGGCCGACGCCGCCCTCGGCACGGGCGAAGAAGTACTGCAGCATCTTGTCATTGGGACGGCCGCTCTCCTCGGCCATCTGACAGTTGCCCATGGGCGCCATGACGAGACGGTTCTTCACCGTCAGCTTATTGATCTGAATGGGGGAAAACAGGGAGGTATACGGATAATACGCCTTGGTCATCCGCGACGTACCGCCCTCACGGTTCTCGCAATCGGTACGAACCCAGTTTCCGTAGCTGTTGACCAGCTGCTGAACTAATGCGTCTTTTTTCAATGATATTCCCTCACTTTCCTGTTATCGCCTGCCCGCGGCAGGGTTCACTTACAAAAATAGCATATCACAATATCTTTTCAGAATCAACAAAAAAAGTGCAAAAAATGGAATTATTTCATTGCAACTTGCTGTGTTTCATGGTAGAATGATATTAGAAAAATAGTAATAATGCACAAAAGCTTTTCCTTTTGTATAGTAACGTTCATTTTCTGTGCGCGGCGTACATTGGAAAGAAAGGGCGTGTGGTGACCATTGAACAGAGAACCCAAGATCATTGCCGTGGCCGGTAAGGGCGGCGTGGGAAAGACCTCCATTTCGGCGGCCTTTGTCCGCCTGCTGACGGAAGTCTATCCCGACAGCCGGATCCTTGCCATCGACGCCGACCCCGCCGTGGGCCTCTCCACCGCGCTGGGCGTCGAGGTGAAGGAGACGCTGGACGACATCCGCAAGAGCATCGTGGCGTCGGTAGAGGACGGCGCGCCGAGAGAGGCCATCGAGCTGCTCAGCGAGGCCCGCTATCGTATTTTCGACACTATGGTGGAGCAGCAGAAATTCTCCTTCCTGGCCATCGGCCGGCCGGAGACCGCCGGCTGCTACTGTAAGGTGAACGCCTATCTGAAGGAGGTCATTGGCCTGCTGAGCCGGGACTTCGACTATGTGGTCATTGACGGCGAGGCCGGTATCGAGCAGATCAACCGCCGGGTGATGGAGAAGGTCACCCATCTGGTGCTGATCACCGACCCCAGCCGCAAAGGCACCCAGGTCATCGACACCATCAAGCGTGTGGCGGACGAGCTGGTGATGTACCAGCGCTGCGGCGCCATCGTCAACCGTGTCATGGACGAGAGCATGATCCCCTGCATCCATATCGAGGGCGCGGAGGTGCTGGCCTATATCCCCGGCGACGCCAGCCACGCCGCAAATGATATTCAAGGTAAGAGTGTGTTTGATCTGCCCGACAATTCCCCCATTATGCACGGCGCAAGGGAAGCGCTGACAAAACTGGAGATCCTTTGAAAATCTAGGAGAGAGGTGTTGACAACTTGAGAGACCTGAAGCATTTGATCTACTTTGAAAACCTGCTGGAAAACGCCGACAACGAGTTGGTGGAAAAGGCGAAAGCCGACGGCAAGCTGGCCATCGGTTACACCTGCTTCCACATTCCCGAGGTACTGCTGAACGTGGGGAACTGTTTCTCCGTTCGTCTGCGGGCTCCCCGGACCGGCTCCATCGACATCGCCACCTACTACATGTCCAACTATACCTGCGAGTATGCCCGGGCATTGGTAGAGCGCGGCATCGAGGGCGGCTATAACTTCCTGGACGGCCTGGCGGGCGTGGACGCGTGTTCCATGATGAACCGCTTCTACGAGCACTTTGAGCTGCTGAAAATGAACGAGAAGCCCAACTTCTTCGTCACCCACACCGACATGCCCTATAAGGTGGTGGACTACTCCGTGCGCCACTACACCAAGCAGATGCGCATCCGCCTGCTGGATATCATGGAGAAGAACTACGGCGTGGACACCTCCGACAAGGCCATCCGCAAGGCCGTGAAGGAGCACAACGAGGTCTGCCGCATCATCTCCGAGATCGGCCAGATGCGCAAGGCGGAGAATCCCGTTATCACCGGCTATGAGTTCCATGTGCTGAACCTGGTGACCTATACCTGTCCCAAGTACCTGATCCTCCCCTATCTGCGCGAGACGCTGGAGGAGCTGAAGCACCGCCAGCCCGATGAAAAGCCCGCCTTCCGCGCCAAGGTGGCCGTGGTGGGCAGCGAGATCGACGATCCCAGCCTCACCAAGCTGATCGAGGACTGCGGCGCACTGGTGGTGTCCGACCGCTATTGCTTCGGCTCTACCCCCGGCCGCGAGGTCATCGAGCTCAACGACGATGAGCCCGCCCTGGATCAGATCTGCCGCCACTACATGGAGGTCAGCGAGTGCGCCCGCTACATCAGCGACGAAAAGGTGGCCCAGCGCCGCCAGACCGCCGACCGTCTGGCCCGTGAGTACAACGCCGACGGCATCATCTACGAGCAGATGAAGTTCTGCGATTACTGGGGCTTCGAGCGTGCGTTGGCCAGCCACATCATGTCCACCGAAATGGGCTGGCCTGTGCTGTCCATCGACCGTCCCTATAACGCCCGTTCCTCCGGTCAGCTCCGTACCCGCTTCCAGGCGTTCGTGGAGTCGCTGGAGATCAAGCGCATCCAGAAGAACGGAGGTAGCAAATAATGGACAAGAAGAACAACAAGTATCCCAATCCCGCCTTTTTCAAGGCCAAGGATAATATGGATCTGAAGGCCCAGCTGGAGAACCTGAAGGAAGTGGGCGGTATCATCGCCGGTATGGCCAGGGAGGCCGACTATAAGGCCTTCTTCCGCCGCCAGTGGGAGTGCATCAAGGACGACGGCCGCCGCGTAGCACGCGAGGTCAAGGACATCTGCACCATGACCTGCGAGGAGCGGAAGGATCTGCTGCTGAACGGCGAAAAGCGCCTGGGCGACCTGTACCGCAAGGGCGACATGGTCACCGTCCGCCGCGAGTGGCGCGGCCTGGAGAGCACCGCCATCGACTTCGCCGGCTGGCTGAAGATGTGGGGCATGCTGCTGGCCACCTTCTCCAAGGATCTGGTGCCCGCCCTGAATACCACCCTCTACTACCGCTGGATGATCTCCTACATCTGCTGCGTCAGCTTCATGGACAAGAACACCATGGGCCAGCGGGGCCGCGCGCTGAAGATGAGCCACCTGATGATCTATGACATCTTCCGCTATGTGGCCGAGAATCTGGTGTTCCTGGCCAAGTGCGATAAGAAGAACGGCAACAGCGCCGAGCTGAATAAGAAGGTCGTGCTGTTTGACGAGATGACCATGGGCCAGATCATGGCCGGCTTCCCCGACCTGCTGGGTATCCCCTATCAGCTCATGCCCGTGTTCCTGGTGTCCGAGATCGACCAGTTGACCTGCGTGCCCTATATCGACGCGGTGGAGTCCTTCGGCCTGCCCGCCGATACCTGCCCGGTGCCCTCCTCCGAGTGCGGCGCGCTGGTCATCGACGCCCTGCCCCATATGGGCAAGTGCTTCATCTCCTCCTCCATGCCCTGCGACGGCTCCACCATGGCCTCCAGCTATATGTCCCGCCGCTTCCCCGACCTGCCTGTGTTCCACCTGACCTTCCCCGTCCGCTACGAGTACGAGGAGACGGTGGAGGACGCCGCCGAGGATATCAAGGCCTGCATCAAATTCGTGGAGGAGCAGACCGGTGCCAAGTGGAGCTGGGACGCCTACTTCACCGCCATGAAGCGGTTCAATGAGGAGACCAAGTACGAGCTGGAGAAGTGGGAGGTCAACAAGACCGCCAAGCCCCAGATCCTCGGCCCCTGCTACGAGCTGTTCCGCAAGTGGAACTACGAGATGGACGGCGGCGCCGATCCCCGCGTGATGAAGACCTGCAAGAAGGTCAACAAGCTGATGCTGCAGGCCTACGACCGTGACGAGGAGGCTTGGCGCGGCAAGATGAAGTACCGCGGCATCGTGTGGTCCTGCCCCGCCCACTACTATGCCAACTTCTCCAACTGGCTGGCCAACTGCTGGGGTGTGGACATCCTGGTGGAGATGGAGTCCCTGAACTTCACCAAGCCCCTGGAGACCGAGGACAAGGAAAAGGCCCTGATGGATCTGGCCCGTCTGTACGAGCGCATGGTCATGCGCCGTCACACCAACGGCGGCTACCGCAACGTGGTGGACGAGCTGTGGCGTCAGTGCGAGGCCTGGAACGTTGACATCATCATCATGTACCAGAACGTGGCCTGCAAGAATATGGCGACGCTGCAGGGCATCCTGGACGACCAGGCCCGTGAGCAGAAGCGCCACATGATCTGGATCGAGCACGACCTGATGGATCCCCGTACCGTGTCCCGCAAGACCATGCGCGGCAAGGTCAACGAGTATATGCGCACCGTCATGAAGGCGGAGCCTGTGGATCCCTCCCTGCTGGAGTTCGACGACGACATCTGCATGTAAGCCTATCTCTTGAATCTATCAATAAAGGAGTAATACGACATGAAATATTTTGGCGGCTGCGACGTAGGCTCCACCTACACCAAGGCAGTTATCTTAGATGAAAACGGCAAGATCTGCGCCGATACCACCATCCGCAGCAAGATCAACTCCGAGGTCAGCGCGAAGATGGCCATGGAGGAGGTCCTGAACAAGGTGGGCCTGAAGTCCTCCGAGGAACTGACGTACCTGATCGGCACCGGCTACGGCCGCAACAAGGTGCCCTTCGCTGACGAGAACATCTCCGAGATCTCCTGTCACGCCATGGGCGTCCACGTCACCGACCCCAGCGTCAAGGCCATCATCGACATCGGCGGCCAGGACGTGAAGGGCATCAGCGTGGACACCGACGGCACCGTGAAGAACTTCGCCATGAACGACAAGTGCGCCGCCGGTACCGGCCGCTTCTACGAGGCCATGGCCCGCAGCTTTGAGATGAGCCTGCCGGAGTTCTCCAACCTGAGCCTGACGGCCAAGAACGTGATCCCCATCACCGCCCAGTGCACCGTGTTCGCCGAGTCCGAGGTCATCACCCTGGTGGGCGAGGGCAAGCCCATGGACGAGATCGCCGCGGGTATCCAGATGGCGGTTGCCAAGCGCTGCTTCGTCATGAGCAAGAAGGCCGGCGCTACCGACAGCATCACCCTGACCGGCGGCTGCGCCAAGAATGCGGGCCTGAAGCAGGCCATCGAGCATGTGCTGAAGCTGAAGGTCATCGACCTCAAGACCGACCCCCAGCTGATGGGCGCTCTGGGCGCTGCCGAGTATGCCCGCCAGAAGGGCATGGCCAAGGCGTAACATAAAAGCCCTTTACATCACCTGAAAACACAAGCGTTACAGGAGGTTATCCCTATGTGTAAGTTCAGCAAGATCTTTTTCAAAGTCCTCTCCATTCTGGCGGCTGTCACCGGCGTGCTGTTCGTGGTCTATTTCTGGAACCTGGATCAGAAGCTGCTGGGTTGGGCCTATAAGCAGGTCAACACCATCTTTGACCGCAAGAACGTGGATATCAAATTCTGACCTATGGAACTGTTTAATCCCATCATCCGGGCTGTGGAGGAGCACGTCGGCTCCTCCGCGCCCCGGCGCTATGACTACGCACCTGGGCGCGCCTGGGAGGACACCGGCGAATTCGAGCTGGTGATGCTACGGGACGCCGCCTACGAGCTGGGCGGCGACAACAAGCCCGCCGTGAATTTCACCTGCGTGACCACCTCGCCTGATCTGGTAGCCAAGGACGAGATCGTGGTCTACGGCCCCGACCTGGGCCAGTTGAAGGCCTCCGCTCCCTACGCCCGCATCACCCTGCTGCGGGTGGGCGATATCGAGAGCGACGACGTGGAGGACACGGAGCAGGCCTTCCGGGCCATCCAGGACATGGACTTCGTCAAGTACCACGTCTTCCCCAAGGGCTACATGATCCGCACCAGCTCCGAGAGCAACCGTGAGCAGGTACGCATCAGCCGCCAGGCCCTCCAGCAGGGCATCAGCTTCGAGCGGGTCGGCGACGATTTCATCCGCCAGTACAAGCAGAATCCCAATATCCTGGCGGTGAAGATGATCTTCATCACCGCGCCCGACGCGGATTACGCCCAGCTGGTGAAGCAGGGCAAGAACGTCCACGACATCACCATGAGCCTCAGTAAGATCCTGGAGGGTATGCCCACCGACTGTGGCTCCTGCAACCTGAAAGCCATCTGCGACGAGGTGGAGGGTATGAAGGAGCTCCATTTCGGCAAGGAAAAGCACGGCATGTAAGCAAAAAAAGATCCGTGAGCTTTGGCTCACGGATCTTTTTTATGCGTTTATTGGAAAATTACTTGCCCATGTTCATCTGAGCAGCGACTTCAGCGGCGAAGTCCTCCTGCTTCTTCTCGATGCCCTCGCCGGTCTGATAGCGAACGGCGTCCACGAACTTGACGCTGCCGCCCAGCTTCTTGGCGGCGTCGGCCACATACTTCTCCACGGTGCCCTGGAAGATATCGCCGCGGACGAACTCCATCTGCATCAGGCAGTTCTCCTCGTAGAACTTGTTCATCTTGCCCATGACGATCTTTTCCTTGACCTGAGCGGGCTTGGAAGCCATCTTGGGATCGGTGTCCATCAGAGCCAGAGCGATCTTCTTCTCCTCGGCCAGCACGTCCTCGGTGACCTGGGACTTGTCCCAGAAGCGGGGATTCAGAGCAGCGATCTGCATGGCGATGTTCTTGCCGATCTCGGTGGCGTCAATGCCGCCCTCGACAGCCAGGTTCACCAGCACGCCGATCTTGCCGCCGGCATGGACATAACCCACGCTGGTGTTCTCGGCAAAGCGGACGAAACGGCGCACCTGCAGGTTCTCGCCGATGGACATGACCTTCTCGGGCATGGTCTCGGAAACGGTCAGTTCGGAGCCGGGATACTTGCTGTTCATCAGGGCGTCCACGTCAGCGGGATCGTTCTCGGCAACAGCCTTGGCGATATCCTTGACGAAGGCCACGAACAGGTCGGACTTGGCGCAGAAGTCGGTCTCGCAGTTGACTTCCACCAGAGCGCCCACGCCGTTCTCGGTCAGAGCATAGGACATACCCTCGGCGGCGATGCGACCGGCCTTCTTGGCAGCCTTGGCCAGGCCCTTCTCACGCAGCCACTCAACAGCCTTGTCCATGTCGCCGTCGCACTCGACCAGCGCCTTCTTGCAATCCATCATACCCACGCTGGTCATCTCGCGCAGGGTCTTCACATCAGCAGCAGTAAAAGCCATGATTATATCCTCCATAGTCATATAGTGTAGTGAAAACGGGGCAGGGACACTTCCCTGCCCCGTCAGTTTACGCGGTGTTTCTCTGAATTGAATTACTCGGCCTTGGCTTCCTCGGCGGCAGCCTCGTCCATCTGCTCGCCCTGGCGGCCCTCGATCATGGCGTTGGCCATGATCGAAGCGATCAGACGGATGGCGCGGATGGCGTCATCGTTGCCGGGGATGGGATAATCGATCTCATCGGGATCGCAGTTGGTATCGGCGATGGCCACAACGGGAATGCCCAGACGGTGAGCCTCGGCGATGGCGTTGCGCTCCTTGCGGGTGTCAACGATGAACAGTGCGCCGGGCAGCTTCTTCATTTCCTTCACGCCGCCCAGATACTTCTCCAGCTTCTCAATCTCGCCCAGGTGCTTGATAACTTCCTTCTTGGGCAGCATGTCGAAGGTACCGTCGGTCTGCATGGTCTTGAGCTGGTTCAGACGGTCGATACGGGTGCGCATGGTCTTGAAGTTGGTCATCATGCCGCCCAGCCAACGGGCGTTGACGTAGTACTGACCGCAGCGGGCAGCCTCGTCCTTGATGGCTTCCTGAGCCTGCTTCTTGGTGCCCACGAACAGCAGGGACTGGCCGTTCTCGCTGAGCTGGCGGACGAAGTTATAAGCCTCTTCCAGCTTCTTCACGGTCTTCTGCAGGTCGATGATATAGATGCCGTTGCGCTCCGTGTAAATGTAGGGAGCCATCTTGGGGTTCCAGCGACGGGTCTGGTGACCGAAGTGGACGCCTGCTTCCAGCAGGGACTTCATGGATACGACGTTTGCCATTTTTTGTTTCTCCTTTGATGTTTAGTTTTGTACCTCCAGCTCCGTCATCTCACCGGCTAACCCTCCGTAAAGAGCACCGGCCGGTGATCAAAAGCTGTGCGGATTCCGACCGATATATGATACCATAACAGCATCCCGATTGCAAGGTATTTTTTCTCATTTTTTCTACTATTTTGCCCCGTTCAGGAGACTTTTTCAGAATTTGCGCCGCTTTTTCTGGTTCGGCGGCCCGTCCCGCCGCTGAAAGGGCTTGTCGATCAGCACGATGTCGTCCCCGAACTTCTGCACGCAGTCCCATGGGATGTAGTAGTCCTCTCCCCTGCCGAACAGGCCGAAGAAGCGGCAGGGACCGAACACGATGATGGCCTTCACCGTTCCCTCCGGCAGGCAGATCTCCAGGTCTCCCACATAGCCCAGCTTACAGCCGTCACAGAGATTGATGACCTCCTTCCGCCGCAGTTGGCAAAATCTTACAAGCATATTTCCCACCTCAAGGGGAGTGTATGCGCTGCCCGGGCTGTCCCATTCTGTCGATTCCACATTCTTTTCGCGGCGGAGAATAACCGCCATGAACGCCGGAAATACTGGAAGCAAATCAAGAGATGGAGGCGCGTTCATGCGGGGGAAGGTGGAGATCTGCGGCATCAACACGGCAGATCTGAAGGTGCTGAAAAATGACGAGATGATGGCGCTGCTGCGGCGCTGCCGCGAGGGGGACACCGACGCCCGTGAGCAGTTGATCTGCGGCAATCTGCGGCTGGTGCTGTCGGTGATCCAGCGCTTTCTTGGCCGGGGCGAGAATGTGGACGATCTGTTTCAGGTGGGCTGCATTGGCCTCATCAAGGCCATCGACAACTTCGATATCCGCCAGCCCGTGCGCTTTTCCACCTACGGCGTCCCTATGATCGTAGGCGAGATCCGCCGGTATCTGCGGGACAACAGCGCCATCAGGGTCAGCCGCAGCATGCGGGACACCGCCTACCGGGTGCTGCAGGCCCGTGAGCAGTTGATGTCCCAGAACCAGCGGGAGCCCACAGTGGAGCAGATCGCCGCCCATCTGGGCATCCCCCGTGAGGATGTGGTGATGGCCATGGACGCCATTGTGGATCCCGTCAGCCTGTATGAGCCGGTATACTCCGACGCCGGGGACAACGTCTGCGTCATGGATCAGGTACGGGACAACAGCAACAGCGACGAGCACTGGCTGGAGCAGATCAGTCTGAAGGACGCCATTGCCCGGCTGGACGAGCGGCAGCGGAATATCCTGGCGCTGCGGTTCTGCCAGGGCAAGACCCAGATGGAGGTGTCATCGGAGATCGGCATTTCCCAGGCCCAGGTGAGCCGGCTGGAAAAGGGCGCCATCGCCTGCATCAAGCGCGAAATGTGAAAAAATGCAAAAACTGCACCCGCAGTCTTCGGCTGCGGGTGCAGTTTTTTTTATGATTATTGGTACATTAACCGTGGTTATCGGTACATAAAAAGGGGTTACTGCTCCTGCAGGGTGAACGTCATGGTGACCGGATTGTGATCCGACCACCGGAAGCCGGTGTCGATCACCCCGGCGCTCTCCACCGTGACGTTGGCGGAGACCATGAAGCCATCCACCGTCAGCACATACTGCCCCTGATGATAGGCGCTGTCGGCATTGCGGCAGCTGGGCACCGGATCGCGCTCGTCCAGCGGGGCCACCAGGGAGATGTCATAGTCATCAAAGGTGCCCTCCGGGATGGGCTGAGCCCAGGAGTATTCTTGATCCGCCTCGCCGAAGTACCGGGCGGAATCCCCCAGAAGGTCCTTATTGAAATCGCCGCCGGCCACGCACCAGTTTCCGGCCTCGTACTCCGCCTGCATGTCCGCCAGCAGCAGCTTCAACTGCTCCGTGGCTATGGTGCCGTCGGAGGTATAGGCGGAGAGATGGAGGTTGTAAAGGACAAGCTCTTTATCGCTTTCCATAGGGATCCGGCTGACGGAATAGCACCGGTCCAGATCCAGAAGCTTCATGACGCTGTTCTCAATGGGTAACTCCACCCGTTTGGCGGAGGTGATGGCGGCGGACGAGAAGGTCAGCAGCCCGGAGCGGGACGCGCCGTGAGGCTGGGTCAGGGGGTACATCAGGAAGGGAGAGTCGTAATTCTGAGCAAACACATGGTTCATGCCGGGAAGCGCCTGATAAAGGGGCCGCCGCTCATCCACATGGTAGCTGCGGGTGGAGTCGATGTCCACTTCCTGCACCAGACAGAGATCCGCCTGCCGCTGGGCCAGAAAGGCCGCGATGGCGTCCACGTTGGCCGTCAGGCGCTCCTCGCTCCAGGCCCAGGACTGGGTGCCGCCGTCCATGAAAAAGCCGTAGTCATCCTCATAGGCGCCGAAGCCGATGTTGTAGGAGACGACGGTATAGGTCTCCCCTGTCGTCAGCGCTGACTTGGCGGCGTCGCCCTCCGGCGTCAGCGCCATGTCGCCGATGCGGTGGTAGTCGATAAACACATAGGCCACATACGCGCCCACCAGAACCAACAGTGCCAGCACGATACATAATAGTGCCTTTACCCATCGTTTCATCCGCTTCATGGAGAAACCTCCCGTTTACAAATCATAGTAAAACTATTATAATGGCTTTACCATCGAATGACAAGGGCAGACACGGTTTTGGCGGGCAGAAATGCGCCCATACCGCGTCAAGTCCCTTGACAATACGGCAAGTATTCTCTGCGGGCCTTTTCTTGTCTGGACACATTTCTGCTCCGACAAAACTGCAAGGCACCTGCCAGCGATGTATTTTCGAGTGATTTTTGGTTTTTGAGACGCAGGCTTGCTGACGCAAGCCAAGGCGAAAAGGGCAAAAAGCGCCGGAAAGACACGCTGCCAGGCGTGTTTGCCCTTGTTATTCGATGGTACCACGATTTGAAAAGAGGAATTTCCATTGAAACGACGCCTTGTGATCCGGTTCAACGCGCCGGTGATATTGACCTTTGCCCTGCTGGCGCTGCTGGCGCTGCTGCTGGGCAACTGGACGGACGGAGCGACCACCTACCGCTATTTCAGCGTATACCGCTCTTCCCTGTCGGATCCGCTGACCTACGTCCGCTTCTTCGGCCATGTGCTGGGCCACGCGGACTATGACCACTACATGGGCAACATGCTGCTGCTTTTGCTGGTGGGGCCGGGGATCGAGGAGAAGTACGGCCACAAGACTACTGCGCTCTGCATCGCCGTCACAGCGCTGGTGACGGGACTGGTGCAGTTTCTCTTCTTCCCCACCACCGTTCTGCTGGGGGCCAGCGGCGTGGTGTTCATGATGATCGTGCTGTCCTCCTTTACAGAGATGGGCAAGGAGGGCATCCCTATTACCCTGATCCTGGTGGTGATCTTCTACCTGGGCGGAGAGCTGCTGGATGGTCTGACCACTTCGGACAACGTGTCCCAGCTCACCCATATCATCGGAGGCCTCTGCGGACTGGTGTTTGGCTTCTCCATCAAGCGGCACCGTTCCCGGTAACGGTACCATTTCCAATAACTGGGAGGCATGGCGTTTGCCATGCCTCCCGTTTCGCTTGAGTTAACTTCTGCTAATGTTTGACTTTTCACAAACAAATGGCAGAGTTTCCTGTGGTGATCACTTCTGCAATATTTCGACTTTTCTTGTCAGAAAACGGCATTTTATTTATGAACAATTTATGACCGGAAACGTTTTCTTGACGTGCATATGATGAATTTTCTGTTATACTAGTGCAATCAAATCCAGAGTTGTCCGGGAACTCTGGAGAAATAAAACCGGTAAAAAAGGAGTATGAGATTATGACGACATTCATTATTGGTCTCGTGATCCTCATCGGCGGCGCCGCCCTGTACGGACGGTTCTGCGAAAAGGTCTTTGGCCCTGACGACCGGAAGACCCCCGCCTATACAAAAGAGGATGGCGTGGACTTCGTCCCCATGCGCGGCTGGAAGAACAGCCTGATCAACCTGCTGAACATCGCGGGCACCGGCCCCATCATCGGGCCGATCCAGGGCATCCTGTTCGGGCCCATCGCGTTCCTGACCAT
>CAKTNW010000016.1 GCA_934589145.1 uncultured Oscillospiraceae bacterium | reverse complement strand
TGTACCCATTTTCAGTCTCGCAAATTTTGCGGGGCTTTTTTGTTTTTGCTATTGACTTTTATTTGCAGGACTCCAAACTTGTATTTGCATACGCGCGGCCGCTATGCTATCATGATTGTAACAAGTTCGAGTAACACGAAGTCAAGAGGAAATTTGAGGTGCGGCTATGGATTATACCATCAAGCAGATGGCCGAGATGTTCGGCGTCACGGAGCATACCCTGCGGTTCTACACGGATAAGGGGCTGCTGCCCTGTCAGCGGGACGGCGGCAACCGCCGGGTGTTCAACGAGGAATCCGTCAACTGGATGCAGGGCATCCAATGTCTGAAGGGCTGCGGCGCGTCTATCGAGGCCATTCAGGAGTATTGCCGGCTGTGCCTGCTGGAAGGATCCGAGGAAAACCTCCGGGCAAGATATGCCATCATCCTGAAGCAGCGGGCGGAAGCCTATAAGCGGCTGGAGGAGGCCCAGGCCACGGTGAAGTATATGGACGGCAAGGCGGCCCACTATGAGGCGATCCTGGCGGGCCTGGCCCCGGATGATACGAACCCGAAGAACTGGACGGCGGAGAACCGGCCGACGCATTGAATTCCAGACAGCCGTAAATAACCCAAACCGGAGCCGGAACGGCTCCGGTTTTTCTTTGGAGGCAACCCGCAATGAAGGCAGCGGACTTCACCATGAAGCCGGTTCCATATTCCGGTACTTGCTCCATGTCGGGCTAGACCCTTTCCCTTAAATGGCGCTGCGATGCGAGGTCATGCCCGTACCCGCTGACCCTTGATCTCCATAGGCTTGTGCCGGGGGGCGTTGGCAATGCCGGTGACACTGCCATCGGCATGAACTTCCGCGGTGATCGTGACCTCCAATACGCCAAACGGCAGCTTTGGCGAAGCCTTGAACTGATAGGTAAAGGCATTTTTGACACAATCCACCATCGGCACGGTAAGACCCAGCAGCTTGACCTCTCCGTGAAATTCCGTTTCAGAATCTACGACAAGATCCGCCTTGACCTTGATCCAGCCCATAGGGGATTTAAGCTGAATATCGTACTGTTCATGATTTACTTCCGTCATTTTTATAACCTCACTTTATCAATTTCTTATTCAGTTTCGGCAGCAGCGCAAGGGCGTTGTCCGTAAAAAGCATCTGCTTCTGCCGCTGGGTGATCTTTTCCGTATTTTCCAGAGCCTCCGCCTGGCCGACGCAGGCGGTAATGTCCGTGTAGGGGGTGTCGGAGCCATAGAGCAGATGGCTCTCGTCCACATTGCGCAGCAGCATTTCAAGCTGCTTTTGTTCGGAAAAACCAGCCATATCATAGTAAACATGGGCCATGTCCTCCATGATGTCCGCCCGCCGGTCAGGGTCGGCAAACCGCAGCATCAGCGCAAAGCTCTCGAACCGGTCAGCCAACACAGACAGAAATGCGCCGCCGTGGGGAATGACCCATTTGATATTGGGGTAGCGGGTAAAGGTGTCGTTCTGTACCATATTGACAAAGGTGCGCGTGGTCTCCACGAAATACTCAAAGGCCGGGACAGGGATCTCTTCGTTGACGTTCGGCTGCATGACAGCGGGCTGCGTCGGGTGCATGACGGCCAGCGCGCCGCGCCCGTCCAGCTCCTCCATCAGCTCATCCAGCCGGTGGTCGCCCAGATACACGCCGCCGTAGTTCGTCATCAGTCCCACGCCGTCCGCGTGCAGCTCGTCCAGGCAATAGCGGGCCTCAAAAATGCTGCTGTGGACATGGGGCAGCGGCAGCGTCGCCAGAAAGCCGAGATTGCCCGGTGCACGGGAAACGATCTCCGCCCCCTGCTCGTTGATCCTACGCGCCAGCTCCCGGCTGCGGAACTTGTTGCCGGTGTAAACGCTGGGAGAAGAAATGGAGAGCAGCGCATAGGCGATGCCAAGTTCACCCATGGCCTCCTGCTGCCACGCTTCGTCCCAATCCGGTGTCGGAAAGCCGTCTGGGCAATACAGTCCTTCCTCCTCTAAAAAGTCATAGTAGGCTTTGGGGAGGTAATGCGCCTGAAAGTCGATCTTACGGGAATATTTCATGTCTTTTTTTGACCTTTCTTCCGTTTTCCGCCGGGCTGAGACCGCCTGGCAAAGCAAGGCCATCTTACGGCAGCGCCCCCTCCAAAGCAAGGGTCAACTTCCCGCCATCTGTCTGGTTCATGACACCGGCCGGCAAATTGACCTATAAAAAACCGCCGCCGGTATGCTATAATGCGGAGAAAAGGAGGGATGACTTGTGGATAGGATCATACGCAGCTCATCTGATCAGACCCGCCGCGCCCTGGCCGAGGCGCTGAAGGAACTGATGGCGCAAAAGCCCATCGACAGGATCACCATCCATGACATCACGGAGCGGGCCGGCATCCGCCGGCAGAACTTCTATTATCACTTTGAGGATGTCTATGACCTGATGCGCTGGATGTTTCAGGAGGAAGCCGTTGCGCTGCTCAAGCAGCATGAGGGGATGCTCCTCTGGCAGGAGGGGCTTTTGCAGCTATTCCGTTACATAGAGGACAACCGGGCCGTCTGTCTGTGTGCCTTAAAATCTGTCGGGCGAGAGCATCTGAAACGCTTTTTTAAGGCAGATATTCATGCGATCATCCACCGTGTCGTTGAGCAGGTCGGCCAGGAGGTCGGGGCGCTATTGGGCGGCGTGAGCGAGGAGGATATCGCGCTGATGACGCACATTTATGTGGTCGCTGTCTCGGGCGTGATCGAAAGCTGGCTGCTGGGCGAGATCGAGCGCACGCCGGAACAGATGGTGGCCTTTGCCGACCGGATGTTCAAGGATCACATCCGAGGCGCACAGCTACGGTGGCAAGCGGCAGCGACGGAATCCGTGGATGTCCCCACTTGACCCGTTTTTGACCCAAACCGGAGCCGGAATGGCTCCGGTTTTTCATGCGCGGAGAGCGATATGGCTCCCCCTTGCCCTGTTGGACTTGTAAAATCTGTGCCGGTGGGATTGACAAGTTATATTCGTCGATGTATAATATTGATTATACATCGACGCGTGTACATATTTGTGCAAGCGGTACAGACATCGAAGAGAGCAGCATGACAGACGCAGTGTATGCCACAAAAACGGCCTGTGCTGCGTCTATTATTTGGGGCGACCGAGGCAAAACGGAGAATAGGGAGGAAAAAAGCATGAAAAACAGCGCTCTGGTGGTCATCGACCTGCAGAATGACATTACGAAAAACTACCGGGATATCATAGACAACGTCAATGCGGCCATCGACTGGGCCGCGCAGAAGGAGCTGTGGGTCATTTACATCCAGCACAACAACCTGTCCGCGGGGACGAAAACCTTCAAGCCCGGCACCCGTGGTGCCGAGCTGGTGCCGGAGATGAAGGTCGTGTCCGACCATATCTTCACGAAGGTAAAGAGCAGCGCCCTGACCTGCGAGGCGTTTGCCGCCTTTATTCAGGAGCATGGCATTACCGAGTTCTATCTTGCCGGGGCCGACGCCGCGGCCTGCGTCAAATCCACCAGCTATAATATGCGGAAAACCGGCTATACCGTCCATGTGCTGTCGGACTGCATCACCAGCTACGACAAAAAGAAGCTGCCGGAGATGCTTGCGTATTATGAAAGCAAGGGCTGCTCGGTCGTGACGCTCTCCCAGGTCACGGGGGCGTGAGTGCCGCGGCCGTGCAGGAGGAATGACATGAAAAAACTGTATGAGAAAAATGAGCTGACCTTTGCCCTCGTGTGGATCGCGGTGTACTGCGTCCTGCAATCGCTGGCAAATCCCCTGAACAAGGCCATTGGCATCGCATACGCGGCAAGCGCCGCTTTCTGCGTTTTGCAGGCCATCGTTCTTTTCGCCTTTATCCGGCAGAACGGCCTGCAGAAGCGGTATGGCCTTTGCGGATCGTCTGTCCCCGCCTGGCGGTTCCTCTACTATGTGCCGCTGCTTGTTCTGGCGTCGGGAAATCTGTGGAACGGTTTCGCGGTCAATTATTCACTGGCGGAAACGATCTGCCGGGTCGTGTGTATGCTGTGCGTCGGCTTCCTGGAGGAGGTGATCTTCCGGGGGCTGCTGTTTGTGGCCATCGCAAAGGACAACGTCAAGTCCGCCATCATCATTTCCAGCGTCACCTTCGGCATCGGGCATATCATCAATTTGTTCAACGGCAGCGGGATGGATCTGGTGAGCAGCCTGTGCCAGATCGTCTTTGCCATCGCGGTGGGCTTCCTGCTGGTGACGATCTTCTATCGCGGCGGCAGCCTGATCCCCTGCATCCTCGTCCATGCCGCCATCAACACGCTGGGCACCTTTGCCAACGATGCGGGCCTTACCGTGGAAGCGCACCTGCTCCACCTCGCCGTTCTGATCGCCATAACGGTGGCCTATACCCTGCTCCTCACAAGAACGCTGCCGAAAAATCTATGTAAGGCTGGTGAATAAGCGTATGAATATCAGAATCACGAATGACGGAAACGAACGCGATATCCATGAGATCCATGAGATGCTGCGGGCATACAATCGCAGCCACCGCGAGGCGTCCCAGAGCGTACCCATCGGTGCATTCCTTGAGGACGGGGCGGGCCAAAAGCTGGCCGGACTGACCGGCGAGACCTTTGGCAACTGGCTCTGCATCCAATATCTTTTCGTCAGCGAACGGCTCAGGGGCCAGGGGATCGGAAGCAAACTGCTGGCGGCGGCGGAGGCAGAAGCCAGACAGCGCGGCTGCCGATACGCGTTTGTGGATACCTTTTCCTTTCAGGCTCCCGCATTTTACAAGAATCATGGATACCGTGAGGTCTTTACCCTCGAAAACTATCCCTACACCGGAAAGCGGCACTATTACACGAAGGAATTGCTCTGATGCGGATGAACGGAGATTGGTATGGATATCAGATCATTATCAAAAGAATATCAGGTGCGTACATTGGACAGCAATGATGTCGATATTATTTATGATATGAGCCGCAAAAACGAAATTTACTATCAATATCACCCGCCGTTTGTCACAAAGGACAGTATTATAGAGGATATGAAAGCATTGCCGCCGGGCAAGAGCTACCGTGATAAGTATTACATCGGTTTTTTTGAGGGCGATGCGCTGGTCGCCAATATGGATTTGATTTTAGGTTATCCAACAGACGAAATCGCCTTCATTGGACTGTTTATGACAAATGTGCATTACCAGAATAGAGGCGTTGGCTCCCGTATGATAGGAGATGCTTGCCGCTATCTAAAACGATCAGGCTATCAGAAAGTGCGCATTGGGGTGGATAAAGGAAATCCACAGAGCAATTCTTTTTGGCAGAAGAACGGATTTTATAGGATCTCGGAAAACGAGTACAATATTATGGAATTGACATTATAAATTCCAGCTTATGGAGACAACTATGAAAAATACAAACCAACTGATCGGCTGCTGCGGCCTGGACTGCGAAGCGTGCGACGCCAGGATCGCAACCGTCACAAACGACAACGCCCTGCGGGAAAAGACCGCCGCGCTGTGGACGAAGCTCAACGGCGTGCCCATCACGCCGGACATGATCCACTGCACCGGCTGCCGCGTGGAGGGCGCGAAAACGCCCTTCTGCGACAAGCTCTGCCCGGTACATAACTGCGTCCGGGAGAAGGGCCTGGATACCTGCGCCGGCTGCGGGCAGATGGACGGCTGTCCGACGCTGGGGCGCATCGCCGTAAACAGCCCGTTCGTGCTGGAGAATCTGAAGCGGCTGAAACAAAACAATGCCTGACACATTGACGGTAAACGGCGCTGAATATACCGTGATCCGGCTTCTTGGAAAGGGCAAGGGCGGCTATTCCTATCTGGTGACGGACGGCGCGGCGCAGTACGTCCTGAAGCAGATCCACCACGAGCCCTGCGAATACTACACCTTCGGCGACAAGCTGCAAGCGGAGCTGCGGGACTATGAGACGCTTCGGAAACTCGGCATCCCCATGCCGCGGCTGCTGGCGGCGGATGTCCCGCAGGAGCGGCTCCTGAAGGAGTACATCGCCGGGCCGACGGTGGCGGAGCTGCTCCGCGAGGGGCAGATGTCGCCCGACTGGCTCACCCAGGTGCGGGCCATGTGCGGCCTTTTATACCCGGCGGGTCTGAACATCGACTACTTCCCCACCAACTTCGTCCCGCGGGGCGGAACGCTCTACTACATCGACTACGAGTGCAACGCCTACATGGAGCAGTGGGACTTTGAACACTGGGGCGCGCAGTATTGGACGGCACAGACGCAGGAAAAGGCCAACGCTTGAACGCAGCGCCCGGCCATCCAGGGGCTAAGGACAGGCGGGCTCCCGCTTGACAAGCAACCGTTTGATAACTATAACAAACGTCATCAAGCGGTCACTCTCTGGCCGTCCGCGGCGCGGCAGGCTGCAAGAGCCCCCATAGCAGGGCCGCTGCATCCCTCCAGCAAAAATTCCTCTGAAATCAGCGATTTCAGAGGAATTTTCTTACTCTTTGTCTCCGGTGATAAAGTAGTCGCAATACGCGCCGCCGGAAGCAATGGTCTGCCGGCGGTGCAGCACGCCGTGCTGGAGCGTGATCATCACCGCGTCCAGCTCACAGAACAGGGGCATCAGCTCGGAGACGCCCAGCTTTTCCGCGTAAGTACAGATGGGACAGCGGGTGATGCGGTAGTAGCAGGCGCCCTCATAGGGCTGTCCCACAAAATCCACCTTGAAGGAGGTGGGGTACCGCCGCTCCTTTTCCGGCGTGTACCACTTGGCGTATTTGACGACGCTCTTCTTGTTCTCCGCCTTGCCCCTGTCCGTGTTCAGATCAGTCCTGCCGAAGTACCACTTGATGTGATACAGGGCGCGGCGCATCATCTCCTGCACGGTCTCCGGCGGGATCTTCTTCCCGCTGGCCACATACGGCGCCACAAAGGCCAGCGCGAACAGCTCGTTGTACGCCATGGGATTGTCGTCGCCGATGTCGTCCGCCTCTTCCACCAGCTGCCGGTAGACCGTCTTGCTCTTGTCCATGACCTCCGCGGCATACGCTTTGCCGTACTTTTCGGCCAGCACCTTCTTCATGGAGCCCTTGAACATCCAGAAATAGAAACCGTTATATTTCATCCCGACTTTCCTCCCGTCAGATCTGTTCCAGATCCCGATACTGCGCCAGGGCCGGGCTCTTGTCCCCCACATACCAATAGTCGCAGCAGTCGCCACCCAGGGCTTCTGTCCAGGTGCGGATGAGCCGGGCGTGCATGACCTCGGCCAGCAGGTGATCCGTCTTGCAGAGGTACGGCAGCAGCTCCCCATAACCGTGCTCCTTGGCGTGCCTGGCGATGGGACAGCCGGTAAGGTGGAAGCAGAAGCCCTCTGTCCGGTGGTCGGGGTTCAGCTGGATCTTCCAGCTGTCCATCCACTCGCCCTTTGCCTGGTGTTCCTCCTGCATTTTTATGAAGTTGGTGTACATTTTTTCAAACAGCCGGTACGGCCACTGGTGCTTGTTGCCGTCCACCAGCTTTCCCAGGAATTTCATCCGCTCCACGGCCCGGCGCTTGATGGTCAGCAGCGTCTCGCCGTCCATTCTGTGGCCGCTGGCCTCATAGAAGGCCAGGATCGTGAACCAGTCCAGCATATTCTTCGCCATCATGTTTTCGCCCAGGTCGGGCATGTCCTTCATGAATGTAAGATAATATTCCTCCGCTTTTTGGAAGATCACGTCGGCCTCATGGGGGTAGACCTCCCGGCAGTACCGCTCACACGGCTTTGCGTACTTGGATCTGCGGTAAGCTCTTTTCATCGGTAATTCTCCTTTTCCGCCGGATTTGGTTAGAGTCGGCTAACCCGCTGTCGTATAGAAAAGCCGCGTCTCCGCGGCTCCTTCAACGACAAAAACCACGCTGTTTTTTCGGTCATATCGTAGCAAATTTTACTTTCGCTGTCAAGATACCACCGGACGATCCTTATGTACACGTTCGCAAAAATCATCCGCGGCTCCATGCTGCGCTATGCACCGCCGCCATCTTAAGAAAACCTTAATCTCCCCCGTGATTGTTTCTTAATCCGGCGTTTGCTACCATAGAGGCAGAAAGAGAAGAAAGGATGTGCCTCTATGGAGACCACGCTGCGCACCATCAACGCCATTATCTCGGCGCTGTTTTTTATCTGCTATACCTATCAGTTCCTCTATATCCCCCTGGTGCTGGCCAAAAAGCCGAAGGCCCTTGCCGCACCTGCCAGGCAGCACCGCTACGCGGTGCTGATCGCCGCCCGGAACGAGGAGAACGTCATTTCCGGCCTGCTGGAGAGCCTCCGGGCGCAGACCTACGACATGTCCCTTGTGACGGTGTTCGTGGCGGCGGACAACTGCACCGACCGCACCGCCGCCATCGCCCGGGCCCACGGCGCGGTGGTATATGAGCGGTTCAACCAGCTGAACGTGGGCAAGGGCTATGCCCTGGACTTCCTGCTGCAGCACATCGGCGCGGACTATCCGGCGGGCTTTGACGGCTATTTCGTGTTTGACGCTGACAACCTGCTGGCCCCGGATTACATAGAGCGGATGAACGAAATGTTCTCCCACGGCCACGAGATCGTCACCAGCTACCGCAACAGCAAGAACTTCGGCGACAACTGGATCAGCGCGGGCTACGCTCTGTGGTTCCTGCGGGAGAGCCGCTATCTCAACGGCGCCCGCACCCGCCTGGGCAGCAGCGCCGCCGTGGGCGGCACAGGCTTCCTGTTCTCCCAGCGGATCCTGGACGAGAGCCACGGCTGGCGCTTCTATCTGCTGACCGAGGATATCGAGTTCTCCATCTACCACATCCTGCGGGGCGAGAGGATCGTCATCTGCGAGGACGCGGTGCTGTACGACGAGCAGCCCACCGGCTTCCGCCAGTCGGTGCGGCAGCGGCTGCGCTGGGCCAAGGGGTACATCCAGGTGTTCCGCCGGTACGGCGCGGCGCTGCTGAAGGGCACCGCCAAGGGCAGTTGGAGCTGCTTTGATATGTCCATGTCCATCCTGCCGGCCTTTATCCTGACGGCGCTGTGCCTGCTGGCCAACATCACGCTGTCGGTGCTGGGGCTGATGCAGGGTGACGGGCTGTGGTTCGCCATGCGGTCGCTGCTGGAGTGCATGGGCAGCATCCTGGCCACGCTGCTGGTACTGGGCGGCATCACCGTGGCCAGCGAATGGCGGCGCATCCACGCCCCGGCGTGGAAAAAGATCGCCTATACGCTGACCTTCCCGCTGTTCATGCTGACGTATCTCCCCATCTCGCTGGCGGCGCTGTTCATGAAGGTGGAGTGGAAGCCCATCCACCACAGCGTGAACCTGACGTCCCTTCCCTACCCCGCCGCCAAGAATTGACCTTGTGCAATCGAGCGCGAAAGGGTATGATAGAGGTATGACAAACTCACCCCCACAGGAGGTCATCTATGTATACGATCTTAGTCGTTGACGACGAAAAGGACATCGTCTCCGCGCTGGAAATATATCTCAAGGCCGAGGGCTACCGGGTGCTGGCCGCCTATAACGGCAAGGAGGCCCTGGCCGTGGCCGCCCGCGAGGATGTACATCTCATTCTCATGGACATCATGATGCCGGTCATGGACGGCCTGACCGCCATGGCCCAGCTGCGGCAGACCAGCAACGTCCCCGTGATCCTGCTGACCGCCAAGGGCGAGGACACCGACAAGGTGCTGGGCCTGAACGTGGGCGCGGACGATTACATCACCAAGCCCTTCAACCCGGTGGAGATGCTGGCGCGGGTGCGCTCTCAACTGCGGCGGTATCTCCAGTTGGGCGGCGGACAGGTGCGGCCATCCACGCTGGTCATCGGCGGCATCTGTCTGGACGACAATGCCAAGACCGTCACCGTGGACGGCGAAGCGGCGGCGCTGACACCAAAGGAATACGACATTCTCCGCTTTCTCATGCAGAACGCAGGGACGGTGTTCTCCCCCAGCGAGATCTACCGCCGGGTGTGGGGAGACGTACCGCTGAACGCCACAGGGGCCATCGCCGTACACATCCGGCATTTGCGGGAAAAGCTGGAGATCAACCCCTCAGAGCCCCGGTACATCAAGGTGGTCTGGGGCAAGGGCTATAAAATGGAGGGAACTCTCACATGAAGCGACTTCTGGATAAGACCTGGGCCAAGCTGACGGCCTTCTTTCTGACGCTGGTATTCCTCGCGCTGACGGTGCTGAGCGGTATCGGCGTCGGTATTCTCGCCAGCTACGACGCGTTTCTGGACGGCGGTACGCACCTGCGTCAGACACTGTACGAGTCTCAGTGCATAGACGCCATTTACAGCGCCCGCAACTATCTGCGCGACCTGCTGGCCAATGGGGAATCGCTGGCCGACGACACGTCCGGCACGGACAACAGCACTACCCACAGCGCAGATATCACCTCCGGGGAGCTGCAGCAGGCAATAAACGACCTGCCCGGCGCATTCGCCGGAAGATTTCCCCGCGAGGACACCTCCTGCCATCTGGCGGTTGCCAACAAGGATACCGGCGAGATCACCTTTGAAAACTTTGCGCTGACGGACAGCGACAAGCCGCTGTATTCCGCGCAGGAGACTTTTTCGCTCTCCTTTGCCGATGGGCACACGGAGGAGTTTACCATCATCGCCGACCTGCTGACTACGGATGATGTCCCCAGCTATTCCTATCTGTTAGGCGTGTGGCTGCTGGAGCACACCGGACTGACAGTGTTCCTGACGGCGCTGTTTCTGCTGCTGGTGCTGTTCTGCTTCTGCTTTTCCATGGCTTCCGCCGGACACTGGACGGGTCGGGAGGGCATCCACCTGACATGGCTGGACAAAATTCCGGCGGACGTGTGGCTGCTGGCGCTGGTATGCGCCTTCTTCATCGGCTGGGACAGCTTCCGCTATGACACGGAAACACAGTTGGTCTTTGTCGCTCTGCTGGCGCCCTTCCTTCTGCTGTTCCTGTGCGTGTTCAGCGCCCAGTGCAAGGCGGGGACGCTGCTGCGGGGCTCGCTGATCGCGCGGGTACTGCGGCTGGTGTGGCGCATCATCAGGGCCGTGGGCCGGGGCCTGTACCGCACCGTCGCGGGCCTGCCCCTGATCTGGAAAACCGCGCTGGTGACGGTGGGCCTGTTCTTCCTCGAGATGCTTCTGGTGCTGGCGGGCTACGGCTCCGTGGACGGCATCTTTATAGTGATGAAGCTGGTGGAGTTCCTCGCCATCCTGTACATCGCCCTGAACCTGCGCATCCTGCAGAAGGGCGGCGAGAAGCTGGCGGAGGGCGACCTCTCCCAGAGCATCGACACCAGGCCGCTGATCGGCGACTTCAGGCGCTACGGCCAGCGGATGAATGACCTGCGCACCGGCATGGAGCGGGCGGTGCAGGAGCAGACCAGGGCCGAGCGCATGAAGACCGAGCTGATCACCAACGTATCCCACGACATCAAGACCCCCCTGACCTCCATCATCAACTATGTGGATCTGCTGCAGAAGGTGGATGTCCAGCCGGAGACGGCACGGGAGTATATCGCCGTGCTGGATCGCCAGAGCCGCCGGCTGAAAAAGCTGACGGAAGATCTGGTGGAGGCGTCCAAGGCGTCCTCCGGCGCGCTGCCGGTGGAGCTTCAGCCTACGGATGTGGCCGTGCTGTTCGACCAGATCGTGGGCGAGTATCAGGAGCGGCTGGCCGACTGCCGCCTGACGCTGGTGGCCCGTCCGCCGGAGACGCCCGTCTCCGTTCGGGCTGACGGCAAGCTCCTCAGCCGTGTCATGGACAATCTGGTCAGCAATATCTGCAAATACGCCCTGGAGGACACCCGCGTCTACGTCGTGGCCGCCAGTGACGATGAGACCGTCACCATCAGCTTCAAGAATGTCTCCCGGGCCGAGCTGAACATCTCCCCCGACGAGCTGATGGAGCGCTTCGTCCGGGGCGACGCCTCCCGCCATACCGAGGGCAGCGGTCTTGGGCTTTCCATCGCCGGAAGTCTGGTGCGTCTCATGAACGGCACGTTTGCCCTGTCCATCGACGGCGACCTGTTCCGCGCCGACATCACCCTTCCCCGCGCCTAATATCAAAAAAGGGCATAGCCCTTTTTTGACAAAATCAGGAATCGCTCCGACCCGCGCTTTTCCGCCCATAAATGGGCGAAAAAACACTCTCTCCGCGCAAAGTGTTTTTCGCCACATACATGCTGCGGCGAAAAACAATCCAAATTGTTCGCCGCCATGGCGGGCGGCGAATTCTGCGAAGCTTTTTGACAGGCTGAAAATAGGGCGTGAGTCTTATGAAAGAGACTCACGCCCTATTGGTTTGTCTTGACAAACGGAGAAAGTGTTCTATAATAGTTGTATATACAACGATGTAGCTGCAACTTTCCTTGGAATTCAGGAGGTGCTCATGGATATTACGGAACGGAAGATCACAAAAATCGCCCGGGAGGCGGAAAAGCTGGTGCTGCGGACGCTGCGGGAGAAGGACGTGGGGACGGCGGAGATCGACCTGATCCACGCGCTGCGCCACAATCCCGGCTGCACCCAAGCGGCGCTGGCGGAGCTTCTGCACGCCGACAAGGCCGCCATCGCCCGGCGAACCAGGAATCTGGAGGCAAAGGGGTATCTCGTCCGCAAGGACACCCCCAACGACCGGCGCAGCCAGCTGCTGTACCCCACAGAAAAAGCGGAGGGGCTGAAAGCCTCCAAGGCGGAGATCGAGGCGGCCTTTTACGAGTATCTGACCAGCGTCTTAACCCCGGAGGAGGAGGCCACCTTCGCGGCGGCGCTGGACAAGCTGTACACAGCATCCAAGACGGAAAGCCGCGCGGGCTTTCCGCACTTTCAAAAGCCGGTAGGAGGTGACACGGACGATGAAGCGTGACAAGACCTTTCGCCCCGACAGGATCGGCGCCTATTTCCGCGCAGAGTGGCTGTCGCTGCTGCTGGTGACGGTCTCGGGGCTGATCTACAACGTGGGTCTGCTGGCCACACCGTGGTTCGAGGGACGGCTGGCCCAGTGCCTTGCCGACATTCTGGGCGGCAATGAGACCGCCGCCGGAATGGTGATACTGGTGCTGGCCTATATCGCCGTGACGTTGCTGGTGCAGGCCGCCCGGTTCATCAAGCGGTTCTATGTCCGCCGCTTTGCCAACAATATCAACCGCCGGATGAAGGGCATCCTGTACGCCAATCTGGTGCGGCAGAGCCGTGCCGCTCTGGAGCAGGAGGGCGCGGGCGAGCTGATGACCAAGGCCATCTCCGACGTGGACGACTGCGTGGAGGGCATGCGGAAATTCACCACCGAGATCTTCGACACCGGCGTGGCCCTGGCCGGTTACGCCGTGATGCTGCTGGTGTACGACTGGCGGCTGGCGCTGTTGAGCCTGCTGTTCACGCCGGTGTCCTACTTCTGCGCGGCGTGGATGAAAAAGCCGGTGCAGCGGGCAGGCGCCGCCTATAAGAAGGCGGCGGGCGCACTCAGCGCGGCCACGCTGGACCGCGCCCAGAACGCCGTGACCTACCGCATCTACGGCTGCGAGAGCGCCCGTGAGGCGCGGTATGAGGACGCGCTGGATACCTACGAAAAAACCGCCGTGCGCAGCAATGTGTGGCAGTCGGCCCTGCCGCCGCTGTATCTGGCCGTATCAGGTGCGGGCACGCTGTTCATCCTGTGGTTCGGCGCGAAAAACGTGCTGGGCACCGGCTGGAACGCCTGGGACATCGCGGCGTTCACCACGTTTCTCTCCTGCTTCACCAAGCTGACGGTGAAATCCTCCAAGGTGGCCAAGCTGTTCAACGCCGTGCAGAAGGCAGAGGTCTCCTGGAAGCGTATCAAGCCGCTGATGAAAACGCCGGAGGCGCTGGCGCCGCTGGCCATCCCGGCCCCTGCCGATGTGACGCTGGACAAGCTGTCCTTCGCCTATGGGGACGAGCCGGTGTTCTCCGGCCTGACGCTGACGGCCCATCCCGGCGATATCATCGGCGTCACCGGGCCGGTGGCCTGCGGCAAGTCCACCTTCGGGCGGGTATTCCTGTGCGAAGCGCCCTATGGCGGCTCGGCCAAATTCGGGCAGAAGGAGTTCTCTGCCCTGACATCCCGGCAGATCGCCGCCACCGTGGGCTATCTGGGCCACGACCCGGAGCTGAGCGCCGACACCATCCGGAGCAATGTCCTGTGCGGCGACGAACAGGACGCCGCGCCGTATCTGGCCGCGACGGCGCTGGAGGCGGAGGTACAGGCCATGGAAAACGGGGCCGACACCGTCATCGGCAGCAGCGGCACCCGCCTGTCCGGCGGACAGGCCCAGCGTCTGGCACTGGCCCGGACGCTGGCCCATCCCCGGCCGGTTCTGGTGCTGGACGACCCCTTCTCCGCCCTGGATCGCAATACCGAGGATATCGTATTTGCGAATTTACAGACCTACGCCAAGGATAAGGTGGTGTTCCTGATCTCCCACCGGCTGTATCACTTCCCCCAGATGCGGCAGGTAATCTTCATGGAGGACGGCAGGATCGCCGTCGGCACCCATGAGGCGCTGATGGCATCCGAGCCGGTGTACCGCCAGTTGTACGAAAGCCAAACGGGAGGTGAGCAGGCATGAGGAAGGCACGCAAAAACGGCGTGTTCACCGCCATCGGGATGGCGGCGAGGGCGCACCATCTGCTGACCGTGGGGACGCTTCTGTGCGTGGCGGCATCGGTGGCGGCGTCGCTGCTGCCGCCGCTGCTGCTGGGGCGCGTCATCGACCGGTTGACCGCCGGCATCCCGCTGACCCTTCTGGCGGTGCTGCTGTACTTCGACAGTCTCGCGCTGGAGGGCGTGCTCTCCTCGGCGCAGGAAAGCCTGCTGGTGCTGTTCGGCCAGAAGATGACCCACGCGCTGCGCTCGGAGATGTCCCAGAAGCTGACACGGCTGCCCGCCGGTACGCTGGCGGGGCAGAATCCCGGCCAGGTGGCCGCCCGCTTTTCCGGCGATGTGGACACCGTGGAGGCGCTGTTCACCTCCGGCATCATCAGCATGGTGGCGGACGCCTGCCGGATCATCTCCATCATGGCGGTGATCGCCGTGAAGAACACCGGTCTGGCGCTGATCCTGCTGCTGGTGCTGCCGCTGTTCGCGGCGTTCACCCGCCATGTGCAGAAGCGGATGCTGGCGGCGCAGCTGGACAACCGCCGCGCCGTCGCCGCCGTGTCCGGCCAGGTACCGGAGACGCTGCACAATATCCGCACCATCCGGGCGCTGGGGCTGGAAGCCTATATGGAGCGCCGCTATGACCGGCGCATCGGCGACAGCTATGCCGCCATGGAGCGCACCAACTTCTATGACGCGGTCTATTCGCCGGTGGTGCTGCTGCTGAACGCCGTTGTGGTGGGCGCCGTCATGCTGCTCTCCGCCTCCGGCAAAGCGGAGATCCTGACCCTGTTCGGCATGTCGGTGGGCACCTCGGTGGCGGTCATCAACTACATCTCCCGCATTTTCGCCCCCATTGAAAGCCTCGGCATGGAGATCCAGACCATCCAGTCGGCCATGGCGGGCGTCAAGCGGATCGACGCGTTCCTGGCCCAGCCGGAGCGCACCGTTCCCCCGGAGACGGAAACAGCCCCGCGGGGCGATGTGGTGCTCTCCCATGTGACCTTCGGCTATGGGGAAAAACCGGTGCTGAAGGATCTCTCCCTGACCGTAAAGCAGGGAGAGCAGGTCACGCTGGTGGGCCGGACAGGCGCGGGAAAAAGCACCGTGTTCAAGCTGCTGTTGGGGCTCTATCCGCCCCAGGCTGGTACGGTCACCATCGGCGGCGTGGACGCCGCCGCCATCCCGGACGGGGCGCGGCGCGCCTGCATCGGCTGCGTGGAGCAGCATTTCTCCCGCGTGCCGGGAACGGTGCTGGAGCAGATCACTCTGAACGATCCCCGGATCACGGTCGAAATGGCCCGCAGCGCGGCCAGGCTGGCCGGGATCGACGAGGCCATCCAGGCGCTGCCGGAGGGCTATGCTGCGGTGTGCACCGACGGCATGTTCTCCCAGGGCGAGTGGCAGCTTCTGTCCATCGCCCGTGCCGCGGCGGCAGATCCCGCCGTGCTGCTGCTGGACGAGATCACCGCTAATCTGGATGCGGAGACCGAGGCCCGTGTGCTGGAAGCCCTGCGGCAAGCCTCTCAGGGGCGCACCGTTCTCTCCGTCTCCCACCGGGTCTATGAGAGCCTGGGCGGCCGGACGATCGAGATCAAGCCGCAGATGAGGTAAGGTGCTTTAACCATATTAAGCGTGTGGAAAATGTGATATAATCAGGTTGACAAATCAGAATTTGAAGGAGGACAACAACATGAAAATCGTCATCATCACCAGCAGTGCGCACCGTCACGGCACCACCGCGACGCTGGCCGACAGATTCCAGCAGGGTGCGCTGGACGCCGGACATGAGGTCTACCGTTTCGACGCGGCGTTCCAGGATATCCACCCCTGCATCGGCTGCGACAAGTGCCGCCGCACGGGGACGTGCACCTTTGCCGCGGACGACATGAAGCTGCTGAATCCCCATCTGCTGGCGGCGGATGCGGTGGTGTTCGTCTCGCCTGTCTACTACTTTACCATCAACGCCCAGCTCAAGGCGGTCATCGACCGGTTCTATGCCAACAACGAGGCGCTGATGGGCGGAAAAAAGGCCGTCCTCATCACCGCCATGGCGGACACGGAGATGGGTTCGGCGCTGGCCGGCAACGAGATGTTCCGACAGATGACCGGATATCTGGGTTGGGAAAACGCGGGCATCCTGAACGCGCGCAGCGCTTCCACCGCCGATGATCTGAGCGAGGACGATCTGAACCGCGCCTATACACTGGGCAAGGAGCTATAACAACGGCGGCCAGGATAGCAGCCCTCAGCGGACGGGCGCGCATGGCTGCGGGGAAAGCCTGTGCAAAAAGCGGACTGCCCGCGCCTGCGGAAAGGACAGCATATGACAAGCACCCCCTCCGGATTCCACCGGAGGGGGTGCTTCCTCTTACCAATTACAGGCCCAGGCTCTCCACCCATTTCTGTACGGATGCGGCGCTCTCGCGGCTGCTGAGACGTTTGCCGGGCAGCCACTTGGTCTCCTTGGAGCAGGCAGCCTTCAAAATATCCTCGCCGCCCATGCCGCTGCCGCCGGAGGTGGCAAAGGGGATGACGGTCTTGCCGGAGAAGTCATAGCTCTCCAGGAACGTCTCGATGATGCGCGGGGCCTGATACCACCAGATGGGGAAGCCCACGAACACGGTGTCGTACTGCGCCATGTCCGCCACCTTGCCCACGATGGCAGGACGGCTCTTGGGATCCTTCATCTCAACGGTGCTGCGGCTCTTCTTGTCCATCCAGTCCAGGTCGGCGGCGGTATAGGCCGTCTCGGGCGCGATCTCAAAGAGGTCGCCGCCGGTGACACCGGCGATGGTCTTTGCCAGCTTCGCGGTCTGGCCGCTGGCGGAAAAATAGGCGACTAATGCTTTCATATTATGCTCCTCCACAATTCAGATTTATTTCAGCTTGGCGTATTCCTCGTCCGTGACCGGCTCACACCACTCGTTGCTGGTGTTCTCTCCGGGCACCTCCACCGCGATGTGGCTGAACCAGGAATCGGCCTTGGCCCCGTGCCAGTGCTTCACTTCCGGCGGGATGGTGATGACCGTGCCGGGGGTCAGGCTGATGGCGTCCTTGCCCGCCTCCTGATACCAGCCCTCACCGGCCGTGCAGATCAGAAGCTGTCCGCCGCCCTTGGTTGCGTGATGGATGTGCCAGTTGTTCCGGCAGCCCGGCTCAAAGGTCACGTTGGCCAGGAATACGGCGGACGCGCCCGGCTGCGTCAGGGGCTTCAGATAGGACTGGCCGATAAAATACTTGGCATACGCGTCGTTGGGTGCGCCGATGCCGAAGGCGTCCTGCCGTGCAAAGGCTTCTTTGTCCATTGTTTTCATACTGTACACGCTCCTTTTTTATTTTATAGTCCTAAATCATCCACCCAGCTCTGCACATCCGCTTCGCTGGCACCAGCGGAAAACCGCTGCCCGGCCAGCCAATCGGCGTCAGGCGCCAGCGCCTGAATGCCGCCGAGGCTGCCGTCGATGCCGCTGCCGCCGGAGGTACAGAAGGGAACGATGGTCTTACCGGAAAAGTCGTAGCTCTCCAGGAAGGTATCGACGATCTTCGGCGCCTGTCCCCACCAGATGGGATAGCCGATGAACACCACGTCGTAACCGTCCATGTTGTCCACACTGCCGGAGATGGCGGGGCGGGCGGCATCGTCGTTCTGCTCCCGGTTGGCCCGGCAGCCGTCGGTGTTATAGTCCAGGTCGGCGGCGGTATAGGGCTCCTGGGGCACGATCTCATAGAGGTCGGCATCCAGCGCCGTTTGCAGGTATTCCGCGATGGTCTTGGTATGGCCGGTGGCGGAGAAATAGGCCACCAGTACTTTGCCGCCGGTGCTCTCCGGTGCGTCATCAGCGGGTACTTGGTCAACGGCGTCACTTTTCGGTTCATCAGCGGCGCTGTTGTCCGTGTTGGTCATGCCGCAGGCGGCCAGCGTCAGCAGCATGGCTGCCGCCAGCAGCAGGGAAAGCAGTTTCTTCATGTGGTCACACTCCTTTTTCTTTTTGTATCTCATGGCGCAGATAGTCCAGCCGCTGCAGCTGCCGTTCACGGAAATGGATCTCCTCCAGAGTCTCCTGCCGCTTTTCCTCCATCATCCGCAGACGCTTCTTGTCGCTGTCCGGCTGCTCCAGCAGCAGGCGCATATAGGTCTCCACCTCCTCGGCGGTAAAGCCGATGTCGTGCAGCGTCATGACGGTGCTGAGCCGTTCCAGATCCTCGTCATCATACTGCCATACGCCGCACACCAGCTTTACCGCGCCGCACAGTCCCCAGCTCTCATATTCGTCCAGAATGTGAGGCGGGATATGATAACGCTGGCTGGCTTCTTCTTTTGTCATAGCCCTCGCTCCTAAAATAAAATACAGGCATCCTGTTGGGATGCCTGTATTATATAACGTTTTATTCCCTATGTCGAATACCTGTTTTGATGCATCAGAAATGCCTAAAGGGTATTTTTGATGTCGTTGAGAAACTGCTGCGCCGCCGGGGAATATGCCTGATCCTTCTTCCAGGCCAGCACCGTTCCCGTCTCCAACCTCGGCGAAAGGGGCACGAAGGTCAGTGCGTCGGAGAGATTGCCGAAATCATAGCACAGCGCCGCGCCGACGCCGTTTTTCACCATGTTGGCGGCGTTCAGGATCAGATTGAAGGTGGCAGCCACCTCGATCTTCTCATAGGCGTCGCCAAACCAGCCCGCCAGCTCGTTGCGAACCGTCTCACGGCCGCTGATCAGCAGCGGGATGCCCAGCAAGTCGTTTGGCGTAACGCCCTCTTTCCGGGCCAGCGGATGCGCCTTGGGCAGCAATACGCCCCAGCGATCCCGCTGCGGCATACGCAGAAACGCATAGCGCCCGATATCCACCGGCTCGGCCAGCAGCCCCATATCCAGCAGGCCCTTCTCGACGCGTTCCTTCACATCGTCAGCAATGGCGCTATAAATGCGGAACTGTACCAGCGGATGCCGCCCACGGAATTCCCGGATACACTCCGACAAAAACGTCATGGCCGCGGTCTCGCCGCAGCCGATGGCGACCTCACCGGTCAGTTCCTCCTCGCGATGCTGCAATTCCCGCTCCGCCTTGTCCGCCAGCTCCACGATCTCCTGCGCCCGCCGGCGCAGCAGCATGCCGTCCTCCGTCAGGATGACCCTGTACTGACTGCGGCGGAAAAGCTTGACGCCCAGCTCCTCCTCCAGCTGCATCAGCTGGCGGGAAAGCGTGGGCTGCGTCACATGAAGCAGCGCCGCCGCCCTTGTGATATTCTCCTCCCGCGCCACGGCGAGAAAATAGCGCAAGACCCGCAGTTCCATACCATCACCTCAAGGAAATCATAGCGCAAACCGGGCATTTTTGCAAGGCAATTATACGGTGCCGCGCGACGCTCACCGGCTTACTGCGCCTTCCTATTGACAAATGGGCCGGCTGTTAGTATAATGGTCAATGCACATTAGCTGATATGCATTGATGGCCAGCTTTTATGGAAAGGGGTGCGGACGATGGCTCCGAAGAACAAATTCACGAAAGAAGAAATGGTGGCGGCGGCGCTGCGGGTGGTGCGGGCCAAGGGCATCGACGGCCTGACGGCGAAAACCATGGCCGACGAGCTGGGCACCTCTACCCAGCCGATCTTTACGGGCTTCGGCTCTATGGACGGCGTGAAGAAGGAGGTCTATGCCGCGGCGGTGGCGGTGTATGACCGCTATACGGACGCGGGCCTGAAGGAGCAGATCCCCTTCTTCGGCGTGGGCATGCAGTACATCCGCTTTGCCCGGGAGGAGCCGGAGCTGTACCGCCTGCTGTTTCTGAACCGGGCACAGGGCTACAGTGCCATACAGTCCATGGCGCATCTGCAGGAGCAGGTTCGCCCCACGCTGATGTCGGTCTATCGCGTCACCGCTGAGGAGGCCGACCTCTACTTCCGTGACCTGTGGTTCGTGGTGCACAGCCTGTCCACGCTGATCGTCACCGGCGACTGCCCCTATTCCGACCGGGAGATCGGGCAGATCCTGACAGGCTTCAGTCTCAGCATCTGCAAGTCCATCAAGGAGATCCCCGGCTTTGCGGCAGGCACCTTCGACCGTGACGACGCCTTTCGCGGGCTGATCGGCCGGTAAGCAGGGGTGCGCCGTATGGATGAACACCGCAGCGAAAGGCTGGATTGGCTCTGCTGCCCCAAATGCGGCGGCAAGACACGGACGCAGATCCGGGCACACACGGTGCTGGAGGATTTTCCCCTCTTCTGCCCGAAGTGCAAGTATACCTGTGTGATCCGGTTCCGGAACGGGAAAATGGAAGAGATCAGAACGCCAGACGCTTAGACGCAGTGCATGCCACAAAAACGGCCTGTGCTGCGTTTCTATTTTGGAAGGTACCGCGGCAGATGCGGCGCGCTGCCTGTGCGCCGCCCCACTGCCGGGGATCTTATCACGCAAAAGGAGACAACTATGAAACGCTTTTTGAAAACAACTGTGACGCTGCTGACGGCAGCATTGCTGTGCGCCGCCCTTATGACCGGATGCACCCGCCTGACAGAGGTGAAGGACAACACGCCGTCCACGACAGGCACACCGGCGGAGACCGGGGAATTCGGCGTGTATGTGAAGCTGGAGCAGGATGGCGCCAGCTCCGTCTACATCCACGGCGGCAGCTTCTCGAAGGTATGCGAGAATGCCGACGGTTCGCCGCTGAAGGCCGGGGAATGGATCTTCACCGGCGAGGATCTGGTGGAGCTCTCCCGGAAGGAGCACTGCGCCGTCCTCTTTACCGTGGGGGCGACGGACGCGAATGATATGCTGCTGGGCGAGGGCACGTTCCTCTACGACGAGTCGCAGGAGAAGCTGTATGTGACCATCGGCGCCGATGGCGTGACCTGCTCCACCTCCGACGCGCCCGACGCGGTGGCCGACGTGGCGCCGGTGCTGACGCTGCCCATTCTGGACGAGATCGACACGACCGTGACGGTGGGCACCTCCGGCTCCTCTCTGACGGCGGTGCAGGCGGCGGTCAAGCTGCTGACCTGGGGCGCGGACACGGGCCTTGACGCCAGCGAGATCAGCGACGCGGCCACCACATGGCTGTCCGCCAGGAACGACAACCTGGAGGAGTTCCTGCAAAAGCTGTCGCTGGTGGATGACGCCTGTCAGAAGCTGCTGACCGACGAGGCCCAGGCCATGATGGACAGCGCCGGATGCGGCGACACCGCCATCACCTGGGGCAGCCAGCCGCTGGACACCGTGGAGGCCATCATGCAGGCGGCGGGACTGCGGTGAAGCATCAGCGCAGAACAGAACGCAACGCACACTGAAAAAGACGCGGCGCGATACCGTTTGGTATCGCGCCGCGTCTTTTCAAAAGCAGAACAGGAAAACAGCAATGAATCCGGGGACAGCGCCTTTTTCACAGATCGGCTCCGCTTACTTCGGCGATCTCACCATTGAGAAATAAACGCCAGGGTTTGCGTCAGGGAATCCATACGGGCTTTCCGGGCAGGCTCTTTATTTTTTCCGCGTTCTCCCCTGAAGAACTTCGCGCTTGGCAGTTCCATAGGGACAAACAGATGACTGCCGTAGTCATAGCTCAAATGCCGGCAGGCATAGGGGAAATGATGCGCCTGCAGGCGCTGTATCATCTGCTTCGCCGCAAGCTCGGACGGCCACATGGTATCCATTTTAGAGGAGATCAGCAGGATGGGGCCGGTTATTTTTTCCACCTGGATCACCGCGGCAGGGACGGGATGCCGCACAAGCGGCAGGTAGAGGTCATACATGGTGATCTCACCCGCACGGATGCTCTTCCGCAGGATCTGCCAGAGTGGGAACTTCTCCGTTTCATAGGGGGTATAGGGGATCTCCGTTCCGTGAAAGCTCCAGCTGCTGCCCGGCACGAAGGAGACACCTCTGTCCTTGACAAACCCCTGGCATACGGTATTCATCGGCGCAACCGCGATCACGGCGTTGACAAGCCCCGGTAAAAGGCTGCCTGCCGTCAGCGCCAGCTCGGCTCCCTTCGAGATGCCCCACAGGCCCACCTTTTCATAGCCCATATCGTGCAGCCGTTTTGCCGCCCTCTCCAGGAAGTCGACCGGGATACGGGAAAATTGCTTGGGCAGCCCCTCTTCCAGCACATAGGCCAGGGCCAGCGTTGTCAGCCCGTGGGCCTGAAAAACGCCAGTCAGCATACGGGACAACTCAATTCCCCCATCGCTGCCGCTGAAGCAGATCAGCGCTTTTCCCGGATATCTGTCCTCCTCCGGAAGGATCAGCTCGCCGTAAAATCCGTCTGATTCGACACGATATGTATATTTCTCCGCTTGAGACATCGCTGTTGGCTCCTTTCATGATGATTTCCCCGCGTCTGACCTTTCAGCTTCTCGGTCATCCGCTGGCGTGAAGCGGCCTTTTGACCCGGCAGCAGGCCGCGCCTGCCTTATTTTTCCAGAAGCTTCAGGCAAAAATCGCAGCAGTCTCCGCCGCGTCCCAGTGTTTTTGTCCGGTGCCAGTAAAGCTTGGGGTGCAGGCCGTCGTAGGTAATGTCGTCACTGTCGCAGAAGCAGCGGCACAGCTCCGGGCAGCCGTAGTGTACACAGGCGTCGTGGTAGGGGCATTTTGTCATGTCAATGCGCCAGACGCCGCCGGTGGTCTGAAGATCCGTGGACGCGAAGCCTGCCGTGGGGCCGAAGAGCTTGGGCGTCTCCCTGGAAAAGATACCCGGCACCAGCCGGTACAGTCCGGGGATCCGCATCAGCTTGAGAAACGCCTTTTTCTGCCGCCATGCCTTCTGCTCCACATAGCCGTGAACCGTTTGCAGCGCTTCCTCCTTCGGCATGACGGTCTGCAATGTCTTATACGCCGCGATGCCCGGCAGGATCTGATGCTCCAGGTGCCGCAGCTTTTCTTTCCGTGCCCCGGCGTTTTCCGTCCGCAGCGCCGCCAGCCGCGCGTCAAACGCGGCGTTCAGCCATTCCGCCTGCGCGGGAAAACGCTGCGCGGCAGTTTCCCGAAAATGTACCGTAAGGTAGCTTTCTTTCATTTTCGCACCTCATTTCATGCCGCGCACACATAGTCCGCGGCGGTTAGTCTTATCTAACTATCAATCTTTTGAAAAGCCGCCCTTCGGCAGCCTCTATGCCGCCCGGCCTCACGACCGGAATATTGACAGTCATATTGTAGCATTGGCGCTTTCGTTTTGCAAGATGGTGTTTTGTGATTGAATGCCGCGCTCCCTTTCATCCTTGCCATATGGCGGCTTTTTTTGCATGGCTATTGACAGGTACGGCAATCGGGACTATAATCAAAAACGTTCGATGCAGAACGCGCATTTTAAAATGAGCATTTTCATATAGCAAGGAGGATCGCCATGCCGCCGAAACCGAAATTCACAAAAGAGGAGATCGTGCAGGCCGCGCTGGACGTGGTCTCCCGGAAGGGCGTCGAGGCACTGACCGCCAAGGAGCTGGGCGATGCCCTGGGCAGCTCGGCCCGCCCCATCTTCACCGTGTTCAACAGCATGAAGGAGGTACAGGAGGCAGTGCGGGACGCCGCCATGGGCCGGTTCGAGAGCTTTGCCCCACGGAAGCTGCCTGACATGCCCCTGTTCAAGCAGGTGGGCATGCGGATGGTCTTATTCGGTGTCCGTGAGCCGAAGCTGTATCAGCTCCTCTTTATGCAGGAGAACCGGGACGCCGTCAGCTTTGATGACGTGTTCGGCGTACTGGGCCCCACGGCAGCGACCTGCATCGCCCTGATCCGGGAGGAGTACGGCATGAGCAAGGCGGACGCCAGGCTGCTGTTTGAAAACGTGTGGATCTATACCTTCGGCGTGGGCGCGCTGTGCGCCACGCGGGTCTGCCATTTCTCCGAGGAGGAGCTGGGCCGGATGCTGTCCACCGAGTTCCAGGCCATGATGCTGCTGGTGAAGGCCAGAGCGGGAGAAGCGGGGTGTGAAAATGAATGAGCTATCCCAGTTGATGCCGTTTTGTGACGCGAACGGGCGGCTCACCGCCCTTCCGGCCAAGCACAAGAAGAAGCTGATGGCCCTCTGGTACCTGGCGGGGAAGATCGAGGCCGGACGGCAGTACACCCAGCAGGAGATCAACGATCTGCTGGACGAGTGGACGCTTTTCCACGACGCAGCCACCCTGCGGCGGGAGCTTTTCAACAAGCGGCTCCTGCACCGGACGGCGGATGGCGCCAGCTATTGGCGGGCGGAGGATATCCCGCCCCTTGCGGCGTTTATGGCGCAGTATATCTGATCAGAAAGATCACACAGCAAAGAGAGGAGCAACACCTATGGAAACCACATTTATCACACCGGAGGGCCACAAGGGCTTTCTGGCCAAGAAGCTGTTCAACGAGATGGGCCGGATCCAGTGGGGCGCCATCGCGTACATTTCGGAAAACGGAGGCGGCCCGGAAAACAACCACACCCACAGCGACAACCACATCTTCATCGTGGTGGACGGCGAGGTGCGGATCGTCACCGGCGACAGGGAGATCATCGCCGGAAAGGATCAGTCGGTCTTTGTGGACGGCATGACGCCCCACTCCATCTGGAACAACGGCGCGAAAACAGCGGTGGTCATTAAGATCTCCACCGCGCGGGAGGACGCGAAAGTCTGACGCACAGCCCCCGCTTTTCATTCCTCGTGTTGAGGCGTGAAAAGCGGGGGGCTTTCTATTATTCCGTTTTCGCGGCTTCCTCCTGCAGGAAGGCCGTCACCTCTTCCGCCACCGTGAGACGATAGTCCGAAAAGACGTGGTCGGTGGTAAAGTACTGCATCCGGAAGGCGGTTCCGCCCGCCGCCTTTACGGCCCTGGCCAAGGGCTCGCAGTGCATGGCCGGGGGCGTGCAGGTATCCAGCGTGCCGCCGACGCAGAGCACCGGCTTGTGCGCCAGCGCCTGCGCTGCGCTCTCCAGGCAGTAATCGTCGCTGTGGGCCCGGGCCTCCTGCCACAGGGCTTCGCCGCTGGTGCCGCAGAGCCAGCCGCCGCTCTCTTCCAGCTCCTTGCGGATGGCCCGGAAGGCCACGGGATCCTCCTGGGCGATCTTCGGCATCCGCCCGATGTCGCAGGGCATCAGCAGCGCCGCTGCCCTGATCTCCGGGCGCGCCGCGGCAAGCTGTCCGCAGACGAAGCCGCCCAGGCTGTGACCCACGGCGTAAACACGCGACTTGTCTATGCCATAGCTCTCGCTCTGCAGGATGAAGTCCAGCACCGTGTGGGCGTCCTCCAGATCGTGGGCCAGCGAGTAATCGCCGTCGCTGCCCCAGCTGCCGCTGTAATGGAAGGTCATCACATGGAAGCCGCCGCGGCGCAGGGCCTGGGCCAGGTCGAAGTTCCGCTCACAGCCGGGGATGCCGTGAAGCAGCAGTACGGTGGGATGGGGCCCCTCCCCCGCCGCCGTATAGAGCACAGAAAACAGCCTTCCCCGTTTTCCCGGAACAAGTATGCTGTGCATACCCGGTCTGTGGGCACAGTCTCCGTAATGGGTCTCCTGATACGCAGGTCGGTTCGTCATAGGCCAGCCTCCTTATCGTTCGTTTTGTGGCAGCGTGTATCGTATAATTCGATTATAGCGGAAAGCACAGGCGAGGTCAATGTGATCAGGCACAAGCCAACGTATGAAACGTACTGTTATAACGCGATGTTACTTTTTACACTCCGTATCCGGAATGTCCTTCCAGCCGATTCCAAGATAATCCAAAACTCTTCCCCAGCCGTAATGGATTCCATTTTCATCCACACAGCACTTATTCATCCAGAAATCCCATTCCTTATAATTCCGCTCACGAAGCCGGTCAAATCGATGCGGACGCTTTTCAAGTTGGATCCCAAAACCACACATGGAGCATCCTGTCCGCTGTTCTCCGGAAGTGTACAGGCGTCCCTCATCATCCCTTAGTATGCTTCCATAGATTTCCGGAACAGGGACTTTCAGATCTAACGCCAATTGCAACAAATCCTGCCTGTTAAAAATCGCAAACGGCGCGGAGCGAATCGTACTCTGTCCGAAATAGTTGCAGCCATGCAGCATCAGCGTTTTTTCTCTTCTTCCGCCCTCAGAAGCCATCAGTCCCAAATAGGGCACGCAATTATGCTCCTTTGCCCAGTCGGAGCAAGGCTTTTCTTTCAGGTAATAGCAGCACTTTGACGACACTTTGAATGGCGCGATCTGATAATCCACGCCTTCCTCTTCGTTTTCCAAGCCGCCGAATTTCTCAAGCCATTTCTGGGCAAGCTTCATCTTCGAGTTCTTTTGAAAGCCGCCATACGCGCCAGTTTCCCCTGTAACGATAGCATGTCTGACCGTTTTGTTATTGGGCGTTGGATTCTGCAGCAACTCAATCTTGCGGGCAGTCTCCTTGGAAAGAACCGGAAAACCAAACTCCTGGAGCAATTTTTGTTTATTCCAGCGTGTGCCGTCCTTTCTCATGGCGGGAGGCAAAGAAATAACACCGATTTCCTTGTGAATTTTCTGTATACTGACATCTTCAAGAGATGAGACAGATACCGCCGGTACATTGATCCCGATAGATTTCAAAAAGAAGAACAGCGTAATACTGTCAAGCCCGCCAACAGATACATAGCAATCTAAATCCCGCTTTCCGCACTCGTTATAAAACTCCCAGGCCCTGATCCGCGCGTAATTGACCTTAAATTCATATGGCATGTTTTGTTTTACCTTAAAGCTGGAAATTTTGCTCTCAGAATCAATCTGCTCCACATTTGCTGTATTTTGTTTCATTTGTTTTCTCCATTTCACCCATTCTGGTCTTTTCCACTCATTGACGCAGATAAACGCCGCTTGCTTAAACATACCAGTCAAGTAGGAATATACTGCAAAAAAGACACTGCATTACAAGCTTCAGAATGTAGCACAGTGTATACTTAACTATAGGCAAAGTCCGTTGATTTGTCAATATCGTTTCACATATACAATATCATCTATTGACAGATCCGCCGTCTTCACCGTAACTGCCGTTCCGCAGAACACTTTCAGCAGGTGCCTTTATTCGACTGACGCCCCAGCGAGGTCAACGCCATCAGGCCATATTTTCCGCGGCGGCGCAATGGCTCAGGTGAGGGCCAAGACTGCAAAGGCCGCGGCAGCCGCCGCCAGCCATACGCCCCAGAGCACAATCCGGTGAACGCGCTGCTGCCTGATACGGGGCACCTGCCGGTCGTAGCGCAGGCCATTTTCCCGCGTCCGGCCCACCAGCACGCCGGAATTGCGCGCAGCCACCGCCTGCAGGATCTCCTCCGCATTGCGGCGGGCCGCCTGGCCGGACAGCCGCAGCATACAGTCGCGGCCATCGGCGGTCAGCAAATGCACATCCACCGCGCCGGTCTTCTCATGCCAATAGACCCACAGCACATCCGTCAGGGGCCGCGCCAGCGCGGCGTGCCTGCCGTAAATGAACGTATCACTGAGCCGCACATCCCCGTAGAGGTCGCCCCGGGCATTTTGGAACGCGTACTCCGCCCGCTCCAGCAGGCCCCTCCTCTCCAGTTGCTTCAGTTCTTTCCTGAACTGCACGGAAAATGCAACGCTCTGGAGCAGGAGGATCACTCCGACAGCAAAAGCCGATACGGCGCCTGTCCGGAAGCCGTTATTCAGGTCGGCAGGCGTCATGGCGGCGTCGATGTAGTAGTCGCCGTAGTAATCCACATATTCCTCGACGGTGGAGCCGTCGACCTCCGCAAGATCGGGAAGATATGCCTTCGGCACGGTGCAGAGCACGCCCACCAGGCGAACCGGCAATGCGTCCGTCATATCCGCAAATTCCGCATACTGCCCGTCGCCCAGCCGCACCAGATAGACGTAGCCGTCAGCATCCCCGGCGAAGTAAAAAACCTTCTCCCGGCCGCCTCTGTCTGTCACCCGATAGACCCATTCGGTCATGTACACCGCGTCAATATAGCGGTAATCCCCCGCCTGCTCTTCGCCCACCAGCAGCGGCGCCGGGGTCATCGCTTCCCTGTCCTTCTGCACCTGCGCGGCCTTTACCGCGCAGCATACGGCGATGGCCATACACACGGCGGCAAGCCACCACCAGCCGTTGGAGTACCTGATATAGCGCCGCATTTCCATGATCGTTCTCCCCTTCCGGCTTTTTGTGCAGCTTATAGTATAGCAAAAATACCGTCCGGCGGCAAGGATTTGTGCCGCCAGCAGGAATCTTCCGTGATCTCCGCCCGGGAGGTTGCTTTTTCCCTTCGGCGGCGGTATCATAATAGCATAAAGCGTCGGCTGTGCGCCGAAGAAAAACACCACGCGGGAGGATGGCATATGATCCGTGATATCTGTAAAGACGAGGCGTTTCTGTCGCAGAGGGCCGAGACCGCCGCAGCGGAGGATCTCGGCACGGCGCAGGATCTGCTGGACACGCTGGCCGCCCACAGGGAGGGCTGCGTGGGCATGGCCGCCAACATGATCGGCGTCAACAAGCGCATCATCGTCTTTGATGACGACGGGAAGTATCAGGTCATGTTCAACCCCGTCATCGTGAAGCGCGACGGCCCCTATGAGGCCGAGGAGGGCTGTCTGTCTCTCACCGGCCGCCGGAAGGTAAAGCGGTTCCGAACCATCAAGGTGCAGTGGCAGAACGAGAAGTTCCAGACCCGACGCAAGACCTTTACCGGCTGGACGGCGGAGATCATCCAGCACGAGATCGACCACTGCGAGGGGGTATTGATATGATCCTGTATTATTCCGGCACCGGCAACAGCAGATATGTGGCCCGGCGCATGGCGGACGCCCTGAACGAGCCGCTCTGCGATATGAACGACCGTATCAAAGCGTGCGACACCGCCCCGGTGGAGACCGGTGCGCGGCTTATCATCGTCACGCCCACTTATGCCTGGCGTATCCCCCGGATCGTCCGGGACTGGCTGCTGCGCACGGCGTTGACCGGCGCAGAGCAGGCGTGGTTCGTCATGACCTGCGGCAGCGAGATCGGCAGCGCCGACAAGTACAACCGCGCACTCTGTCAGGAAAAGCACCTGACCTGCATGGGGACGGCGCAGATCATCATGCCGGAGAACTACATCGCCATGTTCAACGCGCCCCAGACGGAGGAGGCCCGGCAGATCGTGGCCGGGGCAGAGCCGAGCATCGACCAGGCCATTGCCGCCGTCGCGGCGGGGAAAGCATTTCCGCCCACCCGCGATAACCTCTATGACCGCTTCATGAGCGGCCCGGTGAATCCTATCTTCTATTCCTGCTTCGTGAAGGCGGACGCCTTCACCGTATCGGACGCCTGCGTGGGCTGCGGCCAGTGCGCGGCCCGCTGCCCCACCAACAACATCACACTGCAAAACGGACGGCCCGTCTGGGGCGGCAGCTGCACCCACTGCATGGCCTGCATCTGCTATTGCCCCACGGAAGCCATTGAGTACGGCAAAAAGAGCCTGGACAAGCCCCGGTATCATTTCGAGGCCCTGTGACATCAGGAGGAAACGGTCATGACAAAGATCTTATTCGTTTGCCACGGCAATATCTGCCGCAGTCCTATGGCGGAATTCGTGATGAAGGACTTGGTAAAAAAGGCCGGTCTGACGGCAGAATTCCTCATTGCCTCCGCCGCTACCAGCAGGGAGGAGATTGGAAACCCCGTCTATCCACCTGCCCGGCGGAAGCTGGCGGAGCACGGCATCACCTGCGGCGGACACGCGGCACGGCAGCTGACGCGGGAGGATTACGACGCCTATGACCTGCTGGTGGGCATGGATCAGGCCAATCTGCGGAACATGCGGCGGATCTGCGGCGGCGCCCCGGAGGGAAAGCTCCACCTGCTGCTGGACTACACGGGCCGCCCCGGCGACGTGGCCGATCCCTGGTACACCGGGGACTTTGAAGCCACCTGGCAGGATGTGCGGGAGGGCTGCAAATGCCTGCTGCGCCGCCTGACCCATCCGGCATGACACATAAAAACACGGAGCCGCGGGGCTCCGTGTTTTTGTACGTCTGCGGTTTTACAGCTTCCAGCCGGTGGTCTCCCGCTTGCCGGTGACGAAATCGGCATAGATGCCGCTCTGGCGGATCAGCTCCTCATGTCTGCCCTGCTGGACGATGCGGCCGCCGTCCAGCACCAGGATCTGATCCGCGCCCCGGACGGTCTTCAGTCGGTGGGCGATCATGATGACGGTCTTTTCGTGGGTCAGGGCCTCGATGGCCTTCTGCAGGCGATCCTCATTCTCCGGATCCACGTTGGCGGTGGCCTCATCCAGAATGATGATGGGGGCGTCCTTCAGCATGGCCCGGGCGATGGAGATCCGCTGCTTCTCGCCGCCGGACAGGGACGCGCCGCCCTCGCCGATGACGGTCTGATAGCCATCGGGCAGCGCCTCAATGAAGTCGTCGCAGCAGGCCTTCTTCGCCGCGGCCACCACCTGCTCATGGGTGGCGTCGGGGCAGCCGAACTTGATGTTGTTCTCGATGGTGTCGGCGAAGAGGTACACGTTCTGGAACACCATGCTGATCTGATCCATCAGCGAGGCCAGGGTGTAGTCCCGCACGTCCGTGCCGCCGATCCTCACGCTGCCGCTGTCCACGTCCCAGAAGCGGGCCACCAGATTGCAGAGGGTGGTCTTGCCGCTGCCGGAGGGGCCGACGATGGCGGTGGTGGTTTTATCGGACAGCGTCACGGTGACGTCGCGGAGGATAGGCTTCTGCTCATAGGAAAAGCTGACGTGGTCAAAGGCGATGTCGTGGCTGGCGGGGGTGACGGCCCTGCCGTTCTCGTCCATCCGGGGCATCCGCTCCGTCTCCTCCGTGCGGTCGATGGCCGCGGCGGCCAGCCGCAGCATGGACACGCCCATGCCGAACAGCTTCACCTGGCTGAACACCAGGAAGGACACCACCAGCGTCATCAGGGCGTTGGCCAGCGTCATGCTGCCGCCGATCCACAGCGCCACGGCGGCCAACATCATGGCCACACCGGTGATCTGCAGCACCGCCTCCTGGGCGGCAGTATAGGGGGTCATGACGTGCTCCACCTGCAGATTGCTGCGGCGGTGATACTCCAGGGCGTCCTGCAGCTTCTTGTCACCCTTGCCGGTCAGGTTGAAGGATTTGATGACGCTCATGCCCTGCACCGTCTCCAGCACCGCCTCGATAAGGGCGGTCTGGGACTTCTGGGTGTCGTCGGCGATGGCGGCGGACTTTCTCTCCATGGCGGACACCACCAGCAGATACAGGGCAATGCCGCCCAGGGCAATAAGGCCGATGCGCCAGTCGAATACCAGGATCACGACGGTGAACACCGCCGTGGTGATCAGGCCGCTGAGGATGTTCACCAGCACCATGGGCACCATGGTCTCAATGGTGCTGACCACAGTGGTGCACACGCCGGACACCTGGCCCAGGCTGTTGGCGTTGAAGAAGCCCATGGGCACGCTCTTCATCCGGTCGGCGATGGCGATGCGGCGGTCAGCCGCCATGAAATAGCCCGCGTGGGTCTGGTACATCTTGGAGGTGCTGGCGGTAACGGCGCTGCCGAAAATGCTGATCAGCTCGAAGATCAGCGCCAGCCAGGCCGTCCGGCCGCCCTGCGCGCCCTGGGTCAGGGCCCGCACCACCAGATAGATGGCGCCCACCTGGAACATCTGCAAAACGGCGGTCAGGAAGCTGACCCAAACAGACTTGTTGATATTCTTTCTCTCGTCTCCGGCAAACTGCCAGATCTTCTTGAAGGTCTCGATCATGCCGTTTCACCATCCTTTGCGCCCATATGGGCCTGCCACATTTCCTGATACAGCGGGCAGCTCTCCAGAAGCTGCTGGTGGGTGCCCTGGGCGGCGATCTGTCCGTCCCGCACCACGGCGATGTTGTCCGCGCCGGTGATGGTGGACAGGCGGTGGGCGATGACGATCACCGTCTTGTGGGCCACCAGCCGGGCCACGGCCCGCTGGATCACCGCCTCGTTCTCCGGGTCGATATAGGCGGTGGCCTCGTCCAGCACGATGACGGGCGCGTCCTTCAGCATGGCCCGGGCGATGGCGATGCGCTGCCGCTCGCCGCCGGACAGGTGCGCGCCTCCGCCGCCCACCAGGGTGTCATAGCCCTTCTCCAGGCCGCCGATGAAGCTGTCGCATCCGGCGGCATGGGCGGCGGCCTCCACCTCGGCATCGGTGGCGGTGCGGCGGCCCATGCGGATGTTCTCCCGCACGGTGTCGTCAAACAGGTAGTTCTCCTGGGACACGAAGGCCACCTGGTCGTAGAGTTGGGTCAGGGGGATGTCCTTCAGATCGTGGCCGCCCATGGTGATGGCGCCGCTCTTCACATCCCAGAAGCCCGCGATCAGCTTGGCCAGGGTGGACTTTCCGCTGCCGGAGGGGCCGACCAGGGCGGTCATGCCGTCCTGGGGGATGGTCAGGCTGACGTGGTGGAGGATCTCCTTGTCGTCATGGTAGCCGAAGGACACATCCCGCACCTGGATATCGTGGCCGGTGAAGGTCACGGGCGCCGCGGCGTGCTGCTGCTCCTCGGCCTTCAGGATCTCGTCCACCTGGGCCACGGTGGTGCCCACCTGGGCCAGGGTATCCACGAAGTTGAAGGCCGCCACAACGGGGGCGGACATGCCCAGGGACAGGATGATCACGGTGATGAAGGTCTCGACGGTCAGCGTGCCGTGGCTGTAAAACACCCAGCCCAGAGGCAGCACCGTCAGCATCTGCGCCGGGAAGAAGGCGTAGGCCATGGACATGCCCAACTGGCTGCGGCGCATCCAGTCGAAGTAGTACTGGGCGTTGGCCTTCACCTTGTCCACCAGGCGGGTATAGGACTTCTTGCCCTGGTTGAAGGCCTTGATGACCTCGATACCGTGGATGTACTCGATCATGGCGCCGCTCATCTCATTGGTGGCCTGCACCGCGCCGGCGTAGTCCTTGGCATAGCCGCCCATGACCATCATCATGAAGAAGAAGGCGATGGGGAACACCGCCAGCGACAGCAGCGCCAGCCGCCAGTCCAGCACGAACAGATACACCAGCGTCAGCACCGGGGCCACGATGTTGGCCGTCATCTCCGGGAACAGGTGGGCCAGGGTGGTCTCCATGCTGTCCACCTGATCCACGATGATCTGCTTCAGCTTGCCGCTGGAGGTGTCCATCACCGTGCCCAGGGGCAGCCGGGGCAGCTTGGCCAGCAGCCGCTGCCGGATGGTCTTCAGAATGTCGAAGGTGGCCTTGTGGGACAGGCCCAGTGCGCCGTTATACAGCACCGTCCGGGCCAGATAGCCACCCAGCGCCGCCAGCAGCCAGACGGTATAGGCGGACAGGGCCCGCTCTCCCGCCAGCAGCAGGGCAATGATCCTGGCCGCCGCGAAATACGGCACCATGCCGCACACCACGCCCACCACGGCTAGGATCACCGCCGTGATCAGCCTGCCGTGCTGCGCCGCGCCCAGCTCCCAGATCCGCTGGACAGGGCTTTGCTTTTCCATGTGGATTCCTCCTTTTGATTAGCGCTTGCTAACTTATAGTTTTATGGAAAGCTTCCGTTTCCGGCAGCCTGCCTGACGTTATGACTGAGGCGTGAACACCGCGAAGAATCCGGTGCGGTGATACCGGCTCAGCAGGTCGATATACTCGGCGGCCTCCTCCCGGCTCATGCCGTGGCGGATGACCTCGAAGATACTCTCGAACCGGGAGGTGGTGACGATGTGCAGCAGCTTCTCCGTGGTGGCGTCCCCCAGCCGGGTGGGATAGCCCACCGTCTCCATGTATTTGTAGGTATATTCCACCTCGATGCCCACCAGCGCGTCCACGAAGTTGTGGAACCGCGTGCCGTAGGAGGCGTCCAGCAGCAGGCGGAATTCGTCCAGGTGGTCGTACATGTAGTTCACCAGCTCCATGGTGCCGCCGTCGGCGTACTCGGCCATGTGGGCCGCCTGGGCCGTCCGCTCCATGCGGTGGAATTCCTCCTGAATCTTCAGGAACCGCTCCGTCATCTCGTTGAGCACCGGCTCCACGATGGCGGAAAACAGCCCCTCCTTGTCGCCGAAGCGCACATAGATGGAGTTGGTGCTGGTATTGGCCGCCGCCGCGATGCTGCGCAGCGAGGCGTCCGTGTACCCCTTGTCCAGGAACTCCGCCCTGGCGCAGTCCAATATTCGCTGGGAAACGCCTTCGATCTGCTTTGCCATTGTGCCGCTCCTTTATCTGTAACACCGTTTCATAACTGCGTTATGAATTATAGTCAGCCCTTCCCCGTTTGTCAAGCCCCTTTCGACAAATTCTTCCGCCCGCCCTTGCGCCGCCGCGGCGAAGCTGATACAATGAAGCATATAAAAACGACAGGAGGTGCCGCCATGTTTGGCCCGGATCCCAACGCCATCTATCCCAACGAGAGCATCCGCCAGGTGGTGTACATCAAAAACGTCATCACCCGCCCCAACATCCTCGTGGGGGACTATACCTATTACGACGACCCGGACGGCGCGGAGCGGTTCCAGGAGCATGTGACCCACCACTATGACTTCATCGGCGACCGGCTCATCATCGGCAGATTCTGCGCCATCGGCCGGGGCGTGGAGTTCATCATGAACGGCGCCAACCACCGGATGGCCTCCCCCTCCACCTATCCCTTCAACATTTTCGGCCACGGCTGGGAGAAATGCGCCCCCTCGCTGGCCCAGCTTCCCCTGAAGGGCGACACCGTGGTGGGCAATGACGTGTGGATCGGCCAGCATGTCACGGTGCTGCCCGGCGTTCACATCGGCGATGGGGCCATCATCGGGGCCAATTCCGTGGTGTCTGACCATATCCCGCCCTATACCGTCGCCGCGGGCAACCCCTGCCGGGTGATCCGCCCCCGGTTTGACCCGGAGCTGACCGCCTATCTGCTGGAGCTGCAGTGGTGGAATTGGGACGCGGAGAAAATCTTCCGCAATCTGGACGCTCTGTGCAGCGGCGACCTGTCGAAGATCCGGGCGATCCTCTGACCGCAGCAAAAAACGGGAAGGCCGCAGCCTTCCCGTTTTTCATTTTGTTGTCTCCCCGTGGCGCAGCACGAACCGGGCAAACGCCTCGTAGGTGTAGCCCTCCATTTTCTCATGATCCGGATAGACGTTGGAGAAGCAGGCCGGGATCTCATGGCGGCTCAGGTTCTTCTGGATGCAGGGCGTGCAGCCCCGGTCGTGGTTCCGGGGATGGTTAGGGCACCGGACATTGGTGCAGGTACAGAGCCGCACCGCCTGCTCCGCAGTCGAGGAACCGGTCTTGCTGTAATCAGGCATTGTAAATCACCCCTTGGGGATATTGTAGCAAAGATCAGCGAGGTACGCAAGACATTCTGTCCGATCCCCGGCGGCGCGATGTGGGTATCGCGCCCTACAAAATAAAAACACCACTCTACTGCACTTTTGGATATGACAAAAGCCTGTGACTAACGTCACAGGCTTAGAGGTTCATTACAATCGCCGCCGCATAACCATAACAGCCACCGCTCCGCATGGGGCGGGTCTGGACGGGGAGGGTATGCCCCGCCCAGAAATTTGAGCGAAGCGGAATTACACATAAAAAAGAAACACCATCCAAATGGATGGTGTTTCTTTTTTTATTGGCGCTGCCTATTTTCTCTGCCTGCCTTCAGATAAGTATCGAAGGACGAAAGCGAGCTTAACTGACCTGTCACGGGATAGTGTCGAAGGCATCCCGAACTATGTTGAGAAAAAGTAAAACCCCCATGACATTCGTCACAGGGGTTTTGTGTTGGCGCTACCTATCTTCCCGGGCCGTCTCCAGCCAAGTATTGTGGGCAGAAGCGAG
>CAKTNW010000015.1 GCA_934589145.1 uncultured Oscillospiraceae bacterium | reverse complement strand
TTATGAGCATTAAAGTTGGCATCAATGGTTTTGGCCGTATTGGCCGCATGGTTCTGCGTTGTTCCCTGAATCACCCCGAGATCGAGATCGTGGGTATCAATGATCTGTGCCCCGCCGACTATCTGGCTTATATGGTGAAATATGACACCATGCACGGCAAGTTCAACGGTGATATCTATGCCGAGGGCAACAACATCGTGGTCAATGGCAAGGCCATCCCCGTCTCCGCCGAGCGTGATCCCGCCAATCTGCCCTGGGCCAAGGTGGGCGCCGAGTATGTGATCGAATCCACCGGTCTGTTCCTGACCAAGGAGAAGTCCGCCGGTCATATCGCCGCCGGCGCCAAGCACGTCGTCATGTCCGCCCCCTCCAAGGACGACACCCCCATGTTCGTCTGCGGCGTCAACGATGACACTTACACCAGCGACATGCAGTTCGTGTCCAACGCAAGCTGCACCACCAACTGCCTGGCCCCCATCGCCAAAGTGCTGAACGACAACTTCGGCATTGCCGACGGTCTGATGACCACCGTTCACTCCACCACCGCCACCCAGAAGACCGTTGACGGCGTGTCTCTGAAGGACTGGCGCGGCGGCCGTGCCGCCTCCGGCAACATCATTCCCAGCTCCACCGGCGCCGCCAAGGCCGTGGGCAAGGTCATTCCTTCCCTGAACGGCAAGCTGACCGGTATGTCCATGCGTGTTCCCACCCTGGACGTGTCCGTGGTGGATCTGACTGTGAATCTGGTGAAGCCCGCCTCCTATGACGAGATCTGCGCCGCCATGAAGAAGGCCAGCGAGAACGAGCTGAAGGGCATCCTCAGCTACACCGACGAGGCCGTCGTGTCCTCCGACTTCCTGGGCGACACCCACACCTCTATCTTCGACGCCAAGGCCGGCATCGCCCTGACCGACACCTTTGTGAAGGTGGTCAGTTGGTACGACAACGAGATCGGCTATTCCGACAAGCTGCTGTGCCTGATCGAGCGCATGTACGCAGTGGATCACAAATGATCTGGTGCAAAATCTAACGATTTTGCTGCCAAAAGGGCTTGCGGCCGACTGCGCGCGTCCTTCGGACACACTGGCGGCCGAGAAGAATTTTTCTGACGCACATGTCGTCAGAAAAATGATTTGAATGATTCGCGGCGTCCGCGCCGCGAACTCTGCGAGGCCTTTTTGATAAGCTATTTTCAAACTTTCAAGTTTTCCTTCTTTTTTGTTCCAGGAAAAACGCCGCCTTCATGGCGGCTTTTTTCCTATCCCTCACTTTTTATACGCCGTGTTATCGGGAAAAGGGCGCTTTTTCTGAAACTGCCTCTTTCTTTTTCACGGAATGTATGGTACAATAGGTACAAGCGCCATGGGCGCGCAGGAAAGGAAACATCCGTCATGGAAAGCAACGCACTTCTCAACGCGACGCTGTCTCTGGACAGCGACATCTCTCTGTATGCCCAGTTGGTGGGCATCATCAAGCGCAACATCTCCACCGGCGTTCTGTCCGTGGGCGACCTGCTGCCCAGCGAGGCGGAGCTGTGCCGCTCGCTGAACATCAGCCGCAACACCGTCCGCCAGGCCATCGGCGAGCTGGAGGAGGAGGGGCTGGTAGTCCGTAAGCGGGGCCGCGGCACCTTTGTGGCCGATCCGTCCACCAACCGCCGGGGCGTCCGGTACTCCTTCACCACCGAGGTATCCTCCATGGGCAAGGAGCCCAGCAGCACGCTGGTGGATTTTCAGATCATTACCCCGCCGGCCATCATCTGCGAAAAGATGGAGCTGCGGGAGGGCACGCCGGTCTATTGCTTCACCCGTATCCGCAACGTGGATGGCGAGCCGCTGATCCTGGAGACCAGCTACTATCCCCAGTACATCTATCCCAATCTGACCCGCGACATGGTGCAGACCCACAGCTTCTATTCCCTGCTGTATCATGTGGGCATCACCCCCTTCGCCGCGGAGGAGAGCTATGAGGCCGTGACCCTGAACGGCGACAGCGCCAAACTGCTGGGTGTGGAGCCCAATACCTGCGCCTTCTATCACCAGCGCCGCACCCGTACCGAGGATGGCCGCATTTACGAGTACACCCGCAGCTATATCCGGGGCGACCGCGTCCGTCTGGACGTACATATGCAGAAGTCCGGCATCCACTTCAACCGTACCATCGATTAACAAGGGCAAACACGCCTGACCGCGATGGATTTTCGACTGATAAACCGCCCCACGGGGCATAAAAAGAAAGGAAGCAACACCATGGGTAAGTTCGTTGTCAAAGCGACCAAGACCGGTTTTGTGTTCAATCTGAAAGCCGGCAATGGCGAAGTCATCGCCACCAGCGAGGTCTATACCACCGAGGCCGCCTGCATGAAGGGCGTGGAGTCCGTCCGCAAGAATGCGGCGGAAGCCAAATTCGAGGATCAGACCGTGGCCGAGGTGGCCGCCGTCACCAATCCCAAGTTCGAGATGTATACCGACAAGGCCGGTGAATTCCGCTTCCGCCTGAAGGCCCGCAACGGCGAGATCATCGCCGCCAGCGAGGGCTATAAGGCCAAGGCCTCCTGCCTGAACGGCATCGACTCTGTCCGCCGCAACGCCCCGGACGCCGCCGTGGAAAAGCTGGAGGGCTGAGCCGCACCGCATTTCTGAAAAGACCGCCAAGGCGGTCTTTTCTTTTTATACAGCATAATATGATATCTTTTTGATGTCAATATGAATTCTTAGAAAATGCATGTGAAATGCTATCATCATCACATCAAAGTGAAATGAGTGATGATATGGCAAACTATTACGCGCCGTTTTCTCTGCGGGTATCCGAGGAGCTTCTGGACAAGATCAAATGCATCGCCGCCCAGAACAAGCGCTCCGCCAATAAGGAGATCGAGTTCGTCCTGGAGCAGTACGTCCGCCAATACGAACAGGCCCACGGGACACTGAACACGGAGGAATAAAAGGCGTATATGGCAGATGTGATCAAAATCAAAAAGAAAAGCAACCGTCGGGGCGATGACGGCTACAAGGTCGTCTCTGTCCGCATGAAGGACGAGCTCATCGCCCGTCTGGACGAATTAGCCGCCGAAACGAACCGTTCCCGCAATGAACTGGTCAACCTCCTTCTGGACGCGGCCATTGACATTGTAAAAGTCGAGGAATAACACCGCGAGACCGCTGCGGCGGTCTCTTTTTTGTCTTTTCCCTTCCAATAATTCCCACAAAAGATTCCGAAATTCTCCGTTTTCCTCAAAATTACCCCTAAATTTTTGTGAAAAACATGACGTTCATCTTTATTGAACCCTTTCCGGAAACAGGCTATAATCAAATAAAGTAACCATCGCAAGGAGAACCCCTATGGAACGCATCAGTAAGGAAAACTACTATCTGAATATCGCCCAGACAGTGCTGGAGCGGGCCACCTGCCTGCGCCGCGTGTTCGGCGCCATCATTGTCAAGAACGACGAGATCATCTCCACCGGCTACAATGGCGCGCCCCGCGGCCGCCGCAACTGCGTGGACATGGGCCTGTGCACCCGCGAGGCCATGCAGGTGCCCCGGGGCGAGCGGTACGAGCTGTGCCGCAGCGTCCACGCCGAGGCCAACGCCATCATCTCCGCCGCACGGCGGGACATGGTGGGCGGCACGCTGTATCTGGTGGGCCGCAATGCCCAGACCGGCGAACTGCTCCACGACGCCACCTCATGCGCCATGTGCCGCCGCCTGGTGATCAACGCCGGGCTCTCCAAGGTGGTCATCCGCAACACCGAGACGGAGTTTTCCACCGTGGATGTGCAGGACTGGGTGGATCTGGAGGACGACGTGCCCGACCTGCGGTAAGGAGTGCTGGCTCATTTTATGTCTCGTAGGGGCCGATGCCCACATCGGCCCGCAATACAGATAATATTTTCAACACACGACGGGGCGATGTAGGCATCGCCCCCTACAATAGAATACGCCATTCCGCAAAATTCTCGCATCCCCCTCCCTCTCATCTATCCGGCCTGCGGGCCTGATGATAAAAAATGTATACGAAGGAGAATGTCATGATGTTGAACGAAAAGACGATGGCCGCCTATACGGCTATCCTGCAGGAAGAGCTCCTGCTGGCCACAGGGTGTACAGAGCCCATCGCCGTCGCGTACTGTGCTGCCAAGCTGCGCGAGGTGCTGGGCGGAAAACCGGAAGAAGTGCTGGCCGAGGTCAGCGGCAACATTCTGAAGAACGTGAAATCCGTGGTCGTACCCAATACTGATGGCCGTCGCGGCATCGACGCTGCCATCGCGGTAGGTATTGTGGCGGGCGACGCGGACGCGGAGCTTCAGGTGATCGCCAACGTCACAGAGGATGACGCAGCCGCCATCCAGGGCTATCTGGATGCCACACCCATCAAGGTCACATGTCCCGAGACGCCGTGCCTGCTGGATATCTTCCTGCATGGCAAGCGGGCGGGACACACCGCCGCCGTGCGGGTGGCCAACAACCACACCAACATCATCTACATCGAAAGGGACGGCGAGATCCTGCTGGAAAAGCCCGTTACCGCCAACGCGGAGGACAATCTGCAGGACAAGAGCGTTCTCAACGTCAAAGACATCATCACCTTCGCTGAAACCGTACCGTTAGCCGTCATCGAGCCTGTCATCGGCAGGCAGATCGCCTGCAACACCGCCATCGCCCAGGAGGGCTTGAAAAACAGCTGGGGCGCCAACATCGGCTCCACCCTCCTCCAGCGCAGCGACGACATCGAGACCCAGGCCCGGGCCTGGGCCGCCGCCGGATCCGACGCCCGCATGAACGGCTGCGAGATGCCGGTAGTCATCTGCTCCGGCTCCGGCAACCAGGGCATTACCGCCTCCGTCCCCGTGTGGCGCTACGGCAAGCTCATGGGCGCCGACGACGAAAAGATCCTGCGGGCCGTGTGCCTCAGCGACCTGATCACCATCCACCAGAAGACCGGCATCGGCCGTCTCAGCGCCTACTGCGGCGCGGTGAGCGCCGGTGTGGGCGCGGGCTGCGGCATCGCCTGGCTGCGGGGCGCGGACTATGAGGCCATCAGCCACACGCTGGAAAACGCGGTGGCCATGATCTCCGGCTGCATCTGCGACGGCGCCAAGGCCAGCTGCGCCAGCAAGATCGCCATGGGCGTGGAGTGCGGCCTGCTGGGCTACAATATGTATCTGGGCGGCAACAACTTCCAGCCCGGCCACGGCATTATGGGCAAGGACGTGGAGGACACCATCCGCCATGTGGGCGTGCTGGCGGCCCAGGGCATGCGTGAGACCGACCGGGTGATTTTGAAGATCATGACGGAGTAAAGTCACCTGGCGCAAAATCTGACGATTTTGCTGCCAAAAGGCTTGCGGCCGACTGCGCGCGTCCTTTGGACACACTGGCGGCCGAGAAGAATTTTTCTGACGCACATGTCGTCAGAAAAATGATTTGATTTTTTCGCGCCGTGCGCGGCGCGAATTCTGCGAAGCTTTTGCAGGCGGGCCGGGATCGGCCCGCCTGCGGCGCATTCTGTCGAAAATACGGTACATAACCGGCCCTTTTGGGGCGGTTTTTTCCGTGAAACCCCTTGCAATCGCCCTGTGAATATGGTAATATACTACATGGTAGTATGTGTTGACTGAGAGTGGACGTTCCGTCCGCTCTTTTTGTTGAGCAAAATCCGTTTCTTAAAAATCGGAAATCGTTTGAAAAATGAAGCGAGGAACGTTATGAAAAAAGTCACCGACATCGTGTGGGAGCTGGCGGAGCCGGTCGTGAAGGAGAACGGCTGCGAGCTTTGGGACGTGGAATACGTCCGGGAGGCGGGCCAGTGGTACCTGCGGCTTTACCTGGACAAGGAGGGCGGCGTGGACATTCTGGACTGCGAGGCCGTCAGCCGCAGGGTCAGCGACCTGCTGGACGAGGTGGATCCCATCGAATCCAGCTATATGTTCGAGGTGTCCTCCGCCGGGGCGGAGCGGCAGCTGAAGCGGCCCTCGGATTTTCAGCGGTTCATGGGCCAGCCGGTGCTGGTCAAGACCTATAAGAACCGGGACGGCCGGAAGGAGTTCGCCGGAAAGCTGGCGGGCTATGAGGACGGCGCGGTGCTGCTGGACATGGGCGGCGCGGAGCCGGTACGGTTTGAAAAGGCCGAGGTGGCGCTGGTGCGCCTGCGGGTAGAGTTTTAATCAACAAGTTTCGTTTTAGATAGAAGGAGTTAAGATCATGAAATGTGATGAGATTTTCGCGGCGCTGGCCATGCTGGAGAAGGAACGGGGCATTCCCCAGAACTTCATGATGGGCAAGATCATTCAGGCTCTGACCACCGCCTATAAGCGGGATCACGAGGGCGTGGAGAATGTGATCGTGGACGTGGACGAGGACAAGCACGACCTGCGGATGTATGTACAGAAGGAGATCGTGGAGGAGGTCATGGATCCCGCCAACGAGATCTCTCTGGAGGACGCCCGCAAGCGCAGCGCCAAGAACGAGCTGGGCGGCGTGGTGAACATCCCCGTGGAGAACGTGGAATTCGGCCGTATCGCCGCCGGCAACGGCAAGCAGGTGATCATCCAGGGCCTGCGCGAGGCGGAGCACGGCATGATCTATGACGAGTTCAACTCCAAGCAGCACGAGATCCTCACCGGCACCGTCACCCGGATCGACCCCCGCAACGGCAACGTGATCCTGAAGATCGGCACCGGCAGCGAGAGCACCGAGGCCGTGCTGTCCCAGAACGAGCAGGTGGAGGGCGAAACGCTGACCGAGGGTCAGATGGTGAAGGTGTATCTGGTAGAGGTGCGCCGCACCACCCGCGGCCCCCAGGTGCTGATCTCCCGCACCCACCCCGGCCTGGTAAAGCGCCTCTTTGAGCTGGAGGTGCCCGAGATCTACGACGGCAGCGTGGAGATCCGCTCCATCGCCCGCGAGGCGGGCAACCGCACCAAGATGGCCGTGTGGTCCGAGGATGAGAACATCGACCCCATCGGCGCCTGCGTCGGCCCGCGCGGCCAGCGCGTCAACGCCATCGTGGAGGAACTGCGGGGCGAGAAGATCGACATCATCAAGTACAGCGAGGATCCCGCCCAGTTCATCGCCGCCGCCCTGGCGCCCGCCGATGTGCTGGAGGTACGCCTGTCCGCCGAGGGCAAGGCCTGCCGCGTGGTGGTGCCCGACGACCAGTTGAGCCTGGCCATCGGCAAGGAGGGCCAGAACGCCCGCCTGGCCGCCCGCCTGACCGGCTATAAGATCGATATCAAGCCCGCTTCTCACAGCGAGGACTGAGCATAAGGAGGTGGCCGGTATGGCTGTCAAACCCCGGAAGATCCCCCAGCGGCAGTGTGTCGGCTGCCGGGAGATGAAGGATAAAAAGGAACTGCTGCGGGTGGTCCGCACGCCGGAGGGCGAGATACTGCTGGATGGCCGGGGCAAGGTGTCCGGCCGCGGCGCGTATGTGTGTCCCGACGTGGCGTGCCTGAAAAAGGCACGCAAATCCAAGGCCCTGGAGCGGGCGCTGGAGACGGCGATCCCCGAGACGGTCTATGACGCGCTGGAGGCGCAGATGGAAGGCGGCGAAGCATGACGGAACAGGTATTATCCATGCTGGGTCTTGCCAAAAAGGCGGGCCGCGTGGAGATCGGCGAGGAGCCGGTGGGCGCCGCCGCCCGTGCCAAAAAGGCGCGGGTGATCCTGGTGGCCCAGGATGCCGGGCCCTCCTCCCAGCGAAGGGCGTTCTCCTTTGCCCAGACCGGCGCGTGTCTGTGCCTGACCATCCCGGCGGACAAGGACGATCTGGGACGGTCACTGGGCCGCAGCAGCGTGGCTATGTGCGCCGTGACGGAGATCGGGTTTGCCGGGGCCATCGTGAAGAAGCTGGCGGCCATGGACAGCGAGAAATACGGCGCGGCGGCGGCACAGCTGGACGTAAAGGCCCAGCGGGCCATGCAGCGCCGGGCCGAGCAGCTGCGGCACGAAAAGAACCTGCGGCAGGGCAAGCACCGCATTCACAGCGATAAGCCACCGGAGCCTCCGGCGGCGGAAAAGCCCCGCACAGACAAACCGCCCAGAGCCGGCGCAAAGCAGCCGGGCCGGGGCGGCGGACGAGGCGACGGAACACGGCGCAAGGCCGCCCGGCGTCCGGAGGATCGGTTCGCCGGTTCCCTGCCGGTAAAGCGGGGCAAGGGCAGCAGTCGGAAGAAGCCCGGCAAGCAGGAAGTTTGACAACACGCGGTGGGCCGCGGCCCGCCGTTTACTAAGATGGAGGTGGCTTTATTTGGGTAGCGTAGCAAACAAATACAGAGTGCATGAGGTGGCGAAGGATTTCGGCGTCGCCACGAAGGACATTACGGAGATCTTGACCAAGTATGCCGAGACACCGAAGAACCATATGCAGGTGTTGGAGGATCGGGAGCTTAGCCTCATCTTTGAGTATCTGACCCAGCACAACCAGATCGACAGCATCGCCACGGTGTTTGCCGAGGGCGCCAAGGCCGAGGCCAAGAAGCCGGAGCAGAAAAAACAGCCCCAGCAGAACGACAAGCCCCAGGGCCAGAAGCCGCAGCAGGGCAATCCCCAGGCGAAGAACAATCAGCCCAACAGCAGCAATAATAACAACAACAATAACCAGCCCCAGAAGCCCATGTCCCGCGTGCCCCAGAAGCAGGTGGTGGATACCCGAAAGGCCACCAATGTGAACCTGGACAAGTACGACGAGAAGCTGCAGGACATGGCTGACCGCAGCAACCGCGGCGGCCGCCGTGACAAGGATCAGCTGCAGGGCAAGGAGAAGTTCCGCAACTCCAAGCAGCGCCAGAACGGCCCCATGACCAACAAGCGCAAGCAGGAGGAGGCCGACCGCATGCGCAAGCTGCGGCTGGAGATCATTAAGAACACCCCCGTCACCGTGCAGATCCCCGACGAGATCAGCGTGGGCGAGCTGGCCAGCCGCATGAAGAAGACCGGCGCCGAGGTGGTCAAGTGCCTGATGAAGAACGGCGTTATGGCCTCTCTCAGCCAGATGATCGACTTCGACACCGCCGCCATCATTGCCGAGGAGATGGGCTGCAAGGTGGAGAAGGAGGTCGTGGTCACCATCGAGGAGAAGCTGATCGACGACCATCAGGATAAGGAAGAGGATCTGGTGCCCCGTGCCCCCGTTGTGGTGGTCATGGGCCACGTCGACCACGGCAAGACCAGCCTGCTGGACTATATCCGCAACGCCCATGTGGCGTCCGGCGAAGCCGGCGGCATCACCCAGCACATCGGCGCTTACCAGGTGGAGATCCACGGCAAGCCCATCACCTTCCTGGATACCCCCGGCCACGAGGCCTTTACCTCCATGCGCGCCCGCGGCGCCATGGTGACGGATATCGCCATTCTGGTGGTGGCCGCCGAGGACGGCATCATGCCCCAGACCGTGGAGTCCATCAACCACGCCAAGGCCGCCGAGATCCCCATTATCGTGGCCATCAACAAGATGGATAAGCCGGAGGCCAACCCCGAGCGCATCAAGCAGCAGCTCACTGAGTACGGTCTGGTGTGCGAGGAGTGGGGCGGCGACACCATCGTGTGCCCCATCTCCGCCAAGACCGGTATGGGCGTGGATAACCTGCTGGAGATGCTCACCCTGACCGCCGAGGTCAGCGAGCTGAAGGCCAACCCCAACCGCGCCGCACAGGGCACGGTCATCGAGGCCCGTCTGGACAAGGGCCGCGGCCCCGTGGCCACCCTGCTGGTTCAGAACGGCACCCTGCATCAGGGCGACATCATCATCGCCGGTACCTCCGTGGGCCGCGTCCGCGCTATGGTGGGCGACAAGGGCCAGCGCATGACCGAGGCCGGCCCCAGTGTCCCCGTGGAGATCACGGGCCTCAGCGAGGCACCCTCCGCCGGCGCCACCTTCAACGCCGTGGCCGACGAAAAGCTGGCCCGCGAGCTGGTGGAGCAGCGCAAGGCAGAGGAGAAGGCCAAGGCCAACGCCCCTGTCACCAAGGTCTCGCTGGAGGATCTGTTCAGCCAGATTCAGGCCGGTGAGATGAAGAACCTGAACCTGATCGTCAAGGCCGACGTACAGGGCAGCGTGGAGGCCGTGAAGGCTTCCCTGGAGAAGATCAGCAATGACGAGGTTCGCGTGCGTGTCATCCACGGCGGTGTGGGCGCCATCAACGAATCCGACGTGATGCTGGCCTCCACCTCTCAGGCCATCATCGTGGGCTTCAACGTCCGTCCCGACGCCGCTGCCCGCGACAGCGCCGCCCGCGCCAACGTGGACATGCGGATGTACCGCGTCATCTATGACGCCATCAACGAGATCGAGGCCGCCATGAAGGGCATGCTGGCCCCCAAGTACCGCGAAGCGGTGCTGGGCCACGCCGAGGTGCGCCAGACCTACAAGGTCTCCGGCGTGGGCACCGTGGCGGGCTGCTATGTGCAGGACGGCAAGCTGCAGCGTAAGGACTGCCAGGTGCGTCTGGTGCGTGACGGCATCGTCATTCACGAGGGCGTGCTGGCCTCTCTGCAGCGGTTCAAGGACTCCGTCAAAGAGGTCGTGTCCGGCTATGAGTGCGGCCTGAGCATCGAGAAGTACAACGACATCAAGGAAGGCGACATCGTGGAGGCCTTCACGATGGAGGAGATCCCCCAGTAAAGAATCTGGCATGAAATCTGACGATTTCATTGCCAAAAGGGATTGCGGCCGACTGCGCGCACCCGTTGGTGATAGCGCAATGCAAATCCAGACGGATGCTACAGCGGCATAGCCGCTGAGATCGGCACTAAAAACATGCCCCCGGCATATTTTCTTAACGTGCCGACGTCAGAAAAATGATTTGATTATTTCGCGTCTGCGGACGCGAACTCTGCGAGGCTACTATATTATGAGGGGCGGGCAGTGCGCCCGCCCCTTTTCCATGAAAGGAGCGAAAGTATGGCATCCAACCGTATCGGACGCATCAACGAGGAGATCCAGCGGGAACTGTCCGGCCTGCTGCGCACGGTGAAGGATCCCCGTGTGGCGGACGCCCTGCTGACCATCACCCATGTGGACACCACCAGCGACCTGCGCTATGCCCGGGTCTACATCAGCGCCATGGACCGCACCGACGAGAAGGATCTCATGCGGGGCCTGAAGTCCGCCAGCGGCTATCTGCGCCACGAGCTGGGCCAGAAGCTGCAGCTGCGCTATACGCCGGAGCTGCAGTTCTTCGCCGATGACTCCATCGCCCACGGCGCCCACATTCTGGACATGCTGCATCACGTCAAGCCCGCCAACCCCGCCAATGCGGACATCGTGCTGCCGGAGGACAAGTGATGGAGCGGCCCGTGTTGACGGCCCGCGAGGCCGCCGGGTATCTGGAGGCACTGGACAACGTGCTGCTGCTGACCCATGTGCGGCCTGACGGCGACACCATCGGCAGCGCGGCGGCCCTGTGCCGGGCCCTGCGGGACTGCGGCCAGACCGCGTATCTGCTGCCCAATCCGGAGATCACCGCCACCTACGCGCCCTACGCCGCCCCCTACTGGGCCCCGGAGGGCTGGGAGGCGGAGCACATCGTCAGCGTGGACATCGCCGATGTGAGCCTGCTGCCGGAGAACGCCAAACCCTATCAGGAGCGCATCGAGCTGGCCATCGACCACCATCCCTCCCAGGGCTTTTTTGCCCGCAACACCTGTCTGGAGGCGGACAGCGCCGCCTGCGGCGAGATCGTGTATGAGATCATCCAGCATCTCACCGCCCTGACGGCGGACATTGCCCTGCCCCTGTATGTGGCCGTCAGCACCGACTGCGGCGGCTTCCAGTACGGCAACACCACCGCCCGCACCCACCGCATTGCGGCGGCACTGATGGACGTGGTGGATGTGGCGGCGGCAAACAAGGCCCTGTTCCGCACCAAGAGCCGGGTGCGGCTGGCCATGGAGTCCCGCATGGTGGCGAACATGAAGCTTTTTGACCACGAGCGGGTGGTCATTATGGAGATTCCCTTGGCGCTGCGGCAGGAGATGCAGGCCACCGACGCGGACATTGAGGAGCTGAGCGCCCTGCCCGCGCTGGTGGAGGGCACCGACTGCGGTGTGACACTGCGGGAGCTGACCGCGGAGAAGATCAAGGTCTCCGTCCGCACCGGCCCCCGGGTGGACGCCTGCGCGCTGTGCCGTATTCTGGGCGGCGGCGGCCATCATGCCGCGGCAGGCGCCACGGTGGACAGCACGCTGGACGAGGTGCGCATGGCGGTGCTGGCCGCGTACCGGAAGGTCACAGGAGCGTAAGAGGGCATAGCGTTCTCCTAAAGGCCCCCTCTGAGAGGGGGCTGTCACCGAAGGTGACTGAGGGAGAGATTTAAGATTTTTATTCTCTCCCTCCGGCGCTTCGCGCCACCTCCCTCACAGAGGGAGGCTTTAAACTCCCCATCAAATCACCCGAAAGGAGACACCATGGCCAACGGGATCATCATCATCGACAAGCCCGCGGACTGGACAAGCATGGACGTGTGCGCCAAGCTGCGGGGCATCCTGAAAACGAAAAAGGTGGGCCACGCGGGAACGCTGGATCCCATGGCCACCGGCGTGCTGCCGGTGTTCGTGGGACAGGCCACACGGGGCGTCTCCTTTGCTGAAAGCGGTGAAAAGGAGTACATCGCCACGCTGCGGCTGGGCCTTGTCACTGACACGCAGGACACCTCCGGCCACACGCTGGCCGAGCACCCCGTGACCGTCACCTTGGATGACGTGGCGGCGGCGCTGCCCCGGTTCACCGGAGCCATCCAGCAGATCCCGCCCATGTATTCCGCCATCAAGATCAACGGCCAGAAGCTGTACGATCTGGCCCGGCGGGGCCGGGAGGTGGAGCGGAAGCCCCGGGCCGTCACCATCCACCAGTTGGAGCTGCTGGAGCAGCTGTCGGACACCGATTTCACCCTGCGGGTGCGGTGCTCCAAGGGCACCTACATCCGCACCCTGTGTCACGATATCGGGCAGGCGCTGGACTGCGGCGGCTGCATGGCGTCTCTGCGGCGCACCATGGCGGCGGGCTACACCCTGGCCGAGAGCCACACCATCGACGAGGTGCAATCCCAGGGCGAGAGCCTGCTGCAGCCGGTGGACACCCTGTTCCGGCAATACCCGGAATACCGCATCACCCATCCCCGGGTGGAGCAGCTGTGCCGCAACGGCAACGCCTTCACCGTGAAAACGCCGCTGGAGAGAGGCACCTACCGGGTCTACGGCATGGAGGGGGACTTCCTGTGCCTGAGCCGGTTGGAAAACGGACAAATGACGTCCATCAAGAACTTTTTTGGAGCGTAAACTATGAAGCCTACTGTCATCGCATTGGGATTTTTCGACGGCGTACACCGGGGCCACGGAGCGCTGCTGCGGCGCACCGTGGAGGTGGCCCGGCAGCTGGACGCCACCCCCGCCGCCTTTACCTTTGACCGGCCCCCCAAGGAGGTGGTCACGGGAAAGCCGGTGCCCCTCATCAACTCCACTCGTGAGCGGCAGGAGCTGATGGAGCGGCTGTACGGCATCCAGCAGGTGATCGTCGCCCCCTTTGACCATGAGATGATGACCATGCCGTGGGAGGATTTCATCACCGAGCTGCTGGTGAAGCGCTATGGCGCGGTGCACCTGGTGGCGGGCCACGACTACCACTTCGGCCACAAAAACGCCGGTGATCCGGTGCTTTTGCAGCAGAAATGCCGTGAGCTGGGCCTGGGCTGCGATATCATCCCCAAGGTGGAATACGACGGTATCACCGTCAGCTCCACCTACATCCGCCAGCTGGTGAAGGACGGTGAGCTGGAGCGAGCCGCCGAATTCCTGGGCCACCGCCACTGTCTCAGCCAGACGGTGAGCCACGGCTTCCGGTTTGGCCGTACTATCGGCATCCCCACCATCAACTTCACGGTGCCCGACCATGTGCTGGTGCCGGAGAAAGGCGTGTACGTCACCCGCGTGTACCTGCCCAATGGCAGCAGCTACGCCGGTGTCACCAATGTGGGCACCCGGCCCACCGTCAGCGACAGCGCCGACGTGTCCATCGAGACGTTCCTGCTGGACTTTGAGGGCGACCTGTATGGCAAGCGCATCCGACTGGAGTTCTGCCGCCGCCTGCGGGCCGAGAAGAAGTTCGACTCCCCCCAGCAGTTGAAGGACGAGATCGAAAAAAACGTCGCCCAGACCCGGGCATACTTCCGGGAAACGGGCGAGGCGTGATGTACAAATCCAGCGTTTCGCACCATGCGAAACGCTGGATTTATTGTTCATAATATAGATGACGCTGCAAATAAAGCGCTTTTGTGTAAAGAGAACCTTGTGATCACGCGGTCTCACACCCCTCGTAGTTCTACCCCCGGCACCGCGGGCCTTACTATATCCGCCCAGTGCTCCAATTGGGCATTTTCCGGCGCATGGAGACCCGATTGGATCACAGAGTCCCGGTCGGTGAAGCACTGTATATAGTACCGCTTCGCCCCGGCGATCCATTGTGCGATGCCCGCAAAGGAGGCGTCATTGTGAAACTCCGCCACGGCGGTGGTGCGGAACTCATAGTCCACCGCGCCGGACAGCAAATAGGTCACGCTCTCCCGGATGGGAGTCAGGTCAAAATCCGGCAGGCCCACGGTGGCCGCGTATTTCTCCGGGCTGTTCTTGATGTCCATGGCCACATAGTCCACCAGGCCCTCCCCCACCAGCGATCGCAGGGCGGCGGGGTGGCTGCCGTTGGTGTCCAGCTTCACGGCATAGTTCAGGCCCTTGATGGCCCGCAGCAGCGCCGGCAGATCGCTCCGCAGCAGCGGCTCACCGCCGGTGACGGCCACGCCGTCCAGCAGACCCTGCCGCTTGCGGAGAAATGTCAGCAGCCCGGCGTCGTCCATGACTGGCTCCATGCCGCCCAACACCAGGCCGCCGTTATGGCAGAAGGGACACCGGAAGTCGCACCCCGCCAAAAACACCGTGCAGGCCACATGACCCGGGAAATCCAGCAGCGTCAGCTTTTGCAGACCGTGAATGTCCATGTTGTCCCCTCCCCTTTTCGGATACCACATATTGTAGTCCTACAGCGTGACAATGTCAAGATAATGATAGAAAGAAGGCCCTCCGGCAAAAGCCGGAAGGCCTTCTTTATTACGTTTCAGTCATTGTCTGAATCGAGAAGCCGCACTCAGGAGGGCAGGATCTCCTCGTTCATGTTCCAGATGACATAGTAGGTGCCGATCTGACCCACGACGAAGAACTCATCGGGATAGTCAGCCTTCAGGGTGGCGATCTCGTTGGTGGGAACGTCGTCGATCATCTGCCAGTCGCCGTTCTTGAAGTTGGCCAGGTCGTTGTTGGCGTTATCGGACAGATAATACTTGACCTGCTCCATGGTGACGTTGGCGGCATCATAGTAGTTGGGGTTCTTCACGGTGGTGATCACGCTGTTGTGATCCCAGGAAGCGATGGTGTACGCACCGTTGCAGACGTAGGTGGAAGGATCGGTGGCCCAGCCTTCGTTGGCGACCACGTCCTCACGGACGGGGAAGAAGGTGGGGAAGGCCAGCAGCTCGTTCCAGTAAGCGACGGAGTTGGACAGGGTGACCTCCAGGGTGGTGTCATCCAGAGCCTTGACAGCCAGATCGTCCTTGTTGTCGGTGCCGTAGCCCTTGACCTGCTCGAACATGTAGCCGTAGTCGGCGCCCAGCTCAGCGGAGGCGGCGCGCTTCCAAGCGAACTCGAAGTCCTTGGCGGTCAGAGCCTGACCATCGGACCACTTCAGGCCGTCACGCAGCTTGTAGGTGTAAGTAACGGTGCCGTCCTCGTTGACAACACCCTCGGGCAGTTCGGTAGCGCAGTCGGCCTTGATGACCAGCTTACCATCGGCATCCTGATCCCACTTGGCCAGACCGGCGAACAGGTGGCTGACCATGGTAGCGCCGTCGACAGAGGAGTTCAGAGCGGGGTCGATGGTGTCAGGCTCGGAAGCCAGGCAGACGGAGATGTTGTCGGTCTTGCCGGCAACAGTGCAGCGATAGAAGTACTTGTAGCCCAGAGGATTGGAGAAGAAGCCCTCGACATCCTTGTTCAGCATGTACAGGTCGGTGTAGAAGTACAGGGGAACGATACCGCCGGTGGACATCAGCAGATCCTCGGCGCGGTGCATCAGCTGGAAGCGAACCTCGTTGTCGGTGCAGGACTTGATGGTGGAGATCAGCACGTCATAGGTCTCAGCCCAGGTGCCGTTCTCGACCTTGATGTCATAGCCCAGGTCGGTCAGATCCAGGTTGTACATCTTCAGAGCGCCGTGAGCGTCACGGCCATACTGCGCGTCGTTGTTGCCGGAGTCGGTGATCCACATATCCAGGAAGCAGATAGGATCGTTGTAGTCGGCCAGCCAGCCGTTACGGGCGATGGAGTAGTCACCGTTCTTACGGGTGTTCAGGAAGGTGTTCCACTCCTGGTTCTCCAGGTTCATGGTGATGCCCACGCTGGCCAGAGCGGACTGCAGGTACTCGCCGATGGCCTTATGACCCTCGGAGGTGTTGTACAGGTAGGTCATGGTGGGGAAGTTGGTGAACTGCTGGGCGTCCTCGTCCCAGGTGTAGTACTTCTTCAGGATCTCAAGAGCCTGATTGAAGTTGTCCTCGTAAGCTTCCTCTGCCACGTTGTAGTAGCCGGGGTAGCTGCTGTCGTGACCGGCGTTCTTATAGAACTCGCTGCCGTCGGGCTCAGTCATGCCCATTGCCACGAAGGAGGAGGCGGGAACCTGGCCGCCCTGGGCGATGTCGTTGACGATGTAGTTACGGTCAAACATCAGCGCGATGGCGTAGCGGATCTCCTCACGAGCGGCTTCCTTCTCTTCCGCCGTCATGTTGGAGGTGTCCACGGTGCCCTGGCTATCGCCGTTGCTCGTACCGCCGCCGCAGGCGACCAGAGACAGGGCCATGACCAGTGCCAGGATCAGAGCTAAAAACTTTTTCATGGTGTCTTTCCTTTCACACAATTTATTTTTCAACATGCGCGTTGGCGCACATGGTGAACCAAAGGGGGATCAGTTGATCTCGTTGACCCGGTGGCAGGCCACGAAGTGCCCGCTGGATACCTCGTTGAAGGGAGGCATGGATTCGGCGCACGCCTCGGTGGCGTAGGCGCAGCGGGTACGGAATGGGCAGCCGGAGGGCGCGTTGAGGGGGCTGGGGATATCGCCGTGCAGCACGATGCGCTGGTTGGCGCGGGCCACCTTGGGATCCGGCACCGGCACCGCGGACAGCAGGGACTTGGAATAGGGGTGCAGGGGACGCTCGTAGATCTCGGCAGCGTCGGCCAGCTCCACCATCTTGCCCAGATACATGACGGCGATGCGGTCGGAGATGTGGCGCACCACCAACAGGTCATGGGCGATGAACAGGTACGTCAGGCCCAGCTTATCCTGCAGCTCATCGAACATGTTGATGACCTGTGCCTGGATGGACACGTCCAGCGCGGACACGGGCTCGTCGCAGACAATGAAGTCGGGGTTGACGGCCAGGGCGCGGGCAATGCCGATACGCTGACGCTGACCGCCGGAGAACTCGTGGGCGTAGCGGGAGGCGTGCTCACTGTTCAGACCCACATGATCCATCAGCTCCAGGATGCGCTCCATGCGCTCCTCCTTGGTCTTATAGAGCTTATGGACGTCCAGGGGCTCACCGATGATGTCGGAGACGGTCATGCGGGGGTTCAGAGAGGAATAGGGATCCTGGAAGACCATGGTGGCCTTCTTGCGGAATTCCTTGATGTCGGCGGGGGTCTCCAGCTTTTTGCCGTTATACCAGATCTCGCCGCCGGTGGGCTTATACAGATGCAGCAGCGTGCGGCCCACGGTGGTTTTGCCGCAGCCGGACTCGCCTACCAGGCCCAGGGTCTCGCCCTTGTTGATGCTGAAGGATACGCCGTCCACCGCTTTGAGGGGCTTGGTCTTGAACATACCCATGTTGATGTCAAAGTACTCTTTTAAGTCCTTGACCTCGATCAACGGCTGATTTCTGTTCTCACTCACTGGACGTCACCGCCTTTCTCCGGTTCCGCCAGCAGTGTGACGGAGCCCTCATCCACGCCTTCCTTCACGTTCATCCAGCAGGAGGCGAAATGCACGTCGTTGATGACCATGCGCTCCGGCCGCTGGCGGATACACACCTTCATGGCCGCGTCGCACCGGGGTGCGAAGGGACAGCCGGCGGGCATGTTCAGCAGGTCGATGGGGGTGCCGGTGATGGGCTTGAGCCGCGTGCCGGCGGTGTGGGCCGTGGGGATAGAGCGCAGCAGGCCCTTGGTATACTCATGCTTGGGGTTATAGAAGATCTCGTCAGCGGTGCCCTGCTCGCAGATGGAGCCGGCGTACATGACGATGACCTCATCGCACAGCTGGGCCACCACGCCCAGGTCATGGGTGATCATGATGATGGCCATGCCCAGCTCCTCCTGCAGGGACTTCATCAGCTCCAGGATCTGGGCCTGAATGGTCACGTCCAGGGCGGTGGTGGGCTCGTCTGCGATCAGGATATCCGGTTCGCAGGCCAGGGCCATGGCGATCATGACACGCTGGCGCATGCCGCCGGAAAACTCGTAGGGATACTGCTTCATGCGCTTTTCCGGCTCGTTGACGTTGACCAGCCGCAGCATCTCCACGGCGCGGTCATAGGCCTGCTGCTTGTTGCGGTTGGTGTGCAGCAGGATGGCCTCCATCAGCTGGCGGCCGATGGTATAGGTGGGGTTCAGGGAGGTCATGGGATCCTGGAAAATGATACTGATCTTGTTGCCGCGGATGTCCTTCATGACCTTTTCGCCGGCGCCTACCAGCTCCTGGCCGTCAAACTTGATGGAGCCGCCCACGATCTTGCCGGTACCGGCCAGGATCTGCATGATGGAATAGGCGGTGACGGATTTGCCGGAGCCGGACTCACCCACGATGCCCAGCACTTTGCCGCGCTCCAGGTTGAAGGACACACCGTTGACGGCGCGAACCTCACCGGCGTCGGTAAAGAAGGAGGTACGCAGGTCTCTTACTTCCAATAATGCCATACTACTCTGCCCTCCTTAACTGTTCAGCTTGGGGTCAAACGCGTCGCGCAGGCCGTCACCGAACAGATTCAGCGACAGAACGATCAGCGAAATGACAATGGCGGGGATCACCAGGCGATAGGGATAGGTGCTGATGCCGTTCAGAGCGTCGGAGGCCAGGGAGCCCAGAGAGGGCATGGGGGCGTTGACGCCCAGGCCCAGGAAGGACAGATAGCTCTCGGTAAAGATGGCGCTGGGGATCTGCAGAGCGGTGGAGATGATGACCACGCTGATGCAGTTGGGCAGCAGGTGCTTCATGATGATCCACTTGCCGCTGGCGCCGGTGGCACGGGCGGCCAGCACATATTCCTGCTCGCGCAGGGAGAGGATCTGGCCGCGGATCAGGCGGGCCATGGACACCCAGTACAGCAGGGCGAACACCACGAACAGGCTGATGATGTTGCTGCCGATCTTGGCCAGGGCCGTGCCCTCGATGACATCGCCCAGCGATACCTTCAGCACGGCGGCCAGCAGGATGACCATCAGCATATCCGGCAGGGAGTAGATGATATCCACGATGCGCATGATGACCAGGTCGACCTTTCCGCCGCAGTAACCGGCGATGGATCCGATGGTCATGCCGATGATCAGCACGATGATACTGGCGAAGAAGCCCACCGCCAGGGAGATACGGGTGCCGTACACCACGCGGATGAAGTAATCACGTCCGGCGGAGTCGGTGCCGAACACATGGGGGAACACCTTCTCACCGGCGTCGATCTTCGCCTGCTCGGTGGCGCCATATTCAAAGGGGCGCAGATTATTATAGGAGGCGTCCACCTTCTTGCCGGGGGAAACACCCAGCTGGCGGCTGTAGGAATACGGCCAGACAGCGGGCAGGATCAGCGAGGACAGTGTGATGATCAGCACCACGATCAGGGAAATGGTGGCCACCTTGTTTTTCAGCAGGCGCTTGACGCCGTCCTTGAAGAAGGTGGAGGAGGGGCGCATCTGCACCATGTACGCCTTATCCTCGGCACTGGCCGGCATAAAGGCGTCCAGATCCACATGCAGGCTGAACGGTTTTTTCAACATATCTCTTCTCCCCTCCCTTATTCCAGCGTAATGCGCGGGTCAACGGCCTTGTACAGGATGTCGCTGACCAGGTTCATGATGACGATCAGCGTGGCCAGCACAATGGTGGTGCCCATGATCAGCGGATAGTCACGGTTGGTGATGCTGTTGACGAAAGCGCGGCCGATGCCGGGCACGGCGAAGATCTGCTCCACCACCAGAGAGCCGGTGACGATATAGGCCAGCATGGGGCCAAAGTAGGTGATCACGGGGATCAGCGCGTTTTTCAGCGCGTGGCCGAAAATGATATGCCGGCCGGAGACACCCTTGGCTTTCGCGGTGCGGATGTAATCCTGGCCCAGAACGTCCAGCATGGACGAGCGGGTCAGTCGCGTGGTATGTGCCAGCGGATACAGAGCCAGCGTGATGATGGGCAGCACAAGTCCGCCTGCCGCCTCGCCGTTGGCCGGGAACCAGGCCAGCTTCACCGAGAACAGTACCAGCAGCAGCGAGCCCATGATAAACGAGGGCATGGAGATGAACGCCGTGGTGATCACCATGATGGCCTTATCCACAAACTTATTGCGCCGCAGTGCCGCAATGGAGCCCAGCACCACGCCGACACCCAGCGCGGAGAAGGCGGCGATGACACCCAGCTTGGCCGAGGTCTTCATACCGTCGCGGATGATGTCGATGACCTCGCGGCCGCGCTGCTTCAGGGACGGGCCGAAGTCCAGCTTCGTCACAATATCCTTGAGGTATGTAAAGTACTGGGTCATGACCGGCTTATCCAAGCCGTACTTGGCCTCCAGCGCTGCCTGTGCGGCTTCGGAGATCGCTTTTTCGCCCAGGAACGGGCCGCCGGGTACGATACGGGTGACGAAGAACGTCACCGTCACGACCACCCAGACCGTCACGATCGCCAGTCCGATGCGCTTGAGAATGTAAAGCAATGTCTTTGAATTCATTCCTACATCTTCCTATCGTTCTTATTTTGGTGAGACTGCCCTCGTTCCTTTTCAAGGAACGAAAAGGGAGTACTCCCTTTTGACCGCGGTATTTCCCTCTATGGCCGCGGCCCGCTTTTGATGTGACTTGTCTTTCGATTATATCAGACTTTCTGCTGATGTTCAAGAAAAATGTCTGTTTTTTGCCCCTCCTTTCCGCCTTTTTGACCAAAATGTGCGTCTTTCGTCCTCTTTTTTCTTGCTTTTTGCCCAATATGACGATTGACGCGGCTTTATTTCCCAAAGAACCGTCCTCGGTACGCGGACATATATTCTTTCGCCAAGTTAGCGCTTCAGTTTCGTAAAGTGAAACTTTGCGTTTCCTCACATTGTATTTTTCTGTTTTTCGTGCTACACTGTCACTATATCATACCGACCCTGTCAAAAGGAGGCTGCTTATGGCTGACAGAAGCGGCAAGGCGCTGCCGATACAGGCGCTGTACTGTTCCCAGGCGGATTACAGCCAGATCTGTCGGGTGGCGGTGGAGACCATCGACTCGCCCGCTACGCCCCTGATCCACCAGATGTCCCGATTCTGGCTGTTTACCGGCGGGCGGGGCACCGTGGTCTTGCAGGATCGGCAGTATGAGGTGGGGCCGGGGTCGCTGGTGTCGGTGCTGCCCTGGCAGATCTCCGACGTTCCGGTGGTAGAAGAGCCGCTGCAGTACTATCTGCTGACGTACTATTTTGATAATGTGAACATGGCGGTAAAGGCCCTGGGCCAGGCCGGGCGCACGCCGCTGCGATTGATGGAGGACATGGCCGCCGCCCCGGTGGTGCAGTGTACACCCCGTGAGACGGAGGAGCTGCGGCAGCTTCTGGAACGGCTGCGGCAGGAGACCGACCGTCCGGAGAGCGATCCCCTGGGAGAACTGTACGTCGCCAACAAGCTGGCGGAGGTGGTGATCACCTTCCTGCGGCTGGGGCAGAACCGGGGAAAACCGGCCCGAAAGGCCATCGAAAAAAGCGATATTCTCCACTATATGTACACCCATCTGGGAGAGAAGCTGACGCTGGCCCAGCTGAGCCGTCAGTTCTTCCTCAGCGAGTCCGCCATCAGCGCCTATATCACCCAGACCACGGGGCTGTCTTTCTTCGACCTGCTGGGAGAGATGCGCATCGGCAAGTCCATCAGCTTCCTGCTGTATACCGACCTGACCATGGAGCAGCTGGCGGAGATCCTGGGCTTTGTGGACAGCTCCCATATCAGCAAGGTGTTCTCCGCCCGGCTGGGCATGAAGGCCAGCCAGTTCCGGGAGGTGTACCGCCGGGTGGGCGGCCTGTGCGGCATCCAGGACGACCCCACCGCCTATGAGGTGGTGTCGTACCTGTATCACAACTACACCCGCGACCTGCTGCCCCAGCATACGGCGGCCCGGTTCGGCCTGTCGGTGAAGGAGCTGAACACCCTGCTTCTGTATCAGGTGGAGAAGGATTTTACCGATTTTCTCAACTTCCTGCGGATCAACCGGGCGTGTACGCTGCTGAAAACCACGGACAAGAGCGTTACCGACATCGCCTTCGAGGTGGGGTACAACACCGTCAAGACCTTCAGCCGCAATTTCCTCAAGTTCCGTGGGATGTCCCCCGGCGCCTTCCGGCAGGAGGTGGCCCTGCAGGAAAACGCTTTATGAACTTTATGAATAGGTATAAAAGAATTGGGGCGCACTGCGTCCCAATTCTTTTCTGTCATTGCGGATAAACACCCAGGTCACGGGCGACCTTGGTGATGAAGTCCTGTACGTTGGTGACCATGGTGGTGGCGCTGAGGCTGCCGCGATCCAGCAGCTTGTTGACCACGAACTCGTCGGCATCCACGGCGTAGAGGTAAACAGGGCGCACCGAGCCGTCCGGCATCACGCGGAAGGAGGGCGTCATGTTGCCGGCGGCGATGGTATGCAGCATGGTGGCCAGGCAGATCACTGTGGTGGCGCCCCGTACCAGCTCGCGCATGGCGGAAGCGCCCCGGTACACGTCGGCGTACACCTCGGGCAGCGGGCCGTCATCACGGATGGAGCCGGTCAGCACAAAGGGGACGTTGTGCCTGACGCAGCCGTACATGATGCCGTTGTCGATGTGGTGATCCGCGATAAACTGCGGGATGGAGCCACTGCGGCGCACCTTGTTCAGCACGTCCAGATGGTGGTAGTGGCCGTTGGGCTGGCTGCGCTGGGTGTAGATATCCTGGCCCAGGGCCGTGTGGAGACAGGCGGCCTCCAGATCGTGGGTGCCCAGGGCGTTGCCCGCCAGCAGGCCGTGGCAGTAGCCGTTGGCGATCATGGCCTCCATGGCGGCGCGTGCCCCGGCGTCAAAGGCGAAGGCCGGGCCCATGACCCAGATGATGCGGCCATGCTCCCGCTCGTGGCGCAGCAGCGCCGCCAGATCGTCGTAGTCCTTGGCATAGGAGGTCTCGCGGCTGCGGCCCTGGCGGAACACGAACTGATCATCGTTGGTACTCTCCTCCGTCACGAAGCCGTTACAGTGCATGTAGATACCCTCCTCGCCCCGCTCGGTACGGCCCAGCAGCACCCGGTCGCCCGCCCTGACGTTGCGGGCCTCCACGGTGTCCAGGCGGCCGTCGGGACGCAGGACGATACAGGCGTCCATGCGGCTCTCCTCCGCCAGACGCCACTGGCCGTCGATCTTGCAGTACTCCGGGTACATGGAGGTGCTGTGGAAATCGTCGGGCACCACGCCGTCACGCTCCGCCGCCTGCCACCGGGCGTCCGGCGCGGCGGTAAAGCGGGGCTGGGTAAAATCGGGATGATGATATTCCGGTAACGTAAAAGCCATAGGTTCTCCTCTCTCTCCTCCTGAATCTGAATGCTCAGTCAACGGCGGCCCGGCGCAGCGGCATGCTCATGCAGCGGGGCCCGCCCCGTCCCCGGGACAGCTCGGAGCTGGGCATCTCGAACACTTCGATGCCGTTGTCCCGGAAAATGGCGTTGGTCACATAGTTGCGGTCGTACACCACCACCTTGCCGGGGGCGATGCACAGGGTGTTGGAGCCGTCGTTCCACTGCTCCCGCTCGGCGGCCACGCGGTCGCCGCCGCCGCAGCGGATCAGCTTCACATGGGACAGCGCCAGCGCGTCGGACAGAATATCCTCCAGCGTGCCGCCGCGCTCCTCCACCTGAAGGCGCTCCCCCTGGCCGGGGGTGATGCGGTAGACCCGCAGGCTCTCCAGGATCTCCGGATGGACGGTGAACACATCACGATCCACTTGGGTCAGCACCGTGTCCAGGTGCATGAAGGCCCGCAGATCGGGGATATCCAGCGCCAGGATGGTGCGGATCTGCGCCGTCTCATCCCGGAAGATGTTCCGGGCCAGCACCTCGATGGCTTCCGGCGTGGTACGCTGGGACATGCCCACCGCCAGCACCCGGGGCGAAAGATTCAGCACGTCGCCGCCCTCGATGCTGAAGGGATCCTCCCGGCGGTAGTAAAAGGGCACCTGGCCCGCGTAGTCGGGGTGGTATTTCAGGATATACTGGCCGTAGATGGTCTCACGGCGCCGTGTGGGGGAATACATGGCGTTGAGGCTGACGCCATGGCCGATGCAGGCAAAGGGATCCCGCGTGAAATAGAGGTTGGGGATAGGGTCCAGCACGAACCGGTGACTGCCCCGGGTCAGGGACACCAGCGCGCCCCGCTGGCCCTCCGGCAAAAATTCCTCCACACTGACGCCGGTCATGGTGCGGCGCACCAGCTCCCGGTCATCCAGCGCCGTCAGATACTCATAAAGGGCGGGCTGATAGTGGCGGGCGATGCGGCCGCCCTCGTCGATAAACTGGCGGATGAAGCGACGGCGCACCTGGGCATCCACCGCCAGGGTCTGGGCCATCAGCTCCTCCAGATACAGCACCTCTGTGCCGTTTTGCCGCAGCAGCGCGGCAAAGGCGTCATGCTCCTGCTGTGCCGCCTTCAGATAGGGGATGTCGTCAAACAGCAGCCGTTCCAGCTCGCCGGGAACCAACTGCTCCAGCTCCGCGCCGGGCCGGTGCAGCAGCACCTGCTCCAGCGCGCCGATCTCGCTTCTGACTTGGATGGGCATGGCGACCTCCTTGTTTCGTATTTTCTCTTCTATTGTACCGTCTTTTCCGGAGAAATATGGGACACCGAACGGCTTTTCTGTGGTATTTTAACAGGGAAAACGAGGAGGGCCCCACGGCGTATGCCGTGGGGCCCTCCTCGTTTCTCGTTTTATTCCAGTGCCGCAGCCCGGGCTGTCAGCATAGGCAGCGCCCGCTCGAACTCCACGCCGTACCATGCCGCCTGGGGATCGGTGCGGGTCACCTCGATGCAGTGCAGGGTGAAGTCCACCGCCAGGCAGAAGGCATCCTTCAGGCTCATGCCCCGCATGATGCCGCCCACCGCCGTGGCGGAGAAGATGTCGCCGGTGCCGTGATAGGCATGGGGCTCCCGGCGGTTGAAGTAGTGATCGTATGCCCCGGTGGCGCTGTCGTAGGACATGAAGCCGATGGTATCCGGCTCCAGCGAAACGCCGGTCAGCACTACCTTTTCCGCGCCCAGGGCCGCCACGCCCTGCAAAAGCGCCCGGACATAGTCCTCGTCATAGGTTTCCCGATAGGGTAGGCCGGTCATGAGACTGGCCTCGGTGATGTTGGGCACGGTGATCTGGGCCTTGGACACCACCTGTGCCATCAGGGACGGAAACTCCGGGCCGAAACCTGCGTACAGCTTTCCGTGGTCGGCCATGGCGGGATCCACGAACAGCAGGGTGTTCTCCTCCCGCAGCAGCTCCAACAGCTCCAGCACCACCGCCACCTGCCGGTCGGAGGCCAGATAGCCGGTATACAGGGCGTCGAAATGCACCCCTTGGGCCTTCCAGTGGCGGGCGATGGGCAGAAGCTGATCCGTCAGGTCGGTGCAGCGGAAATCCGGAAAGCTGGTATGGGTGCTCAGCACGGCGGTGGGCAGGATGGCGCACTCCACCCCCATGGCGGAGACCACCGGCAGCGCCACCGTCTGGGAGCAGCGGCCCAGGCAGGACACATCCTGAATACTGGCAATGCGTTTCATGGGAAAGCCCTCGTTTCTTCGGTATCAATAGCAGTAATATTTTATTATACCACCTTTTGGGTATCATCGTATGTCCAGTTTTTTTGTGGGTAATGATACCAGATGCGCATAACTTCCTCTTGTGTCCCGGCGCGGGATATGGTATAGTAGGGGAAGAATACGCGGGTATGATGAAATTGGTAGACATGCGAGATTTAGGTTCTCGTGCAGCAATGCGTTGGGGTTCGAGTCCCCATACCCGTACCAAAAAGCGGAGCACCCTGTGGGGTGCTCCGCTTTTTGGCATTTGTAAGCGGTGACGCGAAACGAGCTCCGGCTTCGCACACCTGAAAGGTGTCGAAGCCGGGAGCAACAGTCCGGTGGACTGTTGCGTCAGCAAGAGGAGAGTCCCTCAGGCATGCCGCCTCGATGGCGGCATGCCCGACCTGCAAGCGCAAAATGTCCTTGGAATATTCCGAAATCCATGCTAAAATGGTATCAGAACCCCCAAATCATTACAAGTTGGAGGAGCATCATCATGAACGACCACATTCTGACGCTGGCGCGGGAGCACGCGCCCTGTTACCTCTATGAATACGACGTGATGCAGCGGCAGGTGGAGACGCTGCGCCAGACCTTCCCCCGGTACGACCTGCTGTACTCCATCAAGGCCAACCCCTTCCCGCCGGTGGTGCGGGCGCTGGCCGGTCTCGGCCTGGGCGCCGACGCCGCCTCCGCGCCGGAAGTACTGCTGAGCCGGAGGTGCGGCATGGCAAAGGCGGACATCTTCTTCTCCGCCGCCGGAAAGTCCGACGCGGCGCTGGAAACCGCCTGGGACGAGGGCGAGATCATCGCCGACTCCCTGGGCGAGGTGGAGCGCATCGGCGCACTGTGCGAGAAAAAGGGTCAGCGCCGGGCCATCGGCGTGCGGATGAACCCCGGCTTCGGCATGGGCGGCACCGTGGGCGGCCCCAGTAAGTTCGGCATCAACGAGGAGGATCTGCCGCAGCTGAAGGCGCTGCTGGATACCCTGCCGGTGACGGTGGAGGGCATCCACGTCCACCTGAAATCCCAGAATCTGGACGCCGACGTGCTGGGCGGCTGCTATCGGGACAGTTGGGCCCTGGCCAAGCGGGTACGGGATACGCTGGCGTGTGGGATGCGTTATGTCAACTTCGGCAGCGGCGTGGGCGTGGCCTATGACGAAGCCTTCGAGCAGCCCATGACGCTGGCGCGGCTGCGGACATACACCGACGCCATCGCCGCCGACAACGACGCCACGCTGAAAGCCCGGCTGATGATCGAGACGGGCCGCTTCCCCACGGCGCAGGCAGGCACCTACTGGCTGCGGGTGGTGGACAAGAAGGTCTCCCGGGGCAGGACCTACGTCATCGCGGAGAACTGCATGAACGGACTGCAGAAGCCCGCCCTGGCGGCCATGCTGCGCCATGAGCTGGGCGGCAAGGCTCCCACCCCCTATGAGCCGCTGTTCACGTCGGAATGGGCCTTCCCCATCATCGCCCACGGCGACGGAAGCCGCACGGAGACGGTGGATCTGGTGGGCAACCTGTGCTGCGCCGCCGACGTGCTGGCGGAGGACTTTACCGGCCCGGCGCTGGATATCGGCGACCTGATTGAGGTGCGCAATGCCGGCGCCTACGCCTGCACGCTGACGGCTCAGCGATTCTCCAGCCACACGCCGCCCCAGGAGCTGCTGGTCTACGGCGACGGCCGGGTGGAGACGGAGTAAACCGTGCCGTCAACGGCGGCACACCACAGCTTTTCTCTCTTCACTCTTCTCTTTTCACGGAAAAAGCGGGATGCACTGCATCCCGCTTTTTTATTATTCCTCCGGCCAGTTGGGGTAATCCTTTTGAATATACTGGCAGACCTCCTGGCGGTCGATGCCCAGCACCGCCGCCAGCTCACCGTAGAGCTGCTCCTCCGCCCGGCGGAGATACCGCTCGTCCAGTTGGCTGACCTTGCGGCCCCGGCGCAAGGCGTCGCGGCGGCGACGGCAGGTATACTTGATCATGGCAGCCATGCGGCGGCAGTCGTAGGAGGTCACCACCGCGTGATAGTGATCCTTGATGGCCCGCTGGCTCATGCTCTCCGGCTCCTCCGCCGGAAGCGAAGGCAGGCTTGCCAGAAAGTCCGCCACCTCCGCCGCCGTCATGATGGGCCGCATCAGCACACGGGTATCCACCGGGGTCATCACCTGGCCGGTGCGGTACATGGGCGACAGGGTATAGTACTCCTTTGTCTTGTCATAGCCCGAGGTGTCGGGCGTACCCACGCTGTCTACCCGGCAGACGCCCTCGCCGCCGTAAATGACCAGATCTCCTGCTGCAAACATGACTGCTCCTCTCTCCGTACAAAACACACCGTATAACACGGAAAAAAGCACGGCCCGACGGCCATGCACCTCATGCGTCTTACATTTATTGGTAATAGTATAGCATATTTTGAAGAAAAATGTAAGAGGAAAATCAAATTTTGTTGAAAAAAGCAGCCCCTGTCCCAGGACAGAGGCTGCTTTTCCATCAATTTACCCGGTTATTTGAATATCCACCGGCAGATCAGGATCACCACGCAGGCGCCGCCCACGCCGATGAGGAAGGAGCCCAGTGAGTTGCGGGCCACCAGACCGATGGCGCCCGCCAGCCAGTTGCCTACGCCGCTGCCCACGATGCCCAGAATGATGTTGCGCAGAATGCCGCCCTTGCTGCCCATCAGCTTGCCGGCCAGCCAGCCGATGACGCCGCCCACGATAATAGACCAGATCATATATGTATTTCTCCTCGTTTTTATTTACTTGCCGCTGGCGCGATCCTGCTGGATCAGCAGCTTCAGCGCCTCGACGCCCACGGTCACGGCGGAGGTGGTGTCCTCGTTCATGTCCTGATCCAGGCCCGCGGCCTCCCGCTCCTGGTTCCAGATCACATGGAAGCAGCTGCCGCAGCGGCAGCCCAGCGCGCTGGCCACCACGAACAGGGCGGCGCTCTCCATCTCGCTGGCCTTGACACCCAGGCGCTTCCACGCCTCCCACTTGTTCAGCAGCTCATAGGATACGGGCATCCGCGCCGGGGAATGCTGGCCGTAGAAGGAGTCCTTGCACTGCACCACGCCCACCTGGGTGCGCTTGCCCAGGGCCTGCGCCGCCTGCACCAGGGCGGTGGTCACCTGGAAGTCCGCCACGGCGGGGAACTCGATGGGGGCGTACTCCTGGCTGGTATGCTCGAACCGGATGGCGCCGGTGGCGATGACCACATCGCCGCTGCGGACGTCCAGGTCGATGCCGCCGCAGGTGCCCACGCGGATGAAGGTATCCGCGCCGATGTTGTGCAGCTCCTCCATGGCGATGGAGGCCGACGGCCCGCCGATGCCGGTGGAGCACACGGAGACCTTCTCCCCCAGCAGCGTGCCGGTATAAATGGTATATTCCCGGTTCTGGGAGACAAAATGGGCATCGTCAAACAGCGCGGCGATCTTCTCGCACCGGCCGGGATCGCCGGGCAGGATCACATAGCGGCCCACGTCGCCCTCTACACAGCGGATGTGAAACTGCTTTTCCAGTTTTTGCATAACGCACCTCCAAGCGATAACAAATCGTTGTAAACGCATTTGATATTACGAATTGTATTGATTCCAAATAATGTGGAATATTATTTTACCACAGCTTGCGGAAAAATGCAACGCTGGGAGAAGTTGCAGGCAGTAGTTTCGCCGGAAAGCGACCATACTACCATCGAATGACAAGGGCAGACACGGTTTTGACGGCCAGAAATGCACCCATACTGCAAGGCACCTGCCAGCGATGGATTTTCGAGTGATTTTTGGTTTTTGAGACGCAGGCGGGCTGGTGCCCGCCAAGGCGAAAAGGGCAAAAAGCACCGGAAAGACACGCTGTCAGGCGTGTTTGCCCTTGTCATTCGATGGTAGACACGGCACAATGACGCAAGCGTGTGCCGAAAGCTTGATGAAAAAAGGAGGATGGGAGCATGGCAAAAAAAGCGACGGCCCTACTGATGGCGATGCTGCTGGCGCTGGCCCTGGCGGGCTGCGGCGAAAACAAGGCAAACACCAACCGCCCCGGCAGCGACAGCAACAACACCACCAATAACGACACCGCCAACAATAACGGCGGCACGGTGGACGACGGCGTCACCGACAGCAACGGCGCGGCGGACAACGGCACCAGCCGCAGCGGCGGTGCCCGGTACCGGGACAACGGCAATGACAAGGCCTTCAACGACAACCACGGCAGCACCTTCGGCGGCGTGGGCGAAGAACTGCAGCGGGACGCCCAGCAGTTTCCGCCCACGGTGTATGACACCATGACCGGGAACCGGGGCGCCAGCGGCACCGCCACCTGGCGGCAGATGCTGGAAAACGGCTTCGTCCATGACACGGACGGCTTTTTGCTGGACGGCGAAAACAGCTGCTGGTCATAAGGAAAAAGGGGTGGGGGCAGCGGATACCTCCGCCCCTTCGCCGTTCTGCCCACGGCAGAAGCGGCATATGCTGGCACGAGGTGATATGTATGCAGATCCATGTGGTGCGCACCGGAGAGACGCTCTACGGCGTCGCGCGGCAATACGGTGTCAGCGTGACGCTGCTGGGGCGGCTGAATCAGGTGCCGGTGGGCGGTGCGCTGGCGGCGGGCCAGACGCTGGTGATCTATGAGCCGGAGCGGGTGCATGTGGTGCGGCCCGGCGAAACGCTGGAGGGCATCGCCCGCCGGGAGGGTGTGACGGTGCTGTCCATGTATCAGAACAACTACTTCCTGGGCGGACAGCCGGACATCCTGCCGGACGAGGAGCTGATCATCGCCCTGAAGGGGGAGAAGTCCGGCACGCTGGCGGTCAACGGCTACGCCTATCCCTTCATTCCCCGGACGCTGCTGCACGCGGTGCTGCCCTACATGACATATCTGACGCCCTTTACCTACGGCATCACGGCGGAGGGCGGCCTGGTGATCCCCGACGACGCGTGGCTGATAGCCGCGGCGGCGGAATACCGGGCCCAGCCGTGGATGCACCTGTCCACTCTGACGGAGGCAGGCAGCTTCGACAGTCGCCTGGGCGGCGCACTGCTGGAAAACGAAGCGGCGCAGGCCCGGCTGATCGACGCCATTGTGGCCAACATGACCGCCAAGGGCTACCGGGGTCTGGACGTGGATTTCGAGTATCTGGAGGGCCGTCAGGCGGCGGCCTATGCCGCGTTTATCGAGGCGCTGCGGCAGCGGCTGGACCCCCTGGGCTGGCCGGTGACGGTGGCGCTGGCCCCCAAATCCAGCGCCGGGCAGAGGGGCCTGCTCTACGAGGGCCACGACTACGCCGCGCTGGGCCGGGCCGCCGACAGCGTGCTGCTGATGACCTACGAGTGGGGCTATACCGCCGGGCCGCCTATGGCGGTGGCACCCCTGCCCCAGGTGCGGCGGGTGCTGGACTACGCCCTGACGGAGATCCCGCCGGAGAAGATCTTCCTGGGGGTGCCCACCTACGGCTACGACTGGCCGCTGCCCTTCCGGCAGGGCATCACCCGGGCGCCCTCCCTGTCGCCCCAGCAGGCGCTGGCCCTGGCACGGCGGCACGGCGCGGAGATCCAATACGACGAGACGGCCCAGTCCCCATGGTTCCGGTACACAGCGGAGAATGGCACCCTTCACGAGGTGTGGTTCGAGGATGCCCGCTCCAGCCTGGCCAAATTCCGTCTGGCGGCGGACAACGGCCTGCAGGGGGTGGGCCTGTGGAGCCTGATGCGGGACGCGCCCCAGACGTATCTGGTGCTGCACGGCGCTTTCGGGATCGAAAAGGTGGAATGACGGATGCATTGCCAGAACGTGATTTCTTTCTATCCGCCCAACAACAAAAAAAGACGGCCAGCGGCCGTCTTTTTTGCGTATCAATCACTGTCCAGCTTGAGGACAGCCATAAAGGCTTCCGTGGGAACCTGGACGGTTCCGAGGTTGCGCATCTTCTTTTTGCCCTCTTTCTGCTTCTCCAGCAGCTTCTTCTTTCGCGTGATGTCGCCGCCGTAGCACTTGGCCAGCACATCCTTGCGCATGGCCTTCACCGTCTCGCGGGCGATGATGCGGCCGCCGATGGCCGCCTGAATGGGCACCTCGAAGAGCTGGCGGGGAATGTTCTCCTTCAGCTTCTCGCACAGGCGGCGAGCACGGGGATACGCCTTGTCCCGGTGGGCGATGAAACTCAGCGCGTCCACGCCGTCGCCGTTCAGCAGCAGATCCACCTTCACCAGATCGCTGGTACGATAGCCGGACAGCTCATAGTCCAGGCTGGCGTAGCCCTTGGTGTTGGCCTTGAGGGTATCAAAGAAGTCGTAGATGATCTCATTCAGCGGCATCTGATAGTGCAGCTCCACCAGATGGGTGTCCAGATACTGCATGTCCTTGAACTCGCCCCGGCGCTCCTGGCACATGGGCATGATGTTGCCCACGAAGTCCTGGGGCGTGATGATGGACACCTTCACATACGGCTCCTCGGCGTGCTCGATGCTGCCGGGATCGGGATAGTTGTGGGGATTGTCCACCTTCACCATGGTGCCGTCGGACTTGTACACATGGTAGATAACGCTGGGCAGGGTGGTGACCAGATCCAGATTGAACTCACGCTCCAGACGCTCCTGGATAATCTCCATATGGAGCATGCCCAGGAAGCCGCAGCGGAAGCCGAAGCCCAGGGCCACGGAGGATTCCGGCTCGAAGGTCAGACTGGCGTCGTTCAGCTGGAGCTTCTCCAGCGCGTCGCGGAGGTCGGGATACTTGCTGCCGTCCTCGGTGTAGATGCCGCAGTACACCATGGACTGGGCGGGCCGGTAGCCGGGCAGCGGCTCGGCGGCCGGCGCGGCGGCGTCGGTGATGGTATCACCCACCCGGGTGTCCTTCACGTTCTTGATGCTGGCGGTGAAATAGCCCACCTCGCCGGCCTGCAGGCAGTCGGTAGGCTCGTTGCCCAGGGGCTTTAGATAGCCGCACTCCAGAATGGTGTACTCCGCGCCGCTGGCCATCATGCGGACGGTCTGACCCTTGCGGATGGTGCCCTCCATGATGCGGAACAGCACCACCACGCCCACATAGGGGTCATACTGGCTGTCGAACACCAGGGCCCGCAGGGGCGCCTTGGGGTCGCCCTTGGGGGCGGGAACGTTGTTCACCACGTCCTCCAGCACGGCGTCGATGTTGATGCCCAGCTTGGCGGAGATCTCCGGGGCCTCCAGCGCGGGCAGGCCGATGATGTCCTCCACCTCCTGCTTGGCCTTCAGGGGATCGGCGGCGGGCAGGTCGATCTTGTTGAACACAGGCAGGATCTCCAGGTCGTGATCCATAGCCAGATAGGTGTTGGCCAGCGTCTGGGCCTCCACGCCCTGGGTGGCGTCCACCACCAGCAGCGCACCCTCGCAGGCGGCCAGAGAGCGGGACACCTCGTAGTTGAAGTCCACATGGCCCGGCGTATCAATGAGGTTCAGGGCATAGGTCTCGCCGTCCTGGGCCGTATAGAAGATCTGCACGGCACGGGACTTGATGGTGATGCCCCGCTCCCGCTCCAGATCCATGTTGTCCAGCAGCTGGTTCTCCATCTCCCGCTCCGGCACGGCGTTGCACTTCTCCAGCAGGCGATCCGCCAGCGTGGATTTTCCGTGGTCGATATGGGCAATAATGGAGAAGTTGCGAATGTGAGATTGGTCAAACATATAATAAAAGCCTCCTTGGGGAAGTGTCGATATCGGGTGTTTTCATTTACCGGGCGTAGGGGTAAATATCTCAGCGTCCCGGTTTGGAGTGTTTCGCGCCCCGGCGCGAGTCACTTTTGGCCGCTGTCCCAAAAGTGACCAAAAGGACAGCTTAAACCTGCGGTTTAAGAATCCGCCCACGCTATACTCTGGTTTTCATTGGTGCCTTGTACCACGCGTTCACAGAGCACAGTTGGTATCGCGGCGCATGACGAATCGTCTTTCCTCTTGCGCCGCTGCCGCTCACGATTGCGACGATAGACGCCGTTGCGGTGTTCGCATCGGCATGTGTTCACCCCGCCCTGCGGGATCGCACTTACTGCCGTCCGGCCAGCTCGTCCACGTTGTGGATCACCTGGGCGGTGCTTTGGCCCAACCCTGGCGCGGCAGTCAGATCGTCGGAGGTCAGCTCCGGCAGCTTCTCCGCCGCCGACAGCGCCCGCAGGTAGGCGGCGCGGCTGCGCAGCATGGCGGCGTCCACCGCTCCCGCGTCAAAATCCACCGCGTCTGTGGCAAAAAAGTCCTCATTGCCGCCGCCCCGGCGATAGAAATGCCGCAGCAGCGTGTAAAGCACCGTGCTGAGACAGTCGCCCGCAGCGGTGATGGCCGTCCGGTCGCCGCATTTACCCAGCAGGTCGAACAGCACACCGGTGGTGTTCACCACCAGCTTCTTCTGCAGCGTGGCCAGAATGCTGCCCTTCAGCGTCCCCTTCTCGTCGCTGGCGTCGTACAGCTCCGCCGCCTCAATGATGCTGCCGTCCCGGCTGGCGGTACGGCCCAGCAAATAGTCCGCCGAGACGTGATAGAAATCGCACACCTTCGTCACAAAGGCCAGGCCCGGCTCCCGGATGCCGTTCTCATAGTGGCTCAGCAGCGCTTGGGAGATACCCAGCGCGGCAGCGGCCTTCCGCTGGGAGATGCCCGCCTCCTGCCGCAGCAGGGACAGCGTGCGTGAAAAATCAGTTGCCATGTTTCTCTCTCACCCTGTTTCTTCTCTCTATTTGAATACAACGTGTAAATTATACATGCTGTTATACGGTTTGTAAAGGAAAATTATAAAAAGACACGGATGCATGGCACCCGTGTCTTTTTTGATCAAGCAGATCATCGCTGGCCCTTGTCGTAGGGGATACCCTCTGCCTTGGGAGCGCGAGACTTCTTGGAGGTGAAGGCCAGCACGATTAGGGAGATGATGTAGGGCATCATGTTGTAAACGGGGCCGGGGATATTCAGCGCCATCAGGAAGTCAAACCCGAAGTACACGTTGGACAAGGCGCGGAACGCACCGAACAGCAGCGCCGCCAGGGCGATGCGGGTGGGCTTCCACTGGCCGAAGATCATGACCGCCAGAGCCAGGAAGCCGAAGCCGGACACGCCGGTCTCGAACCGCCACTCGCTGACGCCGGCCAGGATGTAGCAGATACCGCCTAAGCCGCCCAGCATGCCGGAGATCAGCACGCCGGCCCAGCGCATCTTATACACGTTGATGCCCACGGAGTCCGCCGCCTGGGGATGCTCGCCGCAGGCCATGAGGCGCAGGCCGAAGCGGGTCTTATACAGCACCACATAGGCCGCCACAAGGATCACCACGGCAATGACCATAAACCAGTTGAACTCAAAGCTGCCCCAGCGGGCGATAAAGGCCTTCTTCTGCTCCACATACTGGATGGCAGAGGACACATCGTCGGGATTGGCGGCGGTGTTGATGGCCTTGACGATGACGGTGGCACCGGCGGTGCCCAGCAGGTTCAGGGCCGTGCCCACGATGGTCTGGTCAGCCTTGAAGTTGATACAGGCCACGGCCAGCAGCGCAGAATAGACCACACCGGCGGCGATGGCGCACAGCAGCACCACGACCACCATCAGGAACGGCGGCAGATTCGCCATATACCGCATGGCCAGCGCGCCGCCCAGGGCGCCGATGACCATGATGCCCTCCAGGCCCAGGTTGATGACGCCGGAATGCTCGGAGAAGCAGCCGCCCAGGGCCACCAGCATCAGCACAGAGGCGAAGATCAATGTATATTGCAGCAGCAGTACCATTACTGATCGCCTCCTTCCTGCTTGGCAGAGGCTTCCTCTGCCGCCCTGGCCTTCTGGATGGCCTTTTCTTCACGCTTGGCAATGGCGGAATTCATGGCGTACTTCATGAACAGCACGAAACCGCACAGATAGATGATGATGGCGGAGATCAGATCGGAGATCTGCGAACAGTACATGGTCTTATCCACATACGCGCCGCCGGAGGTGATGTGCTGGATGAAGAAGGAGGCAAAGATGGTGCCTATGGGGTTCAGGCCGCCCAGGAACGTGGCGGCGATGCCGTTGAAGCCCATGGCGGGCACGGCGGATGCCGTCACCTGCCACTGCTCATAACCGCTCTGATACAGCAGAGAAGCGCCCAGGCCGGACAGCGCGCCGGCGATCACCAGCGTCAGGATGATGTTGCGCTTTTCCGCCATGCCGCAGTACTTGGCGGCAAACTTGTTATTGCCGGTGGCACGCAGCTCGTAGCCGAAGCGGGTCTTGTTCAGCACCACGTCCACCACGATGGCCAGCAGAATGGCCAGGGGGATCGCCAGGGTCACATAGCCGTTGTCGTTGAACAGCTTGTCCAGGCCCAGCGTGGGCAGCAGCGCGGCAGTGCCGGAGCTGCGCATCTGCACGGTGTAGGGGCTGGTGGCCTCTTTGACATTGGTCAGGATCATATTGGTGGTATACAGCATGATCCAGTTCAGCATGATGCCGCTGATGACCTCGTTGACGTTGCAGTAAGCCTTCAGCAGGCCCACAATGGCGCCCATGACGCAGCCGGCGGCGATGGCCAGCAGCATGCAGGGCAGCCAGCTCCAGTGCCACTGGAGCGCCGCGTACAGGGCGGCACAGGCGCCCGCGGTATACTGGCCGGAGGCGCCGATGTTGAACAGGCCCACCTTATAGGCGAACAGGATGGACAGGGCGCACATCAGCAGCGGCGCGGTCTTGACCAGGGTGTTGCCGAAGTATTTCATCTGGGTGTCCGCCCGGTTATAGGTCAGGAAGTTCTTGATGACCGTCATGATGGCCTCGCCCGCGCCGGTGGGATTGATGAACAGCAGCACGATGTAGCCGATCAGCAGGCCCAGCACGATACACAGCAGTGATGCCAGCAGCGACTGGACGCCGTTATTCTTGAGGATGTTTTTCTTCATGCCTTCACCTCATCTCTCTTGGCGCCTGCCATGTAGAGGCCCAGCTCCTCCTGGGTGGTCTTTTTCGGGTCAAGCTCGCCCACGATCTCACCCTCGTACATAACAAGGATGCGGTCGGGCACGTCCATGACCTCGTCCAGCTCCAGGGAAACCAGCAGCACGGCCTTGCCCGCGTCACGCTGGGCCACCAACTGCTTGTGGATATACTCGATGGCGCCCACGTCCAGGCCGCGGGTGGGCTGGACTGCCACCAGCAGCTCGGGATCCTTATCGATCTCGCGGGCCACGATGGCCTTCTGCTGGTTGCCGCCGGACATGCTGCGGGCAGCGGTAATGGGGCCCTGTCCGCTGCGGACGTCGTACTGGCCGATGAGCTTTTCCGCGTACTTGCGGATGTTGTCCCGGCGCAGGAAGCCCGCCTTACTGGTGAACTCCGGCTCAAAGTACCGCTGGAGCACCAGGTTGTCCTCCAGGCTGTAATCCAGCACCAGGCCGTGCTTATGGCGATCCTCGGGAATATGGGACATACCCATGGTATTCCGGTGGCGGATGTTGGCGTGGGTGATATCCTTGCCGCAGAGGCTGATCTTGCCGCTTACCAGCGGCTCCAGGCCGGTGAGGCCATAGACGAACTCCGTCTGGCCGTTGCCGTCGATACCGGCGATGCAGACGATCTCGCCCCGGCGCACCTTCAGGGACACGTCCTTGACGGCGTTGTTCTTATGTGCCTTGCTGGCCACGGTCATGTGCTCTACGTCCAGCACCACGTCGCCGGGCTGGCAGGGCTTTTTCTCTACATGGAAGCTGACGTCGCGGCCCACCATCATGGAGGACAGCTCCTCGATGGTGGTGTTCCTGGTCTCTACGGTGCCGATGTACTTGCCCTTGCGCAGGACGGTACAGCGGTCGGCCACGGCCATGATCTCGTTGAGCTTGTGGGAGATGAAGAGAATGGACTTGCCCTCGGCCGCCAGGTTCTTCATGATCTGCATCAGCTCGTCGATCTCCTGGGGGGTCAGCACGGCGGTGGGCTCGTCGAAGATCAGGATCTCGTTATCGCGATAGAGCATCTTCAGGATCTCGGTGCGCTGCTGCATACCCACGGTGATGTCCTCGATCAGGGCATCGGGGTCGATCTGCAGGCCATATTTCTCGCTGAGGGCCAGCACCTTTTCCCGGGCCTCCTTCTTCTGCAGGAGGCCGTGCTTTGTGGGCTCGACGCCCATGATGATGTTGTCCAGCACGGTGAAGCATTCCACCAGCTTGAAGTGCTGGTGCACCATGCCGATGCCCAGGGCGTTGGCGTCGTTGGGATCCTTGATGGATACCTCCACGCCGTCCTTTTTGATGACGCCCTCCTCGGCCTGGTACAGGCCGAACAGCACGCTCATCAGCGTGGACTTGCCCGCGCCGTTTTCGCCCAGCAGGGCGTGGATCTCACCCTTCTTTAACTGAAGCGTGATGTCGTCGTTGGCGATGATACCCGGGAACCGTTTCGTGATGTGCAGCATTTCAATGGCATACGGTGATTCCAAGTGTTTCGCCCTCCCTTCCGTTTTTATGGCCCGCCGCGTTTCGCTGTATGCGGGGACGGAAACCACAGATTAATAAGAATAGTATACTATAACCGGCGGCGTAAAGCAAAGCCTTTTTGGGAAACATGCAAAAAAAGTACATTTGCGGCGCATACAAAAAAGTACGCAGCCTTGCGGCTGCGTACTTTTTATTGCTTGATTGCCTGTATCGCGTCTGCGGACAGGGACTCTGTTAGTTCAGGGTGCCCAGGTCGGTCAGAGTGATATCGGTGGCGAAGTCAGCGGGAGCCTTGGTGGTGTCGTTGCTGACGGTGATGGTGCCATCGAACAGGGAGGCCACCAGAGCGGCGTAATCCTCGGTAGTGAAGGTGTCGTTCCATGCGGTGCCCTCACCGGTGGGGATACCAACATAGTTGGCTTCCAGATCGGTGCCGGAAACCAGGCCCAGATCGTCGATCTTGCCAGCCAGCTCGTCCCACTTGCCATCCTCGATGATGCCCTTCAGAGCAGCCTTGGTGGAGGCGGCCAGGCCCTTCATAGCGGAGGTGATGGTGGTGCCCTCGTTGGCCAGAGCGTCAATGATGGGAGCCTGATCGACGTCAACGCCGACGATCTTGCCATCGGCCTTCTTGGCGGCCTCGGCAATGGAGACATAGATACCGCCGCCGCAGGCGAACACGACCTCGGTGCCGTCAGTGTACCAGGTATCCATAGCAGCAGTGATGCTGGCATCGGGAGAGAAGGTGTTGGTATAGATGTACTTCAGCTCGACATCAACGCCCATCTCCTTGGCGGCAGCGTTGGCGCCCTGCACGAAGCCATAGCCATAGCGGATAACAGCGGGAACCGCCATACCACCGGCATAGCCCAGCTTGGTGTAGCCCATCTTCACGGTAGCGTAGCCGGCCATGTAGCCGCACAGCTCTTCCTTGTAGATCATGGTGTACACGTTGCTCAGGTCAGCATACTTGGACAGATCCCAGTTGTCGGGATTGTAGTCATACTTCTCGCCGGCAGCGCCGACACCGGCTTCCAGATAGTCACCCTTGGAGACGTCCAGAGCCACGAACTTGACATCCTTGTACTTGGGAGCAGCCTCAACAATGGCGCCGCCGAAGGCGTAGCCGGGCATCACGATGATGTTGTAGCCCTTGTCGATCGCGCTCTCGATCATGGCAACACGGTCAGCGGTGTTGTCGCCGGACGGCTTGAAATACTCGAAGGGGATGTTGCCGGCTTCGCAGTACTCCTTGCAGGCCTCATAGGTGGTCTGGTTGAAGGACTGGTCGGTGATATCGCCGTAGTCGGTAATCATAGCGACCTTGTACTCGGTGGTGGTGTTGGGTTCGTCGGTATTCTGGTTGTCATCAGTGGTGGTGTTGTCACCGCCGCAAGCGACCAGGGACAGCGCCATGACCAGAGCCAGAATCAGAGCAAGAAACTTTTTCATGTGCTTAATCTACCTTTCTCAATATTTGTTCCTGTTATGAACAGGAAAAGTATCGTATGGCTTTATCGCCATACACCGTTATTCTAACAGGTGCTTACGGTAAAAGCAAGTCTTATTTTCCTGAGTTCCGTAAGAAGCGGGCTTTTGTGCGTTTATGGCGCACAAAAGCCCGCTTCTTACAGATTATTTACTGTTTGTCCATTTTTACCGCGATCTCCAGGGCGATCTTCATCATGTTGGTGAAGGTAGTCTGTCTCTCATCGGCGGACAATTCCTCGCCGGTAATGAGATTGTCGGAGATAGAGCAGATGGCTAGCGCCCGCTTGCCGGTATAGGCGGCGGTGCAGTACAGGGCGGCGGCCTCCATCTCCACGGCCATGACGCCCATCTTGGCGTAGCGCATGTTGCGCAGCGCGGCGTCATAGAAGGTATCGGAGGAGTACAGGTTGCCCACGGGCATCTTCACGCCCAGCTCCTTGGCGCTCTCCACGGCGGCCATCAGCAGGTCGAAGTCGCAGATAGGGGCGAAGCTGCCGCCCAGCTCGTACTGGTCGGCGAAATTGGAGTTGGTGCAGGCGCCCTGTCCGGCCACCACGCTGCCCAGCTCCAGGTCGGCCCGCATGGCACCGGCGCTGCCCACACGGATGATGTTCTCCACGTCGTACTGGGTATACAGCTCATAGGAATAGATGCCGATGGAGGGCATGCCCATGCCGCTGGCCATAACGGAGACGGGAACACCCTTGTAGGTGCCGGTGTAGCCCTGCACGCCGCGGACGTTGTTCACCAGCTTGGGGTCGGTCAGGAAGGTCTCGGCGATGAATTTGGCCCGCAAGGGGTCGCCGGGCATCAGTACGGTCTTGGCGAAATCGCCCTTGACGGCGTTATTATGGGGGGTAGGCATAGTCAGTTCCTCCTTATTTCTGTTCCATGGCCTTCACGGCCTTGACGATACGGCTGGTGCCCAGACGGTCGGCGCCCAGAGCGACGAAATCCTCGGCATCCTGCAAATTGGCGATGCCGCCGGCGGCCTTGATCTTCACATGAGGGGCAACGTGTGCCTTGAACAGGGCCACATCCTCGCGGGTAGCGCCGCCTCCGCCAAAGCCGGTGGAGGTCTTGATGTAGTCCGCGCCGGACTCGCTGACCACGCGGCACATCTCGATCTTCTCGGCGTCGGTCAGCATGCAGGTCTCGATGATCACCTTCAGCAGCTTGCCCGCGCAGGCGGCCTTCACCTGCCGGATCTCGTCCAGCACCCGGTCGTACAGGCCGTCCTTGACCCAGCCGATGTTGATGACCATGTCGATCTCGGACGCGCCGTTCTTCACGGCGTCGGCCGCCTCGAAGCACTTGGCAGCGGTGGTGTCATAGCCGTTGGGGAAACCGATGACGGTGCAGACGGCGATCTTGCCCGCCACATACTCCGCCGCCTGCTTCACATAGCTGGCGGGGATGCACACGCTGGCGCAGCCGTACTTGACGCCGTCGTCGCAGATGGCCTTGATCTCCGCCCAGGTGGCGCTCTGGCTCAGCAGCGTATGATCCACGCGGCTGAGGATGTCTTTCAGTTCCATAGTATCATTGCTCCTTTCGGAATTGTTTCGATTTTGCGGGGCTATTGTATCACATCCCGGCAAAAAAGGCAAGGCGCGGGCCAAAAAAGGGCCTTCGCCTTGCCTATTCCTCATCCTCCGGAACATAGGACATCACGTCGCTGACGTCGCACTTCAATATCCGGCAGAACATTTCAATCGTATGCGTGCTGACACTCTCGTTGCGCTTCATCCGGGTCAGCTGTCCGGGACTGATTTTGTATTTTTTAATAAGGGCATATTGGGAGATACCCTTCCTTCTCATGGTATCCCAAAGAATTTCGTAGGAGATCATAACATGCAAGCCCCACTTTCTACTTGCATGTTAACCGAAAATGATGTATATTAGTATTGACCAATATCGGTCAATACAGTTCAATTTTAGGCAGTCAAAAGGCTCCCTTTACGGAAAGGGAGCCTTTTGACTGCCTTTTTTTGGAAAAATAGCCTCAGCTCTTATTCAGCTTATAGAGGTTCTTGTCGGCGGCAAAGTTGGTCAGCTCATACAGCACCAGCACATCGTCGGCCTCATCCGCCAGGGACTGCACGCCGTCACGGTAGTAGCGCAGATCCAGCACCGTGATGGTGTCGTAGTCCCTCACCAGGAAGGGCAGGAAGCTGTTGGCAAAGCTGTCCTTCACCACCAGCAGGGACTTGCCGGTATTCGCGCCGGTGTCGATAACTACCTTGGCGTAGTTGCCGCCCATGAAGATCTTGTAGTGATCCTTCTCCTCCAGCGCCGCCATGCTGTACAGGCTGTCGGACACCTCGCCGTCGCAGTCCATGGAGCGGATGGCGGCGTCAGACGCGATGGACACCGTGTCATAGGGGCTGTCCGGCAGCAGCACCTTGGAGTACAGGGTGCCCCGGAAGCAGGTGCTGGCCGTTTCCAGCTGCCAGTTCTGCTGCTCATGTCCGGTGGCGGCGCACCATACGCCGTAGGCGGTCTGCGCGCCTTCCGTCGTCCAGTGGTGGTCGGTGCGGTAGTACATGTCGGCCGCGTCGGGCATCAGGGCGGCGCGCAGGTCGATGGCCTGCCTGCCGAACTCGTTCAGCAGCGTGCCGAAGCAGGTGTCCGCGTCGAAGAGGGGCGCGTTGGCGGGCAGGTCGTCCCGGAGCATATAGGCGGGGGTGGGGACGATCATCAGACGGCAGTCCTTGTCGGGGTTGGCGTCGAAGAACGTCCGCACCTGCTCCAGATTCTTATGGTACTGGTCGGTATCGAAGGTGTCGGGGGTAACCTTGGCGAAATAGCGGCCGTCCCGGCCCAGCCAGGTGTCGTTGATCTCCAGCCGTCCCGCGGCGCGCTGCACCAGGGAGGCCGTCTCCATCCAGGTATCCCGGAGGGCGATCTGGTCGGAGGTGTAGTCCTCCGCCTTCTGGGTGAAGGTGCCGTCCATGAGGGTCGTCCAGGTGAGCGTCGGCTTCAGCTGCAGGTAGCGGTTCTCGTTGGGGGAGAATTCCCGCTCCGGCGTCAGCAGCGAGGCCAGGGCCAATACCACCAGGATGCCGAAGATGGCGACCAGCGGCGCCAGCTCACGGCGCTTGTGTTCACTTTTCATCAGGCGGGCGCCGCCTTTTTCGGGGTTACTCATAGATGCTCCTCCTTAGAAGCGGAAGTAGAGGAAGGGGTTATAGCTGTCGCCCACCAGGAAGGCCACCGACAGCAGCAGCAACAGCACCACGCCAACGGTGCGCAGCGTCACGGCGGCGGTGTCGGACAGCTTGCCCTCCACGCGGTTCCACAGCCGCAGCGGGCCGGTGGTGCAGCCGATGGCCGCGGCGATCAGCAGCACCGCGTTGGAGCGCAGCAGATACAGCGCCGTGCCATCGGCGATGTGTGCCGTGAACATGGCGGAGACGTATTGTCCCAGTTGACCGAAATCGGTAATGGCGAACAGCACCCAGCCCATGATAAAGGCGAAGATGGTGTACACATGGCCCACCCATTTGGGAGCCTTGTCCAGCCACCGCAGCAGGAACAGCTTCTCCAGGATCAGCAGCACCGCGTAATAGAGGCCCCATAGGACGAAGTTCCAGCTTGCGCCGTGCCACAGGCCCGTCAGGAACCAGACGATCAGCAGATTCAGGATCTGCCGGGCCTTGCCGTGACGGTTGCCGCCCAGGGGGATATAGACGTATTCCCGGAACCAGGTGCTGAGACTGATGTGCCACCGCCGCCAGAATTCCGTAACGGTGCGGGACTCGTAGGGATGCTCGAAGTTTTCCAGGAAGTGGAAGCCAAACAGATGCCCCAGGCCGATGGCCATGTCGGAGTATCCGGAGAAATCGAAATAAATCTGGAAGGTGAAGGCGATGGCGCCCAGCCACGCCGTCACGGCGGAGGGTGCGGACATGGCGCTGATCTGCTCCCAGAGGGCGCCCACCTGATTGGCGATGAGCACCTTTTTGGCGAGGCCCACCACGAAGCGCTGCATACCGCGGCTGGCCTCAAACACACTCTCGCGGCGGTACATTAGCTCGTGCTCCACTGTCTTGTACTGGACGATAGGGCCGGCGATCAGCTGGGGGAACAGCGTCACATACGCGCCCACGTTGAGGATGTTCTTCTGGGGTTTGACGATGCCCCGGTACACGTCGATGGTGTAGGACATGGTCTGGAAGGTGTAGAAGCTGATGCCGATGGGCAGGGCCAGTCCCAGGGCGGGGATGCCCGCGCTCAGGAGGCCGTTCAGGTTGTCGATGGCGAAATCCGTGTACTTGAAGAAGCCCAGGATGCCCAGATTGCCCACCACGTCCACGATCAGCACCGCCTTGGCGGCCTTCTGCTTCCCGGCGTCCCGGAAATGGCCGATGAGCCGGGCGTTGGTGTAGTCGAACACCGTGGAGAACAGCATGATCAGGATATACTTTGGCTCACCCCAGCCGTAGAACACCAGGCTGAACAGCAGCAGCACAGTATTGCGTGCCTTGCGGGGACACAGGAAATAGATCCCCGCCACCACGGGCAGGAAGATCAACAGAAAGACGGTGCTGCTGAATACCATAAGGCGTTCTCCTTTGGAAAATTTACAGGTCGTTTACGGCGTTTTTGCCGGAAAGTGGGACAGAGCAGCGCTCTGTCCCACAGGGGATGATCAGTTGTGCGGAGTCATAAGGGGGCGGCGGCATGTGGTCATGCCGCCCTACGAAAGATTTCGATAGCCGGTGCGTAGGGCGGGGTGACCACACCCCGCCGACAGCGGCAAAGGCGCAGTCGGCCGCAATTCCCCTTGGCAGCAAAATCGTCAGATTTTGCGCCAACATCACACCACGTTGTGCAGGTCGCTGACCAGCGCGGTGGATCGGATGGCGGAGAGGTTATTGACGAACAGCACGTCCTGGACGCCCTTATCCTGGGCGAACTGGCTGATGCTGCCCTTCCAGTACCGGTAGTCCAGCACATAGATGGTCTGATAATGATCCGTCAGGAACGGCACAAAGGCGTTGCCGAAGGACTCCTTCACCACGATGCAGCTGGAGCCGTCGGTCACATCGGGGTTGTTGATGACGGAATAGGCGTTGTCGCCGGTGATGAAGGCACCGTATTTCAGGCTGGCGGGGGCGTCGGACTCATCGTAGATGATCTTGCCCCGGGTCAGGTTGGCGTTCTCCCCGTCGCCGTAGTCCAGCGTGGCCTCGGTGCTGAGGGGATGATAGGCCACCACCTTATCGGGATTGGCTCCCATGGTGGCGTTCTGGTTGGAATCCCGATAGAAGGTGCCCAGGAAGCCGTCATACTCGTCCACTCTGTAGCTGGCCATGGGCGTGGGGGTGATGCCCTTGACCTTGCAGAACTGCTCGTAGGCGTAGTAAGCGCCGGTGGCCGTCCAGTGGTGGTCGGTGCGGAAATAGACATACTCGGTACGGTGGGCCAGCAGCGCGTCATACAGCGCCACGGACTTCACGTTGCCGTTCATATAGCCGATGATCTTCTGCTCAGCGCTCTTCTGGTCGGCGAAGATATCCTTGCCGTACAGCTCGTCCGGCAGGCAGATGCCGGAGCTCAGGGGGATGGGCAGCATGTACACGTTGGCCTTGCCCGCCAGCGCGTCCGCCACGGCGTTGACATTGTCGGCGTACTTCTTGGCGGTGCTGTCCACATAGCTGTACATCTCATAGCCGGTGTCGCCCACCCGGTACACGGCGTCATACTGCTGCTGATCGCCCTGCAGCTCGATCCTCTGATAGGTAGTAGGGGTGGTGTCGTCCGGCGCGACGGGATCGGCGGCGTTGGGGTCGTCCGTATTGCCGGGGTCGGTGGTATCGCCGGTGGCGGGAGGCGTATTCGCGTCGTCATTGGCGGGCTTTTTGTCCTTGCCCAGATTGATGATGATCAGCACCACGGCGGCGATGGCCACCACCAGCGCGATCAGCAGCATCAGGGGCGACACGCCCCGGCGGCGTCCTCTGTACCGGCTCATTTCAGATAGCCCTCCACGATGGAGGTGGCGGCGGCGGTGTCATCGCTGACGCACAGCACCACCAGGGTACCGGTCTGACGCAGCAGCGCGCCGTCGATGCGGGCCTCTTCCTCCGGCTGATAGAGGTTGGCCTCCCGCTTCAGGTCGTCCAGATAGGTCTGTACGTTGGCGTACAGGGTCTTGGCGTCATCCTCGCTGGCGCACTGGCCCACGATGATCAGGTCGGCGGTGTTGCCGTCGGCCATGTAGCCGGTGATGGTGGTGCCCTCGGGGGGATCCAGCTTATAGTTCAGATCCTCCACGGCGGTGGCGATCATATCGGCGCTGTAGGGCACATTGCTCTTCAGGTCGTCGGCCAGCTTCTGGACGTCCACGGTCTTGGTATCGCTTCCGCCGCCGCAGGCGGCCAGCGTCAGCATCATCATAGCCGCCAGCAGGGCGGCGATCATCTTTTTCATCCGATATCCCTTCCTTTTTTCTGGCCCTTGCGGGCAAATATGGGTGTTTTCTCTCGTATCGGCGCAGAGGCTGCGCCATTTGTTATCATAGCATAAGTATAGACGGATTTGAAGTGCTATTTGTTCCCGCCGTGAAAAATTTTACATTTCGTTCACAGCCCCTAGTATGCGCCGGGAAGCCGGGGCTCTATTCCGTCAATAGACCCGTTTTTCCAGCGCGTGGCACAACGGCGCGAAGGTCATGGGCCACACGGCACCGGCGAACAGCACCATGACGGCATAGCGCACCGCGCCGCCCGCTCCCGCGCCCAGCAGCGCCGCCAGCGGTGCCTTCAGCACGGCGCGGATGGCCAGCAGCAGCACAAGGCCGCCCGCCAGCTTGATGAGCTGCACATACCAGACGGCACGGGTATCGAAGTGGATGAACCGGACATCCAGCCACCAGGCCGCCAGCAGGCCCACCGTGGCCCCCAGCAGCTTCCAGGCGTTTTCCACGCCGTGGGACAGGTTGTCGGCGTCCACATCCGCCGGGAAGTGATATAGCGACACGAACAGCAGATAGCCCACCGCCAGCGCCAGCATCACGCCGATCACCGCGGCCATAACACCGTGGCGGACGTCGCTGCGCTCCATGATGGGATAGAGCAGGAACAGCAGCGCCACCGCCGTCACGGCGGCCACGCCCACGTCCAGCGGCGTATGGACGCCCAGGTACATGCGGGAGAAGGGCACCAGCACCGCGATGACGATGCAGACGATGCGCACCCACCTGCGGTGGGTGAACCGGGCGATGCCGCCGAAGGTGCCCACGGCGTTCTGGGTATGGCCGCTGGGGAAGGAATAGCCGGTGGCCTGGGCACGGGCGCTCTCTACAATGGTAAAGTTGCTGTCCAGCACCCACGGGCGGGGGATGCGGAAGAGCAGCTTCAGGAACTGGTTCAGCACCGTTCCGGCAAAGCCCACCGCCAGCAGATAGTAGCCGTGGCGCTTGCTGACGCACCAGAAGACGAACAGCGCCGCCACCATAAAGACGGTCTCCTCCCCCAGGTGGGTGATGGCCGCCATCACCGTGTCCAGCCACGGCGTGCGGATGGATTCCAGGGCATACAGCACCTGCATAACGGATCCCCTCCCCTTTTTTCATTCAGTGTGTCCAGTATACCGTGTTTTTTGCCCGGTGTCTATCCCCGCCGGAATTGCCGGCGGTGCAGGCGTTCAATGATCCCGTTCATGGCGCTCGCGCCCTTCATAGCTGCTGAGCCAGCAATATCACGCCGGAAACGCCCACAAAAATGTATACCACAGTGCGCATGGTGTCGGCGTTCAGTTTTCCGGCGATCCTGCCGCCCACCACCGCGCCCAGCAGGATGCAGACGGCGCCTACGGCGGCATAGGGCAGGATCCCCGGCCGGAGCAGGCCGTTGCACAGACGGCCCACGATGCCGGTAAGGCCAGTGACGGTGAACAGAAACTGCATACATGCCAGATAGCTGACATGGCTCTCGGCCGCTGATACAAAATACAGGGCCATGGGCGGGCCGCCGATGGCGAACAGGCCCGCGCTGACACCGCACAGCGCGCCGCAGACCACGCCCGCGGCAGGCTTGGGGGCAAAGCGCACCCGACGGGCCACCACCAGGAAATACAGCGCCAGCAGGATCAGGAACACGGCAAACACCAGTACCAGGATGTGCAGATCCAGGCCATTCACAAAGGGCATGGTCAGCAGATTGGCCGCGCCGAAGGCAATGGTGGGCGGCAGTGCCACCCGCCACTGAATGTGCCTGCGGTACTTCCAGAACAACGCCATGCAGAACAGCTGGTTGATGACGATGGCCAGCGCCGGCGCGTCGATCATATCGAAGTAAAAGGGCAGCACCATCATCAGAAACACGACGGAGCCGAAGCCCGTAACGGACTGGATAATACCTGCCACCAGACTGGCAGCTGCCACAATGAACCAGACCACTTGTCCACCTCCCCGCGAAGCAGTAATTTTCCGCTATCATACCACATGGCCGGCCAAAAGGAAAGCACTTCCCCGGCATGGCGGTGGAAAAAATTGTCTTTCCTCCACCTGACGCGGCCGCTTTCTTAACAGCTTTTTATCGCACAGCTGTGTTAATTTTCAATATGTACACGCAAATTCGTCACCCTTCACAAAATATGGATATTTTTCTTGCCCCAAGGCAGGATGAGACAGTATTCGACAGCCACACCGTGATAGAATCCCCTCACCAGGACAGAAAAGCGTTTTTTTACACACGAAAAGCCGTATGACGGCGGATGAGGAGGTAGTTATGAATTACTTAGCGCGCACAGTCTCCCTGATCAGAATTTCTTTTCATTCCAGCAGGATCCGGCAGTACCGACAACAAGGACAAACGCTGATGCGCAGCTCCGGCCAATCGGTATCTCCCCAGCTTATCCGGCTGAACCACCAGATTGACCATCATGGCTGTCTGCTGTATCAACTGGAGCGGGAATTCATGACGCAGTAACCTACATAACAAAAAGAAAGCCGGTCGTATGACCGGCTTTCTTTTTGTCAACTCTTCTTTTTGCCCAGATAGGCTTCCTTGATGGACTCGTCGGCCAGCAGCTCCGCGCCGGTACCGGACTTGGTGATGTTGCCGGTTTCCAGAACGTAGGCGTAGTCGGCGATCTTCAGGGCCATGTTGGCGTTCTGCTCGATCAGCAGCACAGTGACGCCCTGCTGGTTGACGGTACGGATGATATCAAAGATCCCCTGCACCACCAGCGGCGCCAGACCCAGGGACGGCTCATCCAGCATCAGCAGTTTGGGGCGGCTCATCAGGGCACGGCCCACGGCCAGCATCTGCTGCTCGCCGCCGGACAGGGTGCCCGCCAGCTGCCAATGGCGCTCCTCCAGACGGGGGAACAGCTC